>DASQMC010000017.1:0-9833 GCA_035645695.1 Pyrinomonadaceae bacterium
GGATAGAAGGGCATGAAGCCGAAGGGCTTCGTCGCCGCCGCGCGGATCACTTCCCAGGTGTCTATGCCGAGCGCGTAACAGAGGCGCGCCATCTCGTTCGCCATGCCGATGTTGACGGCGCGAAACGTGTTCTCCAGAAGTTTCGCGGCCTCGGCGACGCGCGCCGACGTGACCGGATGCACGTTGTTGACGATCTGGCCGTAGAGCGCGGCGGCCACTTCCGTCGAATCGTCCGTGCAGCCGCCGACGACCTTCGGGATGTTGTGCGTCTGAAACTGCGGGTTGCCCGGATCGACGCGTTCGGGCGAAAAGGCGAGCAGGAAATCCGCGTCGAGGCGCATCCCGTTCTCTTCAAGCATCGGCAGCAGCACCTCGTCGGTCGTGCCGGGATAGGTCGTCGATTCGAGGATGATGAGCTGGCCGCGCCGCTGGTTTTTCTGAATCTCCCCGGCCGCCGCGAGGATGTAGGAAATGTCCGGCTCTTTGGTCTTGCGCAAAGGCGTCGGCACGCAGATGATGATCGCGTCGCACTTCGACAACTCGCTGAAATCGGTCGTCGCGCGCAGTCGCCCGGCCTCGACGAGTTCCTTGACGAGCGACGAGCGCACGTCGCCGATGTAAGACTCGCCCCGGTTGATCTGCGCGGCCTTCGCCTCGTCAACTTCAAAGCCCGTGGCCTGAAAGCCCTTGTGCGCGAACTCGGCCGAGAGCGGCAAGCCCACGTAGCCCAGGCCGACCACGCCGACATGCGCGCGCCGCTCGTCAATTAACTGTCTCAGTTCTTCTTTAATCATAGGATTTTTTCTTAACGTTATTGAATAATCCGGCAGGCAAACAATGAAGTTTATGATTTACTAACTATCAAGACTAGGTGAGCCGCGCGGCGACTGTCAAGCGAGGAGATTCGGATACATAAACCTTGACAGCGCCGTCGCCGACGCTGCAACATACGCGCCCGCCCCAGCCATTTACGCCAGCGCCCGAAACTATGAAGACCGACATGGCAGAGACGCCTCCAACATCCAAACTCGAACGCGGCCTCGGCCCGCTCGATGCGACGATGATCGTCGTCGGCTCGATGATCGGGTCGGGCATTTTTCTGGTCTCGGCGGAGTCTTCGCGGCTCGTGGGCGCGCCGGGGTGGCTGCTCATGGCGTGGGCGCTGGCGGGCGTGCTCACGGTCACGGGCGCGCTGTGTTGCGCGGAACTCGCGGCGATGATGCCGCGCGCGGGCGGGCAGTATGTGTTTTTGCGCGAGGCTTACAATCCGGCCGTCGGGTTTCTGTTCGGCTGGTCGATGCTTCTGATCATCCAGACGGGCACGATTGCGGCGGTCGCCATCGCCTTCGCCAACTTCGTCGGCGTGCTCGCGCCCGACGTGTCGGCGGGCAATTACCTCGTCGCACCCGTGCGCGTCTTCGGCAAGTACGCCGTCAGTCTTTCGACGCAGCAACTCGTCGCCGTCCTCATGATCCTGCTGCTGACGGCGATGAACACGCGCGGCCTGCAACTCGGCAAACTCATCCAGAACAGTTTTACTTTCACCAAGACGGCCGCGCTCGGCGCGCTCATCGTGCTCGGCCTCTTCGTCGGCGCGAACCGCGGGAGCGCGGCCTTTACCTCCGCCTGGTGGGATTCGCCCGCGAACGGTTGGACGCCGCAGGGCGCGCAAAGCGATCTCGCCCTGACGGGCACGCTCGCGCTCGTGGCTTTGTTGGGGCGGGCGATGGTGGGGCCGCTCTTTGCCCAGTCGGCGTGGAACAATGTGACGTTCACGGCGGGCGAGGTCAGAGAGCCGGGGCGTAATCTGCCGCGCGCTCTGCTGTGGGGGTGCGCGCTCGTCGTCGCGCTCTACCTGCTCGCCAACCTCGCTTACGTCGTGACGCTCCCGCTTGCGGCCATCCAGACCGCGCCGCAGAATCGGGTGGCGACCGCCGCCATGGGAGTCATCTTCGGCGAGCGCGGCGCGGTTCTGATGGCGTGCGCGATCATCGTCTCGACCTTCGGCTGCAACAACGGACTCATACTGGCGGGGGCGCGCGTCTATTACGCGATGGCGCGCGACCGCGTGTTCTTCGCGCGCGTCGGCACGTTGAACGCGCGGCGCGTGCCCGCCGTCGCGCTCGTCATACAGGGCGTGTGGGCGTCGCTCCTGACGCTGCCGCGAACCGTGACCGAGACCGTCAACCCCGAGACGCTCGCCGTCTCGGTCGCCTACGGCAACGTCTACACGCAACTGCTCGAATACATCATCTCCGCAGACCTCGTCTTCTACGCGCTGATGGTCGGGGCGGTCATACGCCTGCGGCGCACGCTCCCCGACGCTCCGCGGCCATACCGCACGTTCGGCTACCCGTTCGTGCCGCTCGTCTACATCCTGCTCGCGCTCCTGCTCGTTCTCGACCTCGCATACCTCACGCCCGAAACTTCCGGCATCGGCTACCTGCTCGTGCTCACAGGCATCCCCGTCTATTTCCTCTGGCGCAAACAAGGAAGAAAAGCCGTAAATCGTGAATCGTAAATCGTGAATAGAAGGAAACAGGTTTTATCTATTCACGATTTACGATTTACGATTCACGGCTTTTCTTCTATTCACGATTTACGATTCGCGATTCACGGTCGCGGTCATAAAACGATGAAGTAGGAACGATGAACGATGAGTGAAAGACAAATTGCTTTCAGTTCATCGTTCATCGTTCCTACTTCATCGTTCTTTCACTTCACCCATTCGTCGGCCACTTCCGTCTCGACTTTGACGGGAACGCGCGTGACGTATTCTTCGCCCGCCTCGCACATGGCCTCTTCCACCGTCCGCGCGATCTCCGGGGCGTCGGCGGCGTCCGCCTCGACGACGATCTCGTCATGCACGATATTGACGAGCCGCGCCGTCGTCTCTTTCAACCTGTCGTGCAAGAGACGCAGGGCGCGCTTGAGAATGTCTGCGGACGCGCCCTGAATGGGCATGTTCTTGCCGTTGCGCTGCGCGAGCGATGCGGCCTGCCGGTCTTCGGCGTCGAAGTTGAAGCGCGCGAGCCGCCCGGACATGGTGCGCGCCGTGCGCTCTCGCACAGCCCGCCGCGCCGCTTCCCTGAGCCACGTGTCGAGCCCGCGGTAAGTCTGGAAGTAGCGTGCGAGGATGCCTTCGGCCTCCGTGAGCGGGATGCCGGTCATCATCGAGAATCGCTGCGCGCCGATGCCGTAGACCACGCCGAAGTTGAGACGCTTGGCGAAATCGCGCTGCTCCTTTGAAACTTCCGCGAGCGGCGTGTTGAAGACCTGCGCGGCCGTGACGCGGTGCAAGTCCGCGCCCGAATTGAACGCGTCGATGAAGCCCTTGTCCTCGGTGACGTGCGCGAGTATGCGCAACTCGATCTGCGAATAATCGGCGATGACGAGCTTGCGTCCTTCCGGCGCGCGGAAGCAACGCCGGTACTCAACGGCGTGCGGAACCTGTTGCACGTTCGGGTTCGTACAGGCGAAGCGTCCGGTCGGCGCGCCGATCTGGTGGAAGTTGGCGTGGATGCGGCCGGTCCTGGGATTGATCTCGTTGAGTATGTTTTCGCCGTAGCTGGTGAGCGCCTTCTGCACGGTGCGGTATTCGAGCAGCACGCGGATCACTTCGTGCTCGGCGGCGAGCGGTTGCAGTTTCCAGTTGCGCGTGGAACTGGGGAGTTCAACGCCGGGCAGGACGCGTTTGAGAGCTTTGGTCAACTGGACGTGCGAATCGAGGTTGATGTCGTTGCGGGTGGGGCCGAAAAAGGACTGTTGCGAAGATTCCTCGGCGAGCATCACCTGCAACTCTTCGGCGAGGATGGCGCGCCGCTTTTCGACGATAGCCAACTGCTCGCGCCAGCGCGCGGCGTCGAGAAAAATCCCCGCGAGTTCGAGACAGGCAACGGGCACGACGCACTGAAATTCGAGTTGCGCGACTTCGACGAGTTCGTCGCGCCTGAGCAATTCGATGAGGCGGTCGCGCAAGGGGAGCATGAGGGCGGCGTCGCGCGCGGCGTATTCGAGTTGCGACGCGGAGAGTTCGCCGCTCCAATCACTGAGTTGTTCGGACTTGTCCACCGTCTCGTCGAGGTAACGCGCGGCGACGGCGGCGAGCGAGTGTCGATCCTCGGATTCACCCGCCGAGACGAGTTGGCTCGCCAGCATCGTGTCGAAGATGCCGCCGAGTTCCGCGCCGAGCCCGTGCTTCGTCCACTTGGCGTCGAACTTCGCGTTGTGCGCCACCTTCACGGGGCGAGGGGCGGCGAGCAGTTCGAGAAGCGGCGCGAGCGCGGCCGCGTCGGGCGTGCCGTCGCCTTTGCGGAAACAATCGAGGTCGATGATGTAGGCCGCGCCGCCGGGCGCGGAGAATTGCATGAGCCGCATGCGGCCACGGTACGGATCGAGCGCGGTGGTTTCCGTGTCAAAACCGACGGCCGTCTCGACGGACAGTTCGGCGACCGCCGCGGCGAGGTTCGTCCCGTCGGTGATCAGGCGATAGTTGGATGAGTCCATGAGAAAATTATGCTACCCGAATAAATGCCCGGACGAATTTCGACCTGCGGCGTGGGCGGAATTTCTCTCGCGCCTGCACGCCGCGCCGGACGCGAACCACACGACAAACGCGGGGGCAGGGATTCCTTGACCTCTGCCCCCGCGTTTGATTTCAGCCGTATGAATTGTCTAAAACCGTGATACAGAGAATAACGGTCGGAAGTCAAGCGGGACGGCGCGACGGCGCACAGGGCGACGGCGCATCGGGCGTGGGCGCACCGGGGCGGCTTACTTGCCGGACGTTGCCGTGGCGTCGCCCTCGACGCAATCGCTGCCCGCTTCAATCACCGCGCCCGCTCCGGCCGCCGCATCGGGCGTCGTGACGGTCGTGACGGTCGTGATCGTCGTGGTCGCCGCCGCGTCGGCCTGAGCAGGAGCGGCGGCAATGGCGGACGGCGTCACATCGCCATGCTCTTCGTCGGGCGGAACGCTTGAGGTAGCCACTCCCATGTTCAAATCTTCGGGGATGATGCGCAGGGCGCGGTCGTAATATTTCTGGCGGTCGGCCAGCCCGTTGAAGCCGCCGTTGATCTTCTTCGTGATCGCCTTGAAGAGCCGGCCGTCGGCGAGCGCGTTCAAGCCGCGCGAGTCCCAGAACCAACCGGCGGAGCGAAAGGCGTTCGGCGGCTGTGTGATGAGCGTCGGGTTTTTGATGAGATCGAGGCCGAGCGCCTTGCCGCAGGCGGCGTGGTTCGCCCGCCCCGTGATCTGGATCGGCCCGTGTCCTTTGAACTTCACGCCGTCTCCGGGCTGCGTGTTGCCGAGGTCTTTGCGTCCCTCGTAAGCCTTGCCCGAAGCGATCTCCTCAAAATAACGCAACTCGGCCGACTCGTGCGCGAGTTGCGCGATGAAGGCGGAGGCGCGCAGGTATGTGCCGATCTCGAATTCCCGCATGGCTTTGTTCAAATGGGGCAGGTAGAGTTGTCGTTTCGCGGCGGGCAGATTGGGCATGATGTCGCGCAGCATGGCATCGGTGATTTCGTTGTTCATGGGGATTGTTCAAGCTCCTGTTACAAGATGAATGGTCGAGAGAGCGGGCGCGGCGCGAGAGTGGGCGCGCCCGCGGCGATCTAAAACGCGCGCACTATATCATTATTTCACCAGCCCTCTCATCCCTTTTGTTCAACGAGTTGTCGTCCTAAATTGATTTGTACTCTGTGCTCCCTGCGGTGTTCTCTGTGTCTGCGGTGGTGAATGCTTGATTATCCGGCATTCACCACCGCAGGCACAGAGAACACCGCAGGGGGCACCGAGGAAAGCGGGACACAGATGTTCAGCGCGCGGGGGAACTTCCCGACGCCGAGGCGATGTGCGCGTCGGCGCGGATGGTTGTGGCGAGGAGCAGGGCGGCGAGCGCGCCGATGCACGCGCTCACCACGAAGGCCACGGACGCGCCGCGCCAACTCCACAGCGCGCCCATCAACAACGACGCAGGCCAGATCGCAACGCTGATGGCGAGATTGTAGAGGCCGTAAGCCGTGCCGCGCTTATCGGCGGGCACGAGATCGGCCACGAGCGCCTTCTCCGCGCCTTCGACGAGACCGAAATAGATGCCGTAGATGAGAACGAGCGTCCACGTGCCCGCGACCGTCGAGACGAACGCGAAGCCGAGATAGACGGCTGCGTAAAAGAGCCAGCCCGTCACGATCAAGGTCTTTCGCCCGAGCCTGTCGGAAAGGTCGCCGCCGACGAGCGAACTGAGCACCTTGACCCCATGCAGCGCAGCCCAGAGCAGCGGAAGATTCGACGAGGCAATGCCCACTTCGTGCGCGCGCAGCAGCAGGAACGTGTCGGCGGAATTCGACAAAGTGAACAGGGCGAGGATGACGAGGAAGCGTTTGAAGTTTCCGTCGAAACCGCGCAGCGAAAAACGGGGCGGCGCGGCCGGGGTGGTCGCGACCGGGGCGACGGTGTTCAGGCCGGGAGCGGCCGAGGCGCGGCTTTCTTCGCGCTGCCGGAGGGCTTCGGCGCGTTCGCTTTCGGCTTTCCGGTTCGCGCGTCCCTCGTCGCGGTCTTTGCGCGTCTCGCGCAGGGCGAACGCGGCCACGAGCACGGCGGCGAGCGCGGGCACGGAGGCGGCGAGAAAGATCAACCTGTACTCGCCGGGCATGACGGCGTTTCGGTCGGCGGCGATGAAGGCGACGAGCGCGAAGCCGAGCAGCGGGCCGACGACCGCGCCGGAATGATCCATCGCGCGGTGAAAGCCGAAGGCGAGCCCGCGCTCGTGGGGCGCGGCCGAGTCGGCGATCATGGCGTCGCGCGGCGCGCTGCGGATGCCTTTGCCCACGCGGTCGGCGAAGCGCACGAAGAAGACCTGTTGCCAACTCGTCGCGAACCCGAGCAGCGGGCGCGCGATGCTCGCCAGCGCGTAGCCGAAGACGACCGGGGCTTTGCGCCGCCCGCTGCGGTCGCTGAAATACCCGGCGAAGAGTTTCAGGAAACTTGAAACCGATTCCGCGCCGCCCTCGATCAAACCGATGACGGCCGGCGACGCGCCCAGCGCGACCGAGAGGAAGACCGGCAAGAGCGGGTAAATGATTTCGCTCGAAGCATCGTTGAGGAAGCTGACGAGACTGATGATTAAGACATTTCGCGGGAGGCGACGGTAGCGACGAAAGAGACCGGGCGCGCGTTCGTCAAGCGCGCCGGGACTGATCGAGGCATCGAAGCGGTCTGCGGGGTCGGTATCGGTCTCGGCCATGACGGGACGGCGATAGCGGAAGCGGAGCGATTGACGAATCAGCGATTCGCATTGCGGCGCGTGTTCGCGGCGGGGCGATTCGCGTTCTGCGTCGAACCCTGTCCTCCCGCGAAGTTCCACCACACGAGCGCAGCGACGACGAGCAGCGCGATGAGGCCGACGAGCGCGAGTTTGACGAACACCTTCACCGTCCGCCACACCAGAAACAGCACGACGAGCGCGACGAGGATTGCGATGCCGATGATTCCGATAGTCGTCATAGTAAGAAGTAAGCAGTAAGCAGTAATGAGTAAGCAGTGAGCAGTGAGCAGTCGAGCGAAAGAAGCGTGCAGTTGTCTTTTAACTGCTCACTGCTTACTGCTCACTGCTTACTTTCTTATAGCTCGCGCGCACCACCGTCTTGATGTTACCGCGGATGTTGAAGTCGCCTTCGAGTTCGACGCTCAGGGGCGCGCAGGCGCGCACGAAATCTTCGAGAATGACGTTGACGACGTGTTCGTGAAAAATTTTAACGTTGCGAAACGAGTTGATATAGAGCTTGAGGCTTTTCAGTTCGACGCAACGCTCGCCGGGCACGTAGGCGAGGCGGATATTGGCGAAGTCGGGGAAATCGGAGAACGGGCAGATGGCCGTAAACTCGGGCATCTCGAAGGTGACGGTGATCTCGCGCCCGGCGTACTCGTAGGGGAACGTATCGAGCGGGTAGAGATTCATCTCTTCGCGCGGCGTCGGGCGAATTTCCAGGCCCTGCTGATTGACGGGCGGCGCGGAGGTTTCGATGGCTGACATGATTATTCAAATACTCCTTGAACATTAACGACGCAAGATGTTACCTGAGCCGCGCGAGAAAGCAAAAGGCGGAAGCCGGAGGGCATCGCTGCCCCTCGCTTCCGCCTCGCGCTTCCGCGGTCTCGCAACTTTCCGCCCGCCGCCGTTAGTCGTGCTTCATGCCCTTCATGCCCGGCATCCGGCTGTGCAGGTCGCGCGCCATCATCATCGTGCTCAACCTGAGGCCGAGCGTCTTACCTTTTCCCATGTTCGTTCTCCCTCTGTTTATTCTTTGTGATTCGATTTACACCGGGAACGAAAATGAGGGCGGGCATTTCAGTGTCCGCCCCCACGCGTGAGTGATGGAGCTTTACGCGCTCGCGTTGCTCGCGCCGCCGGTTTCAGTCGCGCGTTCGAGGTTGCGTATGCGGTCGTGCGACTCCTGCACCTGCGCGTACTGGCGTTCGACGATTGAACGCACGTCCGCAGGCAGATTCGCGTCCGCAAGCGCGTCCTTGTAGTTCGAGACGGCGGAGTCTTCGCCGCGTTCGCATTCGGCGAGCACGGCGTTTGCGTCCTCGCCCGTCACGGCCGACTTGATGTTGATCCAGCCGCGATGCAGCGTGGCCGCGACGCTGCCCGCCTTCTCCGGGTCGCCGCCGAGACGACGCACTTCCGTCTGCAACTCGCCCGCGAACTGCGCGCGCTGCTGCGAGTATTGATAGAAGAGCGACTTTAATTCGCTTCTCGTGATGCCTTCGGCGGCGGTCTGGAAACCGTTCTGGCCGTCCTTGCAGGTTTCGATCAAATTGTTAAGCAGGGAAATCGCCTTATCGTTGTCAGCCATTTTCATCTCTCCTTGATTGAAGTTTCGCGGCGCTGTCGTTAGCGGCTCGCGGCGAACCGGGGGCGATCCGGCGACGTGAGCGCGCGCTTGCCGCTGTTTAACTAGTAACCGGGGCGGCCGCCCGTCCACGCTTGCGCCGGATCGCGCCTTGTGCCGGAATCGAAAAACTTGACGAGCAGTAACCCGGCGACGAAACCGCCGATGTGCGCGGCGTAGGCCACGCCGCCGCCCTCCTGCGAACCCTGCCCCAACATGCCAAGCCCGTTGATCAACTGAAAGACGAACCAGAGGCCGATGGCGACGAAGGCCGGAACGGTTCGCACGATAAAACTGAAGATGATGACATGGACGCCGCGCGTCGGGTGCAGCAGCAGGTAGCCGCCGAGCACGCCGGAGATCGCGCCCGACGCGCCGAGGCTCGGAATGTACGGGTTCTGCCCGAACGCCATCGTCGAAAAGACGTGCGCGAGCGACGCGATCAGCCCGCACAGCAGGTAGAAGGTCAGGTACTTCACCTTCCCCATGCGGTGTTCGAGGTTGTCGCCGAAAATCCAGAGGAAGAGCAGGTTGCCGAACAGGTGCGCCAGTCCCCCGTGCATGAACATCGAGGTCAGGAGCGTCAGATAGACGCTGCCGGGCGTCGGTTCCAGATTGATCCGGCCGACCGCATCGCCGGTCGGGCTCGTCACCACCACGGGCCGGTCGATGTCTCGCCCCGTGGTGATCTCGGCGGGCACGGTTGACCAAGCGTAAGTGAACTGCTCGTTCGAGCCGAATCCCTGAAAGAAGACGAAGACCAGAAGGTTCGCCGCGATCAGCAGATAGTTGACGACGGGCGTCGAGTGCCGGTCGGTGTTGTCATCGCCAATGGGAAACATAATCGTTTAAACCTCTGCCCGGATGACACGGCCCCGGCGAGTCGATTCCCGCCTCCGCCCGGCCGCCCACCCGATACCCGCCGAATGCTCCTCC
>DASQMC010000018.1:0-56108 GCA_035645695.1 Pyrinomonadaceae bacterium
AGCGACACCCCGGCGGTCTGCGTGTGAAAACGCAGTTGGAGCGTGCGGGGGTCTTTGGCGTTGAAGCGTTCGCGCATGGTGCGTGACCAGATGCGACGCGCGGCGCGATACTTCGCGATCTCCTCGAAGAAGTCGTTGTGCGCGTTGAAGAAGAAGGAGATGCGCGGGACGAACTCGTCCACGTCGAGCCCGGCATCGACGCCCCACTGCACATACTCGATGCCGTCGCGCAGGGTGAAGGCGAGTTCCTGCATGGCGGTCGAACCGGCCTCGCGGATGTGATAGCCGCTCACGGAAATGGGGTTGTACCTCGGCACGTGGCGCGTGCAAAACTCGAAAGTGTCGATAACGAGTTTCATCGCCGGGCGGATCGGATAGATCCATTCCTTCTGCGCGATGTACTCTTTGAGAATATCGTTTTGCAGCGTGCCGGAAATCCTGCGCCAGTCCGCGCCCTGCTTTTCCGCGACGACCAGATACATCGCAAGGAGGACGGACGCGGGCGCGTTGATCGTCTGCGAGACCGTGACCGCTTCGAGCGGGATGCCGTCGAACAGTGTCTCCATATCGGCGAGCGACGAGACGGCGACGCCGCACTTGCCGACTTCGCCTTCGGAGAGCATCGCATCGGCATCGTAGCCCATCAGCGTCGGCAAATCGTAGGCGACGGAGAGGCCGGTCTGTCCCTGCGCCGTCAGGTATTTGAAGCGCGCGTTGGTCTCCTCGGGCGTGCCGAACCCGGCGAACTGGCGCATCGTCCAGAGCTTGCCGCGATAGCCCGTGGGGTGTATGCCGCGCGTGTAAGGAAACTCGCCGGGGAAAGAGATGTCTTCATCGAAGTTAACGTCATGCACGTCGGCGGGCGTGTAGAGTCGTTCAACCGAGTCGAGCGAGACGGTTTCAAAACGCTTTTTGCGCTCGGGGCGTTTCTCCAACACGGGCGCGAGCGTTTCATCTTCCCAACGCTCCACGGCGGCTTGTTCCGGCGATGCGATTTCTTTCACTTCGGACATGCTTTTACCTGTCTCTCCCGCGCAGGAAGGCTGCGGTTTCAGTGTCAATAAAATTTATGACGAGATAAATAGAGTTTGATATTAGTTGACCGCTGCGGGGGTGTCAACCGCATCTTCCGGCGACAAAATGAAGGTGAATCTTGAGATGAAGTAGCGCGGCTGCCCGTTTAAATCGGGCAGCCGCGCATGGTCAGGAAGGAGCTAACGTCAGGCAGAAACTAAGCGGGCAGTGAGCGGCGAGCGACCGGCGGAACTTGGTATAAATGCGACACTGTTCACTGCAATAAAGAGCATCCGCTTTACCTGTTAATCGACGGGCACAACAATCTCGTTTGCGCGCACCATGTTCAGGCGAGTGCGCGCGGCGGCTTCGATAGCGCGCGGGTCATTTTGCAGGCGCTGCACCTCGCGCTTGAGCGAATCGTTGGTATTGCTGAGCGCCTGCACTTCCGTCCGTGCCTGCGAAAACTTCTGCTCCGCGCTGCGCATCTCGGCGTGCGTGCGCATCGTGACGGAGACGCAGAGCGCAAAGGTCGCCAGCAGGATCATGGTGAACACGCCCCAGGAGGGAATGAGTCCCCCACGGCGGCGCACTTCGGCGCGCGTGCCTACGAGTTCACGTGAAAGTTCGCGCGCCGGCGCACCGAGCGTCAGGGGGCGTGCGGCGGGGCTTTGCGTGGAGAGACGCGAGTCAGTCCAGTAAGTATTTGCGGCCTTGTTCAAGAAGCACCTCCAACTCTTGTTCCGATTCAGATTCAGCGTAGATGCGCACCAGCGGCTCCGTCCCGGAAGGACGCAGGAGCAGCCACGAGCCATCTTCAAAAATAAATTTCACCCCGTCCGCTCGGTTCGTGCGCGCGACGCGCCGCCCACCAATCGCTTCCGGGTCGCGTTTCAATCTCTCAGGCAGCGCGGCCAGAATCTCCGGCGTCAGACGGACACCGATACGGCCTGCTTCGAGTCGCCCGACGCGCGCGTACAACTCGTTCAACTGCTCCGCCAGACTCGCACCGCGCGCCGCCACCGCTTCGGCCGCCAGCAGACAGGCCAGAATGCCGTCCTTCTCCGGGTAGTGACCGCGAATCGAGAGTCCGGCCGATTCTTCGCCGCCGAGGATGATCTTGTCGTCGTTGATCAACTCGCCGATGAACTTGAAGCCGACCGGCGTCTCGTACACAGGCAACCCGCGCGATTCGGCGACGCGATCCACCAGATGCGAAGTGGCTACCGAGCGCGCCACGCCTCCCGTCCACCCGCGCGATTCGGCGAGATAATCGAAAAGGAGGGGGATGAGCCGGTTGGGAGTGATGAAAGTCCCGTCGCCGTCGAGCACGCCGAAACGATCTCCGTCTCCATCCGTGGCGAGGCCGAGCACACAGCCGCCGCGTTTCATCGCCTCGCGCAACTCGTCGAGATGATGATCGTCCGGCTCCGGCGAACGACCGCCAAACATCACGTCGCGCCAATCGTGAATCGTCTCCACTTCGAGGCCGTGGCTGCGCAAGGCCGTGTCGAGATAGCCGCGCCCCGTCCCCCACAGCGGGTCGAAGGCATAAGTCCCGCGCGCACCGGCAATTACGTCGAAACGTATTTTCTTTTCAAGGTCGGCGAAATAGGCCGGACGCGGGTCGTAAACTTCTATATTCCCGGCGGTTTTATCAACTGCGGTTTTATCAACTGTCGCGCGTTCGCTCTCCGCCTGTGCGCCCGCTATCAACGCTTCAACTTGTCTGGTGGCATCGGGCAGGGCGGGCGCGCCGTCAGCGGTTGAGAACTTCATCCCGTTGTATTCAGGCGGGTTATGCGACGCCGTGAAGTTTATTCCACCTGCCGCGCCGAGTTCCCGGATCGTGTGCGAGATGGTGGGCGTCGGTGTCGGCTCGTCGCAAAATATTGCGTTTAAACCGTTTTCGGCGACTTCCTTCACACATTCCGCCGCAAATTTCTCTCCCAGAAAACGCGTGTCGTAACTGACAACGAGAGATGCGCCGTCGCCAACCCCGCTCGCACGTAAATAACTGCAAATGGAACGAGTTACGACCCGCACGTTGGCGAACGTGAACTCGTCGGCGATAATGGCACGCCAGCCTGATGTTCCGAACTTGATAGGCATCTCTTACGGAGGCTTCTTTGTGTCCTGTTTATGTCAAAAGCTCAAGATAGTGTGCAGCTGATTTGCAGACACTACAATGGGATGTGCTTTGATCTCATTCAATCCTTTACCGCTCAAATGTTTAGCGGTAAAGTGGCCGGAATTTAGCATGCGACCAATACCCTGTAAAGCTATTTCTTTACAACGGTTTATGCGGCTAAGTTCAACGTTTACTTGAAGTAACGGTGCTTAAGCGCTTAAAATGGCGAACGGGCAGCGAACGGAAATCCGCTACATGGGCATGAGTCGAAATCCGCTTTATCTTGCAGCTAGATAGAGAATTCTATGGTCGAGCACAGGTGTGGAAAACATTGTTCGACCGGCGGACGAACCTACGGAATATGATCTAAAGGGCGAGGTGTAGAGAAGATTTTGTAACAATCTGCACAAGGCCGGGGGGATAAAATCTCTAATCCTTGTATCTGCAATCATTTATAGACGCGTCGCGGCTGGTTGAAAGTAAAAAAACAGAGGCGGCTCAGGCGCGAAATCACCCGAGCCGCCTCTATTTCATTGACGTTGAAAGAGTTCGTCCAACCGCGCGCTAGGTCGTCGTCCGGTTGCGGCCTGTGATAAGTCTATAGCCCAACAATAGAATGAGCGCTCCGATGATGGCGAACACGATACGCATAATAAAACCCTGTTCGTCACCCGCGCCGAACACGTTGCGTGCGATGACAGTGCCGATGATGCCACCGACGATTCCGAGCAGGATCGTAATAATTAACCCGCCCGGGTCTTTGCCCGGCATAATTGCCTTCGCCAACGCCCCGGCTATCAGACCAACGATGATCGCTCCAATAAAATCCATCTCTCATCCTCCTCGTAACCTTGTTGAAATACTGAAAACTGCCCGAGAGCAGCTGCAAAAACGGCGACTGTACGATTTCAAACTAGGAAATCAGCCGTGCCTGAACAGATAGCAAAGGGCACGCCAGAGAGTTCTTGCTTATTCAGCGAGTATTAATAGGCGTGCGGCGAATGAGGGGCGAAAATTCCGTCCGTGGTATGAACATTGCACATTTGAACAGGGCAACGCATCGGGTGTTTGGAAAAAAATCGCTTTCTAATTCAGGAGGAACTACATCATGGGACTTTGGGATAAAATGTTTGGCAACGGCGCCAACGAGTCGCAGCAGCAGCCGAACGCACAGCAGCGCTTCGATACGCTAAAGCAAAAATATCAGTCGGTTCTGAACATGGCCGACCAGCAACAGATTCAATTTCAAAACCTGCATGTGCAGGATGATAAACTTTTCCTCAAGGGAACCGCGCCTTCCGACGAAGCCAAGGGCAAGTTTTGGGATCAGATCAAGCTCGTCAACCCGAACTTGGACGACATCACGGCGGACATCAACGTGGATTCGAGCCGCGCGCAGGCCGCGACCGCGGGTGGCGGCAGCCAGAATGCGCAGACCTACACGGTCAAATCCGGCGATACGCTCTCGAAGATCAGCAAGCAATTCTATGGCGACAGCAACGATTACATGCAAATCTTCTACGCGAATCGCGATAAACTGAACGACCCGGACAAGATTCAGGTCGGTCAGGAATTGAACATTCCCAACAAGTCCTAAACCGGCTTTTCGTCGTCCGTATCAAGACATGATTAAGAGAACGGCGTCCGGCACGCGTACAGCTGGACGCCGTTCTCTTTCGCCGTTCAAGCGCGCCGCCACGCATATTTTCTCCTTACCGGCAGGCACGACTTTAATTTTATTGACACTCGCCGCATCCGACGACTAGACTAATTTTAGTTTGAGTCGAAGCCACCTCATGTGATTCTTCGGCAGGACGAGCCACTCCCCGTGCTCCCCGTACTCGTCGTCAGCAAAATTTGCCCTGACTCCAACAAATTTCGTTTCAACGTGCGGATATTGCATTCGCTCGAAGTTGACGCTCGTCATATTCAGTACAGGGGTCTCATGGTTGATATGTCCGGTTCTACGCCTTCGCCGAATTTTGATCCGTCGGAAAACATTATCGCGCCGGTTTTTCAGTTGCCGCTCGCCTCGATGGTGCGCGCTCTATGCAGGGCCGCGACGACCGGTTCGGACATGCTCTACGATGTCATGCTGAAACTCGCCCTGATGGTTGACGCCACAGCGCAAACTTACGGGTTGGCTACCTTCGCGCAAAAATCGGGCGAGCGGCCGCATCTCAAGTGGGTTGAGGGACTCGACCAGAATGAGATCGCGGAGGCCGAAGCTCAGGTCGGGCGGACGCTTGCGGGAACGACCGCCGTCGCGGAGATGAAGCCGGGCGACCTCGCCATCTGTCTCGTGCTGGCCGTGCCCACACAGCGGCGCGAGGGTGTCGCCATCTACGGTCGTTGCGTGCGGCCTCTGTCTGAGCGACAGGCGAAAGAACTCAAAATCCTCTGCGACGTGGCGCAACTCGCACACGCGCACGCGCTCCTCAGCGAAGCGGTGCAGCCCCGCCTGCAACCCTCCTTTAATGCGCCCACCGTCGCGTCGGCCACACTGCCGGGGATGGTCTTCGTCAGCCGCCGCATGTCCGAGTTGGCGCGCGCCGTCGAACGCGTCAAGGATTCCGATTCGACCGTGCTGGTCACGGGCGAGTCGGGCACGGGCAAGGAACTCGTCGCGCGAGCGATTCATCGCCTGAGTCGTCGCTCGCAGGCCGCCTTCATTCCCTTCAACTGCACGGCCGCGCCCGCCGAGTTGATCGAGAGTTTGCTGTTCGGCCATCGCAAGGGGGCGTTCACGGGCGCGCACACGGATCACGACGGGCTGATACGCGCGGCCGAAGGCGGCACGTTGTTCCTCGACGAGATCGGCGATCTTCCGCTCGCCTTGCAGCCGAAACTTTTGCGCTTCCTGCAAGAGGGCGAGGTGCACACGCTCGGCGAACGCGCGCCGCGCAAGGTGAACGTGCGCGTCGTGGCCGCAACACACAAGGACTTGCCGCGCGCCGTCGGCGAAGATCGTTTCCGCGAAGATTTGTATTACCGCGTCGCCGCGCTGACGCTCGAAGTGCCCGCCCTGCGTGAACGACCCGAAGACATCGCCGCACTCATCTCTCACTACCTGACGCATTACGCGCGACGCAACGACCGCGCGGTTGCCGGCATCACCGCCGATGCGATCCACACGCTGCAAAACTATTCATGGCCCGGCAACGTGCGCGAACTCGCCGCCGAGATCGAGCGGCTCGTGCTCTACACAGACGAGGGGACTTCCATCAGCGCCGACCTCATCAGCCCGCGCATCAACCCGCCGCGCGCGTCCGCCGCCGCCGAAGCGGAGGGCAAACCCGCGCACCTCGAAAACATGCTCGACGATTTTGAACGCCGGGTGATAACCGAGACGTTGCGCCTGCACGACTACAACGTCGCGCGAGCGGCCGCTGCCCTCGGCCTCGGCTCGCGCCAGACGCTCTACAAAAAACTCAAGCGCCTCGCCATCAACGTCGGCGACTTCCTACAGGATGAACAACAGCCCGGCCTGCAACTGCGCGCCGAAAGAAATTAGGGAATCAGTTTTGAGTTTTCAGTTTTCAGTTTTCAGATGTATGTGGCAGGGCAGATCGAATCCCTGAAGATGAGCACGCGCGCCCATTAGCGAACAACTGAAAACTGAAAACTCAAAACTCAAAACTGATAACTGATGAATACCATGTTTCTCACCTACATCTTCTGTTTCGCCGTCGCGATGTTGATACACGAGTTGGGTCATCTGGTGGCGGCGCGCGCATGCAACGTCGGCGCGAGCGAACTTGGGCTCGGGTGGGGGCGCAAAATTTATGGCTTCAAGTGGGGCGGGGTCGAATACAAACTGCACGCGCTGCCGATAGGCGCATATGTTCGTCTCGATATGGCGGGGTTGCAGTTGAGGCCGCTCAGCCAGCAAGTGCTGGTGCTGCTGGCGGGCATCATCGTGAACTTGTGCGCCGCGTCGCTTGCGAGCGGGACGGTCTTCGGCGCGATGAACTACTTGCTGGCGGCGACAAACTTGCTGCCGTTTTATCAACAGGACGGATGGAAGTGCGGCATGGTGTTGACGCGCGCCCTGTTGCAGCGGCGCAGCGCGCTGGTCGAGTGGACGTTCACCATCGCGGGCGGCGGCGCGAGCCTCGCGTTGTTGATGGCGCTGGTCAAACAGGGTCTATGAAGAATGAACGCTCCGGTGATAGCGTTGCGTCTTCAGCGCGACGCGCGGGCGTTGTTTATGAATAAGCCGCACGCGCCGCCGGTGAGCCTGCCGGGACGGGACGCGGGATGCGAGAGCGTTTACGAGGATCGTCAGGCGAACATCTTCTTCAAGCATTAGCGACAGACGGCAAGCAAGTTAATGAGATCGACTTGAGAGGGACGCGGCACGGGCTGCGTCCCTTGAAATTTTTAAGGCTGCAAATTTTTAACCACACCCGGCCGACCCGACGCCCGCACGGCTCGTCTCAATTCATACCAATCAACATCCGTCGCCGCCGGTTGAAACTCGCGTGTTTCTCTGTCAACCGAAAGCGACAGCGGGTTAAGTGTCTCTGGTTGCTCAGTTTCACCTGAGAGCGGGGGAGGAGTGCGGGCGTGTTTGTCGCCCGAGTTTGTCGCCCCACGTTAACAGGAAGGCGCGGCGCGGGATGTGTGAAAGCGGCGTTTGCTTGCGTTTTCGCGTTTCGGTCGTGTGGCACGCGTCTTGAAATAGAGTCTGTCGTCCGCGAGCAACGATGATAAGGTGTGGCAACTCGAATCTTGAAGCGGACGAAGGGAAACTCGATGATGAAAACCGTGCTCAACAAAACGCTCTTGACCGTCGTCGCCGGATTACTCGTCCTGCCGTTCGCAGCCTTCGCGCTGCTGGCCGGAGAGCGTGCGCTGGCGGTCGCCGCAGAGGGCGGTGGCGGCAACTTGTCCGTCGTCGCTCTGGCGATAGGCGGCGTGCTCGCCGGTTCGTGGCAGGGTTTCTCGAAGCAACCCGTTCTGTGATTCGCCGGTCGTTCGGCGCTCAGGCGCTCGGCGGCTGAAACAACAAACTCAAACATTTCCGCTTTGAAGGAGCAAACACAATGATTAAGAAATTCCTCCGCGATGAAACCGGTCTTGAACTTTCGGAATACGCCGTGGCCGCCGCGCTGGTTGCGCTGGCCGTCATCACCGCCTTCGGCACGCTCGGCAGCAACATCGGCGAAAAAATCAATTCTCTCGCCACCAGCATCGAGAACAAATAGGTTCGACGTAGTCCTCCACTTTCTGCTTCAACTTAAACCCCGAAGCAGGTCTCGACAAAGGTTAGCGCGCTCGCGCCGCTTCCAAAGAAATGGTAAGAGCGCGCTAACCGATTTTTTCAAAGTATCAATCGCGACATTGAAATTTCAAGCCCGTATTTGACACCTGCTTACAACCGAATTTCATCACCGACATGTCAGGCACTTTAACCATCATCAGCGGCGCGCTTCTCATCCCGCTCGCGGTCGTCATCACCTACTACGACGCGCGCTATCGCCGCATCCCGAACGCGTTCGTGCTCGCCACGCTCGTCGCCGGGTTCTCGGTCAACACAATCATCGACGGGGCGGGCGGCGCGCTCGCGAGTTTCGGCGGCTGCGCCCTCGCCTTCGGCTTGATGTTCATGCTGCACATCTTCGGAGCGATGGGCGCGGGCGACGTGAAGTTGTTCGCGGGGATCGGATCGGTCATCGGCGCATCGCTCGTCGTGCCGACGTTTCTGGTGGTGGTGCTTGTGGGCGGCGCGCTCGCCTTCGTGACGATGTTTCGCGCCGGGATGGTTAAAGAGACCTTGTGGCGCGTTGTGCAAATCTTCGTCGGGTTTCTGCCCGGCTGGGAGATGCCGCGCTTCTCGGTTCCGATTGAACGCCGCCACACGATCCCTTACGGCGTCGCGATCACGTTCGGCAGTTTGATCTCGCTCGCGCTCTTTCGCGCCTGATGCGCGCTTAATAACCCAAACACGAAACGTCGCGCGGCCGTCTGGGTCAGGAGACTTCAAACACGCGCGCGGGAATTTGGTCTCGAACGGAGAATGAATTATGCGGAATAAACGTCTTGTCTTTGTGATGTGCGGTGCGGTGGTGTTCGGGCTGGTCGCGGCCTTTTCGGTGAGCCGTTACCTGTCGGGCGCGCAAGCCTATGCGAAGAACCTCAACTCTGTAGTCGTCGCAAAGGTGGACATTCAACCGGGCGAGAAGATCGTCGTCGAGCAACTCCAGAGCGTGCAGTTTCCGAGCAACGCCGTGCCGGACGGGACATTCCAGTCGGCCGATAAACTCGTCGGTCGCGTGGCCGTCGTGCAGATCGCGGCGCGCGAACCCGTCACCGATTACAAACTCGCGCCGGAAGGTTCTGCGGGCGGCCTGTCGGCGGTCATTCCCGAAGGCTATCGCGCGATGACCGTCAAGGTTGACGACGTGGTGGGCATCTCCGGCTTCGTCATGCCGGGCGCGCTTGTGGATGTGGTGGTCGTCATCAACCCGGCCGAGAGCAACGGGCAGGAGAACCCGATCTCGAAGATCGTCTTGCAGAACATCAAGGTGCTCGCCAACGGGCAGAACATCGACCGCCCGAAGAACGACCGCGAACCGGAGAGCGTCAAAGCCGTGACGCTGCAAGTCCTGCCCGAACAGGCCGAGAAGCTCGCGCTCGCGTCATCCGAAGGCAAGCTCCAACTCGTGATGCGCAACTCCGTGGATCAAGGCGACGAGCAGACGCTCGGCGTGGACAAGCGCGTGCTGCTCGGCGGCGACCGCGCCAAGCCCGTGCCCGATGCCGGCTCGCTCAAGAGCGAGCAGCCGCAGCAGCAACAAACGCAGCAGCAGAGCGCGCCCGTCTCGCGCCGCTCTTACCCGCGCGCCGACAACAGCAGGAGCACCGCCGCCGCCCCCTCCGCGCCGCAGGCAGCCAACCCCCCGGCCGCGCCTGCTCCTGCTCCCCCGCGTTCCTCGGTCGAAGTGATCGAAGGCGCGAAGAAACGAAACGTAGATTTCCCACAGTAAGTAGTGAGCAGTGAGCAGTGAGCAGTAAGCAGTTCAAAGCTTACTGCTCACCGCACGCCGCAACGCACCCTCTACTGCTTACTGCTCACTGCTTACTGCTTACTTTTTTAAAGGAGTCCAATCATGCAGACCCGTCGTCTTATCCCCTTTTTCATCGCGATGCTGTGCGCCTCGCTCACGACCGGCATCGCGGGCGCGGCGCAGGCACAGACGCAGGAGACCAGCGTGAGCGCCTCGTTCGCCGCCCGGCAGAAAGAGTCCGTGGCGATCAACGTGCTGGTCGGCCAGTCGCGCGTGATCAACTTCGACCGCAAGATCGGTCGCTTCTCGGTGTCGAACCCGGAAGTGGCCGAGGCCGTGCTGGTCGCGCCGGATCAAGTGCTCGTCAACGGCAAGGCGTTCGGGCAGGTCAACTTCATCGCGTGGGAGAAGGATTCAGGCCAGTTCCTCGTCTTCGACGTGTTCGTGCGCGCCAACCTCTCGCTGATCGATTCGCAAATTCACGCGCTCTTTCCGGGCGACGACATACGCCTGAGCCAGGCGAACGGTTCGGTCGTGCTTTCGGGCAGCGTCGCCCGGCCGCAGACCTCCGCGCAGGTCGAGGCGGTGGTGAAGGCCGCCGGGTTCCAGACGGTGAATATGCTGGCGTCGCCGGTGAAGAACGCGGCGCAGGTGCAGTTGTCTGTGAGGGTGGCGGAAGTCAGCCGCACGAAGCTGCGCGAGTTGGGTTCGTCGTGGGCTTCTTCAAACAACGGCACGAGCGTCTCGGCGACGAACAGCCTCGCGTCGCTCTTCGAGACGGCGAACCTGTTCATCTCGAACACGGGTCTCGGCTCGGCCGCATCCATCCGCGCGCTGCAAACGTCGGGCGCGATCCGCTCGCTGGCCGAACCGAACGTGATCGCGATGAGCGGGCAGCAGGCAAGTTTTCTTGCGGGCGGCGAGTTTCCGATCCCCGTCGTCCAGTCGGACGGCGAGCGCACGCACGTCACGGTGGTCTTCAAAGAGTACGGCGTTCGCCTGAACTTCAAGCCGACGATCATCGACGAGGATCACATCCAGTTGGAACTCGAACCCGAAGTCTCGACGATTGACTTCCAGAACGGCGTCAAGTTTCAGGGCTACCTGATCCCTGCCTTGAAGACGCGCCGCGCCAAGACCGGCATCGAACTGCGCGACGGCCAGAGCTTCGCGCTCGCGGGTCTGCTGGACAACAGCGAATCGAGCACGCTCTCGAAAGTGCCCGGCCTCGGCAGCATCCCCATCCTCGGCGCGCTCTTCAAATCGAAATCGTTCGAGAAGCGCGAGACGGAACTCGTCTTCTTCTGCACGACGACGATCATCAAGCCGGTCAACCGCGACGACCTGCCCGCCACGCGCGGCCTCGACGGGTTGAAGAAGGGTTCGCCCCTCGGCATCGAGCCGCAGGGCGAAGGCATCAAGGGCGCGAGCGGTTATTCGACGGGCAGCGAAGGCGCGAAGGTGACAACGGTCACCGACGACAAAGCGACGAGCATCACCGACAGCAAAGCGACGAGCGGTGACGGTAAAGTGACGAGCGGTGACGGTAAAGCGACGAACGACGGCGACGTTAAAGCGACGAGCGGCGGCGACGGTAAAGCAGCGAGCATCACTGACGGCAAAGCGGCGGGCATAACCGATGCTCAGGCCGCGCCCGCTAAGGATGCGGCGAAGGAAGAAGACAAGGATACGTCGAAAGAGTCGGCAAGGGCGGCGGTGAAAGAGCAGGCCGCGAACGGTGTGCGCGAGTTGCCGCCCGTGGGCAACGCGGCGAAGGTGGCTCTGTTGCGTTATCTCGGCGAGCAGGTGAACGCGCCCGCGGCGTCCGCGAAGCAGTAAGTCGGTTGTCGGCTCTTTAGAGAGTCGGCTTGTGGTTCGGAAAACGCATGGAGAGGAGAGCGGTGATGCAGCAATCCGGTCAAAGTCAAAACGGGGAGAGACGCAACGGCGAGCGCGGTTCCGTCTTAGTCGTCAGCACCTTCGGCATGCTCGCCCTTCTGCTTGCGACCGGCCTGTGCATAGACATCAGCCACCTCTATCTCGTGCGTTCCGAATTGCAGAACGCCGCCGACGCCGCCGCGCTCGCGGGCGCGTCCGCTCTGAACTCGGACGACGGCGGCATCACGAAGGCGGCCGACTACGCCGTCCAGTCTTTGAATAGCTACGAGTTCAACAAAAAGGCCGTCGCGATCCCGCGCGCGAACGTGCTGTTCGCGAAAAATCTTGACGGCCCGTATGTCGGCGAGGCGGTCGCGAAGGGGCAGGCGCGCAACATACGCTTCGTGAAAGTGGTCGTCCCGCCCGCCGCCGTCAGCACGAGCTTTGCCGCGCCCGTCCTCGGCGCGTCGCGCAACGTGGCGGCCGCCGCGCAGGCCGGGATGAGCGTCCCGCTCAACAGGGTTTGCGACTACATCCCCGTCACCGTCATCGATTCCGAGCCGACTTACTTCTTGAAGGGTCAGACATACACGATCCGTCGCCCCCCGGGCGGCGCGGTGACGCCGGGCAACTACCAGATTCTCTCGATTGACTATCCGGGTGGCAACGACGACCGCTACGGCCTGGGGCGCGGCGTCAGGAATTGCATCGGCGCGGGCGGCTACGTGCAGACCAAACCGGGCGTCACGTCGGGCGCGGTCAGGCAGGGCATCAACACGCGCTTCGGCGACTACGGCAGCGGCCTCAACCCGTCGGAGTATCCGCCTGACGAGAACGTGCGAGAGAACATCAACTATCAACAGTACCTCGACGCGCAGCAGGCCAGAGACGCAAAACAGACGCCCGCCTCCGGCACGTTTCAGTCGCCCACGGTCGGCAGCCCGATGCGCAACCGGCGCGTCGTGCTCATCCCGATCATTCTCAAGAGCGAGTTCGACAGCGGGCGCGACAGCGTGCGGATAGATCGCTTCGCGGCCTTCTTCCTGCAAACCAGGATCGGCGGCGGCAACGGCGGCGAAATCGTGGTCGAGTACATCGAGATGCGCCTCGTCGTCGGGCGCGGCGGCTACGACCCGGACGGCGGCACGCCCAGCCCCGAACTCTCCATCCCCGTCATCTATCGCTAGAGGATTCTTTACGATGCGCCTGAGAAAGACACACAGTAACGGAGCGGGACGACGAGCGCGGCGCGCCTTGAAGGCGTGGCGCGACGAGCGCGGCACGCAACTCGTCGAACTCGCCATCGTGATGCCAATTCTGCTCTTACTGCTCGGCGCGACCGCGGAGTTCGGGCGATTCTTCCACACCTACACGACGCTCTTGAAAGGCACGCGCGCCGCCGCCCGCTACATCGTCAGCCAGCCGCCCGGCGAGGGCACGGCCGCCGCGCGCAATCTAGTGGTCTACGGCAACACGACGGGCGCGGGCGCTCCCATTGCCGCCGGACTGACGACGGCCAACATCAAGATCACTTCCAAGGCAAGCGGGTCGGGCGCGACGCAGACGGTCGAGATTCAAAATTTCACTTACGTCCCGCTTTTCGATCTCGGCAAGCTCACCAGAAGCTCGAAGCTCTCGCTCGGCGTCAACGTCGGGGCGAAGAGCACCATGCGCCAACTCGTGCAATGAGGCGAGGGCGAAAGCAGAAAGCGTGAAAGAGATGCGCCTGAAAAAATTTCAAAGAGACGAACGCGGTGCCGCGCTGGTGGAGTTCGCCATCGCCGCCACCCTGCTGTGCGCGAGCGTCTTCGGCGTGCTCGAAATCGGGCGTCTGCTCTGGGTGCACAACTCGCTCGTAGATGCTTCGCGCCGCGCCGCGCGTTACGCCGTCAATCGCGACACGGGCGGGACGGCGCAGGCCGCCGCGAAGAACATGGCCGTCTACGGCAACGCGGCGGGAGAGGGGCAACCGCTCGTGCAGGACTTGAAGCCGGAGCAGGTGAGCATCAGTTATCAGGATTTCACGCTCGGCGGCGGCAGCGTCACCGTCGAGATCGTCGATTACGATTTCAACTTCGTGCTCCCGCTCGTCAGTCAAAAACTGTCCCTGCCCACGTACAAAACTTCTCTGACCGGCGAGAACGCGGGCTACGTCCCGGCGGACATTCCATAAACGCGCGGCGGCGAATTTCGCGCGAACCACGCGTCTCACATCACTTCAACGAGAGAACGGCAAACATGAACCAACTGTCATTCGTCATACTCAGCACCGGCCTCGATTCCCTCAAAGAGTTGCGCGGCGCGCTCGGCGCAAACGAGCTCACGCGCCTCTTGGCGGGCGGCGACGATGCCGAACAACTCTTTCCCGAAATCGTTCGCCTCCGCCCGAGCGCGGCCATCATCTCGCTCGGCGCGGAGATTGAACAGACGTTGAAGTTCGTGGAACGGCTCGCCGCCGAATGCCCGCGGACGGCGATCATCTGCGCTTCTCGCGATGCCTCGCCCGACCTCATCCTGCGCAGCTATCGCGCCGGGGCGCGCGACTTCCTGCGCCTGCCCGTCATCGCGGAAGAGTTTCAAACCGTCATCGAGCGCACGGCCGAGTTTTGTTCGACGCTGGTCGAGGCTCCGAAGAAGCGCGGGCGCGCCGTCGCGGTATTTTCGAGCAAGGGCGGCTGCGGCACGTCTTTCATCGCCACGAACCTCGCCGCCGCGCTCGACGCGCCGACCGTCCTCGTCGATCTCAACCTACAGGCGGGCGACCTCTCGCTGTTCCTCGGCCTCGAACCGAAATTCTCCATCGCCGACCTCGTCGAAAACCGCGCGCGCATCGACGATTCGCTGTTAAAGAGCTACGTCGTGCCGCACGCCTCGAACCTCTCGCTGCTGGCCGCGCCGCGCGAAGCCGATCTCGCCGACGACATCGAACCCGAACACATCTTCGAGGTGCTCGAACTCCTGCGCGAACGCTACGACTATGTCGTCATCGACCCGCAGCACACCTTCGACGCGATCACGCTCTCCGCGCTCGACCAGGCCGACGAAGTGGTGCTCGTCCTGACGCTCGACATCCCCGCCATCCGCAGCACGCAGCGCGCCCTCGCGCTCTTCGACCGGCTCGGCTACCCGCGCCACAAGGTGCGCATCGTCGTCAACCGCTGGAGCAAGCAGATCGATCTCGATCTCCGGCAGGTCGAAAGATTTTTAGGCGAGAAGGTGACGGGCTATGTGCAGAGCGACTACAACACGGCCGTCAATTCGATCAACCTCGGCGAGCCGCTCGTCAAGTCAGACCCCGCTTCGCGCATCGCCACGGAGATACGACACATCGCGGCGAGCATCACGGGCGCGGGCATCGAGTCGGAAATCAAAGAGCCGCGCAAAGGTCTCTGGGGATCGATCTTCGGCCGCCCCGTCGGCGCGATCTCGAACGCCAGCCTGCGCACGCGTCTCGGCAAAGACAAGGCGACCGCCGCCACCTGAGGTGACCGCTGCCGCCTGAGGCCACGGTCGCCGCCCGACGCCGCGCGACTGACGCAAGTCAAATTTGAGATTTCAAATTTGAGATTCCAAATTTGAAATCTTTCACTCTGAAATCTCAAATTTGAAATCTTCCACTTTGAAATCTCAAATTTGAAATCTCTCACTCTTAACTCAGAACACAAACGGCGAACCAAACATCATGTCACTACGCGAAAGACTAATCAGGGAAGCGAATCCGGCCGTGTTGCCGCAGGCGACGCGCCCCGGCGACGAGACGGCCGCAGGCAGCGGCGGCGCGCACACCTTTCAAGAGATGAAGTCGCGGCTGCATCGCGCCATCATCAACCGCATGGACTTGATGAAGCTCAGCCAACTCGACGCCGAACAGCTTCGCGCCGAAGTGTCGCGGCTCGCCGAAGGGTTGCTGGCCGTCGAGAACATGCCGCTCTCTACGAACGACCGCGAGCGTCTCGTCGAAGAGGTGCGCCACGAGTTGTTCGGGCTCGGCCCCCTCGAACCGCTCCTCGCCGACCCGACCATCTCCGATATTCTCGTCAACTCGCCGCAGAACATCTACATCGAGCGACGCGGCAAACTCGAACGCACGAGCGTCACCTTCAAGGACGACGAACATCTCATGCGCGTCATCGAGCGCATCGTCTCGTCCGTCGGCCGCCGCATAGACGAATCCTCGCCGATGGTCGATGCGCGCCTCGCCGACGGCTCGCGCGTCAACGCCATCATCCCGCCGCTTTCGCTCGACGGCCCGGTGCTCTCCATCCGTCGCTTCGGCGCGGAACCGCTGCGCATCTCGAAACTCATCGAGATCGGCGCGGTTACTAAAGACATGGCGGATATGTTCGAGATGTGCGTCAGCGCGCGGCTGAACATACTGATCTCCGGCGGCACGGGCGCGGGGAAGACGACGCTTTTAAACGCGCTCTCCGCTTACATCCCGGAGGATCAGCGCATCGTCACGATTGAAGATTCGGCGGAGTTGCAGTTGCAGCAGCCACACGTCGTCCGGCTTGAGACGCGCCCGCCGAACATCGAGGGGCGCGGCGAAGTCACCCAGCGCGACCTCGTCAAAAACGCCCTGCGCATGCGCCCCGACCGCATCGTCATCGGCGAGGTGCGCGGCGGCGAGGCCATAGACATGCTCCAAGCCATGAACACCGGCCACGACGGGAGCCTGACGACCGTCCACGCCAACACCCCGCGCGACGCGCTGGCGCGACTCGAAACCATGATTCAGATGACCGGCATGAAACTCTCCGAGCGAGCCATGCGACAGCAGATCGCCTCCGCCCTGAACCTCGTCATACAGGCCGCGCGCCTCTCGGACGGCACGCGCCGCGTCGTCTCCATCTCCGAGATCACGGGCATGGAAGGCGACACGATCACGATGCAGGAGATTTTCCAGTTCGAGCGTAAGGGTATCGACAAGGACGGCCAGGTCGTCGGTCGCTTCCGACCCACGGGCGTCCGCCCGCGCTTCGCCGAACGCCTCAAAGTTTACGGCATGCAATTGCCGCGCGTGTTTTTTGAAGAGTAAGCAGTTTTCAGTTTTCGGTTTTCAGTTTTCAGAACAGAAAGACCGGGAGCCGGTTGCCGAAACCGAAAACTGAGCATTCACAAACTGAAAACTAAAAACTGAAAACTGAAAACTAAAAACTATGATCCCCTTTTTCGTCTTCGCATTCTGTTTGTTCCTGACCTACGCGGGCTACGTGTTCGCGACGCGTGGATCGGAGAAGAAGCGCGCTCGCTTGCAGCACCGCCTGTCCGAAGCCCTGTTGCATTCGGCGCACGACAGCGATATAGAGGTGCAACTGGCGCGTCAGGAATTGATGAGCGAGATACCGCTTCTGGATCGACTGCTCGTGCGCGTGCAGGTGGCCGGGCGTCTCAAGCGCATGCTCGATCAGGCCGACCTGCACATCACCGTGACGCGTCTCCTGATGTTCTCGCTCATGGCGGCGATGCTCGCCGGGCTGGCCGCTTCGATGCTGACGATCTCGACCATCCTCATCGTCGCGGCCGGACTCGCCGCCGCCGTCGTGCCGTTCATCCACGTCGTCTGGGCGCGGCGCAAGCGGCTCGACAAGTTTCTCGAAGACCTGCCCGACACGCTCGAACTGATGAGCCGCGGCCTGTCCGCCGGGCACGGCTTCGCCGAAGCCCTGCACATGGTGGCGAGCGAGATGCCCGACCCCATCGCCACCGAGTTTCGCAAAACTTACGAGGAACAAAATCTCGGCCTCTCGCTCAAACTCGCGCTCGACAATCTGGCCGCGCGCGTTCCGCTGCTGGATTTGAAACTGTGCATCACGGCCATCCTCATCCAGCGCGAGACGGGCGGCAACCTCGCCGAAGTGCTGGAAAAAGTGGCGCACACGATCCGCGAACGCTTCCGCATCATGGAAGATTTGCGGACGCTGACGACGAGTTCGCGCATGTCCGCGTGGATTCTCTGCGGCCTCCCCATCTTCGTCGCGCTCGCCGTCACCGTCATGAACCCCGAATACATGAGCGTCATGTGGAACGACCCGCGCGGCCACAAATTGATGGCCGTCGCCATCGCCTTACAGGTCACGGGCATGCTCGTGATTCGGAAAATCCTGAATATCAAGATTTAGTGAGCAGTAAGCAGTGAGCAGTAAGCAGTAAAGACAAGCTGCCGCTCATCGCCCACTGCTTCACCGCTCACTGCTTACTGCTCACTGCTTACTGCTTACTGCTTACTACTATGATTTTCATCATCACCATCTCGACATTCGCGTTCATCACGCTGGCCGTGATGGGCATTTACTGGTTGATGTTTCGCCCGGCGAGCGCGGCGACCGAAAGGTTGCGGCGCATGGGCGAGACGGGTGGCGTCGGCGGGGCTGCCTCGGCCGTTGGCGCGGGCGTCGGCGTGGACTTGAGCGCGTCGGCCGCGTCCGACGACGGCATGACCGCGCTGGCCGAGCGCATGGCGAAACCTCTACACCGTCTAGCGCCGCCTTCGGCCGCCGAGGCCAGGAAGCTGCAAAAGCAGTTGATGCAGGCCGGGTATCGTTCGCCTAACGCGCCCATCGTCTATCGCGCTATTCAAATCTCCACGCTCATCGGTTATCCGGCCATGGTCGCGCTCGGCTGCGCCCTCGTGGGGCGACCGCTCGATAGCGCGATCCTCTGGATTCTGGCGGCGTTCGTCAAGGGCTTCTTCCTGCCGCGTTATATCCTGCGCAAGATGGTCAGGAGCCGCCAGCAGCGCGTGCGCTGGGGCCTGGCCGACGCGCTCGATCTGATGGTCGTCTCCATCGAGGCGGGGCTCGGTTTGAACGCGGCCATCGTCAAGGTCGGCGAAGAGTTGCGCGAAGTCCACCCGGACATCAGCGAAGAGTTTGAGTTGACGAATCTGGAAATACGCGTCGGGCGCGACCGCGACGAAGCCCTGCGCAATCTGGCCGAGCGCACGGGCGTGGAAGATTTGCGCAGCCTCGTCGCCATGCTCATACAGGCGGATCGCTTCGGTACGTCAATAGCGCGCGCCGTGCGCGTCTACGCCGACAGCTTACGCACGAAGCGCAGGCAGCGCGCCGAGCAGGCCGCGCAGAAGGCCGCCGTCAAGTTGCTGTTACCGCTCGCGTGCTTCCTGTTCCCGACGCTCTTTATCGCCATCCTCGGCCCCGCCGCGCTCAATCTCATCGATTCGTTCGCCAAGATGTAAAGGAGTTCAACACAGCCATGCGCAACCGCACCATCAACGCTTTCCTGATCGCCATCATGCTGACCGTTTGCGTCTCGACCTTTCACACGGCCACGACGACCGAGCACGAAGGAGACGATGCCGCGCGCGTCGTCGCCGAAGACGGCTCGCCCACCGGCACGGCGGAAGACATCGCCGCCGCCCCCGGCCAAGAGAAGCCGAAGAAGAAGGGCAACCGCTTCGCGCGTTTCTTCAAAGCGCCTTTCAAGGCCGCGGCGAAACTTCTGGGCGGCGACGACGACCGCGTGCGCCGCCTGTCGGAGAAGGACGTGGCGAAGTTTGAGAGCGCGCCGCTGATGCGCGTGGAAGACAGCCACACGCCGCGCACCGAGAACACGACGGACGAGGGCGGCACGGCGAAGGACTATCTCGCACGCGGTCGCGCGATGCTCGACGAAGGCCGTCTGAACGAGGCCGTCAGGGAACTGTCGCGCGCCGTCTCGCTCGATTCGCGCATGTCCGAGGCGCACAACCTGCTGGCCGTCGCCTACGACCGCAAGGGCTTGCACGAACGCGCGCGCGAATCTTTCGAGCGCGCCCTCGACCGCGAACCGGACGCGCAGACGCTCAATAACCTCGGCTACTCGCTCTATCTGAGCGGCAACTACCGCGCGGCCGTCGCCCGTCTCAAACGCGCCGCGAAACTCGCTCCGGCCGACGGGCGCATCTGGAACAACCTCGCGCTCGCGCAGTGTCGCCTCGGCAAGTACGACGACGCTTATAAGAGCTTCGCGCGCTCGGGCGGCGAGTATCAGGGTCGCCTCAACGTGGCGGCCATGCTCGAACGCGCCGGTCGCGAGGACGAGGCCATCGAACATTACGAAGCCGCGCGTCGCGCGCAGCCCGCGTCGGAACTCGTCCTGCGCCGCCTCTCCGAACTCTACGCGCGCAACGGTCGAACCGAGGCGGCGTCCCTTGTCCGTTGTCAGTCGTCCGTTGCATGTGACTGACGAAGCGAGCGGCTGGAGATTGGCTTGAACAACCGACCGACCTCGAACAAAGAACAACTGACAACTGACAACTGACAACTGACAACTGACCACGAACAACTGACCACGAACAAAATACCTATGACGCAAACCAACATACTCACGCGCATGGAAGTGGAAAGCATGGGGCCGCCCGTGCCGGAAGAACTCGCCGAGACGGACGTGCCGCAGAGCTTCCTGTGCGATCTCGCGCTGAAGATCGTCGCCGCGCTGCCCGAACCCTCGACCGCCAACGTCACCGAGCGCATGCGCCTGCCGCGCGCGCTGACCGAGGAGATTTTGCAGGGGCTTTACCGCGAGAAGATGATCGAGGTGAAACTGCAATCCGCGATGGGCGCGACGCGCTACGGCATGCTCGATAAGGGCTGGGGACAACTCGCCCGCGCCCGCGCCTTCTGCGGCTACGACGGCCCCGCGCCCGTCTCTCTGCGCGACTACGCGCACATGATGCGCCTGCAAGCCGTTCCCGCGCGCCACGCGACGATGGACTCGGTGCGCGCCGCCTTCCGCGATCTCGTGCTGCCCGATTCGCTTATGCAGACGGTCGGTTGCGTCGTCAACTCGCGCCGCTCTCTGTTCCTCAGCGGCCCTCCGGGCACGGGCAAAACGGCCGTCGCCGAGCGCATCAACGCCAGTCTCCCCGGCGCGATCTGGATTCCCTATGCCATCGAGATCGACGGTCAGGTGATACGCGTGTTCGACGCGCACAACCACCGCCCGGCCTCGGGCGACGCGACGCCCGCCGAGTACGACCGCCGCTGGATCTGCATCGAACGCCCGCTCGTCATCGTCGGCGGCGAACTGACTTTGGAGAATGCGGACTTGACCTGGAGCGAGGCCGCGCGGTTTTACGAAGCGCCGTTTCAGATGAAGTCGAACGGCGGCACGCTCGTCATAGACGACTTCGGCCGCCAGCGGGTCGCGCCCGCAGACCTCCTGAATCGCTGGATCGTGCCGCTCGAACGCCGCGTGGATTATTTGACGCTGCACACGGGCAAGAAGATCGAAGTGCCGTTCGAGCAGTTGGTCGTCTTCGCAACGAACCTCGAAGACAAAGACCTCGTCGACGAGGCTTTCCTGCGGCGCATGGGCTACCGCGCGCGCGTCGAACCGCCGACGCCCGCCGCCTACATCGAGATATTCAAACGCGCGGCGCACACGCGCGGGATGCGCGTCGAACAGGTTTGCCTCGACTACATTCTGAACAACTACATGATCTCGCACCGCCAGATGAAGGCATGCGAGCCGCGCGACCTTCTCGACCGCGTGCTCGACATCTGCCTCTTTGAAGGACAGCCCGTCGAACTCACGCCGAAGGTCATAGACAGCGCATGGCGTAACTATTTCGGCACGTCGCACGGTTTCAACGTGACGGAGCGGCGAGGCGCGGGCGAGGCGCGCACCGTGGGCGATTTGATCGACGTGGCGTAGCGAGGGGCAGAAACGATGAAGGGAACATTTTCACGCGAAGACGCACGGGCGCAAGGGGAAGACATGAATGAGCCGGACGAAGATGCGTTTGAGTCGAAACATGCTCGGCGCACCGCTGCTATCCATGCGCGCGCGCGCCTTCGCGCGTGTTTGTTCCGCGCCCGGCCGCAAGTTGCGCGGTTGAAAGTCGCCGCGCTCGCTTTCCTGTTCGCGCTCGGTCTGCCCGCGACGGCTTTCGCCGACCGGCTGCTGCTCGTTGACGGGACGGCCATCGAAGTTGACGAGGCTTGGGACGATGCGGAAGGCGTCTGGTACAGGCGCGGCGGCATGACGAATTTCGTCGAGCGCGCGCGCGTAAAAATGATAGAGCGCAAGGGGAACGAGAAAGACGCGGCGAAGGATCGGCAGGTTGCGAAACCGTTGGACGCGAACGAAGTGGCAAACGCGACGGCGAAGATTCAGCAAGTCGCAACCGCGCGTCCGCTCTGGATATACCTTGTGGGCGGCGCGCGTTTTGAAGTTGACGAGGCGAACGAGTCGGCCGAGGGCGTCTGGTACAAGCGCGGCAATCTCTCGATCTTTCTCGAACGCGCGCGCATTGAGCGTATTGAAAGAGAGCCGGATGAGTTGACGGGGGAAAGGGAAGCGCCGACGGAGCGGGCGGCGAATGCGCACAGGCGCGAGCGGCGTTGGACGACCGGCAGGCCGCATCTGGACGCGCTGATCCGGCAGAACGGCGCGCGTTACGGCGTCGATCCCTACTTGATCTTTTGCGTGATGGAACAGGAATCACACTTCAACGCGGGGGCTGTGAGTCCGGTGGGCGCGCGCGGGTTGATGCAGTTGATGCCGGGGACGGCGGCGCGCTTCGGCGTCAGTCGCATACATGATCCGGCGCAGAACATCGCCGGGGGCACGCGCTTCCTGAAACTCCTGCTCGGAAAATTCAACGGGCGCGTCGAACTCGTGCTCGCCAGTTACAACGCGGGCGAGGGCGCGGTTGTCAAGTACGGCCATCGCGTGCCGCCTTATCGCGAGACGAGAAATTACGTGCGCCGGATCAGCGACCGCTACGGGCGCGCCGCGCACGCCGTCCTCGACCGCACGACCGTTAACAGGAAAACGACCGCGACGGCGGCGGGCAACTAGGCCGCGCGCCGCGATAAGCCGGGAGAAGTATGAGAAGTTTGCCGGGAAAGTATGTCGCGCACGCATTGATGTGCGCCGTCGTTGTAGTAGCGGTGGTGGCGGCGGGCTGCGCGGTCGAGTCGCGCGCGCAAGGGGCGTCGCGGCGCGCTTCGGCGTCCGGGGCAGACACCGAAGCGCCTTTGACCAACGCCGCTATCGTCAAACTCGTGCGCGCGAAGTTTAGCGAGAAGACCATCGTCGCGATCATCCGCGCGCGCCCCGCCCAATTCGACCTGTCGCCGGATCGCCTCATCGAACTGAAGAAGAGTGGGGTCGGCGAGCGCATCATCCTCACGATGCTGGCGCGCGCGGAAGGCGACGCGCTCTCAGCGACCGACGATGCGGGCGATGCGTTTGCAGACGATCCGTTTTTCGACGGGATGAGCGGCCGCACGACGCACGCGCCCGAAGCGGGGAAGCCGTCGAACGGGCAGGGCGACCCGAACGAAGTCAACATCTTCGGCTCGTCGGGCGGAGCGCGCGGCCGCACGCGTTCGCGCACCGGGGGCGGGGCGGCCGAGGGCGACACGCGGACGACCGGCAGCGCAAGCGTGCGCATACTGCGAACGCCGCCGGAGCCGGGCGGCTCAAACGGCGCTCAACCCCGTCTGGAACGCACGCCGACACTCACTAATGATTCCATCATCGAACTCGTTGAGGCCGGTTTTTCCGAAGGCACAATTATCCGGCGCATAGATAGTTCGCCTGTCGCATTCGATTTCGCGCCCGCGAAGCTGGCGGAGTTGCGTCGCCGTCGCGTCGGCGAACCCGTCATTGCCGCGATGCGCGCCGCCATGAGCGAAGAGGGCGAGGGCGTTCGCTAATGACTCCGATTCAAAACCGCAAAAGTTAGATTGATGCGCCTCTCCATTTCACACTTAATCACCTTTCGCCGCGTGGCCGGATTTTGTCTTGCGCGCCCGGCCTTACCGTTGTGCGCCCTCTCGCTGTTTCTCGTCGCCCTGTCCGGCGTGAAACCTACGACGACCGCGTTCGCCCAGGAGGCGAAAACCGTGGAGAGTTCGTCGCCGTCGAGGGAAACGGACGATGACGAAGTGATCAAAGTGAGCACGACGGAAGTGCTCTTGCCCGTGACGGTCAGAGACGCGGCGGGGCGTTTGGTAACGACGCTTGAACGTAAGGATTTTCAGGTGTGGGAAGACGGGCGCGAACAGCCTTTGAGCGATCTGCGGCTGCGGCGCGTGCCCGTGGATGTTTTGTTGATGGTGGACGCATCGTCTTCGGTGGCGAGCCGTCTGGAAGATTTCCGGCGCGCGGTCGAAGAGTTCACCGTGCTCCTCGCGCCGGATGATCGCGTGAGCTTGCTGAAGTTCGACGACCGCGTGGAACTGTTGCAGGACTGGACTGCGAGCCGCGTGCAGTTGCGACGCTCGCTCAGACGCGTCACGCCCGGCATGTTCACGCGCTTTCACGACGCGCTCTACCTCGCCGCGCGCGAACTGTTCAAAGACGCAAGGCGGCGACATACCATAGTGGTGCTCACGGACGGCATCGATAGCGGGCGCGGCCACGCGTCGCTGGAAATGGCGCTCGGCTCGCTGCTCGAAGCGGGCGTTAGCGTCTACGTCATCAGCAACACCGAGATCGAGCGTGCACGCAAGCGCGCCGAACTCGATACGCTCCAATCCGAACCGCCCTCAGCCCGGCGCTTCAACGAACTCCGCATCGGCGACCTGCGCGAATCTCTACGAGTGCTCGACGCGAGCGAACGCAATCTCGCCGGATTAACCACGGCTACCGGCGGCCGACTCTTCAAGCCGCAGAGTTTTGCCGCGCTTGACAGCGTCTACGCAGAGGTCGCAGAGGAGTTGCGCCACCAGTACGCGCTCTATTACGTGCCCCTCGATAAGACGCGCGACGGCAAGTTTCGCCGCGTGCAGGTCAAGACCACCGACCCTGCTCTGCGCCTCTCGACCCGCATCGGCTATTTTGCCCCGCGTATTTAGAGACGCCTCACGAACTCTCCCTGCTGCTCGAAGCATCAATTCCCGCCCTGACAGGTTCCTCCCGTCAATATTTAAAGGCATTTCAGGTCGAGGAATGGTCTGATGTGTCATAAAACCCTGACCCTGTTTCCGTCTTGCGATTTTGGGGTCGAAAAGATACACTGAATCCCGCGTTGAGTTTGCCGGGTTCAAACGACACGCGCGGGGCGGCCGGATAGCATCGACAGGGCTTTCCTTAATCGCATAAATCCTTATATTCATTCAGTTGCGTTTTGAACTCGGGTGGCACACTCATTGCTGTATGTGATAGGTGATCCGCCTCTTTGGAGCGAGAGAGTGCATTCCGGACATTCAATCGCAGTTACATTCAGCGCGTGTCGCGGGTAGGTTTTGCCCCGGCAGTCTGCTTTAAATGCTGCTCTGGCTTCCAAAAGACTTTGGACGGAAATAAGCGTTTCAATTAGTAATTTCGACGCCTGCAACCAGCGCGTCCGACAAATTTATCCGGCAGAGAAGGAAGAGAAAATGCGACCCATCAAACATGTGGAAAGAGGACTGACCGCCATCGCGGCGGGCGCGTTCAACACCGTCCAGTTTTTCAATAAATATCGCCCGAGTGAATCGTTCATACCGAAGTGGTCGGACAAGCCGCTGTTGAAGTCGTGGCAAAAGTCGAAGCCGCCGCTCGGCTTCCCGCGCACGACCGACAGCCTGTGCCCGAAGTGCGTCATTGAAGCGCGCGCCAAGATTTTGAGTCAGGAAGTGATCGATCCCGCGATCCTGATCAATGAAAAGGTCGGGGAAGTGAAAGCGCAGATCGTCGAGCGCAACGGCGAGATTTGGATGATCAAGGATTGCCCGACGCACGGCCACATCGAGGACATCATGGCGATGGATTCCTCGTTCCTCAAGCACATCGAAGCTCAGTTTCCCGGCCGCGACATTCAGGCGCACAACGACGAGAAGCTACACAATCACGGCTCGTCCACCATCAAGTACGGCCGCGGCTCCGTGCTGACGATTGACCTCACGAACCGCTGCAACATGATGTGCGATCCGTGCTTCATGGACGCCAATCAGGTCGGCTTCGTTCACGAACTCAGCTTCGACGACGTGAAGGACATTCTCGACAAGGCCATCTCGATCAAGCCGCGCCGCCAGATGTCGGTGCAATTTTCGGGCGGCGAGCCGACGATTTCGCCCTACTTCATCGATTCGATCAAGTATTCGCGCAAGGTCGGTTACAACTCCGTGCAGTGTGCGACGAACGGCATCGAGTTTGCCAAGAGCAAAGACTTCTGCCGCGAAGCCGCCGAGGCGGGCTTGCGCTACGCGTATCTACAGTTTGACGGCATCGGCAACGACGCCAACTCGCACCGTCAGGTCGGCAATTTGTTCGACGTGAAATTGCGCGCCATCGATAACCTGCACGAAGCGGGCGTCGAGATCGTGCTCGTCACCACGCTCGTCAACAACATCAACAACGATCAGGTCGGCTCCGTCATCCGCTTCGCGCTCGACAACCCGAAGAAGGTCGCCTTCATCTCGTTCCAGCCCGTGTCGTTCACGGGTCGCGACGAGGAGATCACGGACGAGCGTCGCATGGCGCAGCGTTACACGCTGTCGCACCTCGCGCACGACGTGAAAGCTCAGGTCGGCATCACCGAGCCGACGCGCGATTGGTTCCCGCTCAGCTTGATGGGCGCGTTCGCGGATTTCGCAGACCTCGTGCATGGCCCCGAAGCCGAATGGGGTCAGGTCTCCTGCGGCTGCCACCCGAACTGCGGCGTCGGCACGGCGGTGATGATCAACAAGAACACGAAAGAGATGAAGCCCGTGCCGGAGTTCCTGAACATCCCCGGACTCGTCAAAGACATGACGGGCATCACGGACGCAGGGCGCGGCAAGTGGTTCTCGAACATCATGATGGGGCTGGCGCTCCTCAAGAACTATCGCCCCTACGGCGCGCCGCAGAGTTTGACGCTAATGGACATTTTCAAGAAGTTCGACAAGTCGTTCGGTTTGTCGGGCAAGTCGTACGGCAAGGTCGAAGGCGACCGCACGAAAGAGGACATCGAGAAGCGTCGCGCAGACCCGTGGAACTTCCTCTTCATCGCGGGCATGTGGTTTCAGGATTTGTTCAATTACGACTTCCGCCGCACGGAGATGTGCATCATCCCTTACGGCACGCAGGAAGGCGAGATCAGTTTCTGCGCCTACAACACCGGGATAGGCTGGCGCAACATCATCGAGCAGATGCACCAGAATGCGACCATCGCCAAGTGGTACAAGGAGCACGGCCGCCACGAAATCTTCGCCAAGGGCAAGAACGTCGAGTTGGCCGAAGTCGGCTTCACGGGCATCCTGAACGAGGTTGACCTGCAACGCCCGAATCGCCCCGAGATGGCCGGGCCGAAGACGGCGGCCGAGGAAGCGTCGATGATGCGCAAGCTCTATCAGGAGATGGTGCTCAAGCAGAAACTCGGCGCGGGCGATGTGGAGAAGAACACGCCGGTGCAGATCAAGGGTTTGGGTCGCAGCAACGGCAAAGACACCGTGTCCGCCTAAGATTGCTCACGGTTCATGTAACGAGAAGCCCCGCGACGCGTTTGCACGTGCGCGGGGCTTTCCTTTGACTCCCGAACTCCGTTTCCGCGCTCCCTTGAATAATTCAAGGCTTTGGGTTGTAATGAACCGCGGTTGATTTTCTTATGACTCGTATTCTTTTAACCAACGACGACGGCATCCATTCCGACGGTCTCATCAAACTCGAAGAAGCATTGCGGGCGGTGGGCGACGTGTACACGGTGGCTCCGGCCTCCGAGATGAGCGGCGCGTCGCACAGCCTGACGCTCTCGCGACCCCTGCGCATCCGCCACATAGACGAGCGCCACTGGACGGTAGACGGCACGCCGACCGATTGCGTGACGCTTGCCCTCCACAAGATTTTGCCGCGCGAGGAGTGGCCGGACATCTGCGTCTCCGGCATCAATCACGGCGGAAACCTCGGCGACGACGCATCCTACTCGGGCACGGTCGCCGGCGCGCTCGAAGCCACCATCCTCGGCGTCACCGGTCTCGCCTTCAGTCTCGTCGCGCGCGAAAATTACGACTTCACGCACGCCGCGAGTTTCGCCGCCGAGATGGTGCGGAAGGTTTTGGCGGAGGGCTTGCCCGCGGGCACTTTGCTCAATATCAATATGCCGCCGGGCGAGCTTCGCGGCGTAAGCGTCACGCGTCAGGGACTCAAAAACGCGCGCCCGATCATCACGGAGAAGATCGACCCGCGCGGCAAGGCGTATTACTGGATCGGCGAAGAGGTGTTTCCCGAAGACACCGTGGAAGGCACGGATTACTATGCCGTCAAGCAGGGCATGGTTTCCGTTACGCCGATGCGCAGCGACATGACGGATCACCGTTCGCTCGTCGAGTTGCAGGATTGGAACTCGCACAGCCCTATTGAAAACGTTCCCGCAGAAGATCAGACCGTAGGGCGCGCCTGAAACTTTAAACGCCCGTTCACATCACACGGAGCCGTAACCTGTTGAGTTCCGCATCACAAATTCCGGCCGCGCAAGCGTCCGCGTTCCGACGCCAGCGCGACCAGATGGTCGAACACCTGCGCCAGCATCACCGCATCAGCGATGCGCGGGTGCTCGAAGCGATGCGCGAAGTGCCGCGCCATTATTTCGTCCCCGAAGCCCTGCAGAGCAACGCCTACGGCGACCACGCGCTGCCGATTGCCGCCAACCAGACGATCTCGCAGCCCTATATCGTGGCGCGCATGTCCGAGTTGTTGGAACTCGACGGCGACAGCGCGGTGCTTGAGATCGGCGCGGGGTCGGGCTATCAAACGGCCGTGCTGGCGCGGCTCGCCGGTCGCGTTCTAGCCATCGAGCGCATCAGCGAACTCGCGCGCGTGGCGCAGGCGCGCATTCGCAGCCTCAACATCTACAATGCCACCGTGAAGTGCTTCGACGGTACGCTCGGCTGGAGCGCGCACGCGCCCTACGACGCCATTCTCGCCGCGGCGGGCGGCCCCGAAGTCCCCGAACCGCTCATGGCGCAGTTGAAAGTGGGCGGGCGGCTCGTGATGCCGGTCGGCGAGCGGCGCGACGCGCAACGCCTCGTGCGCGTCATCCGCAACGCGGACGGCTACGCGCGTGAAGACCACGGCGCGTGCGCCTTCGTCCCGCTCATCGGTCGCTATGGCTGGTCAGCCGAGTCTTGAGTCTCTCTGCGCAGATTCGATTCGCGCCGGCCGATGCGCCGCTCGAATTCCTGAGCCTTGTCCAACGCTTTCTTAACATCACCTTAACCATTGCGAGAGGATCGTTTCCGATTTGAAGAAATTATTTGCTTACCTGCGCCGCGCCAAAGCATGGGTGGAAAGCTACGCTGAAAAGCCCTACGCGGCATGGGCGCTGTTCATCATTGCTTTCACCGAGTCGTCGTTCTTCCCCGTCCCGCCGGACGTGCTGCTGATCGCGATGGCCGTCGTCGTCCCGAAGAAAGCCTTCCGCTACGCTCTCATCTGTTCGGTCGGTTCAGTCCTGGGCGGGATGTTCGGCTACCTCATCGGACTTGAGTTTTTCGATCTCATCGGGCGCAAGATCATCAACCTCTACGGCGTCGGCGAGCAGTACGAGCACGTGCGGCAACTCTACGAGCAGAACGCTTTCGCCGCCATCGCCATCGCGGGTTTTACGCCCATCCCGTACAAGGTCTTTACGATTGCGGCCGGGGCGTTCCAGATACCGTTTATGACGCTGGTGGCGGCCTCCGTGCTCAGCCGTTCGGCGCGCTTCTTCCTCGTCGCCTCGCTCTTCTACTTTTTCGGCGCGCCGATCAAAGCCTTCATTGATCGTTATTTTGAACTTCTCACGTTGATCTTCAGCGTGCTGCTGGTCGTAGGGTTCTTCATCGTGCGCTGGGTGCTCTGAGGTGCGGGCGGAGCGTAAGGGCGTTGCATGTTTGACATGCGTGCGCCACGCACCTAGAATGCCTGCACAGTTTGTTCGTCGGGGCGTGGCTCAGCCTGGTAGAGCGCTCGGTTCGGGACCGAGAGGTCGGAGGTTCGAATCCTCTCGCCCCGACCATTAATATCAAGAATTAACGGCAGCCAGCGTTGGCTGCCGTTTTCGTTTCGCGAAGAGACGCGGCTGCTCTCGCGCCAGGATCGCCCGGCAGCCCCGGCCGCTCGAAATTGTTTATCCAAAGCAAGAACCCACCGGCCAATAACTTCGTATTTCGGGAAAAGCTTCCGACAGGAGTCCACTATGTTCTGCCCACAATGCGGTGCGAATCAAAGCGAAGAGTTGAAGTTCTGTAATTTGTGCGGTGCGAATTTGCAGGCGGTGCGCCTGGCGGCGGCGACGCGCGAGACGGGCGAGAAATTCGATTGGAGCAAGACGTGGGTCGCGGAGATGTTCCTGTCCGAAGAGGAACGTAAAAGACGCAATCAACAGCTTGAGCATGAGCAAGGCGTGACGCCGGAGGTGAAACGCTATAACGAAATTAAAGCCGGTGTTATCACTTCGTGCGTCGGACTCGGCGTGTCGATCTTCCTCTTCTTTTTCATGCAGGGCATTATCCTGAGCGGCCAGAATTCGCCGAGCGACAACGAGATTCTCGGTCGCATCTGGATCGCGGGCGTCATCCCGTTTCTGATCGGTCTCGGGCTTATTATCAACGGCGTCTTCATCAGTAAAAAAATCGTGGAAGCTGTGAGAAGAGACTCGGCGACGAAAACCGGGCAGGCTTCAACGGGCGGGCTGGAGGCGAAAGCCGAGCCGCGCTTCCTGCATTCCGCCGACACCACGGAGTTCGTTTCGCAGAACTACAGCGTTACCGAAGACCCGACGCGGCATCTTACGGGTTCGCAGCGGAAACAGTGACCCCTTCGGCGCCGGGTTAGAGACCGCACATTAACCGCCCCGGTTATTTCACAATCTGTCGTTCGCCGTTGAAAGTGTGTAGGAGACCTTGGTGCGCCCTGCCCGTCAGGCCGTGTCTGTCTGCCGGCGCTTGGACTCGATCCACTTTGCGACGTGTTGTGCGACGTTGAAGAGATCGTTCGGCTTGACGAGATATTCCTGCGCTCCGGCTTTCAAGGCGGCCTCTCTCTCCTGAGGCATTGCGCGCGAAGAGTAGAAGATGATCGGCGTCGTCTGATCGAACTGGCGAAGCAACATGCAGATCGAGACGCCGGACGCATCGGGGAAAGTGTGGTCGAGCAGGTAGAGATCGAATTTCTGTCCGCTATTCCGCGCCAGTTCCAGACAGCCTTCGCCAGACTCTACCGAGGTCACTTTGAATCCCCCCTGCTCAAGCATGAGCGTCATCAACACACGCATGTCGTCGTGATCTTCGACGTACAAAATGTGTCCTGCTGTAGACGGCATCTCCACTATCAAATCACCCCTTCAAGCGGTTTAATCATAACATCGTTAAGGCGGCGGCGCCTGCGCCAAACAATCCGCAGATCGATATGCTGCCGGACTGCTTCAGGACTGCGTGCGGCCGACGCTGAATTGTAGTTTTGCATCGAAGAGTTACAAGGCCGTTAACAGAAGCGCGGTGCGCGACGGCGTCGAGTGCGCGGCACGCCCGGTCTGTCTGCGCAATTTCATTGATGAGCGATCGTGAGGGATCGCACTCGGATGATTTACAGGTAGAGGTTTTCAGCCGGCCGGGAAGCATCCGGCATTGCCGGAACAGTGGAGGCAGGCAGGAGCGATTCAATCAATTTCTCCAGACGATCATAGTCGATGGGTTTCGTGACATACTCGTTGCAACCCGCGGCGATAGCGACGGCTTTGTGTTGCGCCGGGTCATAGGCCGAAAGCGCGAGGATGGGAATCTGCCGCAAGCGCGGGTCGGCGTGCTGCCGCAATTGGCGCGTGGCGGCGAGGCCGTTCAACAGGGGCATGCGCAAGTCCATCAAGATGATGTCGGGATGCTCCTGCTCGGCGACCGCAATCGCTTCGTGCCCGTTCGTAGCCGTCACCACGCGATAACCGCGCATCTCCAACAATATCTTCAGGGTGAGGCGATTGTCTTCGTCGTCTTCGGCAACGAGAATCGTTGCCGCCGTGCTAATTCTTTGATCCATCACTGGAGCCTCCGAAATGCGATAGTTCGCGGGCGATGAACACAATTTCGACCAATTCTCAAAATACCGGACGGAAGGCAACGGCAGGTTTCGCTCGCATCAAGAATCGGTTAGTCGATGAAGAGGGTTGCGGGCTTCTTCCCTGTACCCGCAACCCCGAAAGAGGAAACTCTTTCACGCATAGATTGCGTGAATTGTATGGACCGCCTGTCGTCTCGTCTGTACGATTAGGTACGGTGATTTGAGATGTTTTCGCCATCTCGCGCACACGGATCGGAGGTGATATTTTCAAAAGTTTTCCGCTCATTCGAAGATGATTTCAGGTCTCGAAGGCAACACAAATTTTCAATAAATTTAGTACGAAGACGTACAGACTCAAACCTCCTCGAAACCTATAATCATGTTCAAGTTAACGACCATTAAAAGCGGAAATTTGACGGCTCGATTCATGGTGTAGAACGAACACTTGATCGGTCTTCTGAATGGAACGAGTCTCTGTTCAGGTCGGCAGTTGAGTTTGAGTTTTCGCAGGCCGAGCGGAAGTGATTTTTGATTCGGACTTGAAGCTTTCATCGAGGCAGGGCGAGATCGTTGATTCGAGTCTAAGTTCAAACGGCTCTAACGAACATAGGGGGGAGAAGAGAGGTGAGTGCGCCAGAGATGACGACTCACCTTTCTTTTAGTCTGAGAAACATGAGCGCGCCATCGCGCTTAATCCTGAGTTAACTATGTGGCGTTAAAATATGAAGAATTAAAAAAAACATGACACGGTGATTGTTCCGACGTTCGTCTTCCGTACAATGAACATTATATGCGTGCTTTGAATGAAACGAACGATCAGCTTACCGGCTTCCCGTTAAACTCCATTACCCCCGTAATTATGGCTCAACGCGCACGCATTGAGCCGCTCACACATTCCCCCAGGCACAAGGGGCATAGCGCTTGCTAAGAGAAGCAGGCATGCTCTGTAGAAACCGCTAAGATTGAGTTTTCACTTCAAGGTGTTCGGTTACTCCAATGTAGTCGGGCGTGTTAGGGCAGGGAATAGAAGGCGAAAGTCTTAATTTCGTGGTGTGCCATTTTTAGGAAAGAGGTTACGAGAAAAACTATGAGTCGCAATCAAAAAAAATATCTTCCCCTTGAGCGAACGGGCGAGACTTCGACACAGAGAAGCGCGGGACGAAATGTGAAGGATGAAGCCGGCAACGTTATATCTTTGGACGCGCGCACGACGACACAGCCGCGCGCGGCACAGTTGGACGCGGCACGGGCAGCGCAAAATTTCGAGGCTGATCTGGTATGCCTCTCTCATTTGCGCTGGGACTTTGTTTATCAGAGACCGCAGCACTTGTTGAGCCGCTGCGCCAGGCAGCGCAGAGTCTTCTTCGTCGAAGAACCGATCTTCGGTCAAGGCGCTTCGCGACTTGATGTCACGCAGCGCGAGGACGGCGTCTATGTCGTCGTGCCGCACCTGCCCGAAGGGTTGTCGAACGAGGTGGCGGTCGAAGCAATTCAGCAGGCGATGATTGATCGCCTGTTCGCCGAACATCAGATACGCGATTACGTGCTCTGGTATTACACGCCGATGGCGCTCGGCTGGACGCGCCACTTGAAACCGCTCGCGACCGTCTACGATTGCATGGACGAACTGTCGGCTTTCAAGAACGCGCCGCGCGCCCTGCGCGACCGCGAGGCCGAGTTGTTCCGCCGCGCCGATCTAGTCTTCACGGGCGGGCAGAGTCTCTACGAAGCAAAGCGCGACCAGCACCGGAACGTCTACGCCTTCCCGTCGAGCATCGACCGCGCGCACTTCGCGCAGGCGCGCAACGTGATGGAAGACCCCGCTGATCAGGCCGCCATACCGCACCCGCGCATGGGCTTTTTCGGCGTGGTGGACGAACGCTTCGACATCGAACTGCTGGACGCCATTTCCGAAGCGCGCCCCGATTGGAACTTCGTCATCATCGGGCCGGTGGTCAAGATCAACGAGGAAGATTTGCCGCATCGCGCCAACATTCATTATCTCGGCAGCAAGTCTTACAAGGAACTGCCCGGCTATCTCGCGGGATGGGACGTGGCCGCGCTCCTGTTCGCGCGCAACGAATCGACGCGCTTCATCAGCCCGACGAAGACGCCGGAATATCTGGCGGCCGGTCGTCCCGTCGTCTCCACTTCCATTCGCGACGTGGTGCGGCCGTACGGCAAACTCGGACTCGTGCGCATCGCCGACGACGCAGCGGAGTTCGTCAAAGCCGCCGCAGAGATCGGCATGGACGAGCGCGTGGACGACTCCGCGTGGCTCGCGAGCGTTGACGAGTTCCTCGCGAAGATTTCGTGGGATCGCACGTGGGGCGAGATGGCCGAATTGATCGGCGAAGTCGCCGCCTCGCGTCGCGCGACCATCGCGGCGGCGGCGCAGCAGTCGAAACCCGCGCCCGCGACGAGCAAGCAAACCGGCATCGCGGCGCGCACGGCGACGGCGGGCGGCGGCAACAGCAGCAGCGCAACGGCCGCCGACTAACGACCGACTAACGTAAGTAAGGAATGAAAGACGCAGTAATGTTTGATTATTTGATTGTCGGGGCGGGGTATGCCGGGAGCGTGCTGGCCGAGCGGCTGGCGCGCACGAGCGGCAAACGCGTCCTTGTCTGCGACCGCCGCCCGCACATCGCCGGGAACGCTTACGATCACTACAATGACGCGGGCGTGCTCGTCCACAAGTACGGGCCTCACATCTTTCACACAAACTCGCGCGAGGTCTTCGAGTATCTCTCGCAGTTCACCGAGTGGCGACAGTATGAGCACCGCGTGCTGGCGAGCGTGGACGGGCAGTTGCTCCCGATCCCGATTAACCTCGACACCATCAACCAATATTACGGGTTGAACCTGACCTCTTTTCAGGTCGAAGAATTTCTCAATTCAGTCGCCGAGAAGCGCGAGCAGATTCGCACCAGCGAGGACGTTGTCGTCAACCGGGTCGGGCGCGAGTTGTACGAGAAATTTTTCCGCAACTACACGCGCAAGCAGTGGGGACTCGACCCGTCCGAGCTGGACGCGTCGGTGACGGCGCGCGTGCCGATCAGAACCAACCGCGATGATCGTTACTTCGCGGACTCCTATCAGGCGATGCCGCTGCACGGCTACACGCGCATGTTCGAGAAGATGCTCGATCACCCGAACATCAAGATCATGCTCAACACGGACTACCGCGACATCGAGCGCATCATCCCTTACAAGGAGATGATCTACACGGGGCCGGTTGACGAGTATTTCGATTTCCGCCACGGAAAACTCCCGTACCGTTCGCTCGAATTCAAACACGAGACGAAGGATACGGAGGTTTACCAGAGCGCGCCCGTGGTGAACTACCCGAACGACAATCTCTACACGCGCATCACGGAATTCAAGTATCTGACCGGGCAGGAACACAACAAGACGAGCATCGTTTACGAATACCCGCGCGCCGAGGGCGACCCGTACTACCCCGTGCCCCGTCCCGAAAACGCGGAGCTATACGCGAAGTATAAAACTCTCGCCGACGAGACGCCGGGCGTACACTTCGTCGGTCGTCTGGCGACCTACAAGTATTACAACATGGATCAAGTCGTCGCGCAGGCTCTCACGACCTACAAGAAGATAACGGGCGAGCGCGACAAATCGAGTGCGTCGGAGTCGTAGACACTCGTCTCACAGTCTTGGACACTTTAGAGACAAGGGGTAATGAAATGAGCCGAGGAGAGCCTCTTCCCACCTCGGCGCTTGAGCTGTGGGCGGGCGTTGAATGCACCGTCAACCGTGTCGGCGATGAGTTTTACGACCAGCTTGAGCGCAATGGTCACGCGGAACGCATCGAAGACCTCGATCTTTTTGCCACGCTCGGCGTGCGCGCGCTGCGTTATCCCGTCCTCTGGGAACGCACCGCGCCCGACGGTTTAGAGCGCGCCGATTGGACTTGGCCTGACGCGCGCCTCGCGCGCCTCCGAGCACTCGGAATACGTCCCATCGTCGGGCTGCTCCACCACGGCAGCGGCCCGCGCCACACAAGCCTCGTCGCTCCCGATTTCCCGACTCAACTGGCGGACTACGCGCGCGCGGTCGCCGGGCGTTACCCGTGGATTGACGCCTACACCCCGGTCAACGAGCCTCTGACGACGGCGCGTTTCAGCGGTCTCTACGGCCACTGGTATCCGCACGGACGAGACAATGCGACGTTCGCGCGCGCGCTCGTCGGCCAGTGTCGCGCTACCGTCCTAGCGATGCGCGCCATTCGCGAAATCAACCCGCGCGCCGCGCTTATCCAGACCGAAGACCTCGGCAAGACTTTCAGCACACGCGCTCTGCGCTATCAAGCCGAGTTTGAGAACGCGCGCCGCTGGGCGAGTCTGGACCTGTTGTGCGGGCGCATCACGCGCAGGCACGCGCTGTGGAATTACTTCACACGCATTTGCGGAATCGCCGCGTCCGAACTCGAATGGTTCAACGCAAACCCCTGCCCGCCCGACATTATCGGCATCAATCACTACCTGACGAGCGAGCGTTTTCTGGACGAGCGCGTCGGGCGTTACCCGGATCGCGCGGTCGGCGGTAACGGGCGGCAGCGCTACGTTGACGTGGAGGCGGTGCGGGTATGCGCGGAGGGGACGGCCGGGCCGCGCGTGCTCTTGCGCGAAGCATGGGAGCGTTATGAAATTCCGCTCGCGGTGACGGAAGTTCATCTCGGGTGTACGCGCGAAGAACAACTCCGCTGGTTCAAAGAGGTGTGGGACGCGGCGCACACGCTGCGGCGCGAAGACGGCGTTGATCTGCGCGCCGTGACGGCGTGGTCGCTGCTCGGGGCGTTCGATTGGTGCAGCCTGCTGACGCGCTCGACGGGGCGATACGAGCCGGGAATCTTCGACGTGCGAGGCGGAAGCCCGCGCCCGACCGCGCTCGCGCGCATGCTGCGCGATCTGGCCGCGACGGGCGAGCACGAGCACCCGACGCTCGATTCACCCGGCTGGTGGCGGCGTCTGGAACGCCTGCACTACCCGCCCGTGCGCCGGCAGCCCGTGATGAAAACGACGACGAAACGAGGACTCGACATGAGACGTGGCGACGCGCGGCCGCTCATCATCAACGGCGCAACGGGCACGCTCGGTCGCGCGTTCGCGCGGCTGTGCGACCTGCGCGGCATTTCGTATCGCCTGCTGACTCGCGCCGAGATGGACATCGCCGACGCGCATTCGGTGGAAAACGCGCTCGCGGAGTTTGAGCCGTGGGCGGTCGTCAACACGGCCGGTTACGTGCGCGTTGACGATGCCGAGCGCGAGGCGGAAAAGTGCATGCGCGAGAACGCCGAGGGCGCGGCTACGCTCGCCGCGGCGTGCGCGCGGCGCGGCGCGGCTTTGCTGACGTTCTCGTCCGATCTGGTTTTCGACGGGACGAAGCGAAGCCCTTATGTCGAAAGCGACGCGGTATCGCCGCTGAACGTGTACGGGCAAAGCAAGGCGTCGGCCGAGCGGCGCGTGTCGGAGTTGCTGCCATCCGCGCTCGTCGTGCGTACGAGCGCGTTCTTCGGCCCCTGGGACGAGTACAACTTCGTCACAAACGCGCTCGACACGATGGCGGGTGGGGGCGTGTTCGTCGCGGCGGATGATTGCATCATCTCGCCGACCTACGTTCCCGATCTCGTCAACGCGAGCCTCGATCTCTTGATCGACGGCGAGCGCGGACTCTGGCATCTGGCGAACGACGGCGCGCTCAGTTGGGCGGAACTCGCGCGCCTCGCCGCGCGCCGCGCCGGACTCGACGAGAACCTGGTAGAAGCGCGCCCGACGGCCTATATGCAATACGCCGCACCGCGCCCGCTCTACGGCGTGCTCGCAAGCGAGCGCGGGCAGTTGCTCCCGTCGCTCGAAGATGCGCTGATGCGTTACCTCGAAAAACGAGAGACGCGCGGCGCGGCCGCAAGCATGGCGGTCGGTCGTCGCATGCAGGAGCGCGCGGGCTAAGCTCGTGTGAAAAAAAAGGCGGCGCGAATTTTGTGTTTGAAGTTACGAGCCGTGCCGTCCGGTCAACTCCGGGCGGCACGGTTTTTGACTGGTAATCCGGGAACATAGTTAACATGAGCCGTTTTCGGACAGAGGCGCAGTCGCGGGGCGTGCGCCGTGTCCGAAAACTGTGTGGGATGCAAAAGGAGAGAAGAAGATGTCGACAAGCGAGACAGCACTGACTCAGGAACAGATTGACAGGGGCGATGCTCCGCAAGGCTACACGAGGGATGTGAACGTCGGCGAGATCGAACGCTGGGCGTCGGCCATCGGCGGCGGCGCGCTCGCCATTTACGGCCTCACGCGCGGCACATACGGCGGCATCGCGCTGGCGTTGCTCGGCGCGAGCCTCGTTCATCGAGGGACGACCGGGCATTGCTACGCCTACGACGCGGCGGGCTTGAACACGGCCAGGAACGAGGGCGACAATCCGTTTGTGAGCGTCGAAGGCGGGCGCGGCGTAAAGGTCGAGAAGAGCGTAACGATCAACAAGTCGGCCGGTGAGTTGTACAACTTCTGGCTCAACTTCGAGAATTTGCCGCGCTTCATGAACCACCTCGAAGAGGTGCGCGTGACGGGCGACGGGCGCTCGCACTGGGTGGCGAAAGGGCCTGCGGGCACGAGCGTCGAGTGGGAAGCCGAGAGCTACAACCTGAAAGAGGGTGAGATGATCGCTTGGCGTTCGCTCGAAGGGTCGCAGGTGGCGAACGCCGGGTCGGTTCACTTCACGCCCGCGCCGGGGGGACGCGGCACGGTCGTGCGCGTCGTCCTGAAATACGATCCGCCCGCGGGCGTGCTCGGCGCGTGGGTCGCGAAACTGTTCGGCGAAGCGCCCGAGCAGCAGATCGAGGAAGACCTGCGCCGCTTCAAGCAACTGATGGAGACGGGCGAGACGGCGACCGTCACGGGTCAGACCTCCGGACGCAGCACATAAGCCTCAAGACGTAAAAGCGTAAGGGTAAAGGGGAAGGGGTAAAGGGAAAAGGTTAAAGAAGCTACTGCTTGTTTTCACCTTTCCCCCTTACCCCTTTCCCTTTACCCCTTGTTTTCAAAAGGAGACGACGGCGTATGAAGGCTCTTTGCTGGTTTGGTAAAAACGACGTGCGGGTTGAGAACGTGCCCGAACCGAAAATACTCAACCCGCGCGACGCGATCATCCGTGTCACGCGCACGGCGATCTGCGGCTCCGACCTGCACCTGCTCGACGGCTACATCCCGACGATGGAGCGCGGCGACATTCTCGGTCATGAGTTTATGGGCGAGGTCGTCGATGTGGGCGGGGAAGTTAAAAATCTTAAAGTCGGCGACCGCGTCGCCGTGCCGTTCACGATCTCGTGCGGCAACTGTTTCTTCTGTCAACGCGAACTCTGGTCGCTGTGCGACAACACGAACCCGAACGCGGCCCTACCCGAAAAACTTTACGGTTTCACCACCGCCGGGCTCTTCGGCTATTCGCACATGACGGGCGGCTACGCGGGCGGTCAGGCCGAGTACGCGCGCGTGCCTTTCGCAGACGTGGGGCCTGTCAAAATTCCCGAACACCTCGAAGACGAGCAGGTGCTCTTTCTCACGGACATCTTCCCGACCGGCTACATGGCGGCCGAGAATTGCAACATCCAGCCGGGCGATACCATCGCCGTCTGGGGCTGCGGCCCCGTAGGGCAGTTCGCCATCAAGAGCGCGTGGCTGCTCGGCGCGTCGCGCGTCGTCGCCATCGACCGCGTGCCCGAACGCATCGAGATGGCGCGCACCGAAGGCCGCGCCGAGACGCTCGACTTCGACGACGAATACATCTTCGACAAGTTGAAGGAAATGACCGGCGGGCGCGGCCCCGACGCCTGCATCGACGCCGTCGGTATGGAGGCGCACGGCGGCGGGTCGTTCGACGCCTATCTGGACAAAGCGAAAGCGGCGGCGTTCTTAGCGACCGACCGGCCGCACGCCCTTCGACAGGCGATTCATTCCTGCCGCAAGGGCGGCACGGTCTCCGTCCCCGGCGTGTACGGCGGTTTTCTCGACAAGATTCCCTTCGGCGCGGCCTTCCAGAAGGGCTTGACCTTCAAAATGGGGCAGACGCACGTGCAGAAATACCTGCGCCCGCTCTTGAAATTGATCGAGGACGGCAAGATCGATCCCTCGTTCGTCATCACGCACCGCATGCGACTCGAAGACGCCGCGCAGGGTTATCACATCTTCAAAAACAAGCAGGACAACTGCATCAAGATCGTGCTCAAGCCGTGAGCGACGCCGCCCGCGGCCGGAGCGTGCGGCGCGGGATGCCGCCCGCGAAAGTCGCGCTTCCGCAGGCCGCCTTTTTTCGCTGTGACGGGCTTGTCGCCTTGCCGTATACTCGCGGCTATATCCTGGAGAAACGAGAGAGGGAATAGAAACATGGCTGACGAAACACAGAACGACGAGCAGGCGGGCGGGCAAGGCGGCAGCGCGGGAGGCGGCGGTTCGGAGAAACAGACGGGCGACCCCGGTCGCACGCCCGGCACGGCCGAGGGCGACGAGGAAACCGTCGATGAATCGATCCGGCAGAAAGAATAGTTAGAGGTGTTTCATAAGAAGCCCCGAAGGGACGGCACTCCGCGAATGCGTTTGTGTGTCGTCCCTTCGGGGCTTTGACGCGCCAGTGATCAAACCCCACCTTTGGGGCTTGTCTCCGTCGTCGCTCGGCGAACATGTTAACTGCGGGTGCGTTAGTTAAGGCTGAACGCTCAACTCTTTGAGAATCGTCTCGCCGGGGTCGAACCGAACGCTCGTCGGGGCGTGGGGCAGGCTGATGCGCGTGCCGGTTTCGCGGCCGGTCGGCATCAGCTTGATGCGGCGCGTGCCCGTGCGTGTGACGATCTCGACGGGGAACGCGTTCGGAAAATGCGCGCCGTCGCCCGCTTGCGTTTGCCTGAGCGTGAGCGTCAACACGCCGCCGCGATTCGGCGCGCGTGCTTCCCACTTGGAAGAGGCTTCGTAACGCGGGTGGCCGCTCGCGTAAACCCAGCGCGCGAAGAATTCGCGCAGGCTGCGGCCGGAAGCGCGTTCGAGCGCGGCGCGTAAATCTTCGGTCGTCGCGTTGCGGTGAATGTGCGCGCGGTAATAGGAGCGCACGCCGCGGAAGAAGGCTGCATCGCCGAGTTCGGCGCGGAGCATGTGCAAGACCCACGCGCCCTTCTGGTAGTTGTTCGCGTTTAAAAGTGCGTTCAGGTCTTCCGTGTCGCGGTCGTGGATGGGGGCGCGGCGCGTCTGTTCGTACTTGAGGTATTCTTCGCCCTTGCGCCGCATGTATTCGCGGAAGGCGTTGCGGCCTTCCGAGTGTTCGACGAAGAGACCCGCGTAGTAGGTTGCGAAGCCCTCGCTCAACCAGAGGTCAGACCATGTGGCGGGCGTCACGGCGTCGCCGAACCACTGGTGCGCCGTCTCGTGCGCGATCAGTTCGACGAGACCACGGCGGACGCCGAAGCGTGCGCTCATGGGCGCGTCCGCGCGCGGGTCGAAGAGCGTGCGCGAATAGATGATCGCGCCGGAATTTTCCATGCCGCCGAAGCGCGTCGCGCCGACGATGTGCGCGAGTTTCTCGTAAGGAAACGGCGCGACCGTCTGGCTGAAATACTTGAGCGAAGGGATCGCCGCGCCGAATCCCTGCATGGCGAACTTTTGCTCCGAGGGCGGCACATGGTAAGAGACGGGCACGCGCCGCGCGGGCATCATAACGCCCGGTTGGACGCTGCTGGCGAACTCGCCGACGGCGACGACCATGCAGTAGGGCGGCATCGGCGCGGCTTCGCTGTAAGTCCACGTCTGCGTCCCGCCGGGGTTCGTGCGGCGCGCGTCCAGACTCCCGCCCGCGACGACCGACATGCGCGCGGGCGCGGTGACGTTGAAGCGGACGGTGGCCTTCGCCGAAGGGTGATCGAGCGAGGGTATCCAGTGATGCACGCGGTTCGGCCAGTTGTCGCCGGTGGCCGAAGGGCGGCCGTCCTTGTCGTTCGTCAGGATCAAACCGTCGGCCGGTCGGCCGTGATAGACGACGCGCAGGCGCAGGCGTTCGCCGCGCCGCGCCGGGCGGGCGAGGAAGACGTTGAGCCGCTCGCCCTGTCGTTCGTAACGCGCCGGGCGGTCGCCGACGCTCACGGCGTCAATCGTGAGCGCGCCGAAATCGAGGTCGATCACGGCGAGATCATCACGCAGGACGAGCGCATCCAACTGCGTTTCGGCGCGCGTGAGTCCGGCGAGTTCGTTGTCGAAGGCGAGCGTCACGTCGTAGTGGAGAGGACGCCAATTTTCGACGAGCCGCTCGCGGCGTTCGGCGACGACGGTGGCGGAACAGAGCGCGACGAGGAGCAGCAGGGCGGGGAAGGCGTGTCGAAGGAACAAGCGTCGCGACGGCGGAGAAGTGGTTTGAAAGTTCATCATCTCGGTTTCTCGTAGTTGTTCAGCGCAGCCCGAGCATAAGGAGTGCGGAGCGGTCGTAAGGCTTGCCGTCGCCCGTCGCGCTCCACGCGTGATAGGCGGCGAGTTCGTCCTCCGTAACGGGGCGATTGCCGAGACGCGCGGCGGGAGTTTTGCCGAACGCGTAATCGGTGAGCGGCAGGTGAGCCGCGCGGATGCCGAGCCGGGAAGCGTCGAGGAGGGCGGCTTCGGCCGTCTCCACGTCCGGGAAAAAGTCCTCGTAGGCGAGCAAGTGCCAGACGACCTCGCCGCCGTGTTCCTCTACGGCGAGGACGCGCAGCAACCCGAAACCGCTCTCAAGCTGGAAGATCAGATCGTCGCCCGCCTCGAAAAGCAAAGCCATCACAGTGTACCCGCCATCATCAAAGTGGAAATTATTTTCCGTTAGATTAACACAAATGCGGAAGCCGGAAAGGGCGTGAGGAAGAGGTTGAACGGCGAAGGGGAAAGAAACGGGCGCGCACCTTCGGCGCTGCTTTTCTTAAAACAATTCTCTTTGTTCCCCGCTCGTGTCTTCTCCACTTTGTGTCTGTCGGGCGGCGCGGTTAGTATGAGTTATCCGGCACTATCAGAGGCGACGGGAAAGTGATGGGCGAGGCTGACGAGAGGCGCGATTACTACACGGTGCTCGGCGCGGAGCGCGATGATTCGCGCGACGAGATCGAGCGGCGTTATAAACGGCTGGCCGTCGAGCACCATCCGGATCGCGGCGGCGACGAAGAAGAGATGAAGGCGATTAACGAGGCGTGGGGCGTGCTCAAAGACGACGCGGCGCGAGAGACCTACGACGCGGCGAGGGCGGCTTACAACGCGGCGCACGCGTCTTACAACGCGACGCGAAGCCGCGCTTATGCCTCGCCCGACTTCATTCCTTCGACCTCCGCATCGGCGCAGGCCGACGCCGTCGGCGGCCGGTTGGCGAGCGCGTTGTTAAGCGTGTTCGCGGGCGTGGTGCTGATCTTTCTGGTTCGCTTCCACTATGTCGTGTTCCTGTGGCCGCTCGCGCTGCTGGGGCTGTCGCTGCTGCTCTTCGGCGTGTGGATGGCGCACGCCGCGCTCGCTTACGCGCGCGAGGGTTACGCACCGGCGCACCCGGCGCGGCGTTTCGCGTGGGCGCAGGAGATGCTCTTTTGGTCGGCGGTCGCGGGCGGCGGCTACGGACTCTACGTGTTGCTCACGGCGATTTGAGTATGACGAAATTAACGGGACTCGACTTGTTGTTCCTCGAAGTCAACAGTTTGCACGACTCTGTGGAATTCTACCGCGAGCTGCTGGGCTTCGAGTTGCAAACGCTGACGGAGGAGACGGAACCGCCGATGGCGACGCTGCGTGCCGGGCGGCTGCGCGTCATGCTGGCCGAGCAGCTATTGACGATGGCGCGTCGCGGGCGCGGCGTGCATCTGTTTTTTGGCGTCACGGACGTTGACGAGTATTATGAAGAACTACAGGCGCGCGGACTCGTGCTGGCCGCGCCGAGCGACGAGGGCTGGGGAGGCCGCTTCGTCACTCTCGAAGACCCGGATCACTACCGCCTCTTCTTCGTGACGTGGGAAGAGGAACTTAAAGATTGATTCATTGATTCATCGGTTCATTGATTCAATGAAAAAATGAACCGATGAATCAATGAATCAATTCACTTCATCGTTCGCCTCACGCGCCCCGACTCGCTAAAAGCGGTTGGAATTAAGAACAGGAAACCTCACGGACGCACGAATATGGAAAATCGACGAGACGGGGAGCGCGTCAAAACCGCGCTGCCGTGTAGCTGGGGGTTGAGCGAGGACACCCCGCGCAACGGAAACATCACCAGCCTCAGCCACACCGGATGTTTCATTCAAACCACGGCTCGCGCCGCGGAGAATCAATTTGTCTATGTCAGATGCTGGCTGCCGAGCGAACGCTGGTTCGCGCTCTACGGCCGCGTCTCTTACCACCTATCCAAAGTCGGATTCGGCGTCGTCTTCACCGACCTCACCGCCGAACAACGAGAGATGCTTGCACTGCTCATCGAATACCACCGGGAAACGAAAGGATGAGGGATGAGGGATGAGGGATGAAGTAAGAGAAGCATTCAATCTCTTGACTGCTCCCTTTCATCCCTCATCCCTCCGCCCTCATCCCTTGAAAATAGTTACGGCCGGCATGTGCGCGCACGCCGGCCGTAACGGAAGCAGGCCATTTGGTAAGGGGAAAGGAGAACACCCCTTTACCCCATGCCTGCAAGCTCATGTTTGCCTCCCGGTGGAGGCGCGCATCGTGAGTTTTATTTTGTTTCGGAGAGCGCGGCGATGTAGCAGCCGTGCGCCGTCGCCGTGAGCGGGTCTTTCGCCATGCGCACGTCCGAGATTTCGATGGGGAACTCGCCGCCGGAGCGCAACATCCCCTCGAACTTCTGGAGGAAGCCCGCCGGTTTCGCCGTGCCGCCCGCGAGCACGATGGGCATCGGGCGGTCGATCTTCGGCAACTGGCTCGACGCGCGGAACTCCGCCCGCAGCCGCTCGATCAAAGACTGCATCAGGTCTTCGTAGTAGATATGCAGGGCGCGTTCGAGGTCGCCTTTGGGCTGGCGCGAGAGGTCTAGGTTCTCCTCTTTTTCGATCCGCACTTTGGTCGTGTTGGCTTCGCCGAGCACTTCCGTTACGTTGCGGTCGATGTAGTCGCCTCCCTTCGGGATGCTGAACGTGATCATCGGCATGGACATGAACGAGACCGAAACGTTGCACATGCCGCCGCCGAAGCTGATGCCGATGCCCGTGAAGTTTTCATCCTGCAACTCGGAGAAGACGACCGCCTGACCTTCGTTGATCGAGCGGGCGTTGTAGCCGAGCGATTGTAGGAAATTGCGGAGCATCGCTTCGTGATAGACGAGTTTGCCGTTGACGCCTTCGCCTTTGCCCGGCACGCTGAAATAGAGCATCTCTTTGCCCCGGCCGCGCGGCAAGAGTCGCTGGATGATGAGCTGCATGATGTGGTTGCTCATCTCCTCCTGCGCGTTCAGGAGGCCGTCGCGCATCGGGCGGCGCGCATCGACGTTGAGAAAGCTGGCGAAGAAATTGGAGTCGTTGCCGTAGACGTAAAGGTTCTTGCAGTTGCGCTCGTAAACCATGTTCTTGTGTTTGAGCACGTTCTCCGCCATCTCCGAACTGGGCACGGCGACGAAAGCGTTCAACTGCGTGCTCGTGTCTTTCTGCGCCGAGCCGTCGGCCATCACGATGCGGCTCGTGCCGATGTCGAGACCGACCGCGCCGGTCTTGATGCTGACCGCTTCGTTCTTCGCCGCTTCAACCTTGTTCGCGTTGGCTTGATTTCTGTCTTCCATTTTCGTTTCTCCTTTTGGTGATCGGGGCGCGCTTTTTGGGGCGTGTCCCTTGTGGTTTCCTACCGCGAACGAGTCGCGGGCGGTCGGGCGCAAATTTACAGCAGGGTGCGGATGAGTCTGTTGAGGCTCTTCCGGTCGTTCAGGTTTGCCGCGCGGGCGGGCGCGGCTGGGTTGTCGAGCCGTCTGTCTGACGGCTCGTTTCGGGCTCCGCCGGGTGCGTGGTGCGGAGTCTCAATGTCTGGTTCATCTCCTCCTGATAGCGTGCGCGCATGCGGCGGCGCATCTCTTCGGGCGTGACGTTTAATCCTCCGGCGCGGCGGAGAAACTCCTCTTCGGCGATCTTCACGCCCGACCACACGTCGCCGCCGAGCTTCTCCATGATGTCTTCGTCATAGGTGAAGCCGAACTCGCGGACGCTCGCGGGCGCGACCTTGTACTTGTCCGACAGGCCGAAGGCTTCAAAGGGGAAGTTGCGCGCCCAGTCGTGGTGGTAGCAGATCAGCATGTTCGACGGGTTGACGGAGACGAGGCCGTGAGTAACGCAACCTGCGTCGCTGATGTTGTAACGGCTGCGTAAGATCTGCGTGAGCAAGCGCCCGGCGACGAGTTGCGCTTCGGTCAACTGTTCGTCGAGCGAATCGGACTTGCTGTTCGTCTCGAAGCAGACGCCGAGAAAACTTTCGTTCAGGCCGACGTAGACCCCTTCCTCATCCGACCACACGGAGTTGCCCGCGTGATGCGCCGCGTCCGCATCGCGCACGACGCGGTAAATCTGCCCGAAACGGTCGATCAGATAGTTGTATGATTTGTTCTTCCTGACGTATTCGAGCAGGCCGCGCGTGCGCATTTCGATTGACGCGTTGTTGTCGGAAGTGAAGGGCAGCATGTCGCTCTCGGACGTGTGATAGACGATGCCAATCGGCTCGCGGTGCACTTCCTGTTCACGGACGCTCGCCTTGACCATCGTGCCTTGATTCGGCGGGAGAACGTAATAACCGCGAGTGTGGTTGACGGTCTCGTAGTCCGTCAGGATACGCGCGCCGTTGCTGTAACGCTCGTAGTTTCCCTGCTGCTCCACGAGCCAAACTTTCTCCGGGCGATAATCGGGCAGGCTCTTGACGCTCGACCCGGCGGCGGCTTCCTGCGCGCCCGCGGGATTGACGAAACGGCGCTCCGTTTGACGACGCGACGCGAGGTAAGTGTTCACGCGACGAGCAGACCAGACGGCGGTGTAGGCAAAACCCAGAATCGCGACGACGCAGGCGGTTGCCGCCGCGCCGTACAGCAGGCGGCGCATCTCGTAGCAACGGAACAACAGCCGTGTGATGAATGTGGCCTTGCTGCTTTGCAACAGCTTTCGCCGCTCGTGGGAAGCGGACGGGAGTAGTTCCTGCAACTCGCGGCAGATGTGGCGATGAAGCCAGAGGTCTAAGAGGCGATTGTAAAAACCCGAAGTTTTGAGCCGTTCGTCGAGGCCGAGCCGCTTGACGAGCGAATTACTTTCGAGCGCATTGTCGAGTTTCACCTTGCAGGCGATCTGGTGTGCGAGCGTCTTGTTGAGAAATCGCAGACGTTGCTCGGGACGGTCGAAGAAGCGCGCGTATCGCTCGACCGTCTTCGAGTAGTAGAGCGTCGCTTCGGCGGTCGTCATCCCGCTGACCGGAGGGACTGGGGTCTTGGTTGCGAACTTCATCTTGAGTTGCTCGTCGAAGCCTCGTCGCGTTGAATCGTTACTCCTGAACGTCGGTCGTGATGAAACTCGACACGACACCCTTTTCGCGCAGTTGCTTGCCGTAGCGTTCCGCCTCGTCGCGGCCGACGAAGCGGCCGCTCTGCACGCGATACCATGTGCCGCGCTGCGGAATCTCCACGCGCACGCTGCGCGCCTCGAATCCGGCCGACTTCAACTTAGCCACCCGCTCCTCGGCCTCCGTCGCCACGTTGTAAGAACCGATCTGAATCGTGACCTTTCCCTCTTTCGCTCCGCCCGCGTGATTCGTTGAAGATGCCGGGACGACGGGTTTCGCCTCGGGCGTAGGCTTCGCCTCGACCGCTTCGACTTTCGGCGCGACCGTAGGGATAGCTTCCCTCGCTTCGGCCGCGATGAACGCGACGCCCGGTTTGTCCGACGGCGTGCCGACCTGACTGTCGGCCGGCGATTGGGCAGTAGAAGCCGGCGCGACGACGCGGCGGTTCGCTGTTTGATTGGTCGCCTGATTGTTGACGGCAGGTATCGTGCGCGCCATGTCTCCGGATTCCTGCGTGGGCTTGATGAGCCAGTTGCAGAAAACGATGAAGGAGATGAAACCCAGCCCCACAAGCAGAAGCCAGACGGGGGAAACTCGCATCAGTCGAACGCCAATGCCGTAAGCGTCGGAAGAGACGTGGTGGACTTTGCTCACGCCGCCGGACTTGAGCGACTGCGCTTCCGCAACGAACTGTTCGCCGGTCTTTGTCGTTTCATTCGCCCACGATTCCGCCAACTGCGGCGACAGTTCATCAGAGATTTCCTGCGGCGCGTGCTGTTGCGTTTCGACTGTCTCCTCCAACATCAACTCCGGCGACGACGCGGAAAAGTCTTCCAACCTGACGTGTGACTCCTCAACCTGCGCAGAGGCGTTAAATCGATCCTCATGCGGCGTCTCCTGTGTGGACGCTGACTCCACACTGACCACCGGCATATCCCCCGCGCCGCTAACTCCGCTCGCGCCGCTTTCAAACGTCGCCTCCGAAAGGCTCGCCTCCGAGACGAGGGCCTGATTTTCGCCCTCTACGAAAACGGCGTCGAAAGTGGTTGCGCAACGGACACAGGCAATGCGCGTTTTTGCGCCGGTCGGCGCGGCGTCAACCTGCCCTTTCAATTCGCACTTGGGGCAAACAATTCTCATAGATACGCTCCCGGCTCAGCCATCTCAATTTTTTACGACGTGCCCGCGCATCATCGCTTCCGCCCGGATGTTAATTGTTCAAAGAAATCAATCGGCTCTTGCCATAAATCCATCAACTTTGAATCCGTCACGAATTTTGCAATGACATTCTGCGAGCAAATTCAAGGTTGACGACAGCCGACCCTAATTGGCGGGTGGTTAGTAGGTAGTGCGGACAGGCTTAAATCCGCGCAAAAAGATAATAAATCATCAACAGTGTTAAAGCAAGCAAAAACAAAAAAAGCGTGATTTTGGCATGGTATAGGTTAAACTCTTATTACGCAATTATTTAGCCTGTTAAACAGGTTAGGTCGTTGAGGTGGAGAGTGATAAAAGATGAAAAACTTAGTCTCGGAAAGGCAAAAATCCGGTCAAGGTGGTGGGTGAGCAAACCTTTTTGACCGGGCAGCATGACCGATTTGACCGAATTTGTAGAACCGATCGGAGCGAATTTTAGAGAATACGCGTATTTTGTGCGTGGGAGCCTATTGGCATAATGTTTGTACGCAATGTTGCCGCCTTCCAATCGGATGGGCAGGCGAGAATGTTTCAACTTCACTTCCACGGCACCCTCGATTTCCTGTCACAATGATTACCGCAAACAATCAGAATCTACCTAGATCGCTCAAGTGGTTGGGCATCGCTTTGGGAAGCGTTGCGCTGATGATCACGGCGTCCCGACTTTCCGCCGGGCAAGTTGGCGTACCTTTTTTGCTGCTGGCTCTGGTTGCAATTAACATCGGGACGCGCATCACCATCAAAATCCCTCATGTCCGCGGACAGGTGTCGCTTTCCGACACGTTCGTCTTCCTGGGGATGCTGCTGTTCGCCGGTGAGGGGTCGGTAATACTGGCCGCGATAGCGGCGCTGTGCGCTTCTTTACGCTTCAGCCGGGAACGCTCCACACTCCTTTTCAACTCCGCCATCGCCGCCGCTTCCAGTTTCCTCATCCTCTCGCTATTGCGTTACAAATTCGGGACTGTCACCGCGCTGCCTCACGACACTTACTCTTCCGCGCTCGTTCTGGCAGTCGGGTTGATCGCCCTCGCGCAGTCGTTTATCCACTCGGGTGTTATTACCCTGAGTGAAGAGGAAGAGACGACCGACCCGGCGTGGCGGCGTTGGGGGACGAATTTTCTCTGGACGGGTCTGACATACTTCACGGTGGCGGCTTCGGCGGGCGTTATCGCTAAACTCGTCGTCATCGTGGGTTTCATCCCTTCAATCACGGCGACGACCCTGCTCGCCATCGTGCACGTCGTCCACAGCATGTACCTGAAGGACATCTACGCGTCCGTTACGCAGGCGCGACAGATGGAGCGGCAGGTGGCGACGTTGCAGGAGAGCGAAGAACTCTTCCGCAGCGCGTTCGACTTCGCGGCCATCGGCATGGCGCTGGTCTCCGCGAAAGGACGTTGGCTGCAAGTGAATCGCTCGCTGTGCGATATTCTCGGCTACACGGAAGAAGAACTGCTCGCCACCAATTTCCAGAAGGTCACGCACCCGGACGATCTGGGCACGGCTCTCAGCCAGATCAAGGAGTTGATCAAAGGCAAGATTCCCTCTTACCAGATGGAGAAGCGTTACCGTCACAAGCAGGGCAACGCCGTGTGGGTGCTGTGGAGCGTGTCGCGCGTGCGAGAGACGCACACGGGGCAGGTTCATCTCATCTTCCAGATTCAGGACATCACGGATCGTAAACGCGCCGAGGAACGCCTGTTGCACGACGCCTTCCACGATGCGCTGACGGGATTGCCGAATCGCACGCTCTTCATAGACCATCTCGAATTGGCTATCGCGCGCATGCAGCGCAACGCCGAACAGATATTCGCGGTGTTGTTCTTAGACCTCGACCGCTTCAAGATCATCAACGACAGTCTGGGACACATGATCGGGGATCAACTGCTCGTCGGAATCGCCCGACGCCTGGAGACCTGCCTGCGACCGGGCGACACGGTGGCGCGCGTCGGCGGCGACGAGTTCACCATCCTGCTCGAAGACATGCAGGACGCGACCGAAGCCATCTCCATCGCCGAGCGCATCCAGAAAGAGATCTCCCTGCCGTTCACCTTGAGCGGGCGCGAAGTGTTCACCACCGTCAGCATCGGCATCGCGCCGAGTTCGCTGGAATACGTGCAATCGGACGACATTTTGCGCGATGCGGATACGGCCATGTACCGCGCGAAGACGCTCGGCAAAGCGCGCCACGAGGTGTTCGACAAGGCGATGCACGCCGTGGCGATGAACCTCTTGCAGATGGAGACGGACTTGCGCCGCGCGCTCGAACGTCAGGAGTTTTTCATCCAGTATCAGCCCATCGTCGCGCTCGACAATTTCAACCTGCGCGGCTTCGAGGCGCTCGTACGCTGGCAACATCCGGAGCGCGGTTTGATCTCGCCGATGGACTTCATTCCGGTGGCGGAAGACACGGGGCAGATTCTCCCCATCGGGCAGTGGGCGTTGCAGGAGGCGTGCCGCCAGATGCGACGCTGGCAGAGGCGTTTCCCTTCAGACCCGCCCCTCTTCATCAGCGTCAATCTTTCCGGCAAGCAGTTTACGCAGGCAGACCTGATCGGGCAGGTCAAGGAAATTCTGGACGAGACCAAACTCGACCCGCGCAGTCTCAAACTGGAGATCACCGAGTCGGTCGTCATGGAGAACATCGACACGGCGACCGAGATGCTCAAGCAACTGCGCGCGCTCGGCGTGCAATTAAGCATCGACGATTTCGGCACGGGCTATTCCAGTTTGAGTTACCTGCACCGCTTCCCGATTGACACGTTGAAGGTAGACCGTTCGTTCGTCATGCGGATGGTGGACAACAACGAGAACATCGAGATCGTCCGCACGATCCTGATGCTGGCGCAAAATCTGGGGATGGACGTGGTGGCCGAAGGCGTCGAGACGAAAGAGCAACTCGCGCTCCTGCGTAAACTCGGCTGCGAAAACGGTCAGGGTTATTTCTTCTCGCGGCCCGTGAGCGTGGGCGGCGCGGAGAAGATCATTTCCGATACCTACTCGCACTCGGAAAGTTCGCTTGACGTTCAGAGCAACGTCCGTCCGCTCCGACCTGCGATGGTTGCTTAAGTAGAAAAGAATTCCGAGGAGAGAGAGAAAATCATGTCAGCAGATCGTAGGCAAGCGGAACGTGTTTACGTGCAACTCAACGCGCGCTGGGAGGGCGTGTTGGCTCAATGCGAAGGAAACATCGTCGATCTCAGCAAGACGGGTTGTTTCGTCCTGTCGGCGGCGCGCGTCAAGACCAAGGAACTGATCCGGGTGGAGATTCAACTGCCGACGGAGGGTTGGCTGTACCTCTGGGGCGAGGTGGTTTACCGCATCGAGGAGATGGGATTCGCGCTGCGCTTTACGGGCGTCAGCGACATGGAACAGGCCATGCTCGACCTCCTGCTCGAATTTATGCTCGAAGAGACGGACGGTCGCGACGCAACGATGACGGCCGCGAAGTGACGTAGTAATAATAGCGACAGGCTATAGATTCAAATTTCCCGGCCCGTGCCAAGAGAGTGTTCGCTTCGCGACTCTCAAAAGCGCGGGCCGGGTTTTTTATTGCCCCTGTCACCCGGTATAAGGCGCGCCCGGCGGGCGGCGTTGACGCGCGGCGAAAATCGTTATATGTGTAGCGTAAGACCGAAATCGCCGGCGGAAGATTTACAATGCGCTACGTCGAAAACCCCCCGAATCCCTGGAACATGACGCACGTCGAATGGATCGGCGAGCCGCCGGAATCCGCGCTGGAGGTTTTCGAGGAAGAAGCGACGCGCTCGGTCATCACGAAGAACGACAGTCCCGACGTGGGTTTCGACTACAGCGTCAACGTCTATCGCGGCTGCACGCACGCCTGCACCTATTGTTTTTCGCGCCCCACCCACGAGTATCTCGGCTTCGGAGCGGGGACGGATTTTGAGCGCAAACTCGTCGTCAAAATTCACGCGGCCGAACTGCTGCGCAAAGAGTTGATGCGCCCCTCCTGGAAGGGCGACGAACTCGTCTTCTCGTTCACCTCCGACCCATACGTGCCGCTCGAAGCGCATTACAAGTTGACGCGGAAGTGCCTGGAAGTTTGCCTTGAATTTCGCAACCCGGTAAGCATCGTCACGAAGTCCGCGCTCGTGCGGCGCGACCTCGACGTGCTTGTCGCGCTCGCGCGCGAGGCTTCCGCCTCCGTCTACTTCACGATTCCTTTCAACGACCCGGAGACGGCGCGCGCGCTCGAACCATTCGCGCCCGCGCCCGACGCGCGCTTCAGGGCGATGGCCGAACTCGCCGCGGCCGGTATCCCCGTCGGCATCGGCATCGCGCCCGTCATCCCGACGCTCAACGATTCGCACATCCCGCAACTCCTGAAACGCGCGCGAGAGGCCGGGGCGCGCCACGCCTTCATGACGCTGCTGCGTTTGCCCGGCAGCGTCGCGCCTTACTTCGAGCAACGCCTGCGCGAGCGGTTGCCGACGAAGGCCGACCGCATCCTGAACCGCTTGCGCGAGATGCGCGGCGGGCGTCTGAATTCGAGCGAGTTCGGCGAGCGCATGCGCGGGCACGGCGAATACTGGCGCATGATCGAGCAGCAGTTTCGGCTGCATTGCGAGCGGAACAAATTCAATCGACACGCAGACGTTTTAGAGGTCGAGCCGCGCCGCACCTTCCGCCGCCCGTCGGCGCAAGCCTCGCTCTTTGAATAGGCGTGGCTCGCCCTTCGAGTAAGAGAGTTTTGCGCTTCGAGTAGAGAAAATTTGTACAAGCTTGCTCGCGCAAACTAATCTCTTGATCTTCTCGCGGCGAAGTCTTACAACAATGCTAAGTCCTACCGAATTTAGACTCATCTCGACGGAGGTACGGTTTGATGATGACAATTGGGGATGTGATCAGCGAGCGCGAACCGTATTTCGTGCGCGAATCGGCGACGGCGCTCGAAGCGGCGAAGTTCATGACAAACCTCAACATCGGCGCGGTCTGCGTGCTCGACGACGAGGGGCGGTTGCGCGGAATATTTTCCGAGCGCGCCCTCCTGCGGCGCGTCGTGGTGGCGGGGCGCGACGCGGCTACGACGCGCGTCGGCGAAATGATGAGCGCCATCAAGGCCGTCGTCGAATGCAAGAGCACGCCGCACGAGGCGCTTGAGTTGATGGAGAAGCACGGCACGCGATACCTGCCCGTCGTGCGCGACGACCGCTGGGTCGGCATGCTCTCCATGCGCGACATCATGCGCGTCGAACTCAGCGAGCAGGGCGACGAACTGCGCCTGCTGCACGAGTACATACAGCATTAGAACGCTGTTCAACACGGCGTCGAATCAATAGGTGCAATGCCCGTCGCCTTACCGCTGCTTTCCCGAACGCGGCAGCGGCAAGGCGACGGGCATTGCACCTATATCTATCAGGGCGGTGGTTCAGAGCGTGCGCGTCACTTTCGAGAGCGAACGCGGCGCATCGGGGTTGAGTCCTTTGGCGGAGGCCAGAAGCGCGGCGAAGAGTTGCGCCGGGATGATGTAGGGAATGGGCGCGAGGAATTCGTTGATGTCGCGCGGAAGTTTCAGAGCGCGCGTGCAGGCTGCGGCCGCATCGTCGTCGCCTGTGATGACGAGCGTGTCGGCGCGCAGTTCCTTGAGGCGCGCGAGGAGCGTGCGCGTGCTGTCGAGAGTGACGCCGGGCGGCGCGAAGAGGATGACGGGGAAGTGGCGTTCGACCATCGCGAGCGGGCCGTGAAGAAAATCCGCGGACGAGAAACGCTCGGCGACGACGTAGCACGTCTCCATCAGCTTCAAAGCCATTTCGTAGGCGTTCGCGTAGAGCAGCCCGCGCCCGACGACGACACAATTCTCCATGAAGACATAACGCTCGACGACCTCTTCCACGGCGGCGCGGAGTTCGAGCGCGCGCGCGGCCATCTCCGGGATCGCCCTGTAGTCGGTGTGCCCGGCGCGGCCGTCGGCGAGCGCGGCGGCGAGCATGTGAAAGTGGAGCATCTGCCCCGTAAAAGTTTTCGTGGCGGCGACAGAGCGTTCGCGCCCGCCGTGCATGAGCAGCGTCTCGTCAACGAGCGAGACCATCGCGGAATTCGCCTCGTTCGTGATGCCGACGGTGTATGCGCCGCCCGCCCGCGCGTTCTCAAGGACGCGATTGATGTCTTCGCCTTCGCCCGATTGCGAGACGCCGACGACGAGCGCATGGCGCAAATTCAGCCGCGCGCCGTAGAGCGTGTGAACGCTCGGCGCGCTCAGTGAGACGGGGATGCCCGTCGCCACTTCGAGCAGGTAGCGGCCGAACAGCGCCGCATTGTCGGAACTGCCGCGCGCCACCAGCACGATCAGGTTGACGCCGCGCGCGCGCAGGAATGCGCCGAGTCGTTCGACCTTCCCGCGCTCGGCCTCAATCGTCCGGCGCAAAGCCTCCGGCTGCTCAGCGATCTCCTCAAGCATCAAAGACACGCGCCGCCACCTCCCAGTGCCGTCGCGGCATGGATTGATATTCGCATCGGTTTTCGAGTAAAAGTCTTCTCGTTCAACTTAACCGGAGTTTTACAAAAACAAAAATCACTGTGCCAAATAATTTATCACGAAGACCGTTGCCGCGTCTGTTGTTTATGTCGTGCGGCGCGTTCATGCTGCTGCTGCTGTCGTTCAACATCTGCGGCGGCGTCGTCGCGCGCGCGCAGTCTCAGGCGAACGCGCCCGGCGCGATCCGGCTCATTCCTCAACCGAAACAAATGAAGCCGACCGGCGAGGCGTTTCGGTTGACGCGCGACGTGCGCCTCGCGCTCGCCGACCCGCGCGACGCGGACGACCGGCATGCAGCGGATGATTTTATTAACGACGTGCGCGAGACGGCGGGCGGACTCGCCCTGTCCGTAGGCCGCCCGCGCGCGCGCCGCACGATCCTCGTCGGCGCGCTTCATCTCGCGCCCGTGCGGCAGGCGCTTGAGCGCGCGAACCTGATCGTGCCGCCTGATTTGAACGCCGAGGGATATGTGCTCTCGGTCAGCGACGCAGAGGTCATCGTCGCGGGTAAAACCGCGGCGGGCACTTTCTACGGGTTGCAGACTTTGAAGCAACTCGTCGGCGGCGATGCGCCCGAAGCGAGCATTCCCGGCGTCCGTATAATCGACTATCCCGCGATGCGCTGGCGCGGCATGTCGGACGACATCAGTCGCGGCCCCGTGCCGACGGTCGAATACATCAAGCGGCAACTGCGCACGCTCGCCGCCTTCAAGATGAACATGCATTCCTTCTATATGGAGCACACGTTCGCCAGCCGCTCGCACCCGCTCATCGCGCCCGAAGGCGGCTCGCTCACGCCCGCGGAGATCAGGGAACTCGTCGGTTACGCGCGCCGCTATCACGTCGAACTCGTGCCCGAACAGCAGACCTTCGGCCACCTGCACAAGGCGCTCAAGTTCGAGAAG
>DASQMC010000019.1:0-17904 GCA_035645695.1 Pyrinomonadaceae bacterium
GCCAACCAATTTCTCGATGTGGTCGCGCATTTCATACCAAAGCACCGTCTGCGGCAACTCACCAAATTGGCGAGAGCCATCTTTGGCAATAAAGTTCAGCAATTCTTCAGCCATGTCACCCAGAATAAAGCAATCTAACGCTCGGCATCACCCGCCGCGCACACAACTTCGATACGGCCAAGTCTAGCGGATGAGAGCCGCGCTATTCGCGGTCGGGTGCATGCCGTTGTTATGTTGTAGCTCTTGGCTCCGCCGCGCCGAACGCGACTTCTTTACTTGAGCCGTGTGAGGGCTGAGGTCGAATGCCTCGTGCCTACATCATGGGTTGATTCAACTCGCATTAACATTCAACCCGCCGCTCGCGTGATACACACAAGCTCGGCAGCATTCAATTGAGGCGCGGCGAGAGGCTTCATTTGATTCAACATGAAGCGGAGACATAACGCTGCGATTCACCCGCCGGGAGACAACCACGAAACCATCCAAGCTCTCGATGAGAGGCACGCTGATTCCGGTCGGGTGCAATCGCTTGTTAGATTTCGTGCGACGTTCCACTCTGCTCCGCTTGAGCCTTCGGCCTTGATTGTGCCCTCCAATGTACCCACCGCCGTCTGGCGACTCATCTGACCAGAACCTCTGCTTTCGATTCCTGCGCGAGGCTCACAGCATTCGAGAGGCATCACCACACAAGATCAATTCTTCGCTTCGAGCAAGATAGATGATTTAGAGGTATGAGCCACAGCTTTCAACAGGAATCTAACGCATATTAGACCGAATGTTTCGGCATAACTCCGCTGTAGAGCGTGAAAAGCCGACACGTTCCGTCTAACTACGTAATAGAGCGGCAAAAGCCGATTGGATTTTGACGGTTGACGTTCAAAGTCTGCCCCGCAGTTATGACACTTTACGTATTGTCACTACACACGCGCGCACCTTGCCGCCCTCATGAAATCGACGATTGGCGGGTTGAGAAAATCAGCGTGATTGATTCGGCGGCGCGTTTGCCGGGCGCACGTCCCTGGTGGCCGCCTCGCCCGCCGTCGCCGCCGTCGCGCTGTTGTTCTCAGGGGGCGGTGCGGCGGGTTTCCAACCGGCGCGTTCGAGCAGCGGCACGGCGAAGCGCACGGGTACGGCGAAATTTGCGTCCTGCAATCCCTCGAAGACGCCGAAATTTATGCCGATGACGCGCCCCGATTGCCCGAAGAGGGGCGCGCCGGAACCGCCTTCGGCCGTGCGCGCGTCGTAGATGATGCGGCGTGTCTGCGAGTCTGTGATGTGTCCCTGCGTCGTCAGCGGTTTGATCAAATTGCGTTCGGAGAGATGGCCGACGAGCACGTCGAGCGACGAACCGAATCGCTGCTTGATGCCGCTGGCCTCGTCGTCCGGCAGCGAGACGAGGATGCGATCCGGCCCCGAAGGATAGCCCATCATGACGACCGCTTTGCCCACGCCCGCCGCGTCAGAATTATCGTCGATGGGGAGCGCGGGGATGCCGTTGGTTTGCGCGCCCGGCTCGAAAAAGAGCACCGCCAGATCGTCGCGCGTGGAAGCCTGTCTGAACTTGAGCGACAACGCCTGCCGGTGGCCGGGGAAATAGGCGAGCAGTTTCGTCAGGCGGGGCTTGCCGCTGACGGTGCTGCTCAAGACCATCGAACGCTCGTCGGCCACCCACGGCTCGACGCCGACGTGGCGGTTCGTCAGGACGTACCCGCCGCCGACGTGAAAGCCTGTGCCGACGTATGGAAACTCGGCGACCGCGCCCGTCCCTTCCGGCGTCAGCATCTCGCTCTCGGCGGTTTCCACGCCGTCCGCGCCGTCGCCTTCGGTGTCGGCCGCCACCTGGCGCTGCGGATAGCGCAGCGGACGCCCCGTCCCCGCCTCGACGAAGACGTACATGCCGGAGATGAGGCACACGCCTGTTCCGTATTCGCTGCGAATTTTGGGCGCGAGCGAGAGGCTGTTGATGATGTCTTTGTTCGAGCGGTTGACCGCCTCGAATTGATTCTGCGACTCGCCCACTTTCTGATTCAAACGCGCGATTTGCGCGTTCTGCTCCTCGATGTGACGGCGACTCTGCTTGAGTTCCTTGAAGCCCGCGTTGCCGAAATAGAGGATGCCCCCGACGAGTGCGACGACGATGGCGAGCGCGATGAGTTTCGTGCTCAGGTTGATCTCGCGGATCAGTTCACGCGTAAACTCGCGCAGGAAGACTTTCGCGTCGTCGCGCCGCGCGGTTGCCGCCGACTCGATGGCCGCGTTTTCGATGAAAGGGGCGATCAGCACATCCGGGCGGCGATTCGCGACGAGCGCGGGCGGCGACTCGACGGGGAAGAACTGGAGCACGAAATCCGTGTCGGGGATACGCACCGTGTCGCCGTCTTCGATGGCGGCGGCGGGCGCGAGGGGCGCGCCGTTGTGCGTCAGGCGGAGCGAGCGGTCGAAGTCGCCGACGCGATAATGACCGTTCGTGCGTTGGAGTTCGAGCAGAAAGCCGTCGGCGTGCGGGATGATGCCCGGTTGGAAGCGCAACTCGCAATCGGCATCCGAGCCGATGCGAATGCGCTCGTGCGGCAGCACTTCCGTATGCCGCTCTTTCCCCGTCTCTACGTGTACAACCAGACCACTCGCCATACGTCTAAAAAATTGCCCTGTTCCCGTCGCCATCAATCGAAGAGGCGACCGCGACGCGACCGCCTCCCTAAACTTCTGCGGTCTTTGCGGCGCGCAGTCGCCAATGCCGCTTATTTTATACTAAGATTAACCATACGGGCAAAAATTAGCCATTATTCGTCGCCGAGCGGAACGTCGAAAGATAACGCGATTGCGGCGCGCTTAGTTGAAGCGTGAAGGGCGTGCGCGCCGGAAACGGGTGCGAACCGGGGAATTGTTAATCGAGCGATCATGAAAGAAATCTCTTTTATCGAAGATAAAGATCAGGTGTGCGCGCTGGCTCCGGTCGCCTACGCGCCGATCCGTCATCATGTTTTGGTGTGCGCGGGAAAGTCCTGCACGAACGCCGGGAGCGCGGAAGTGAAAGAGGCGTTCGAGCGCGAATTGAAAGCGCGCGAGTTGCTGTTCGGCAAGGCGAAGAAGGGCAAGAACCCGCAGGGCACGGTCGTGCTCACCGAGTGCGCTTCGGTCGGCTTCTGCGCCGTGGGCGCGGCGGTGATGGTCTACCCCGACGGCATCTGGTACGCACAGGTACGCGCCTCGGACGTGCGGGAGATCGTCGAGTCGCACCTTGTCGGCGGTCGCGTCGTCGAGCGCCTCGCGCTATTGAAACTGCCCGCCGGTAAAATTGAAACGGCCTGAACGACATCGCCCCGAACAATTTCCGGCAAAACTAAATCTCGCGGCGGCTCGTAAACAACTCCGGCCGCTCGTCAAGTACTCGAACAACTACGCGCTTGCCCCGAAGCGCAACAGGCTGTGCAACAGTACGCGCCACGCGCCGCATCAAACCGCGCGGACACAAACTGCCGTCCGTCGGCCTACACTTCATACTGGAGCCAACAACTTATGCTTCGATTTACGCGGAGAGTTCTGCAAATATCCGTTATCGCGCTCGTCGCGCTCGTCGTCGCCCCGCCCGCCGGGACACAGACGAAAGTGCCGCGCCTCGAATATCGAGAGCGCACGCTCGCAAACGGCCTAAGGGTTCTGAGCGCGGTGGACAAGTCCAGCCCGACGGTCGCGATTCAGGTCTGGTACAAGGTCGGCTCGAAGGACGACCCGGAAGGCCGCAGCGGCTTCGCTCACCTCTTCGAGCACATCATGTTCAAGAGCACGAAGAACATGAAATCCGAAATGATGGATCGACTGACGGAAGACGTGGGAGGCATGAACAACGCCTTCACGGCCGACGACGTGACGGTTTATTACGAAGTCGTGCCGTCGAATTATCTTGAGACGCTGCTCTGGGCTGAGGCCGACCGCCTCTCGACGCTCACGGTTGACGACGCGAACTACAAATCGGAGCGCGACGTGGTGAAAGAGGAATTTCGCGAGCGCGTCCTTGCGCCGCCCTACGGCAAACTCTTTTACCTGCTCGAACAAAAGTCATTCTCGAAACACCCTTATCGCCGTCCCGGCATCGGCAGTATCGAAGACCTCGACGCCGCTTCGACCGACGACGTGCGCGCCTTCCACTCGACCTTCTATCGCCCCGACAACGCGACGCTCGTCGTCGTCGGCGACTTCGATGCGAAACAACTCGATGCATGGGTCGATAAGTATTTCGCGGTCATCCCGAAACCCGACAAGCCGCTTCCGCGCGTGAACGTTAAAGAGCCGGAGCGCACTGGCGAGATGCGCGTCGTAGAGTTCGGGCAGAACGTGCCGCTGCCCGCCGTGGCCTTCACGTTCCTCGCGCCGCCGAAGGCGCATCCCGATTCGGACGCGCTGCGCATCGCCGAATCAATTTTGTCGTCTGGCGAATCTTCGCGCCTCTATCGCTCGCTCGTCTACGAGCAGCAGTTGGCGCAGAGCGCGAACGCCGGGACGGACTTGCGCGAGGATGTGAGCCTCTTCAGTTTCCTCGCCATTCTTGCGAGCGGAAAAAAACCCGACGATCTCGAACGCGCGCTGATGGCCGAGATCAAGCGCATGCAGGACGCGCCCGTTACGGCGGCCGAACTTGAGAAGGCCAAGAACCAGATCATCACGGGTCAATTGCGCGAGCGTGAAACCAACAACGGCAAGGCGCTCGCGCTCGGCGACGCGACCGTTCTTCTCGGCGACCCGAACCGCGCCAACACAGACATCGAACGCCTCTCCAAAGTGACGGCCGCCGATGTGCAACGCGTGATGAAGAAATATTTGACGGACACGAATCGTCTCGTGATTTATTACCTGCCCGAATCCCTGCGCCCGGCGAAGCCTGCGGCGGAGAAGACGGGGCAAAGTGTCGGGCAGCGCGAGGCGCGCGAAGTCGTCGGGGGAGGGAAATAAGATGACCAACGTCAAGGAACTTTCGCGCCGCACATTTTCGCATCGCACATTACAGTCGCTCGCGCTCGTCGCCCTGTTTGCCGTCGCGTCTTTCACGGCCATGGCTCAGCAGTCCGCTGCACAGGCGACGCCGCCGCCGCAGCCCGCGCCGCTGTCAACGCCGCCGCCGCCCGCCGCGCCGCGCAGCGTCCCGATCCCGAAACCCGTCGAGCGCACGCTCGCAAACGGTCTGCGCGTCGTCGTCGTCGAGCGCAGCAACATGCCGCTCGTCTCGGCCGCTTTTGTGATCCGAAACGGCGGCGAGGTTGACCCGGCGCAACTGGCCGGACTCGCCGACATGACCGCCTCGCTCCTGACGAAGGGGACGCAGACGCGCACCGCGCCGCAGATCGCGGAAGCCATCGAAGCCCTCGGCGGTTCAATCGAATCGGGCGCGCGTTGGGACGCTTCGACGGCGAGCATCGGCGTCGAATCCTCGCGCATCAACAACGCGATGGAGATACTCGCCGATGTCGTGCGCCGCCCGACGTTCAAAGAGGAAGAGATAGAACGCCTCCGCGCGCAGTATCTCGACGATCTGACGGTCGCGCTCGGACAGCCCGGCTCTATCGCGCGCTACGTCGCCTCGCGCGTCGTCTTCGGCGACAGCCCTTACGGGCACCCGCTTTCCGGCACGCCCGAGTCCATCGCGAAAATCAAACGCGACGACATCGTGCGGATGCACGCCTCCTACTATCGCCCCGACAACGCCATTCTCGTCATCGGCGGCGACATCGCGGCCGCCGACGCCTTCAAGACCGCCGAACGCTTCTTCGGAGATTGGCGGAAACCGGCCGCGCCGCTGCCCGCTCAGAGCGCGAAAGCGACCGGGGCGGGCGCAACCGCGCAGCCGCGCGTCGTCGTCGTGGATAAGCCCGACGCGGGACAGGCTGCCGTGCTCGTCGCGCGCACGGGCATCCGACGCACCGACCCCGAATTCTTTCGCGGCATCGTCGCCAACTCGGTTTTGAGCGGTTATTCAGGCCGCCTCAATCAGGAGATTCGCATCAAGCGCGGCCTGAGCTACGGCGCGCGCAGCGCGCTTGAGACGCGCCGCGATACGGGGCCGTTTATGGCCGAAGCGCAGACGAAGAACGAATCGGGCGCGGTCGTGGCCTCGCTCCTTCTCGGCGAACTCGGCCGTCTCGCCAACGGCGAACTCCCCGAAGCCGAACTCACGCCCCGCAAGGCCGTGCTCATCGGCGGCTTCGCGCGCAACCTTGAGACGGCAAGCGGACTCGTCGCGCAGGTGGCGAACCTCGCGCTCTACGGTCTCAGCTTCGACGAGATCAACAGCTACATCAACAACGTGCAGGCCATCACGTCCAAAGACGTGCAGGGCTTTGCCGGTTCGCGTCTCGACGCGAAGGCCGCCAACGTCATCATCGTCGGCGACGCTAAAAAGTTCCTCCCCGAACTTCAGAAGCAGTACAAGAACATTGAAGTGATCCCAGTCGCCGATCTCGATCTCAACATCGCGCAATTGCGCAAGACGAAGTGACCAGAGCGGCGGTTGAAGGCGTGCCCCCGGCAAAGTTTTATGACCGGGAGCAAGCCTTCAACCGCCCGCTCTAAATTACGCCCTCTCCCCGCTCCGGCCTTCGTCTCCGCGCTCGTCTCGTCAAAAGCCTGAAAGGAATTTCCACATGCCCCATAAATCAGCCCGCACACGAAAAGCCCTCCTGAGTTGCGCGTTCGTCGCCCTGCTTACCGTCACCGTCGACGCCGCGCCGTCGCCCCCGCTTTCGCGGCAAGACCCCGCAAACTCCGGGGACGCGGCGAACGGTCAGGATACTGCGAACGTTGAGGCGCGCGTGGACGTTAACGCGTCGATGCGCAAACTGACGGATCGCGATCCGCTGACGCGACAGCGAGCGGCCGAGGAGATCGCACGCCTTGCCCCTCCGGCGCAACGCAAACTCGTCGAAGGCTACAGGCTGCAAGAGAAGAACGCGCGCGTGCGCCTCGCGCTCGATTGGGCGCTCTATCGCATGGGCAAAACGCCCGCTCTCTTCGCCGTCGTGCGCGACCTCGATTCCACTCGCAGGAACCAGTCGGAGGCGTATCTCGCCCAACTCGAAACCCCGGAACCGCTCTACACGCTGCTCCCGCAGGTTAAAGGCAACACGCAGATCAAATTGCTCGAAGCCCTCGCGCGCTCCGGCAACGCCGGCACGCTGGCAATCGTCGAGCCGTACGCCGCTTCTGTCGATCCGCGAATCGCCGATGCCGCGCGTTTCGCCACACGCGAAATCACGCTCCGCCTCAACGCGCCGCAACACCCCGATGCCAAACGGCGCACGCGGCAAGTCGGCAAAGCCACGGCGACCATTCCCTGAAACGCCGCAAATTCATTCAACTGCACGAAGGGGCGAGACTCACATCTCGCCCCTTTTCGCCGTTATGTGGTATTAACAACTGAACACGAACAACTGAACACGAACAACCGGCAACCGGCGTTTTTCTATGCACCGAAATCTTCGCTCCTTTCTCGATCAACTGTCGCGCGAACGCGATCTCGTCGTCGTCGAAGCGGAAGTTGACCCGTATCTGGAACTGGCGGAAATACACCGCCGCGTGATCGCCCGTGGCGGCGGCGCGCTCTTGTTCAAACGCGTGAAGGGCAGCCGCTATCCGGTCGTCACCAATCTCTTCGGCACGGCGCGACGCATCGAACTGGCGTTCGGCCAAAAGCCCGAAGCGTTGGTGCGAGAGGTCGTGCACGTCGTCGAATCGCTCCTGCCGCCGCGACCCGCCGAGCTGTGGGGGCATCGCTCGCTCGCGCTCGAAGCGCTCAAACTCGGGACGCGGCGCGTGCGTCGCGCGCCCGTGCTCGAAGTAATTGATCGACCGGCGCGTCTCGACGAGTTGCCGATCCTGACGACGTGGCAGGAAGACGGCGGCGCGTTCGTCACGCTGCCGCTCGTCTACACCGAGCACCCGCGCACGCGCAAGCACAACCTCGGCATGTATCGCATCCAGCGACACGACGCCGCCACGACCGGCATCCACTGGCAGATACACAAGGGCGGCGGCTTTCATTACCACGAGGCGGAAGCGGCGAACGAGCCCCTGCCAGTCTCGATCTTCATCGGCGGGCCGCCCGCGCTGATGCTTTCGGCCATCGCCCCGCTGCCCGAAGACGTGCCCGAACTCGTGCTCGCCTCCGTGCTCGCGGGCGAAAAGATCGCCATGACGCGCGAGCCTTTCGCGCACGGGCACCGGCTCATCGCCGAAGCGGAATTCGCCATCGTCGGCCGCGTCCCCCCGCACGAGCGGCGACCCGAAGGCCCTTTCGGCGATCACTACGGCTACTACTCCCTCCAACACGACTATCCGGTCTTCCATGCCGAAGCCGTCTGCCATCGACGCGACGCGATCTACCCTGCGACCGTTGTCGGTAAGCCGCGACAGGAAGATTTTTTCATCGGCGACTACTTGCAGAAACTTCTCTCGCCGCTCTTTCCCCTGGTCATGCCGAGCGTGCGCGATCTCTGGTCTTACGGCGAGACGGGATTCCATTCGCTTGCCGCCGCCGTCGTGCGCGAACGCTATGCGCGCGAAGCGTTGGTGTCCGGCTTCCGCATACTTGGCGAAGGCCAACTCTCGCTCACGAAGTTTCTGCTGCTGACGGATACGCCGCAGGATTTGCGAGATTTCCCCCGCCTGTTCGAGCACGTCCTTGCGCGCGCTCGCTTCGAGAGCGACCTGTTCATCTTCTCCAACGTCTCGATGGACACGCTCGATTACACGAGCGGCAAAATAAATCAGGGCAGTAAAGCGATCCTGCTCGGTCTGGGCGAGGCCGTGCGCGATCTGCCCCGCGCATTTTCCGGGCAACTGCCACGCGGCATCGCGCGCGCGGAAGTTTTCTGCGGCGGCTGTCTCGTCGTCGAGGGCGTGCCTTACGTCGAAGACCCGCAGCAGGCCGCCCGGCTCGCGTCGGACGAAGCGTTCGCGGGCTGGCCGCTCGTCGTGCTGCACGACGACGCGAACGTCGCGCGCGCGTCGGCCGATTTCCTCTGGGCGACGTGGACGCGCTTCGAGCCTGCCGCCGACATTTACGCCAAAAAGACGAGCGTTGTCCGGCATCACCTGTCATACACTCCGCCCATCGTCATAGACGCGCGCATGAAACCAAACTACCCCGATGAACTCATCGTGCGCCCCGACATAGAGGAACTCGTCAATAAACGCTGGCGCGAATATTTCCCGTCCGGCAATCTTGCCGCGGAGTCTTAAAGCCATTTGCAATTGCAAGCGACTTGAGTTTTCTCTGTGCCCCTCTGTGTCCTCTGTGTCTCTGTGGTGAATACTGCTGGTAGTCATTCAGCACAGAGACACAGAGGACACAGAGGACACAGAGAGAGCTTTGACGCGACGGGGCGCATGTCGGATGCGCTAGAGTTGTGGGGTTTCGAGAGACAAACGGAGTGTGAAAATCGCGCCGCCCGAGGGGGCGTTTGCGGCCGATAGCGTGCCGCCGTGTTCGGTGACGACCCGGTGCGCGAGGGCGAGGCCGATGCCGTGGCCTTTGGTCTTGGTGGTGAAGAAGGGAATGAAGATGCGTTGAAGTTCCGAAGGGGCGAACCCCGTGCCCGTGTCCTCGACGGAGAGGACGAGCCAGCGGCCGCCCGTTTCGTCCACTTCGACGCCGCCGCGCGCGCTGACGCGCCGTTCCGTGCGCGTGTCGTCTATTGCCTCGGCGGCATTTCGCAGCAAGTTGAGCAACGCCTGCCGGAGCATCAACTCGTCGGCGTGTACTACGGCAAACTCGCCGGAGACGGAGAACACGACGCGCCGTTCGTCGTAGCAGGGCTGTAGCTCGGCGGCGCAGTCGGCGAGGAGTTCGGGGATGGAGACTTCGGAGAGTTGGAGCGGTTGCGGGCGCGCGAAGTTGAGAAACGCCGTGACCATCTGCGTGAGGTTGCGAACTTCCTGTAGCAGCGCGGATGCCACGCCGCGCCCGCCGTCGTCGAGTTCGAGGTTTTGTAAAAGCTGCGCGTAGCCGTGAAGCGTGGCAAGCGCGTTCTTGAATTCGTGCGCCAGCCCCGCCGACATCTCGCCGAGACTTTCGAGGTTCCTTTTGAGCGCGACCGCCTCGCGCAACTGCGCCACCTCCGTGATGTCCGTGAGCAGGCAGAGCGCGCCGCGCGCCGCGCCGCTCGTCGAGGGCTGCGGGTCAACCGGGGCGACCGTCACGCCGAGTCTGCGCGTGCGCCCGTCGCTCGTGGTCGCGGAGGCCTCCATGCGGCGGTAGAGTTCGCCTGTTTGCAGGCAACGCTCGACCATGCTCGACAGTTCCGGCGAGAGGCGCAGCAGGGTGTTGAGGTGCTGTCCCGTCGGCGCGTCGGCGTCGATTTCCAGAAGGGCGCGCGCCGGGGGGTTGATGATCGTCGCAATGCCGCGCGCGTCGAAGGCGACGAGACCGGAGGGCACGCTCGCCACCACGCGCTCGTTGAACATCTCGGCCGACGCGGCACGCGCGCTCGCCTGCGCGCTCAACTTCTCCAACTCACGCTGCTGCGCGCGCAACTGCGCCACTACCGCCTGAAACGTCTCAAGCACGAATTCCGTCTCATCGCGCGCGCCTTCGGGACGCGCGGCGACGGGCGCGCGCTCGGCCTCGCCTACGAGTTGGCGGTAGGGACGCACCAGCCAGCGCGGCAGAAGAAAGATTCCCGGCAGGCTCACGAGAAGCGTGACGGTGAAGACCGCGAACAGGATTGGAGCGCGCACGCTCCGCTCCGGCGGCGTCATGGCGACGAGCGTCAACGTGAACAAATTCGCGACGAGCAACATCCCGACCACCAGCGCCAACACCAACTGCACGCGATTTTCGTAACGAGGCAACATAAGAAATGATGAACGCGGAACGATGAACGATGAACGCGGAATGGTGAAAGTACTAACGCGGAAGCCGGATGCTTCTTTCACTTCATCGTTCCGCGTTCCTACTTCATCGTTCAGGGCATGAACTGTCCGAGATACCAACCGATAATCTGCCTGCCGACGAGGAGGCTCGCGATTGCGCCAATGCCGAGGAAGATACCGAAGGGGAGAAGCATTTGCATGTCGCGCTCGCGCTGGCGGAGCATGAGGGCGACGCCTACGACCGAGCCGCTGAGGACGCCGAGAAAGATCGTCAGTATCGTTAAAGGCCAGCCGAGGAATGCGCCCACCATGAACAGCATCTTTACGTCGCCGAATCCCATCGCCTCGACGCCGCGCAGGCGTTCCCACAGCCATCCCATGAACCAGAGCGAGCCGCCGCCGATGGCCGCACCAAAGAGCGCGCCCGCCAGCGACACCGTCCAGTCAGGCCAGCCCTCAAGCATCCCGTCGCTCAGAAACGCGAGGCCGTAAAGGTTCGGCACGAGCGCGCGGGCGACGAGCGCGAAGACGAAGCCGGGGAGCGTGATCACGTCCGGCAGGATCATGTGCTCGGCGTCGATGAAGATGAGCGAGACGAGCGCGGCGACGAAGACGAGGTCGAAGGGGAGCGCGAGCGTCAGCCCGTCGTGCAGAAAGACCAGCCCGAAGAGGATCGCGGTGAGGGCTTCGATGGCCGGGTAACGGGGGGAGATCGAAACGCCGCAGGCGCGGCAACGCCCGCGCAGGATGAGGAAACTAAGAATAGGGATGTTGTCGTAAGCGCGTATGGCCGTGCCGCACGAAGGGCAGCGCGAGTTGGGGAAGACGATGGATTCCTCGCGCGGAACGCGATGAATGACGACGTTGAGAAAGCTGCCGATGAGCGCGCCGATGGTTGAGACGAAAATGAGTGCGAGCGGGAAAGGCACGGACGAGAGGTCGAAGTAAGAAGTTAGATTTTGCAGTTGAGCCATCCTATCAGCGTAATTCACGCGAAGACGCTACGGGGAGCTATCCGGCGTGATGTGGGCGCGCTTGACGCCCGCATCGAACTTTAAGCATATTAAAGCCTGAAAGAGGATTGCGAAAGACCTAATTTTTTAGCCGTGCGGGGGCAAGCAGTACACATGAATTCACGCAGACCTATCATCGCACTGACGGGCATCGGCGTGGTCATCGTCGCCATCCTCACTTTCGTCCCCTATTCGCTCACGATGGTCAAACAGGCGGGGCACAACGTCGCCGCCGCCGTGCAGACCTCGCTCGGCAAAGAAGCGACGCCCGCCTTCGAGGCGGAGATGCGCCGGCCAATCGTGCCGCAGTACGACGTGGCGCTGTGGTACGGCGGGCGCGGCGAGGAACCGGAGAAGCACGGCGTCCTGATCCAGACGCTCGACGGCCGGAGCGTCCTCGCCTCGCACAATGCCGACACCACTTTCAACCCCGCCTCGCTCGCCAAACTCACCGTGACGCTCCTCGCGCTCAAACGACTCGGCCCCGATTATCGCTTCGGTACGCGCGTTCTCGCCGACGGCGCGGTCGATGCGACGGGCGTATTGGACGGCAACCTTCACCTCGCGGGTAACGACCCGTCGTTCGGCGACGCGTCGGCCAATTTGATCGCCAGGGAATTGCGCGCGCGCGGCATAACGCGTGTGAAGGGAAAGATATTCGCCGCGCCGGGCTTCTCCTTCAACTACAACGAGCGGGCGGAAGAGTCTGTGGGATTCGCGGCGCGCGTGATGCAACTCAAACAATCCGGGACAGGCATGGAAGAGGCGAGAGGGACGGAACTGTTCGTGCTCAACTCAAACCCGCTGCGCGAAATTCTGCTCTATATGAACGCGCACTCGAACAACTTCGTCGCAGACCGTCTCGGCGCATTCCTCGGCGGCACGCAGGCCATCAAGCGCGTCCTCGTCGAAGAGTTGAAGTTGCCGCCGGAACAGGTTTCGCTCGAAACGGCGTCGGGCTTGTATAACAACCGCATGACGCCGCGCGGCGTGCTCGTCGTCATCAAAGCGTTGCTCGAAGAGGCCGGGCGCAAGGGGCTTCGGGCGGAAGACTTGCTGCCCGTCGTCGGCTGCGACTGGGGCACTGTGCGCAGGCGCATGGAGGGCACGGGCTTCGAGTGCTCGCTCGTCGGCAAGACCGGCACGCTGACGACGACGGACGGCGGAATGTCGAACCTCGCGGGCGTCGTGTTCACCAAAGAAGGCGAGCCGATCCTCTTCGCCATCCTCGCGCAGGGCAACCGCATCTGGGAACATAAACAGATGACCGACCAACTCCTCGCCGAAACGATGAACGGCCGCCAACCCGCGCCCCTCCTTGAAGCCGGGACGCGCCGCCAGTTGTTGCCGCCGAACAATTTGAAAGTGAGCGGTAAGTAGTGAGCAGTGAGCAGTGAGCAGTGAGCAGTAAGCAGTAAGCGGTAAGCAGTGAAATATTAACTACCGCAGCTTCGCGTCTCTCAAACCCCACGCTACTGACCAGCCACGTATCGCAGTTCACTGCTTACTGCTCACTGCTTACTGCTTACTTTTCTGCATTTCCCACAACAATAAATTCTTGAGAAAGGCGTGGTGCGCGGCGAAGTGCGCGATGCAATAGCCGGGAAAGCCGTCGCGGAAGCCGCCCTTGAGAATGTAGCTGCGCGCGAAGGCCGAGGGGGCGGAGAGGGCGATTCGCAGGGGCGTCGTGCGCTTGCCCGCCTCGAACATCTGTCGCGCGGCGAGCGGGGCATAGCGCTCGCCGATCATGCGGTGGTGGTAAGATGCGTCGCGCCCGGTGTAATGGAGCAGGTCGCCGCCGAGAGTCTCGACGCGCGCGTCCGCTTCCATATGCACCGACTCGTGAACGTGTGCGCCGACCCAGCGGCCATGCGTGCGCCTGTAAAAGCGCAACTGGTGATCCGGATACCAGCCGCCGCCGCGAATCCATCGATCCATGTAGAAGGAGCGGCGCGCGATGCGATAACCGTCGGCGAGTTGTTCGTCCGCGGTGTAGAGCAGGTCTTCGACGCGAGCGCGCAATTCGGGCGACACGCGCTCGTCGGCGTCGAGGCTGAAAATCCAATCGTGACGTGCGGACTCGGCGGCGAACTGCTTCTGCGCGGCAAAGCCCGGCCACGCGCGGCGTATGACTCGCGCGCCGCAGCCTTCGGCGATCTCGCGCGTCGCATCGGTCGAGTCGGCGTCAACGACGAGAATCTCGTCCGCCCAACTGACGGACTCGCACGCCTCGCGGATGTGCTCCGCTTCGTTGAAAGTGATGATCGTGGCGGTGGTCTTCAAATTAATGAGCGACAGCGCGGGATGCCGGAGACGCGTGCTCGTCGTGCTCGTGTGGAGGATACGAAGGGGGGCGGGGGAGCGTCAACCTTGAGACGTGAGCGGGCGGGTGCGACTGTGTGGAAAGTTGACGGCCGGGTGAGGCTTGAAACCGACGCCGATCAGGCGTCACCCGACAGGCGAAGGATCGGTCGCCGCCGCTGCTGCCGGGTGGGGCGGCCGGGGATTTATTGCATCGTCGGCGTTTCGACGATCACGTTGTTCGCGCGCAGCGTCGTCGAGGTGGCGCGTTGTAGTTCGGCGAGAGCCTTGTTGTAGTCGGTCTCGGCGCGTAGTTCCTGATTGCGCGCGTTGACGAGTTGGTTCTCGCGTTGGAACAGGAGAAACGTCGTCGAACGACCTACCTGATAGAGGCGTTGCTCGCCGTTGAGTTGGAGTTCGGCATTGCGGCGAGCCTGACGCGCCGAGAGAACACGCCGCCGCGCCGTCTCGACGCCCTGCGCCGCGTTGCGAACTTCGACTTCCACACCCTGCTCCTGCGAACGCATCGAGGCCACGAGTTGCTCTTTCTGGATACGCGCGCCCGCCAGATTCGCCTCCGCCGTGCGGTTGCGCAGGGGCAGTTGAATCGTTACTCCGGCGATGAAGTTGCGGGTTTTGAAGCTGAACAGGTTTTGCAAAGTCTGCCCGTAACCGCCTGTGAGAAACGAGGGCGGGGCGGCGGAGACCTGCGTGACCTGCGGGATCGGATCGACGCGAAGATTGTTATTGCGAAGTTGTTGCAGCAGGAAGGCGTCGGCGCTCGTATTGGCGCTGCCAGAGATAAGCGCTCTCGGCGTGTTCGCGCCCGCGACCGTCTGCTGAGAACCGGCGAGGCCGGTCGTGGAGAACGTGCCGGTCAGATCGACGACGGGCTTCGTCTGGTCTTTGAAAAACTGGATGTCTATGTTGTTGATCTCTTCCTGAAGTTTCAGGCGGCGCAACTCGGGGCGGTTTGTGCGCGCCTCCGAGAGAGCGTCGTTGAGATTGACGGGCGTTTCGTCGAAGGTCGGTTCGTCGGTCGGGACGAGCGCGGCCGACCATTCGGGCGCGAGCGGGTCGCGCAGGATGAGTTGCTTGAGATTGTTCTCCGCGATGGAGACGTTTTGCGACGCGATCAGGAGCGAGGCTTCGCGGTTCGAGAGTTCGGTTTGCACCTCGGCGCGTTCGAGCGGGGCGGATGCGCCCGCCGCGACGCTGGCCTCGGTGCGGCGAAAATTCTCGCGCGCCAGATTCACGTTCGCGATCTGGTTCTGCTCGTCGCGCAGGGCGAAGACCAAATCCCAGTAGACGCGCTGAACGTTGGAGATGACGCCGATGGTGCGAATGCGGAAATCCGCGTCCGATTGTTCGACGCGCTTGCGCTGCACGCGTATCTCCTGCCGGTTGCGGTCTATTGAGCGGTTGCGAAACAGCGGCTGCGTGAACTGGATGCCCTGGCTCGCCGAGTAAAACGGGTTCAGCGTCGTGTTGCTCGCGCTCGTCTTCTCGCGCGTGTTGTTGAAGAAGTACGAGTAGTTGCCGCCGCCTTTGGCGAACCGCTTCGTGACTTGCATGTTGCTGTTGTAATCGGTGGTGGAGACCGTGCCGGACTGATCCGCTCCGCCGAAAATGTTGATGACGGGGCGGACGGAATTGTCGATTTCCGGTCGGAACTGAAGCACCGGGTCGTAGATGCCTTCCAGACCGCGCAGGATGGATTCGGCGTAGCGCACGTCGTTGCGCGCCACTTCGATCTCGTTGTTGTTGGCGAGCGCGCGGCGAATCGCTTCGTTCAGCGTGAGCGCGACGGTGTTGCTGCTCTCGACGCCGAGCCGCACGAGCGACGGCATCGGCGGCACGGGGCGACGCTCGGCCAGAGGGAAAACGGGGTCGCTCGGCGACACGCCCGCGGGCAGCGGCGACGCGTCGGGCGTCGGCGACTGCTCCTGCGGCGCGAGAACGTTCGGCGTCTGCGGTTGCACGGGCGTGATGGCAGGGTTCACGGGCCTGCGCGCCGGATCGCTCGTGCCCGGCGGCGTCTGCGGCGAGGTGCGTTGTGTGGACGGGGGCGCGGTCGGGTCAGAGGGGCGTGGGCGTGATTGATCGGGGACGGTCTGCCGTTGTTCGGCTCCCGGAGGCCGCGTCGCGTCGCGCTGCGCCGGAGACGGCTGAGAAGGGGCAGGCGTCTGCCCGAGCGCGACGGCGCAAGTTGCCGTCCACATCACGGCGGTCTGCAAGGATGAACGCAAGCGTTTACTGAACATCAAACCGGAAACTCCTCGAATGAAACTTTGCTTATCTTTATTAATGCCGGAGGCAACTTCAAACCTTCAAACTCGACACGGCAGGTCAGGTCAATACTACGATGCCTGTTCGTGGTGAGTTTCAAAATTACGTAAAGCTCAAGGCAACTCGAAGGCCACGCCGGGGAGCACATTTGCGGGAAGCGCACCCCCGGAACCGGCGCGCGATACGGCCGGATTCGCAAAAACGTCAAAGGGACATCCCAATATCGAAACGGCTCATCGTTGCCGCTGCGGGCGGGCTCGGGGTTGAAATCGCGCGGGGCGCCGGGTTCCTTGACAGTGGCGGCGCGCGAGCATTATCTTGCCAATCTTATATTGCAACATCATTTTCACGTTCAGAGCACGATCATTTCGTTTGGACGCGTCGCGTGTGTCGCGCGTTCCGGCGCACCCGCCCCGCAGGCAGTAACCCGTCGCTCTCAAGAATTAAAACGTTGGTGAGGAGGCTTGATTAACATGGCAGTAAAAGTCGGCATTAACGGTTTCGGTCGCATCGGGCGCAACATCCTGCGCACCGCGCTCGGAGACAGCGAGATAGACTTCGTCGCCGTCAACGACATTACGGATACGAAGACGCTCGCGCACCTCTTGAAATACGACTCCGTGCTCGGCAATCTCGAACAGGAGATCACTGCCACGGACAACAGCATCACCGTCGATGGCGACGAAGTGCGGGTCTTTTCCGAGCGCGACCCGGCGTTGATTGATTGGGAATCGGTCGGCGCTGAAATCGTCATCGAATCCACCGGCCGCTTCACCAACGCCGAGGACGCGCGCAAACACCTGCGCGGAACGGTCAAGAAAGTGATTATCTCCGCGCCCGCCAAGAACGAGGACATCACCATCGTCCTCGGAGTCAACGGCGACCAGTACGACCCGGCGGCGCACCACGTCATCTCGAACGCCTCCTGCACCACGAACTGCCTCGCGCCCGTCGCCAAAGTCATTCACGAAAATTTCGGCATCAAGACGGCGCAGATGACGACCATCCACTCGTACACGAACGATCAACAGTTGCTCGACCTGCCGCACAAAGATTTGCGCCGCGCCCGCGCCGCCGGTCTCTCCATGATTCCGACTTCGACCGGCGCGGCCAAAGCCGTTGCGCTCGTCCTGCCCGAACTCAAGGGCAAATTCGACGGCATCAGCGTGCGCGTGCCGACGCCGAACGTCTCGCTCGTCGATGTGGTGATGGAGGTCGAACGCGCGACCACGACCGAAGAAGTCAACACCGCGCTCAGTGATGCGGCGGGCGAAGAACTGCAAGGCATCCTCGCTTTCTCGAACGAGCCGCTCGTCTCCATCGATTTTCGCGGCAACCCCAACTCGTCCATCGTGGACGCCGAATACACCAAAGTCATCGGCGGCAACCTGGTCAAAGTGCTCGCGTGGTACGACAACGAATGGGGCTACTCCTGTCG
>DASQMC010000020.1:0-14507 GCA_035645695.1 Pyrinomonadaceae bacterium
TTGGCCGCGCCCATCTTGAAGGCTTTGACGAGGCCGGGGTGCTGCGTGTCCTCCGAAGAGACGACGACGGGCACGACCAGGCGCTTGCGCTTGATCTCGCTCAAAATTTGCACGCCGCCCTCGGCGTCTTCCGTCAGGTCGCTGATGATGAGGTCGAAATCTTCGAGGTCTTCGCGGGCGAGCGCCTCGTCGCGGTTGCCCGTGGCGACGACTTCGTGGCCGAACTCGCCGAGCACCTGCGACAGAAGCGTGCGCAGTTCTTTGTTGGCATCCACGATCAGGATTCGACGTTTATCCATCAATCACCGATTTCGTCCGAGACTCCGAACACCTAGAACACATTAGGGAGGGCACTGAAAAAGCGCGCCCGAGGGAGACACGCTTGACCGCTTGATTTGTACGCACGACGGCGGCGCGAGGTTTCCTGAATATATCACACGCCCGGGCGCGAAAGCAGCAACCTGCGCGCGCCGCGCCCGTGCGGGAAGGGGTCGCGCCGCGTTCTTTCTTTCTATCCTTACCTCTCTTCACGTTCTTTTCTTCCGCCCGCCCTGGCCGCGCGCCGCCAGAAACGGTTTGACTTTGCGCGCGAACTGAAACAGGAAGCGGTCGCGGCGAAGGATTTCCGTGCGGTTGAGGGCGTATAGGTCGAGCGGGTCGGCTGGGCCGTATGTCGTGGTGAAAGCGGCCGTATGGCCTGCCTCGCGGCACGCATCCTTGGCCGTCTCGGAGAAGAAACCGGCCGGGTAGGCGAGAACCTTGCAGGGCTTTTGCAGCAACTCTTCCAACTGCCGCTTCGATTCAAACACCTCCTCGCGCACCTCGGCCGGAGAAATCTCGTGCAGCAACTTGTGATTGAGCGTGTGCGAACCGAACTCGATGCCTTCGGCCGACATTTCCAGAATCTCTTCGCGCGTGAGGTGCGCGCGCGCGCCCTCGCCCGCGGCCTGCGCCTTGTAAGCCGTCTGCCCGATGCACGAAGGGATGGTGAAGATCGTGGCCTTGATCCCGAAGCGGCGGAGCACTGGAAAGGCGTTCGTGTAGTTGTCCTCCCAGCCGTCGTCGAGCGTGATGCTGATGGCGTTCGGGGGAAACTCGCCATGCGCGCGGTAGAGATCGATGAGTTCGGAGGCCGTGTAGAAGGCGTAGCCGCGTCGTTTGAGATAGGCCATCTGGCGTGCGAAGCGCGCGGGCGGCGTGAACCCGCCGCGCACGAGCGAGTCCGGCGAGGGGCGGTCGATCTTGTGATAGAAGATAACTGGAACCTGCATTTCTTTGATGACTGGAACTCGCATTTCTTTAGAGACTGTTTGAGCGGGTCCCGTGAGGGACTTTCTCAAACAGCTTCTCAACAACTCGCCGCGCGATTTCACAAATTAGGATGCTCGAAAATGCTCACGTCGGAATCGGCGCGCGTCAAAAACCATTTGCGCGGGTCGTTGATTAACTCGCGCTCCGTCTCGCCGTAGACCATAAAACCCGGCGCGCGTTTGATGCACCAGAATCCGCGCCGCACGAGTCGCTCTTCGACGCGCGCGTCCAGCACGTCGGTCACCAGACTACCGGCGCGACGCTCCAAAGCCAAAGTGAGCGCGGCGCGTATGAGTTCGTCTATCACGTCGAACCCGGCGCGCGCGTCGTAGCAGAGATCGCTGATGGCAACCTTTGGCGAGGCCGCGCCTTCTTCCATGCCCTCGGGCTTGCGGAAAAACAGGACGACGTAACCCACCAGTTGCTCGCCCGCGTACAGCCCGAGCGTCTCGTAACGCTTCCCCGGCTGTCGCGCGAATTGCCAGTCGAGATAATCGGCGCGGCGCACGACCGCGCACGGCCACTGCGTCGAAGCCCTCCGCCAGAGATCGTCGAAGGCCGCGTCGAAACGTTTGACCACGCGTAGCGAGAGGCCGCTCGCGAGTTTGCCGAAGCGAGGGCGCAAGGGAGCGTAAGCGAGGTTGACGATGCGGCCGAGCGGGCGCGGGAGGCGCGATAATTCTTTGACGGCGTGGCCGGGATTGAGCAGTAAGTGATAACGGTTGATGCTGCCCATCGGCGTCCACTTCTGGCTGTTGAGCACGCCCGTCGAACCCTCGTTGATGCCGAGCGCGAGCATGGTGCGGCAATGCTCGCGCGCCGTGTCGAGCAGGCGCCGCCCCCAACGCTGCCCGCGATAATTTTCGTGGACGATGAAATCGAGAATCCAGAGCGCGCGCCGCTCCTCCGCGCCGACTTTCAGCTTCACCGGGATCGTCGCCACTTGCCCGACGATGCGCCCCGCGTCCTGTAGCACCCAGAGCGGCACGTCGTCGAGGTCGGTATAAGGATTTTCAAGATAGTGCCATTTCCAGTATGCCGGTTCGCTCTTGCGCGGGTCGTCCGGGTAGGCTTCGCGCAGGAAGGCCAGGAGCGCGTCGGTGTCGGCCACCCTGAACTGTTTGATGTGTGCGTCGCTTGACATGCCGGAGATTAGAGCGGGCGGCAGTTTAGCCCAGCCGTCGCGCTCGTGACAACGCGCCGCGCGCGCGCCGCGCTCGTGACAACGTGCCGCATACAGCGCGCCGCGCGCACACGTTGCACGCAGCGCACGCGCTACTCGCGCGCCGCGCGTTTCTGCTAGACTCGCGCGCGGTTACACCCCGATGCAAATCTCTCTAGACAAACGCGAACAACCCGGCGGCGGCGACGCATCGACATTGCGCGCCGGCGAGCGCGCGCGCGCGGGCGGCGAGACTTTGGCGCGCGCCGACAGCTTCGCAGACCTTTCGGATTACTCGCTCAAGCAACGCCTCATCATCCGCGCCGCAGACATCAGTTTCTACGCGCTCATCAACCTCATCGGGCGCACCGTGCGGTTCACGGTCGAGGGACGCGAACACTGGGAAGCGGCGACGGCGAACGGGCAGCCGCCGATCTACACCTGCTGGCACAACCGCGTCTTCCTCGCCACCTATTACTGGCGGCGGCGCGGCATCGTCGTGATGACCTCGCGCAGTTTCGACGGCGAATACATCGCGCGCTTCATTCAACGCTTCGGCTACGGCGCGTCGCGCGGTTCATCTTCGCGCGGCGCGGTCGGCGCGCTCGTCGAGATGATCAAACTCGTGCGGGGGGGACGCCCCGCCGGTTTCATGATCGACGGGCCGCGCGGCCCCCGCCACGTCGCCAAAATGGGCGCGGTGCTGCTCGCCAAAAAGACGGGCGCGCCCGTCCTCCCCTTCTCCGTCAACGCCGAACGCTACTACGCCGCGCCGAGTTGGGACGCCTTCCAGATTCCCTATCCCTTCACCCGCGCGCGCGTCCTCGTCGCCCCTCCGATCTACGTCGCCCCGGACGCGGACGAAGCCGCCCTCGAAGCCAAACGCGACGAACTCCAACGCGCGCTCGATTCCCTCAATGATTGACCGAGCGTCATCTCGATCCGAAATCTGGCGCGGGCGCGGCCGTGTGTAGTAGGATGGGGCAAACATCTGTACGGATAGTTGCGACCCATAGATGAAGCATTTCCAGCAAAATCGCAGCTTCAATAATCAAACTTGCTTGGAGGCACGCCATGATCAATCAGGAGCGCATTAAAAACCTGCTACTCGAACTCGTCCAAATCGACAGCGTTTCGCGCAAGGAGCGCGACGTGGCCGAGCGCATTAAAAAGTATTGCGAAGAGATGGGCGCGACCGTCGAAATAGACGACGCCGGAAGCAAGGTCGGCGGCAACTCGGGCAACGTCATCGCGCGCTTTCCCGGCACGATCCCCGGCGCGGAATGGATCATGATGTCGGCGCACATGGACACGGTTGTTCCGGGCGAGGGCGTCAAACCCATCGTCGAGGGCGACATCATTCGCTCGGACGGCACGACCGTCCTCGGCGGCGACGACAAATCCGGCTGCGCCGTCATCCTGGAGACCATTCGCTGTTTGCAGGAACAGAACATCCCGCACGCGCCCATCGAGGCCGTCTTCTCGATCTGCGAAGAAGTGGGTTTGCTCGGCGCGAAGCACGTCGATACGTCGAAGCTGAACTCGAAGTACGGCCTCGTCTTCGATTCCGACGACCCCGGTTTCCTCTTTACGCGCGGCCCCTCGGCCGACCACATGGAGTGGAAAATCTACGGGCTGGAATCGCACGCGGGCGTCGCGCCGGAACAGGGCATCTCCGCCATCCGCATCGCCGCCGAAGCCATCAATAACATGAACCTCGGCCGCATCGACGAAGAGACGACCGCCAACGTCGGCGTCATCGAAGGCGGCAAAGCCACCAACATCATCACCAACCTCGTCACCCTGCGCGGCGAGGCGCGTTCGCTCGACGACAAAAAGCTGGAAGCGCAAACCGCGCACATGACGAAGTGTTTCGAGGACGCGGCGGCGAAGCACGAAGTGACGGTTGAGGGTTGCACGACGAAGGCGCGCGTCGAAACGCACGTCACGCGCGAATATTCGGCGATGGACGTGCCGGACAGTTCGCGCGTCGTCCAACTCGTCTACAGGGCTGCCGCGCGCCTCGGCCAGAAGGTCGAAACGCTCGCCTCCGGCGGCGGCTGCGACGCCAACATCTTCAACCAGCGCGGCATCGAATGCGCCAACTTCGGCACGGGCATGCGCGCCATCCACACCGTCAAGGAATGGCTCGACGTGAAAGACATGTACGCCTCCGCCGAAATGACGCTCGAAGTCCTCAGAGTCAACGGCGAACTGGCGCAGCAGCAGAAAGGATAGGCTTTAAGCCATGGCCGACGAAGAAACCCAGCGCACCATGCAGTTCATCCTCGAACAGCAGGCGCAACTCACAGTGTCCATGGGGCAGTTAACCGAGAACGTTGATCAACTCTCCGGCACAGTTGACCGACTCTCCGGCACGGTTGACCGACTTAGCGAAAAGGTTGATCGGACGGCGGACGGCATTGCGGCGTTGCTTACGATAGCCGAGATTCATGAGCGTGAGATTGAGGCGTTGAGAGAAACGGTGAATACCGTGAGCGAATCGGTGAACGCCGTCGATGAACGCGGGCGGGAGACGGATGAACGACTCAACGCCCTCATCAACACCGTCGAGCGTTACATCAGCGAACGGCGCAACGGACAAGCCTGAAACCGGCGCATTTCAAGCCTACGCGCCGCCGAACAGTCGTGCCCGCACAATCAATCGAACAACTGCTCGACCGCCTCGAAGAGTTGAAGCGTCCCACGGGCGCGCCCGCGCCCCGCGCGCGTCTGGCGAGTGTGTTGCGGCAGGCGGCGCGGCGAAAATTTACGGAGGCGTCGCCGCTCATACGCTTCCACGAAATCCTGCTCTACCTGCGCGCTTATCCACAAAGCGCTCCGCTGCTCGAAGAGGCGGAAAAACTTCTCAACTCATTTGCCGAGCGCGTCGAACGCCTGCGCGCGGGCGGCGCGGACATGACCGCGTTCGAGCGCGCGGACGCGTCCGGCATAGCCGCGACGGGGTTTTCCGCCGTCTTCGGTTATGACATCACGCGCTGGCTCGCGCGGGCGCACGCCTCCGGCGTCAGCCTCGTGTGGGAGGGCTACGAAGACCACGCGCACCTGAACCTCGTGTGGCCGAAGTTTCTGCCGCTCTTTGAAGAGGACGCTTACGTGGACGCGCACGTGCCTTTTCTCGAATGGGTGCGCGCGGCCAAGCGACCGCGCGAGAGCGACCTGTCGTGGCTCATGCGCCGGTTCGAGCGCGTGCCCGCCGCCGCCGGAGAGCTTGCGCGCGCGGAGATGTTTGAGCCGCTCAAGCTGTGGGTGCGTTGGGAACTCGGCAACTCGAAAGCCACGCGCACGCTCATGCGGCGCGGCGCACGACGGATTTTTTATCACGACGCGCCGCTCGTCGCGCGCCGCGATGTCTCTCTTGAGCGCGAACTCGACGCGCCGCCGCTCCCGGTCGAGCGCCTGTCGCGCGCCGCCGGTGAGCGTCTGCTCGGCATGGGGCGCGACACGATGGCCGTGCGCTTTCGAGAGTTGCACGGCTTCACACACGGCGACCCGGAGCGCGTCGTGCGCGCCGACGCGGGGCGCGGTCTGGAGATTTTCGTATGGGGCGTCGCGCCCGCGCGTCGCCTGCCGTTGCTCGGCTATCACGCCGGGATTTTTTTCAAGAACGGCGTGCCCATCGGTTATCACGAAGGGCTGTCGCTGTTCGAGCGCGTCGAGATCGGGCTCAATCTTTTTTACACTTTCCGCGACGGCGAATCGGCATGGACTTACGCGCGCCTCATGCGTCTCTACCGGCAACTCAACGGCGCGAGCACTTTTTCCATCGACCCGTATCAACTCGGCGGGTCGGGCAACGAGGAGGGCATCGCGTCGGGCGCGTTCTGGTTTTATCGCAAGCTCGGCTTCCGCCCCGTCAGCGCCGATCTCGCGCGACTCGTCGCGGCGGAGGAACGCAAGATCGCCGCGCGCGAAAACTATCGCACTCCCGCGCGCACCCTGCGCCGCCTCGCTTCCGGCCACGTTCTGTTCGAGGCGCGCGGGAGCGCGGAGGCGGGCGAGTGGGATCGCTTTCAGGTGCGCAACATCGGACTCGCGGTCAATCGCAGGATGGCGCGCGAGTTCGACGGCGACGCGCGCAAGATTCGCGACGCGTCGCTCGCCGAAGTGACACGCGCGCTCGATGCTGCGGGGGCGAAGTTGAACGCGGCCGAGAGGCGCGCCTTCTCGAACTTTGCGCTCGTGCTCGCGCTCATCCCCGGCTTCGCGCGCTGGACGACGGAGGAGAAGCGCGCGGCCGTCAGGGTCATACGCGCGAAGGCGGGCGCGGACGAGTCGAACTATTTGCGGCTGCTCTGTCGTCACGCCCCGCTTCGCCGTGCGATAATCGCGCTCGGCACAAATTCCCGAATTTAAATAGAACGACGAGAGTTTTCGATGGCAGAACACGCACAATACAGGAGCGGCTACGTCGCGCTCATCGGGCGACCGAACGCCGGAAAGTCAACGCTCCTGAATCGTCTCGTCGGCGAAAAGATCGCGGCCGTCTCGAACAAGCCGCAGACGACGCGCCACCAGATTCAGGGCATCATCACGCGCGACGAAGGGCAGATCGTTTTAGTCGATACGCCCGGCGTGCACCAGCCCGGCTACCTGCTCAACCGGCGCATGATGTCCGCCGTTCACGACGCGCTCGAAGGCGTCGATCTCGTGCTGCTCATGCGCGATGCTTCAGTCCCGACGGGGAACGGCGACCGCTTCGTGCTCGATCTCGTCAAACAATCCGCGAAGCCCGCCCTGCTGCTGTTGAATAAGGCCGACCGTCTCGACGATAAGGCGAAACTGCTGCCGCTCATGCAGTGGTACGCCGGCGAGTACGACTGGCGCGAGATCGTGCCGCTCTCGGCGCGCACGGGCGACATGGTCGATACGCTGCTCGCCGCCATCACCAGACACCTCCCCGAACAGGAAGCCATCTTCGCCGAAGACGAACTGACCGACCAGTCCATGCGCACGCTTTGCGCAGAGATCGTCCGCGAGAAGATTCTGCAAACGACCGGCGACGAGATTCCATACGTGACGGCCGTCGTCACCGAACGCTTCGACGAGGAGCGCGAAGACTTCACGCGCATCAACTGCATCATCTACGTCGAACGCGCCTCGCAGAAAGCCATCATCATCGGGCGCGCGGGCGAGCGGATCAAAGAAGTCGGCACGAAAGCGCGCCAAGACATCGAGCACCTCCTCGGCCACCGCGCGCACCTCGAACTGTTCGTCAAAGTTCAGGAGGACTGGCGCAACAGCGAACGCGCCCTGAACGAGATGGGAATTAAGGAGCGGGAATAACGATGAACGCGGAACGATGAACGATGAAGTGACGACAAGTTGCTTTTACTTCATCGTTCATCGTTCCGCGTTCATCGTTTTTAAGCTATGTGGTACGCACTTGACGTAAAGATTGAGAGCGCGGCGCGCGAGGCGGTGGAGTATGCGTTGATGGAGGCCGGTGCGCTCGGCACGGAGACGATTGCCGTTGAGGCGGAGATGATGTGCGTCGCCGGGTACTTCGACCACGCGCCCGAACGTGAAGCGGTGCGCGCCGGGGTGCTCGATGCACTCAGAATTTACGCGTTGCCGTACCGGAGCATCCATGAAATCGAGGTGCGCGAGGTTGAGGCGCGCGATTGGTTGGGCGAGTGGAAGAAGAGTTGGCGGCCGGTGGAAGTGGGCGCGCGTTTCGTCGTCGCGCCGCCGTGGGGCGAAGTGGAAGATCGGCCGGGGCGCATCATCATACGCATCGAACCGGGTATGGCCTTCGGCACGGGCACGCATGAAACGACGCGCCTGTGTCTCGTCGCGCTCGAAAAATATTTTACGGGCGGCAGCCTCTTCGATGTCGGCACGGGCACGGGCATACTCGCCATCGCCGCCGCGAAATTCGATTCGCGCGCACGCGTCGAAGCCTGCGACACGGACGCCGAAGCGGTCGAGATCGCGCGCGAGAACGCGATGCTCAACGGCGTCGCCGCGCGGATAAATTTTCGCAGGGGCACGGTTGAAGAGACGGGCGCGTCCTACGATTGCGTCTGCGCCAACCTGACCGCCGACGTGATCCTGCCGCTCCTGCCCGCGCTCATCGGTGCAACCTGCGGCCGCTTGATCCTCTCAGGCATTCTCGACACGCAGGCCGACGCCGTCCGCGCCCGCCTCGCCGAACTCGGCGCGGGCGAGACGAAGACCGAGACCGACGGCGAATGGGTCGCAATCATCGTCTAAGCAAAACGATGAACGCGGAACGATGAACGCTGAATGAAATCAACAATCAAAACATCGCTCATCATCGTGTCTTTCGTTCATCGTTCCGCGTTTATCCTTCATCGTTATCTTTTATGACGCGTCGCCGCTTCTATGCCCCGCCCGAACGATTCGCGCCCGACGGCGCGACCGTCCTGCTTGCGCGCGAAGAGACGTTGCACCTGCGCCGCGTGCTCAGGCTCAAGGCGGGCGACGAGGCTTTCGTGTTCGACGGCGCGGGACGTGAGTATGCGTGCGTCGTCGCAGCCGCCACTGCGGCGGCGGGCGAAGGCGGTAAGCATGCCGAGACGGCGACGCTTGAAGTGCGCGGCGAGGTCGAGCCGCAGAGACCCGAGTCGCCGCTCGACCTGACGCTCGCCGTCGCGCTGTTGAAGGGCGAGAAGTTCGATCTCGTCGTGCAGAAGGCGACAGAGTTGGGCGCGAGTCGCATCGTACCCGTCATGACGAAGCGCGCCGACGTGCGTCTCCCGCGCGAAGGGCGCGACGCGGCCGAACGGCTCGCACGCTGGCGGCGGCTCGCGTTGGAAGCGGCCAAGCAATCGGGGCGCGCGCGCCTGCCCGAAGTAAGCGCGCCCGTCGAACTCTCGGCGTTGTTGTCGGGCGAAGGAAGCGCAACGGCTGTTGACGAAGGTGAGCGCCTGTTTTTTACGGAGCGGGGCGGGCGCGGGCTGGCCGCAACCATGCGCGAGTGGCGCGAGCGTCCGTCGAGATTGATCGCGCTCGTCGGCGCGGAGGGTGGTTGGGACGACGAGGAGATCGCGAGCGCGTGGGACGCCGGTTGGCTCGCCGTCACGTTCGGCGGGCGCGTCCTGCGCGCGGAAACGGCGGCCATCGTCGTCGCGGGTTTGCTGCAACACCTGTACGGCGATTTGGTCTGAGCGAAGTATATTCATCGCTCCGTCGCGTTAAATAGCAACGGCTGTTCAGGCTCGCGCGTAAATTTTTTGACGAATGCGCCCGAGTAAGCGCAGAATATGAATTGCAGCAAGCGTGTGCGGCGAAGGATCGGCCGAAGCCGGCCGAAGCCGCGAGCGCGGGACTTATCCGCCCGCGGACGGGAAACCCCGAAGGAGCGTCGAGCGTATGGCAATGAGTAGGGAGGACGCCGTGAACAGGGCGAAAAGTGATCTCGCCGGGAGGCTCGGCGTGGCGGAGGATGAGATTAAAGAAGATTCGGTTGAGGATGCGGATTTCCCTGATGCGTCGTTCGGCGCGGGCGCTCGCGGCGAGATGAGCGCGCAAATGATCACGCCGGGGTGGCGCATCCGCCTCAGCGCGGGCGGCGACACATACGAGTATCGCGCCAACCGCAATCGCATTCGTCTCTTCAATTTCAAAGGCGCGAACTACAGCGTCTAAACCACACAAAGTTTTTCGCGGAAGCAATGAGGTGAGGCAATGAACCGGCAGAATTTTTTCGGGCATCTGGCGTTGGCAGTGGCGGTCGTCATTCTGGCGGCTTTCGTCGGGCAGATGCGGCGCATGGAGCGTTCGCACGATAATTTCGAGAGGCGCAACGTCGTCGCCGTGCCGCACGACGGACACGATCATGACTCCGACGAGGCCGACGATACGGCGGAGGAACTCGAAGACGCCGAAGTGATCGTGCGTTTCCGCTCCGGCACAACGCAGGCGGCCATCGAACGCATCACGGAAAGACTCAACGACCGCCTGCTGGATCGCTTCGAGTTCATCAACAATCAGGCCGTCATCGCCGACGAGGACGGCCTCTCGCCGGAAACGGTCGCGGATCAGTATCGCGGCCTGCCCGAAGTGGAATACGCCGAGCCGAACACGGTCATCGAACTCGACCCAACGGACGACAACCCCGACTTTGAAGAATCGCCGCGTGGCCGCACCGGCGGCGACGACGATGACGACCCGCCCGTCGTGCGCCATCCCGGCGACGGCGGCATGCAGCCGAACGACCCGCTTTTCAACGAGCAGTGGTCGCTGCTGAACACGGGACAGCGCGCGGGCACATCCGGCGCGGACGTGTGCGCCACGCGCGCGTGGACGAAGACGAAGGGCAGCCGCAAGATCGTCGTCGCCGTGATAGACACGGGCGTTGATTACAACCATCAGGACTTGAACAAGAACATCTGGACGCGCCCCGCCTCGCTCGCGCCATACTCCGACGAAGACCTCGGCGACTTTGACGACCGGCACGGCTTCGACGCCGCCGATAACGACGGCGACCCGATGGACGACAACGGCCACGGCACGCACTGCGCCGGAATCATCGGCGCGGAAGGCGACAACAGCGACGGCATCGCGGGCGTTAATTGGGAAGTCGAGATCATGCCCTTGAAGTTCCTCGGTCGCAGCGGCAGCGGCACGACCAAAGACGCCATCGAGTGCATCAATTACGTCGTCGCGCGCAAAAAAGCGGGCGTCAATGTCCGCATCATCAGCGCGAGCTGGGGTTCGACGGCGCGTTCGCGCGCGCTCGGCGACGCCATCAAACGCGCTGGCGACGAGGGCATCCTCTTCATCGCCGCCGCGGGCAATTCTTCGACCAACAACGACGCACGCCCGCACTATCCTTCAAATTACGATCTGCCGAACGTCCTCAGCGTCGCCGCGCTCACGCGTCAGGACGCGCTCGCGCGCTTCTCCAACTACGGCTTGAAGACCGTCCACATCGCCGCGCCCGGCGCGGAGATCATGAGCACATGGCCGGGCAACCAGTACGAGGAACATTCCGGCACTTCGATGGCAACGCCCGTCGTCGCCGGCGTCGCCGCGCTCATCCTCTCCGTCAACCCCGATCTCTCCGTGACGGACTTGCGCAAGCGTCTCCTCGACACGGCGGACAAACTTCCCGCGCTCGACGGCAAAGTCTCAAGCGGCGGCCGCGTCAACGCCGCGAGCGCCGTCCGCGCCGAGTAAAAACGGAGACGGCGATTCTGAACAGCGACACTTCACAAGCCCCTTTGACCCGGTCGAAGGGGCTTTTAAATCAAGGTGGCGAGAACATCATGGCCGACGATTCTCCCGACGCACTCTGCGAAGCGTTCCAACAGAGCATCGACGACATCACGCTCGACTGGGTGCGCCGCGTGCGCGACGACGCGCACATGCGCTCGGACGACCGCCTGACGACGACGCAGATCGTCGATCACGTCCCGCAGATGCTCGAAGAACTCTGCGTGCTTCTCAAGCAGGACGACGTGCCCGATTTCGCCACGGCGCGCGCCGCCAGCCAGCACGGCTACACGCGCTCGCTCGAAGGCTACTCGCTCGTCGATCTCCTGCGCGAACTCGAACTGCTGCGCGATTGCGTCTTCAACTTCGTCGCCGAGATCGAGACCGCGCACAACGTCAGCCGCCGCAAGACCTTCCGCGCCCTGAAGACCGTCAACCAATACTTCGGCGAAGACACCATCTTCGTCGTCGAACATTTTCTGAAGAACCTTAAAAAGTGACGAACGAGACGCGAATCGCAACGCGCCGCCGCTTGCGTTAGAATCTACAGCGAACTGCAACCCGTTGAATTTCTCTGTGCCAACGGCCACGGGGCATCCGCCGGTCATTCAAACTTGAAATCAGAAGCGAGGAAACTTTCCGATTATGAGCGCGCCAACACGTCCAATCGCCACGCCGCCCGGTGCGGAACTCGACCAACTTTGCATCAACACGATTCGCACGCTCTCGCTCGACGCGGTGCAGCGCGCCGAATCCGGCCACCCCGGTCTGCCGCTCGGCGCGGCCCCGATGGCCTATGTTCTGTGGACGCGTTTTCTTCGTCACAATCCGCGCGATCCGAAGTGGCAGAACCGCGACCGATTCCTGCTCTCGGCCGGGCACGGCTCGATGCTCGTCTATTCGCTGCTGCACCTGACGGGTTACGATCTGCCGCTCGCGGAACTGCGTAACTTTCGCCAGTGGGACTCGAAAACTCCCGGCCATCCCGAATACGGTTTGACACCCGGAGTTGAGATCACGACGGGGCCGCTCGGACAGGGTTTCGCCAACGGTGTCGGCATGGCGATGGGCGCGGCGCACCTCGCGGCGAAATTCAACCGCGACGGATTCCCTGTCATCGATCATTTTGTCTATGCAATCGTCTCCGACGGCGATCTCATGGAAGGCGTCGCTTCCGAAGCCGCTTCGCTCGCCGGTCATCTCAAACTCGGCAAGTTGATCTATCTCTACGACGACAACCGCGTCACCATCGAAGGCTTTACCTCGCTCGCCTTTAGCGAAGACGTGCCCGCGCGCTTCGCGGCTTATGGGTGGCACACTTCAACCGTCGCAGACGGTAACGACACGGACGCGATTGAGCGCGCGATTCGTGAGGCGCAGGGCGTGACGGATCGCCCGTCGCTCATCTCGGTCAAGACGACCATCGGCTTCGGCATGCCGGCGGCGGGCACGCGCAAAGCGCACAGCGACGCGCCCGGCGCAGAAGCCGTCAGAGCAACGAAACGCGCGCTTGGGTGGCCGGAAGATAAGGAGTTTTATCTGCCCGAAGCAGCCCTCGAACATTTTCGCACGGCAGTTGAACGCGGCGCGCGGCTCGAAGCGGAGTGGCATGATCTGGTTGCACGTTATAACGAGCAGCATGCGGAAGAAGGACGCGCGTGGACGGACTTGATGAGTAATGAGTTGCCCGCAGGTTGGGAAGATAAGTTGCCGACGTTTGCGGATGCGAAGCCGATGGCGACGCGTGTGGCTTCCGGCGAAGTCATCAACGCGCTCGCGCCCGCACTGCCCATGCTGATTGGCGGCAGCGCCGATCTCGGCGTCTCGAACAACACAGACATCAAAGAGGGCGGCAGTTTTCAACCCGACGCATACGATGGTCGCATTTTCCACTTCGGCGTGCGCGAGCACGCGATGGGCGCAACCATGACGGGCATCAGTCTCAATGGCGGTCTGATTCCTTACGGCGGCACGTTTCTCACCTTCTCCGATTACATGAAGCCCGCCATCCGCCTCGCCGCGCTCTCCGAAGTGCAGGTCATCTACGTCTTCACGCACGACTCCGTCGGACTCGGCGAGGACGGCCCGACGCACCAACCCGTCGAGCACCTCGCGGGTTTGCGCGCCATTCCGCATCTGTTCGTCATCCGTCCCGCCGACCCGCACGAGACGCGCGAAGCCTGGCGCATCGCCATCGAAAGACGCCACGCGCCGACCGCTCTCATCCTCACACGGCAGAAAGTGCCGGTCATCGATCAGAAACTTTATCACCCGGCAGCGGGCGCGCGGCGCGGCGCATACATCCTCGCTGAAGCGTCTGATACGCAGGGCAGGGATACGACGCCGCAACTCATCCTGATCGCGACGGGTTCGGAAGTCGCGCTCGCGCTCGGCGTGCGCGAGCAATTGCAACGGGAAGGCACGGCGGCGCGCGTCGTCTCAATGCCCTGTTGTGAATTGTTCGAGGAACAGGAAGCGAGCTATCGCGCGGCGGTTCTGCCGCCGACAGTCACCGCGCGGCTCGCCATTGAAGCGGGCGCGCGGCTCGGCTGGGATCGCTACGTCGGACTCGCGGGCGACTGCATCTGTCTCGACCGCTTCGGCGCGTCGGCTCCCGGCCAAGTCGCGCTCGACAAACTCGGCTTCAACATCGAGAACGTTCTCACACACGCCCGCGCGTTGATGTTAGAGCGCAAGTGAAAACCAGTGTCGGAGGTAACAGGCAATGAAGATCTCTATCGGCGCGGATCATGGGGGCTACCCGCTCAATGAGCGCGTGATCGAGGAACTGCGTGCGGCAGGGCACGAGATCGAGGACTTCGGCACGCAC
>DASQMC010000021.1:0-36043 GCA_035645695.1 Pyrinomonadaceae bacterium
GGCGCGCATCGGGTCTTATTACTGGCAAAGGATGTCGCGGCAACTTAAGTTGACAGCAAGTTTTGTGCGTGAGCATCTGCCGCCGCCACAACTCAGAATATTCAAGTGGTTGACTGCTCCCCAAAAGTGATAAGCGGTCAGCTGTTTAGTTCGAGCCGAATTGTGCCGCCGCCTTTTCTCGGAAAATTTAAGTTGTCAATGAGTTTATTTCGAGGTCATGTAGCAACATAACGTCTGAATTAACTGGCGCGCACGGGCTGATGAAACCACCCAAGTTCTCGATGAAGGCCAAGCTATTTGCGCGTCCGGTTGAATGAGTTTTTACGCTTGCCTTTGCATTTGCGCGTCCGGTTGAATGAGTTTTTAGGCTTGCCTTTGCTTTGCCTCCTCTTGCTTGCTGTCGATACCACATGCCCCTGCAAGCCCGACCAAGCTAAGAATCCCCCTAGCACAATTTGGGCGCTCCCCCACCCCACTAATGTAGTCCCTTTCGTGAGTCTCGCTCGTAGCCCACCCCAGCGGACCATCTTCCCGCTTCTGATTCCTTCCACTCCTTCAATACACATAAATATCCCGAACACCAGAAAAAACACTCCCACGATGATACATCTTGTATCGAGACTCGGTTTGTGCTTTGAGTTCATGGTCATACTTATACCCTGAATGATCATCTAATAATCATGACTTCTCCTTGTTACGCTAAAGCCTAGCACGTATTAGACCGCTGCTGGCGGCCTAATACTGTATAAAACGGCAACTACCGCCGGGCGCGTTTTCAAATTCTTAAGTCAAAATGTCGCCGCCGGTTGGTCGTGATCGGGGTTTTGCCGCGACTACTACTATTGCGCGCAGTATTCCCAGTGCCAGGGTTCGTAGAAGTAGGGGCAGAAGCCGAAGCGTTCGGCGTTGCGGACGAGCCAGCGGTAGGCGCGCGTCTCGGTCTGGAGCGCGCGATTGCTGTCCTTCGTGATGGTCGGCTCGCCGCCGACGTAGAGGTCGAGCGCGCGGCCGGTGAAGTGCGGGCTGTTGACGGCGAGCGCGGCTCGCCCCGCGCCCGGTTCCAACTTGCGGAGGCGATCCTGATACTCGCGCGAACGAAACGCCGAGATGATTTTTAAATACTTCTCCGACGCGGCGAGTTCGCCGCCCTGACTCGCCAGTTGCACGGAGGAATCGGCGATGGCCGCCGCCAGCATACGCCTGTAGGCCGCGTAAGTCTGTCGCTCGACTTTGCGCAGGTCTTCCGCGCGCGACGGGTCCCAGAACTCGGCGGCCGAAACGGCGACGAGTTGATCGGGCTGCGGGTAGGAGCTGTTTCTGACCCGCCGCCCCTGCCACGTCGAGATCATTCGCATCAGCGTGGCCTCGTCGAGCACGCCGCTCGCGCCGAGTCCCATCCGTCTCTGCCAGCGCGCGAGACTGGCGGCGAAGCCTTCGCTCGCGGCGTCGGCGTCCGTGCCGATCAGGCGTTGGATGAGCGGGATGTAGATCGCCCACCCGCGCTGCTGCTTGCCGCCGAACGTCCAGCGCAGGCTATCTTTGAGGGCGCGATTTTGTTCCCCGGCGGGCGAGGCAAGGGCGGGCGCGCCCGGCGGCGACGGCGTCCCGGCCGTTTCGGAGGTTGCGGCGAGACGGGCTTCGCTCGCCGATACGGGCGACGCAGGCGCGCGCGGCTCCTTCTCTTCCAGCGTGCGCGCTTCAAACAGGCTGCGGCTCGCGCCGGCGTCGCCGGGTTGGAGCGGGACGATAGAGGCGACAGAGGCCAGGGTCGCAACCGACACGACGGTGATAAGAAGTAATTTTCTCTTGTCGAAGATCATAAGGCGCATTCAATTCGAGAGAGAAGAAAGGCGTTTGCAACGTCAAACCATAACGTGAGATGCGATCTCGCGGAACACGGTTCGACGGGCGCGCGAGCCTGATCGCTTCGGGCAGGGGAGCGGTGATTTTAGTCGGCCAAACTCAATCTGCCAACCCGGAGGCGTCCGGGGCAGCGGGCAGGACGCGCGGCATCGAAGCCAGCTTGTGCAGGTTGAGTATGCGCGCGACGAACCGGGCGCGCGCATAAAAGGCGCGTGAGACGCTGCCGTGGCCGCGCCCCTTCGTGCGCGCCTGAATCAACTCGCCGAGGTCGCCTGTGAGGGCGGCGAAGCCACGGTCGCGTATAGTCGCGCGGATCAGTTCGTAGTCTTCTTTGACGGCGCGGAAGATGGCCGGATCATCTAGATCAAACTTCGCGGCCGCGTGCAGGACGGAGCGCGCGTCCCGCTCCGTCTCGAAGATGCGACTGACGACGACGAGCCGCCGCAACTTGTCGTAGAGATGACTGTCCTCAAAACGATTCGAGACGACTTCGGCCGGCTCCAGCATCGTGATCGCCATCGTCTCTTTGACGCGGAGCGCGCCTTCGGGGTCACGCCTGAGCGAGACGAGTTTCAAATCCCAGTCGCCGAAGTCCGGGGCTTGCCGCGAGTTCTGCGCGAGGCCGAGGTAGCGTTCGAGCGTGTGCCCGGCCCAGCCCTTGTTCTTGCGTCCCGCTTTCCAGACCGTCACGCCGAGTTCGTCGGCGAGCGGGCGCAAGTCCCGACCCGCGATCAGGTTGATGCGCCGCACCGCCTCGTCTCGACCGAGCACGGGTCTTTGCGACAGTGCGGGCGGCATCGCTCGTTTAGTCTCCTGAACGTCGAACGCCGCGCGGATAATTTCAAGGAATCGTGAGGTCATCTTCGATGCGCCGTGAGGCGACGAGCGCGTGCGGCTTAAATGTGGCCGTTATTAGCCCATGTGTGAAACTGCATCATCGAAAAGACATGCAACAACTTCTTACCGTCGGCTTGTTCCCGCAGCCAGCTTGCCGCCCCTGATTTGTAGCCTTCGCCGTCGAGCAGGATGATGGCTGGAGAAGGGTACATGCGCTGAATGTTGAGGACGTTGTAAGGATATTTTTCATCAACCGAGCCGGAGCTTTGTTGCCACTTGCATTCGATTATTAAACGGTTGGGGTGTTTCTCGGGATGGTAGAGCATGAAGTCCGAGATCAGCTTTGTGCCGTAGACGCTTTCCCCGATGTGAATTTGTCTCGTATACAAGGGCTGGGGCAGGCAGCAGGCGGCAAGAAATTTCCTGCTTTGAACAAAAGTGTATTTCTTGTCCTCCAGGGTATGCAGGACAAATCGCTCAAGCGTGTTGCCGGTATTGACGGCTCTGCCACCCTGCGTCTCTCTCGACATAGGTCAATAATTGGTGATGATGAATTCGTCAACCACGCCGCGTTGATTAGGCTTACAGTTGACCATGCGCGGAGCCTGGACAGTGTGAAGACGAAAGACCTTATCGCTGTAGAGGTCTGCGATGAATTTGGTCTTGGAGTTCGACAACATCACATAAGCGCCCGCTTTGTGCAGCTTCAAAGCGAAGTCTCTCAGATTGCTCTGGTCTTGTTCGGTGAAGTTTTCCTTTGTATAGGCCGTGAAAGAATCATCGGTCGTCGGGTGATAGGGTGGGTCTAGGTACACAAAATCGCCTGCGCGCGGCATCGGGTCTATCCGGTCATACTCGTGATAAGTAATTGTCGTATTCTGCAACAGCTTATGACATGCCAGGATGTTCTCTTCCTGCACGATGTTCGGGTTCTTATAGTCGCCGAGAGGCACGTTGAATGTACCGGATTTGTTGACCCGGTACAGGCCGTTGAAACAAGTTCTATTCAAATAGATGAAGCGGGCGGCAACTTCGACCGGGCCGATACACTCCGCGGCGCGCACCCTGTAAAACTCATCTTTCGAGTGGGAGGCCGCGTATAGTTTTAACCTGTCGATCAGACTTACGGGGTCGGCTTTGATAACCTGATAGGTAATTATCAAGTCCAGATTATTGTCGGACAGGTAACAGTGTCGTGCCTGATTCCCGACGGCGAAAAATAGCGCGCCGCCGCCGACAAAGCCTTCGTAGTAATTTTTGAAGCGAGCGGGTAATAGGGGCTTGATGGAACTAAGAAGGCTGCGCTTTCCGCCCACCCATTTGACGAAAGGTTGCGCCACCACCTCAGCCTGGCTATTAGTTTCGGGCGGCGATTCCGGCACCTTGCCCAAAGCGTCTTTGTGAACCGTAAAACTCTTATCCGCGAATTTTTTTACGGGCTGGCTGTTGAGCATAACGTGTTGGGCATCTTCAAAGGACATGGAAGTTTGTAAAGAATCGCTTCTCCCGGCGGCGTTGCGTCTCACACGACGCCCGGCGGGTTTACCGCGTTTGCCGCCTTCAGCTTCATACTCGTCTATCATATCGGCATCGTGCCTGCTCTTCGCTTTCTTCATTGTTCTTGCATCGTGCCCGGCGTTACGCGAGCCGGAATTACACAACATCCCCGGTTAAAATACAATGCTTGTTAGCCTTGCTTGACCATCAAGGCGCAAATTCGGCAAGATTGCGCGTACCGGCTCCCCGCAAAACGGATTTCCTTCAGTAACCTGTCGAGGCGTAGTTTCCAGATGATTAAGCTGATATTGCTGTGTGCGCTGTGCGCGCTGTGGTTGGGCGGGGCGGCTTCGGCGGCGGGGGTGTGCCGCGCGCAGGGGTTGGAGCGCGAGTTGGAGGCGTCGGCCGGCGCGGGCGTGCTGGTGTCCGTGAAGAATTCGGGCGGGCGCGTGACGGTCGTGGCGGCCGGGGAGGGCGAGGAGAGACGGCGCGTGTGGCTCAAGGCGGAATCGCCGGGGGCGGCCGTGCGGGAGTCGGACGTGAAGACATCCGCGACCGGCGGACGCGTGGAGATCGAGGTCGGAGAGGGACGCGCCGGGCGCGACCGCGTCGATCTGTTCCTGCGCGTGCCGCGACGCGCGCGCGTGAGAGTGGAGACGCGCGCCGGGGCGGTTGACGTGTCGGGGTCTCTGAGCGAGGTCGAGGCGGCGACGGATACGGGGACGATCAGGGCGGACGTGCCGCTCGATTCCCTGCGCTACAGTTTTCGCTGGACGGCGAGCCGTCCGCGTTTCTATAGCGAGACGGAGTTGGGGCGGGTTGAGGAGCGGCGCGGTGGGCGGTTCGAGGTGTCGGGGCGCATCGGCGACAAGAAGGCGAAGCGCGACGAGCGCGTCCGTCTGGATTTCGAGACGGAGCGCGGGGTGATCCTCTTCGGAGTTGACCCGGCGAGCGTGCCCGCCGATTTGCGCGAGCGGCAGTTGACCGAGGCGGCGCGCGCCGTCATCAGGAGCGGCCAGCAGAATTTGATCGAGGCCATACGCAAGATCACGCCGCGCTTCGTGGGCGAGTACGCGCGCACGCTGCCGCCGCCGCGCGGAAGCGCGCCGGTCCTGAGCGTCGCTGCGAAGAATGAACGCGCCGAGCGCGAGGTGCGGCCGCAGTTGATGCGCGTGACGGCGAACGTGACGGACAGGCTGGGGCGCGCGATTGCAGGGCTTGAGCGCAAAGACTTCACCGTCTCGGAGGGCGACGCGACGCGCGAGGTCGTGGAGGTCGAATCGACGCGCACGCCCTTTAACCTCGTACTGCTGCTGGACGTGTCGGGGAGCGTCGAGGAGCGCCTGGACTTCGTGCGAAAGTCCGCGCTCGCCTTCGTCAACACGGTCAGCCCGCAGGATCGCGTGGCGATCATCAGCTTCCGCGACGACATCCAACTCATCTCCGATTTCACAACCGACCGCCGGCTGCTGGCCGAGCGCATCAGGGACATCGAAGCGGGCGGCGGCACGGCGCTCTACGACGCGCTCGCCTACACGCTCGTCCACACCTTGAAGCCTTTGCGCGACGAGCGCACGGCCATCGTCGTTATTTCCGACGGCGACGACAACCGCTCCTTCATCCCGTTCCCGGACATCCTCGAAACCATCGTCGAAACCGGCGCGGTCGTCTACCCGCTCTACATCCCTTCCGGCCTCGTCCCCGCCGCGAGCGCGCCCGCCGCCGTGACCACGCTCGACCCGACGCGCACGCGTTTTCTCGCGCTGACCTCACGCGCCGATGAAGAAGGGCGCAAACTCGCGGGCGTCTCCGGCGGCGTCTATTACCCTCTGCGCCGGTTCGACGAACTCCAACGCGCTTACGACGACGTGGTTGCGCAACTGCGCACCTCCTACACCATCAGCTACACGACGACTTCCGTACCCGCGCGCGGTCGCATACGCGTGCGCGTCGCGCGCGAAGGCGCGGTCGTGCGCCTCAGCCCGGCCGTCGGCGCGTCAACATCGCAACCGAACTAATCTTCACTAATCTTTCTTCTCTGTGCCCCCTCTGTGCTCTCTGTGCCTCTGTGGTGAATGCTTGTTGATCAGGCATTCACCACCGCAGACACAGAGGACACGAAGGGGGCACAGGGGAAATAAAGAGCCGTGCGAGCGCAAACTAATCGGTACATTTTGGAAAGGTGCGACGGCGGGTGTTACCATCCGCACTGATGAAAAGCCCTCTGCTGTTATCCCTGTTCGACGAGACGGAACGCCGCCCGCTGTCGGTGTCGGAATTGACTTCGCAGGTGCGCGGGGCGTTGGAAAACCGTTTCACGGCCGTCTGGGTCGAGGGCGAGATTTCAAACTTCAAGGCGGCCGCTTCCGGCCACTGGTATTTCACGATCAAGGACGAGGGCGCGCAGCTTCACGCGAAATGCTTTCGCGGCGTCAACGGGCGTATACGCTTTCGCCCATCGGATGGTTTGCAGGTGCGCGCGCGCGGGCGCATCACGGTCTACGAGCCGCGCGGCGAGTATGAACTGCTCGTCGAAGGACTCGACCCCATCGGGGCGGGCGCGCTGCGCGTGGCCTTCGAACAGATGCGCGACCGCCTCGCCGCCGAAGGTTTGTTCGCGGAGGAATTGAAGCGGCCGCTGCCCCTGCTTCCACGTCGCGTCGGCGTGGTCACGTCGCCGACGGGCGCGGCCATTCGCGACATCATTCACGTCATCACGCGGCGCACGCGCACCGTCAACGTCCTCGTCGCGCCGACGCGCGTGCAGGGCGCGGGCGCGGGCGCAGAGATCGTGCGCGCCATCAGGTCTTTGAACGAACACCATCGCAGGGCTGAGCGCGAGGGGCGCACGAATGATTTGATCGATGCGATCATCGTGGGGCGCGGTGGCGGGTCGAGCGAGGACTTGTGGGCGTTCAACGAGGAGGAGGTGGCGCGCGCGATTCGCGCATCGAGCATCCCCGTCATCTCGGCCGTCGGCCACGAGACGGATTTCACCATCGCGGACTTCGCGGCGGACGTGCGCGCGGCGACGCCATCGGCCGCGGCCGAACTCGTGGCGGCGCGCGAGGACGAGATGACGGCCGTCGTCGCAACGCTCTCGCGCGATCTCGTGCGGGCGGTCGAGTATCGCCTGCTCATCGAACGCGAGCGCGTGCGCGGCGCGGTGAGTTCGGAAGGCTTCGAGGAAGTGCGCGAACGCCTGCGCGAAGCCCGCGACGAGACCGACGCGCTCGCGCGGCGGCTGGAAATTGCCATGGCGCGGGCGCAGGAACGCGCGCGTAAGAATTTCGAGCGGGTGGCGCGAGAATTATCGCCCGCGCGTGCGGCGGCGCGCGCGAGCGCGGGGCGCGTGCGGTTGGCCGTAACGCGCGCCGCGCTGGATGCGAATTTCGGGGCGCGTCTTGAAGATGCGCGGGCGCAACTGGAAGTGGCGGTCGCTTCGCTCGATGCGCTGTCGCCGCTCAGCGTGCTCGGCCGTGGTTACGCGCTCGTGCAGGACGCGCGCGGCCGCATCGTGCGTTCGGCGGGGCGCGTGCGCGCGGGCGACCGGTTGCGCGTGCGGCTCGCGGAGGGCGTGCTCAAGTGCCGGGTCGAGGGAATGGAGGGCGAGAACTGATGTCCACCGTGCCGGGGGAGAAAGCGAAGAAGAGTCGGCGCAGTCGTATCGTCGTCAATGTCGAGCAGCAACCGCCGGAGGATAGGGGCAAGGCGGTCGCGCGTTGGCGAGGAGCCTCCGGAGCGCGTCGCGCGCAGGGGCGGAGACGGAGAGTTTTGTCCGGCGCGGCGCTCGCGCTCGGTGCGGTAGCGCTCCTGTTATTCTTCGGCGGCTGGTGGTGGTGGCAGAGTTTCAAGAGCAGCCCGGCCTACACGCTCGCGCTCGCGGCGGAGGCGGCGGAGGCCGACGACCAGCAGGCGTTCGAGGCGCTGGTTGACGTGGAAGGCGTGAGCCGCAGCATCGTGCCGCAGGTGATCGAGCGCGTGCGCGGCGGTGATAACTCATTGGACATCCCGCCACAGGTGCGCCGCCAGATTGCGCAGAACGCACAGGTATGGTTGCCGGGCGTGCGCGAACAGGTGCGCGGCGTGTTGATGGCCGATACGAAACGGCTCGCGGAGGAGGGCGGCGCGCGCAACTATCCGTTCTTCGTGCGCGCTCTCGCGCTGTCGCGCGCGGGCGAGACGCAGGTGCAGGGCGAGCGCGACAAACGGACGGCGACGTTGACGTATCAGGTCAACGAACGCCCGGTCGAGTTCGGGTTGAAGGGCGGCGGCGAGGGCGAGTGGAAAATCATTTCCGTCAAAAGCGAGGAACTGGCGGCGCGCGTGGCCGAGCAGGTGGCGAAAACATTCCCGATGATGGGTAGATGAAAGACAGACAGCATTCGACACCGCAACCACGGATGAAAGAAAAATCGAATTTGAGATCGCAAATTTGAAATTTCAGATCACAAATTTGAAATTTGAGATCACGGATATTCGAGATCGCTGATTTGAGATTTGAGATCACAGATTTGAAATTTGAGATCGCGGATTTGAAATTTGAGATCACAAATTTGAGATTTGAGATCATGGATTTGAAAGTTGTTAGCCGTCAACGCTCTTTCGTGTCCCTGTGGTGAGTTCGGTGATTCCGGTGGCTTCGGTGTCCGGGGGATGTCGAATATCTTGCTTTGCCTGTCGAGCTTATAGTGAATCGAGTGGCCGGTTAAAATGAAAATGAAGAAAGCGGAAGCGCAGAATCAGAACTTCGAGGCGTCGCTGGCGGCGTTGGAAAAGATCGTGCGTGAGTTGGAGCGCGGCGAGTTGCCGCTGGAGAAGAGTCTGGAACTGTTTGAACGGGGCGTGCGTCTCTCGCGCGAGTGTCAGGAGCGTTTGCAGCAGGCGGAACGGCGCATCGAGGTGCTGTTGCAGCGCGATGGCGGCGGCGACGGGCGCGCGAGTCTCGTCGGCGCGCTCGAAGGCGACGAGTACGATGCCCCGGCGGGCGGCGGGGGGGAAGCGGAGGACGATGAGAGCGTCTTCTGACACGGCTTCCGAAGCCGGCGCGCGCGCGGGAGAGACGGGAGGCGCCGGGGCGGCGCGGGCATATCTTGAGCGCGCGCGCTCTCTCGTTGACGCGCGACTCGACGCGCTCATGCCCACTACTGCCGTCGAGCCGGTCGCGGTACACGCGGCGATGCGCTGGAGCCTTTTCGCGGGCGGGAAACGTCTGCGCCCGGCCTTAGTGCTTGCGACGGGCGAGGCTTTCGGCGCGCGCGCCGCAGACCTCGTCGACACCTCATGCGCCTTTGAAATCGTTCACACCTACTCGCTCGTCCACGACGATCTGCCTTCGATGGATGATGACGATCTGAGGCGTGGGCGTCCCACCTGTCACGTCAAATTCGGCGAGGCGACGGCCATCCTCGCGGGCGACGCGATGCAGGCTCTCGCCTTCCAGTTCATCGCCGAAGACGACGCGCTCGATGCGCGCCTGCGCGTGCGGCTCATCGCGGAACTGGCGCGCGCCGCAGGGACGCCCGCCGGGATGGTCGCCGGGCAGTCGCTCGATCTCTCGGCCGAGTCGCGCGACGACGTAACGGCGGCCGAACTCGATCTCATCCACCGGCACAAAACGGGCGCGCTCATCACCGCCGCCGCGCGTGCGGGCGCGCTCATCGCCGGGGCGTCCGAGCGCGACATCCAATCCGTCGCGGACTACGCCGCCGCGCTCGGCCTTTTGTTTCAGATCACGGATGACCTGCTGGACGTGACGGCTACCGCGGAGGCTCTGGGCAAGACGCCCGGCAAGGACGCGCGCGCGCAAAAGGCAACTTATCCCGCGCTCCACGGCCTCGCGGCGGCGACCGAACGCGCCCGCGCCGTCTATGCGCAAGCCCTCGACGCGCTCTCGCAAATCGACGGGCGGGCGGACGTGCTCCGCTCAATCGCGCGCCTCACACTCGAACGCCGCGCCTGACGCTTCTTAACACTTCCATCCCACAATCGGACGGGCGCGACAATTCACGCCCGCTGTAAACGTGGACGGCTTAAACTTTCGCGCGAGGATTTCAGACTGCGGTGGACGACCCGCCGAGAGCGCACTTTTTCTGCATCGAGCGCAGGGGTTCGGGCATGAAGGCTGTGAGATGGTGCGTGGCGGTGTGGCCGTCGGCGAAAGCCTGATAGAGCATGCAGTCGGGTAGTTGGAGGCAACTGAGGGGCGAGGTGTGGATGTAGCCGCTGTCGATGCCGATGGCGCTGTGCGAGATGTAGATGCCGTGGCGGCCGAGACGGCCGCGCAGGGGCAGGAGCGGCGCGGGCGTGTGGCCGAAGATGCAGGGCTTGCCCGTGTAGTTGCGAAAGAAATTGCCGTCGCGCGACCAGAGGAGGTGCTGCGCGGGCGTGTCGCGCGGGTGCGCGCCCCCCGGCAAACCGGCGTGAACGTAGAGCGCGTAGTCGTCTTCGTAAAAGAGCGGGAGCGTGCGGAAAAATTCGATGTGCGCGGGCGGGATGGCGGCCGTGAACTCCTCGCGCAGCGTCGTGAAGTCCTGCTCGCTTCGCACGCGCAAGGGTTTGCCCGTGTACTGCTGGAACGTGCATTCGCTCCCGACGGCGGCGTGCAGCCAGAGCGTCGCGCCCTCTTCGACGAAATCGAGCAGCATCTGTTCGTGATTGCCGCGCAGGCAGAGCACGCGCTCCGGTTGCGCGTCGCGCAGTTTCACCACTTCGGCGACCGTGCCGGGCACGTCCTCGCCCCGGTCGATGATGTCGCCGAGGAGGATGAGCATGTCGCGCTCCGGGTCGCGCGGGAGCATCTCGATGAGCCGATTCAATTGCGCGCGTCGCCCGTGCACGTCGCCGATGACGAAGGTTTTCATGTCGCTTCAGTCTCCGTTCTCGTTCCGCCCACAGTTGCCTTACATCTATTCCACCCCGACTCTCGCCTGTGCGTGTGATTTTTCGATGCGCCCCATCAACATCTCGAAGCGCGGGTCGTCTCTGAGCGCAGCCCATTCGGGGTTTGCCCTGAACCACGGCAAATTTTCGTTGCCGCGATTGATGGCGCGCTCCAGCCATTTGAACGCTTGGTCGCGCATCCCTTCGACGGCGTAGGCCGTCGCGATCCAGTAGGGCGCGTCGTGATCGGCTTCGGCCACCTCTTTGACGCGTTCGGTCAACTGCGCGCGCGCCGCTTCGTGCTGGCCGAGTTTGCTGAGCGCGATTGAGTAGTGCGGGCGGATGCCGTCCATCTCGGGGTGCGTGTCGAGCACGTCGCGCAAAATTTCCGCCGCCTCCGCCGCCTTGCCCTGCCGGTAGAGAAAGACGGCGCGAAACGTGCGCACGAACGGATGGTCGGGTTGGATGCGCGCGCCCTCTTCGAGTTCGCTCCAGGCTTCGTCCATGCGTCCCTGATACATCAGGATGCGCGCGCGGTTGTAAGTCACCACGACGCGCTCGGCCGGGTTGAGATTGAGCATGCGGTCGAGGCTGCGCAGAGAACGCTCGTAATCGCCGTCGAGGCGATAGAGGTAAGAGGCGACGAACTGCACGCCGACATCGTTCATGGCCTCGTGGCGCAAATTCTCCACGGCCGCGCGCGCCTTGGCCTTTTCGCCGCGCGCCAGGTAGATGAAGACCATGTGCATCCGCGCTTCCATGATCTTCGGGTCGATGTCGAGACCTTTGCGGAAGGCTTCCTCGGCGCGCTCGTAATCCTCGAAGTCGCCCATTGATTTGATGACGCGGTTGGCGTAGCAGCCGCCGAGCGCGCAGTGTGCGAGGGCGAAATCGGGGTCGAGTTCGATGGCGCGCTTGAAACTCTCGATGGCCTCTTCGACATCTTCGTTGGCGAGCGTGTGATAGATGTAGCGACCCATCGAATCGCGCCCGCGCAGGTAGATGTTATAAGCATCGGAGTTGGCGGTGGCGCGCTGCGCCAGCCCGTCGCGCTCGGCCGTCGTCAGTTCGAGTCGCAAGCCTTCGACGATGCGCTGCGCGATGGTGTCCTGCACGGCGATGATGTCGGCGGCGGTCGCGTCGATGCGGTCAGTCCAGAGCAAATCGCCCGAAGCCACGTCGAGCAGTTGCGCGTTGACGCGCAGCTTGTCTCCCGCGCGCAGAAAGGAAGCGGCCAGCACCGCGCCGACGCTCAACTCCTCGCCGATCTCGCGCGGGTCGCGATCCTGCCCCTGATATTTCACGATCAGCGACGACGGGCGCACCACGAGCGAGCGCAGGCGCGCCAGTTCCGTAATGACCGCATCGGCGAGCGAGAATTCGTAGAAGCTCACTTCGGCGTCGCCGCTCAGGTTGCGGAAGGGGAGAATCGCGATGGACTTCTGCGCGCCGTCCGAGACGGTCGAGCCGTGCTGCGTCTCGTTGTCGGAGCGGTGCGGCGCGGTGGAGGGGTTGCGCGTAGAGGGCGGGGCGGAAGTTGACTGCCCGCTCGTCGGCGTCTCCGGGCCGGTGATGTTTCGCAGCCAGCGGCGGAAGGTGCGGCCGAAGGAGGTGTTGCTCGATTGGTGACGCGGCCGGACGGGTTCAAATTCGTCGGTCGTGTCGAGCGTGGTCGCGCCTGCGGCGGCGAGTTCGCGTTTGACCGTGCGCAGGTCGTCGCGCAGTTCGGCGACGCGCTGGTAGCGATCCTTCGGGTCTTTGGCGAGCGCGCGGTCGAGTATCTCTTGCAGGCGCGGCGGCGCGTCCTGCCGGAATTCCTCGATGCGCGAGGGCGTGTCGTGCAGGACGGCGTAGCGCACCTCGACGTTCGTCTTGCCCTGAAACGGCCAGATGCCCGCGAGCATCTCGTAGAGCAGGACGCCCGTGGAGAAGATGTCGGCGCGGTGATCGACGTGCGCGCCGGTGGCCTGTTCGGGGGCGGCATAGGTGGCCGTGCCGTAAGGCACGCCCATCTCGGTGAGATGCACGTCCGACTGGCCTTTGCTGCTGTTTTGTTCGTCGAGCAGTTTGGCGAGACCGAAGTCGAGCACTTTGGCCGTGCCGCTCTTCGTCACCATCACGTTTCCGGCCTTGATGTCGCGGTGGATGACGCCGCGCGCGTGTGCGGCGGCGAGCGCGTCGGCCACCTGCATGCTGATCGAGATCGCGCTGCGAAGTTCGAGCGGGCGACCCTTGACGAGTTGGCGCACGTTCTTGCCGTCGATGTACTGCATCGTGATGAAGTGCAGCCCGCCCTCTTCGTGCAGGCCGTAGATGATGCAGATATTCGGGTGGTCGAGCGACGAGGCCAGTTGGGCTTCGCGCTCAAAGCGTTTGAGATTCGATTCGCGGGAAGTCAGTTCGGGCGAGAGCACTTTGAGAACGAGGGTGCGCCCGAGCCTGGTATCGACGGCCTTGTAAACTGTTCCTTGCCCGCCTGAGCCGAGTTTTTCCGTGATCCGGTAGTTGAGCAGAGTTGAACCTAACATTGATGGTTACTATCTTAACTCCGAAGGTGGGGGGGATGGCAAAGATAAAACGGGGGGAAAGGGAAAAGGGGAAAGGGAAGAAAATTCTCGATGTCAGTCTGAATGTCTTCTCCTTTGCCCTTTGCCCTTTCCCCCTTCCCCGTCTTGCTTCGTCCGGCGCACGGCCGAACCCTAATCATGCACCGTTCAACCGCGCGGGGGCGTGCCCCATCCCGAACCGACGTACTGGCCGTCTTCGACGATGCACGGCACGGTCGGGTCGCCGTCCGAGTAAGCGAACATTTCGGCGCGCCTCGCGCGGTCGTTCTGCGCGTCGTACTCGGTGAACGCCACTCCCTGCGAATTGTAATGATCACGCGCCTGCTGGCAATAAGGACAGCCCGGCTTCACATAGATCACGATTCCCATGTTTTAGTTCGACCTCCCTTCGCGCATATAGTTTAGCAGCCATTACGCGTGAATCGTAAATCGTCAAAGGCCGTCCAAGGCCGTGAATCGTCAAAGGCCGTGAATCGTGAATCGTAAATCGTGAATAGAGGAAATCCGGTTCTTCTCTATTCACGATTTACGATTCACGATTTACTTTCTTCTTACGATTCACGATTCACGGCTTTTTACGGTTATACTCGCGCGCAAAGTTTTATCGAAGGCCGGCTGGAAGGGCGGTGTCAAAACCTTCTTGATTGACAGCGATCTGTTTGAGCCATACGAGCGACTCGTGACGATTGACATTCTCGGCCGCCGCGTCGAGGTGCCGGAGAACAACCGCCTGCTGCGTTGCTTCCAGTACCTCTCGATGCGCAGCATCTCCCACGGCAATTTCTGCTGGAACGGCGACTGCACCAACTGCCAGTTCTGGTACAAGGAGGCCGGGGAACACGAGCGCGATGCCAAGACCGCACTCTCCTGCCGCTTCAAAGTGCGCGAAGAAATGGTCATCACGCGCCTCAACGATCACGTCAAACTCGAGGGAATCAACAAGGAGAGAAGTGAGGATTGATTCATCGATTCATTGATTCATTGATTCAATGAAATCAATTCCCTCATCGTCGCGCCGACGGAAAGGACTTGCCGTGTATGCGCTTTGAGTATTATCACGCGGGGCTGGAAGACGTGCCGAAACTCTCGGTTGACGGCCTCGTCCCCGCGAGCCTCCACTTCTCGCACTGGCAGGGAAACGAGACGCCCGACGCGGTCAAGGCCGACAGTTCGACCGGGATCGCTTTGAACGTCGTCGCCTCGCCCGCGCGTCGAGAGTTAACGCAGGGAATCGAACTCGTCACCAACAATCACTTCGACACGGACGGCGTGCTCTCCGTCTGGACGATGCTCACGGGCGAGCGCGCGCTCGACCTCGACGCCGCGCTCGTGGCCGCCGCGGAGGCGGGCGACTTCTCGGCGAACACGGGCGCAGCGGGCATCCGCGCGAGCATCGTCTTGCAGGGCGGCGACGGCTTTGCGCCGGACGCCGGAGTCGCCTCGCCGCTCGCGCGCCACCTTGCGGGCGGCGCTGACGTTGGAGAGGCGCGCGCCTACGCGCTCGTGTTGCCTGAAGTGGAACGCGTCCTCACGCGCACGAATTATTACGAGCACCTCTGGCACGACGAGTGGGCGAGGACGGAAGCATCGCTGGAGAGCTTCGCGAGCGGCGCGTCGCGCGTGGAGGAAGACGCGCGGACGGGACTGTCCTTCATCACCCTCGGCCGCGACCTCTACGGCGCGCGGGGCTTCTCGCCCACGCGCAACGCCGCGCCCTTTACGGCCATCACCGAGCACGCGCGCGGGCGCGTCTATCTCATCGCCGTCCCGCTCGCCGACGGTTGGGGCTATCGCGTGGACTACCCCTATCACTCTTGGGCGGAGACGGTGGTGCGCCCGCGCATTACGCGTATTGACTTCGCGCCGCTCGTCGCGCGGCTCAACGAATCCGAGCGGAGCCGCGAGGCGCGCTGGCAACTCGACACGGAGGGCCTGAGTTCGGCCTTCAACTTCGTTGACGGCGACGGGACGCTGCGCGCTTCAAGCCTCGCGCCCGAAAAGATCGCCGACCACCTGCGCGCCGCGCTCGCAACGGAGGCAGCGGCGGAGTTGCCTGTGGTCGCCAACCCGACGCCGGTTATTTTGTGATTCACGCGGCAGCCGCTTCCGATTCATGCAACAGCCGCTTAAAGATTCAAACCGACAACCGGCAACTGAAAACTGAAAACTGAAAACTGAAAACTGTTAACAGAAAACTGACCACGGACAAAGCACAGCCTTTTATGTACGACGCGATCATCATCGGGGCGGGGGCGGCCGGGTTGTCGGCCGCGCTCTGGTGCGAGGATTTGGGGCTGGACGCGCTCGTGCTCGAAGCGGGCGCGGAGGTGGGCGGGCAACTGCTGAACGTCTACAACCCGATCAATAATTACCTCGGCGCGCGCGCGGCGAACGGGCGAGAGTTGCGAGACCTGTTCGCCGCGCAGATCGAGGACGCCGAGTTTGACCTGTGGACTGAAACCGAGATCGAGAGCGTTGACTTGAAGGCAAAACGCGTTGCGCTCAAGAGCGGCGAGGAGTTGCAGTCAATCGGACTCATGCTGGCGACGGGCGTCAGGCGGCGACGGCTGGGGATTCCGGGCGAGGCCGAACTGGCGGGGCGCGGCGTGGTCGATTCCGTGATGCGCGACCGCGAACAACTCGCGGGGTTGGACGTGTGCGTCGTCGGGGGCGGCGATGCGGCGGCGGAGAACGCTCTGCTGCTGGCGGAAGTTTGCCCGACCGTCACGCTCGTGCATCGCGGCAAACGCCTGTCGGCGCGCGCGGAGTTTGTCGAACGCCTGCGCTCGGAGCATTGCATCACGATCTTCACGGAGTCGGAGGCGAAGCGCATCATCGGCACGGAGCGCGTCGAGGCGATAGAGATTATGCGGCGCGGCGCGATCAAGCCGTTTCAGATGGCCGTCGGCGGCGTGCTCGTGCGCGTCGGCGTCCGTCCGAACGACGAACTGTTTCGCGGGCAGTTGGAACAGGACGCGCGCGGTTACGTCGCGGTGACGAGCGAGCAGGAGACGAGCGTCGAAAACGTGTTCGCCATCGGCGACATCTCCAACCCGCTGAGTCCCACCATCAGCAGCGCGACGGGCGCGGGGGCGACCGCCGCGAAGGTATTGGCCGCGCGGCTCGGCCGCAGGTGAGCGGAGCGTTTGTGTCACACTTCGACCGCAAGTAAGTGGAGCGTTTGTGTCTCACTATTGTTAGGAATGTTATGTCTTTAGGATTGATTATCGTCAGCACGGGGGCGGCCGCGCGCTTCGCCGGCGGAACCTCTGAGAGTAGGATTTAAGATATGAATTACAAGACGATCACCCCGGCGGAGTTTGCCGAGCGCGCGGCGCGCGGCGAGCGCGTGCGTTTGATCGACGTGCGCGAGCCGGAGGAGTTCGCGTTGGCGCGCGTCGAAGGCGCGGAACTTTTGCCGCTCAGCCGTTTTCAGGAATGGGCTGCCGCGCTCGACGCGGATGAGGAGATCGTGGTGATGTGTCATCACGGCATCCGCAGCGCGCACGTGTGCGCCCACCTCGCGGAGCAGGGTTTTACGAAGATGATCAATCTCGCGGGCGGCATCGAGCGTTGGTCTTGGGAAGTTGACCGCAGCGTCCCACGATATTGAGGAAGCAACCAGCCGTCAGCCGTCAGCCGTCAGCTTTCAGCTTCAACCCGGCGCGCCCGATCTGTGCTGACGGCTGACGGCTGATAGCCAAATGACGGCAGCGTCGAAGTGTGAACGCGAAGCGGTGAAGTCAAAAACAAATTCTTTAACTTCATCGTTCCGCGTTCATCCTTCATCGTTAGATTTGTATAATGTCTGAAATGAAAAACAGCCCCGCACCGGCTTACACGGCGGAACATGCCGCCGCGTACCCCGGAGATTACCTGGCGGGGATCGATCTTTACAACGCGGGCGAGTTTCACGCGGCGCACGATGCCTGGGAGGCGCGCTGGGTGGATGAGGCCGGGCCGCGCGAGAAACTTTTTTTGCAGGCGTTGATTCAATCGGCGGTGGCCTTTCATCATCTGGAAATCGGGCGCAGGGGCGCGGCGCGGCGCATGTACGTGATGGCGAAAGAGAAGTTTGCGCGGCTGGAAACGCCCCGCTTCATGTCGCTCGATCTAGAGGATTATCAAGCGCAACTCGACCGCGCTCTCGCGTGGCTCGCAAGCGTGCCCGACCCGCGCGAGTTGGCGATGCCCGAAATGCATTTGCCGACGATCAGGTTGCTGCCGGAAGTGATGGAGTACGATTGATGGAAGCGAAGCCGGACGAACACGACATGCGGGCGGCGCGCGCCGCAGATTTGCGCGACGCGCGGGTGAGCCATACGCCGTCGCGTGCGGCGGGCGCAAGCGGCCGGGGCGCGCTCGGCGATGCGCGCCTGCTGCTCCTCGGCATGTGGATCGGGGCGGCCGTTCTTTTCAGTTTCGCGGTTGCGCCGGGCGCGTTCGCCGTGCTCCCCGCGCGCGAATGGGCGGGCGCTATCGTCACGCGCATCATCGGGGTCGTAAACGTCGGCGGCTTCGCGGTCGCAGTGGCGCTTCTGGCGACAGCCTTCGCCCGGAGAGGCGCGGCGACGAAGCGCGCGCAGGTTATGGAAGTTGTCGCGCTCGCGCTCGTCGCGCTCGGGACGGGCGTCGGGCATTGGGTGGTCGCGGCGCGCATGAGTGCGCTCCGCGTCGCGATGGGACGACCGATTGACGAGGTGGCCGCGAGCGATCCTTTGCGGCTCGCCTTCAACAGCCTGCACGGTTATTCGGTCGCCGCGATGACGACGGCCATGCTCGCCGCCGTCGTCGCGTTCATCCTCGTCGCGCGGCGCAACCGTAGTTAGTTTCAGGTTTCAGGTTTCAGGTTTCAAGTTCAAGACGAAGAAACTTTAACCTCAGTCCTGAAACCTGAAACTTGAAACCTGAAACTTACTCCGAAGGAGAATGTGGTGGAAACGATTGAGCGGATTGACGAGTGGCGCGAAAGCTACCAGCGTTGGAAGCGGATCAACGAGATGCGCGGCGACGATCTCGGGGGGCATTACCCGTGGGTCGAGAACCGGCGCGCGCCGTTCAAACCGGCGCGGCGCGCGCTGCCCATGCTCAACCTCGCGCTCATCACTTCGGCGGGCGCATACATTGACGGCTCCGAACCCTTCGACACGAGCATCCCCGGCGGCGACACGTCTTTCCGCGAAATCCCGACGCTCATCGAGGCAGGGGATTTGCGCTGGGCGGCGCGCGGCTACGACCCCGTGGCCGTCGAACAGGACATGAATTCGCAAGCCCCGCTCGAACGCCTCTTCGAGTTCGAGGGCAACGGCATCATCGGCCAACTCAACCCGGTCTTCTGGAGTTTCTGCGGGTTCATCCCGAGCGCGGGGCGCTTCGCCGACAAAGCGCTGCCGCAACTCGTCGAACGCGTCAAGCGTTACTCGGCGCAGGCCGCGCTGCTCATCCCGGCCTCGCGCGTCTGCCATCAATCGATGGGGCTGGCCGCGCGCGCGCTCGAAGCGGCGGGCGTGACGACTATCGTGCTGGCTGTGGACAAGGAGGCCATTGAGCGCGTGCGCCCGCCGCGCGCCGTCTATTACACGGGCGAGTTCGGCCGCGTCGCGGGTCTGCCCGGCTTCCCCGAACACCAGCGGCGCATACTCGACGAGACGCTGCGCCTCATCGAACCGTGGGATCAGGTTGACGTGCGCAAGCTCACGGTCGCGCTGCAAACGACCGTCGAGGAGGAGCGCGGCGAAAGATAAAGCGGGCGGCGGAAAAGTTGAAGTTGAAAAAGTTAAAAGGGAAGACCGCGATTGCGTCGCGGTCTTCCCTTTTAACTTTCGGCTCCGACGCTATAGCGCGCCGCGCGCCGGGTTACTTTCTTCTTCTCGTCGCCGGGGCAGCATCGCTCTTGGCGAAGTATCCCTGACGGTAGTTGAGTTTGACGTTCTGCTTGCGGAGTTCGGGGTTGACGATCTCGATTTGTAGTTTGCGGTAAGAACCGTCGCGCCGCTTGTTCGTCGGCGAGTAGGCGACGAGGAATTGCTCGCGCAGTTCGCGTTGGATTTGCGCGAAGGCGACGCGGAGGTCTTCCTCGCTGCGCGGAAAGTAGGCGCGGCCGCCCGTGCGCTCCGTGATCTTGCGCAGCGACCCCTCGTCCACGCCGCTGTAGCCGAAGCTGTCGCCGATGCCGATGGCGAAGACGAGCGTGTCGGTCTTCAGAGCCTCCTGCACGGCATCGTCGAGTTTCAACATGCTGCTGGTGTCTTCGCCGTCCGTGAGCAGCACGATGGCGCGGCGCGTCTTGTCGGACGACTCGACCATCACCTCGCGGCAGGTCGCATAAACGGCGTCCCAGATGGCGGTCGAACCGGCCGTCGATTGATTGTCGCCGGAGATCGGGGGCGTGCCGCCGACGGTGACGCCGCGACCGATGTAGCCGGAGGGCGGCACGAATTCCACGCGGTCGATGGCGCTGCGCACGCGCACGGCGTTGCCGGTCAAGCCCTGTTCGAGCGTCGAATCGCCGGTGAAGGAGAGCACGGCCACCTCATCCTTTGCCGGACGCATCACGGCGTCCACGAAGGCGCGCGCGGCGGCCTTCTCTTCGGGCAGCGTGCGCTCCTGCGAGATGCTCGTGTCGATGACGAGGGCGAGCGTAAGCGGCAGATCGGTTTGCGGCTGGAAGGTGAAAATCTGTTGCGGCACGCCGTCTTCGAGCACGCGTATATCTTCCTGCTTGAGGTTCGTCACAAACCGCTTGTTCTTGTCGGCCGCCGTGAAAATGACGTTCGTCAAGCTGGTTTCGACGCGCTCGATCTCGTCGTCTTCAATCGTCGTGTTATCGTCCGTGCGCACGGGCGTCGGCCGGGGCGTCGGCTGTTGCTGTTGCTGCGATGACGCCTCTTCCTGCTGCGGCTTCTCATCAACTTCCACTTGCGCCCGCGCGCCCGCAAGCGCGCCGCCGACCACGAGGCCGACAGCGAGAATGAAACTCAACATGCGCACAAACCGGATGCGATCAAACATTGCTTTCAACTTACCCTTCCGGAAGTAACGATGAAGTAGGAACGCGGAACGATGAACTGAAAGCCGGTCGCTTTTACTTCATCGTTCATCGTTCCTCCTTCATCATTTATTTCTATCCGCCCATGCCGTGTAGCCGCGGCGGGTGCGAATCCGCAGGCCGTCGCGCGCGGCGGCGAGTTTAACTTCGATGCGGCGATAGCTGCCGTCGTAGTTTTTGTTCGTCGGCCGGTAGGTGACGATGTACTGGCCGCGCAGTTCGCGCGCGACGCGCGTGAAGGCGCGTTCGAGTTCGAGGCGGTCGCCGATGAAGAAGGCTTTGCCGCCCGTCGCATCGGCGAGGCGGTCGAGCCGTTTGTCGTCCTCGTCTTTGACCGTGCCCGCCTCGACGCCGGGGACGACGCTCGAAAACCCGGACTTCGTCGAGATGGCGAAGATGATCGTCTCGGTGCGTTGCGCCATCTCGATTGCCTCTTCCAGACGCGCGCGGCTCGAAGTGTCCGTGCCGTCGGTGATGACGACGATCACGCGCCGCCCCGTCACGCCGCGCATCTTCTCGTCGCACATGCGCCAGACGGCGTCGTAGAGCGCGGTGGTCGTGCCCGGCTTCTTGACGCTATCGACGGCCGTGTCGAGCTTATCGAGCTTATCCGTGAAATCCTGTAGCAGGTTCACGTCTTCGTCGAAGGTGGCGAAGGCCGCCTTGTCCTTGCGCACGCGCACGACCGTGTAGAGAAAATCCTTGGCCGACTCTTTCTCGAAGCGCAGCTTGGCGGCGGCCGACGAAGAGATGTCCATCAGGACGGCCACGTAGATCGGCGTGCCCGCCGCCTCGTCGCGAAAACTCGCGATCTGCTGTTGCTGCTTGTCCTCGAAGATGATGAAATCGCTGGCCTTGAGTCCGGGAACGATTTGTTCCTTCTTGTCCATCACGGTGATCGGCAGTTGCACCTCGCGCGTGAAGACCTGACCGCCTTGCAGGTCGTCCTGATCTTGCGCGGGCGTCGGCGCGGCGGCCGTGGGGCGCGGGGCGGGTGGTTGTTGCTGCTGTTGCGTCCACGGGTTGCGCGCCGCGACCGAGGCGTCGAAAGCCAGGGCGCAGACGACGAACGCGGCGGTTAACAAAAGTGTATAGACGGAAGTTCTCATGTGTTTGAATCAAACGGACGGAATGGAAAAGGTTGAGCCTTTTGAGCATCCACGGGCGTCGAGGGTTCGATGCCGCGCGGTCGAGCGTCAGTTGCTTTCAAATGGCTTGATTTACGACGCCACAGTATAACAACCCGCCCGCCCGAACGCATGCCGGGTGGGCGGGCGCGGCTTATCCGAGCGCCTCCAACATACGCGAGAGCTGTTCGGGGAGCGGCGCGTCGAAGTTTAGAGTTTCACCCGTTTGCGGGTGGCGAAAGCCGAGACGCTCAGCGTGTAGAAACTGCCGCCCCATCGCGCGGATGGCGGCGCGCGCGCGCACGTCCGAGACGGTCGCGTCGCGCCCGCCGTTATAAACCTTGTCGCCGACGACCGGGTGCTTGAGGTGCGCGAGATGCACCCTGATCTGATGCGTGCGCCCGGTCTTGATCTGCACGTCGAGCAGGGTGAAGCGTTCGTAGGCGCGGCGCACGCGATAGAGCGAGAGCGAGGGGCGGCCGCCGCGCACGACCGCCATGCGCGTGCGCAGGCGCGGGTCGCGCGCGAGCGGTTCCTCGATGCGCCCGCTCTCATCGCGCACCCGCCCGTGGGCGAGCGCGACGTATGATTTGAAAACTTCCCGCGCGCGAAATTGATCGGCCAGATGCTCGTGCGCGCTCTCGCTTTTGGCGACGACCATCAGGCCGGAAGTGTCGCGGTCGAGACGATGCACGATGCCGGGGCGCTGTCGCCCGGCGTGCGCGGAGAGTTGCTTGAAGTGGAAAGCGAGCGCATTGGCGAGCGTGCCCGAAGAGACTCCGGCGGCCGGGTGAACGACCATGCCTGCGGGCTTATCGACGACGATGATCGAATCGTCTTCAAAGACTATTTGCAGCGGTATGTCTTCGGGCGTGAAATTCGATGCGGGCGGCGCGGGCATTTCGAGTTCGACCGCGTCGCCCGCGCGCAGCTTGTAGGAAGGCTTCGCGGCGCGACCCGCGACGAGCACGTCGCCGTCTTCGATGGCGTGTTTGAGGCGCGTGCGGCTGATGCCTTCGACGCGCGCGGCGAGGAAGGCGTCGAGGCGCGCGCCCGCGTCGGCGGTGTCTGCGCGAAAGGCGAGCGTCGCCGCTTCCGGTTCGGGGTCGCCCGGCGTAACCGGCGTCTCCTCTTTGTCGTCGCTTGTGTAGGCTGTGGTCTCGTCCATGCAGTTCACGCCCGCGCCGCGTCGCCGGTCACTTCGGCGTCTCCGCTTAGCGTTGTCCCGCCCGCCGCGCGACGCCGGCGGATGACGAGGACGACGAGACTCGTGATGCCGACGAGCAAACTGATCAACTGCGATGTTGAGAGGTGCGTGAGCGACGTGAGGCCGAAGATGTCGCCGCGCGGGTCGTCGCGAAAGAACTCGATGATGAATCGCGCCGCGCCGTAGAGCACGCCGTAAGCGAGTATGACCTGACCGTCGAAAGTTTTGCGACGGTGCAGCCAGATGAGCAGCGCGAAGAAGATGAAGGCGGAGAAGGATTCGTAAAGTTGCGTCGGGTGCAGGTGCGCGTCGATTGGAACGCCCGTCACCTGTTGGCCGAGTTCGGAGAAGCGCACGCCCCACGGCAGCGTGGTCGGCTTGCCCCAGCAGCACCCGGCGGCGAAACAGCCCTGCCGCCCGATGGCCTGCCCCAGCGCGATGCCCGGCGCGAACGCGTCGGCCGTTCGCCACCAAGGCAACCTGTATCGCCTGACGAGCACGTAAGCCGTGACGACCGCGCCGAGGAAGCCGCCGTAAAACACCCCGCCCGAACGCAGGAAATCGAGCGACAACAGCTTGAGCGGCGCGGCGCGATATTCCGGTTCGACCACGAGCAACAACAGCTTCGACCCGACGATTGCCGCCAGCAGCAGCCACAGTCCGAGGTCGAACAGCCGCTCGCGCGGCAACCCGTCGCGCGCGCCGAGTCGCCCCGCCACGAGGAGCGCGGCGAGGAAGGCCAGCGCCAGCAGCACGCCGTAGGTATTGATGGGGAAGTTGCCGATGTGAAAAAGTTCTGGGTACATGCGCCTAGTTAGTTGTCAGTCGTCAGTCGTCAGTTGTCAGTTGCATGTGATTATCACACAAGTCGCTAAAGATAGAATTGAACAACTGACGACTGACGACTGACAAAAATCACTGGCTGCTGACGGTTGACTGCTGCTTCTGCTTGCGTCCTTCCAGAATCATGTCGAGTATGAGCAGACCCGCGCCGACGCAAATGCTGGCGTCGGCGATGTTGAAGGTCGGCCAGTGGTAATCGCCCGCGTGGAAGTCGATGAAGTCGATGACGTGGCCGAGGCGCACGCGATCCGTCAGGTTGCCCGCGATGCCTGCGAGCAGCAGGGCGCACGCGCCGAGGATGCGGTCGTCGCTGCGCGGCGTGCGGAAGAAATAGGTGAGGACGGCGACGGCAGCCGCACAGGCCAGCGCGGCGAGCGCCCAGCGTCCCCACCAGCCGCCCTCCTGAAATTGCCCGAAGGCGATGCCGGGGTTCTCCGCGTAAGCGAAATCCAGAAAGCCGTCGATGATGGTCTTGTCCTGACCGAGACGGAGCCTGCGCACCGCCCAGGCCTTCGACATCTGATCTGCGATGTAGATGCCGAAGGCCGCGAGCAGATACCAGATGCGCCAACTGAGCTCGCGCGCCTTCACGCCGTTCCCCCTTCGCGCTCGATCTCGGCCAGCGATTCGACGCAGCGTTCGCACGCCGTCGGGTAGCGCGCCGATTCGCCGACGCGGGTGGAATAGTTCCAGCAGCGTTCGCACTTCTCGCCCCCGGCGCGTTCCACCTTGACGCCGAGCGGGGCGGCAGCGTCGCTCGCCTTCACGAGCGCGACCTGCGAAACGATGAAGGTGTAGCGCAGTTCATCTCCGTAATTCGCAAGCAAACTGTAGACGGGATCGGGCGCGGCGATCTCGATGCGCGCTTCCAGCCCGCTGCCGATCAACTTCGCGTTGCGCGCCGCTTCGAGTTCGCGCAGAACCGCGTCGCGCACCTCGAACAACTGCGACCAGCGCGCGGCCAACTCCGCGTCGCCGAGGCCGGCCGGGGCGGGAAACTCCGCGAGGTGAACCGACGCTTGCGACTTCTCGGCGTCGCCCTCGGCGCGCGGGATGTTCTCCCAGATTTCGTCGGCGGTGAAGACGAGCACGGGCGCGAGGAGGCGCGCGAGCGCGTCGGCGATTCGGTGAAGCGCGGTCTGCGCCGAGCGGCGCGCGTGCGAACGGGGCGCGGCCGTGTAGAGCCGATCCTTGATGATGTCGAAGTAGCGCGCCGAGAGCGTGACGGTGCAGAAGTGATAGAGCGCGTGATAGACCGTGTGAAACTCGTAAGCCTCGTAAGCCTCGCGCACGCGTTCGGTCTGCGCGTCGAGTTCGCCGAGCGCCCAGCGGTCGATCTCCTGCATCTCTTCATACTTAACCGCGTCGCGCGCCGGGTCGAAGCCGTCGAGGTTGCCGAGGGCGAAGCGCGCCGTGTTGCGCATCTTGCGGTAGGCGTCCGAGACGCGTTGCAGGATTTCATCGGAGCAGCGCATGTCCTCGTGATAGTCCGAGGAGGCGCACCAGAGGCGTATGATCTCCGCGCCCGACCCCTTGATCACGTCGTTCGGCGAGACGGAGTTGCCCGCAGACTTGTGCATCGCCTTGCCCTGCCCGTCAACCACCCAGCCGTGCGTGAGCACCGTGCGATATGGCGCGCGGTCGTGCGCGGCGAGGCCGACCATCAGCGACGAGTTGAACCAGCCGCGATACTGATCGCCGCCTTCCAGATACATGTCCGCCGGGAAGTGCAACTCTTCGTAGTGTTCGAGCACGGCGACCGACGACGAACCGCTGTCGAACCACACGTCGAGAATATCCGTCTCCTTCGTGAACGCCGTCGCCTCGCAACGGGGACACGCGAACCCCTCGGGGAGCAGATCAAGCGCGTCGCGCACATACCACGCATCGGAAGTTTCGCGCTCGAAGATGTCGGCGACGTGTTTGATGACCGAAGAATCGGCGATTGCCTCGCCGCAACCCTCGCAGTAGAAGGCAGGGATCGGCACGCCCCACACGCGCTGGCGCGAGACGCACCAATCGGGGCGACCCTTGAGCATGTTCCGCATACGATCCTCGCCCCACGCCGGTATCCAGCGGACGCTCTCGCTCACCTCGCGCAGCGCGCCCGCGCGCAGGGATTCGGGCGCGTCCGTTTCGTTATCGGTGTAGTTGGTGATGTCGCGCCCGTCCTCGTCCTGTTCGACGTGCGAGTCTTCGGCGGGGCGCGCGTCGAGCGAGATGAACCATTGCGGCGTGGCGCGAAAGATGACCGGGTTCTTGCAGCGCCAGCAATGCGGATAGCGGTGGTTATAATTTTCGCTGAACAACAACGCGCCGCGCTCTTTGAGAAACTCGACGATCAACGCGTTCGCCTCGAACACGCGCTCGCCCGCGAAGTGTTCGACTTCGGCGGTGAAGCGCCCGGCGTGGTCAACAGGGCAGTAGATGTCCAGACCGTACTGCTTGCCGATCACGAAATCGTCGTGCCCGTGGCCGGGCGCGGTGTGGACGCAGCCCGTCCCGGCCTTGCCGGTCGAAGACTTGTCGCGTGCCTCGCGCACGTCGAGTTCCGTCTCGGCGTCGGCCTCGCCGCCGAGCGTTACGTGCTCGCCGAGTATGACGAGCGACCTGCGTTCGAGCCACGCGTGGCGACATTCGAGGCGGTCGAGCTTCGCGCCGGGAAAGCGCGCGATGACGCGCGGCGCATCAAGCCCGCACTTCTCGGCGACGGCCTCCGCCAACTCGCTCGCGACGATGTAAACCTCTTCGCCATGCTCAAGCGCCGCGTACTCGAAATTCGGGTTGACGGCGATGGCGAGGTTCGCGGGCAGCGTCCAGGGCGTCGTCGTCCAGATGAGGAAGAACACACGGCGTCCGGCGAGCGCCGGGTCGATCTCGGACGGGTCGGAGGCGAGCGGAAATTTCACGTAGACGGAGGGGCTCGTGTGTTCCCTGTATTCCACTTCCGCCTCGGCCAGCGCCGTCTGATCGTAGACGCACCAGTAGACGGGGCGCGCGCCCTTGTAGACGTAGCCGCGCTCGACGAAGCGGCCGAAGAGGCGCGCCGTATCCGCCTCATACTGGTTCGACATCGTGAGATAAGGATTTTCCCACAGGCCGAGGATGCCGAGCCGCTGGAAGTCGCGCGTCTGTCGCTTCAAGGCTTCGGCGGCGTGTTCGCGGCACGCGCGGCGCACGCTCACGGCGGGCATGTTCGCTTTCTTCGCGCCGAGTTTTTTGTCCACGAAGAGTTCGATGGGCAGCCCGTGACAGTCGTAGCCGGGAACGTAGGGCGCATCGTAGCCCGACATCGTGCGCGATTTGATGACGAAGTCTTTGACGATCTTGTTGAGCGCCGTTCCGAGATGGATGTCGGCGTTGGCGTAAGGCGGCCCGTCGTGGAGGATGAACTTATCGCGCCCGCGCCGCGCCGCGCGGATCAAGCGGTAGAGGTCGAGTTCCGACCATTTCTTGAGACGCGCCGGTTCCGCCTGCGCGAGGTTGGCCTTCTGTGCGAAATTGGTCTTCGGCAGGTTGACGGTCTTTTTGAGTTCGAGAGGTGCTTCGGTTGTCATAACGGTTTTCGATATTTCGGAGGCAAATCTTGCAACATAAAACGGAAAGTCCCAAGTCCAAAGTCTGACCTTGAACCTGGGACTTTGGGAATGTGGAGTCGGGCGCGCCGTCGTCAGCCGATGAACAACTCGTCCTCTCCGTAGGTCTGGTCAATCTGTTTCGGGGCGGGCGACACCAGCACTTCCAGACCGCGCCGGACGCCCGCCATAATCGCGGCCAACTCGCGCGCCGGTTCTATCAGCTTCGTGTGTATGAAGTAGGTGGTGGCGGTGAACTGTCTCTGCGCCTGATCTATGGTGGCGCTCACCTGCTCGACCTTGTCGCGCGCCCGCACGGAGGTGTAGCCGACGAGTTGCCTGAGTTCGCGCACCTCTTCCTTGATAAGCGCGCTCGACTCGGAGAAATGGACGGAAGCCGTCGCCAGGTGCGTTGACATCAGCGTCACCTGTTCGGCCACCTCTCTGCCCTGCGCCGCGATCTCCTTGACCTGCTCGCTCATCAAGGCCACGCGATCCAGCAAAGGCTCCGCGCGCCGTTCGAGATTCCCGACCGTCTGCACCACGCGCCGCACGGCGAACGCCATCATCACGACCGCCACGGCGATGAAGAAGAACATCGCCGCGACGAATACCAGTACCCAGAACGCCGGGTCGCTCGTGCTCATTTGAAAAGCCAGCAGGGACATAAGGTATTTCGGAGTAAAGAATTGATTCATTTCTTCATTTCTTCATTGAATCAATGAACCGATGAACCGATGAATCAATCGTCTTATCGTTCCGCGAACGTCAGGGTCTTTCCGGTTCGTAGGCCGGAGCCTGATTCAGCACGTTGCCGCTTTCGGTGCGGCGTTTCTCTTCCGTATAGGCGCGCTTGCCCGCGTCGATGGCGGCCGACAGACTTTCGCCGCGCTTGGCTGCGGCCTGACGCGCCACGCCCGCTACCTCGCCCGCTTTGCTCGACGCCGTCGAGTAAAGTTCCGTCGCACGCTCGCGCGAGACTTCGTAATACTCGTTGGCCTTGTCGCGCGCGCGATCCACGCCTTGCCGTGTCGCGTCCGCGATGTCGCCGCGCAACTCGCGCCCGGACTTCGGCGCGAACAGCAACGCCGCCAGCGCGCCGACCGCGCCGCCGAGCAGGAAGCAAGTGAGTTGCGTCGAGACTCCCGATTCTTCTTCGCGCCGCGCGCGCTGCATCTGTACACCTTGCCTGGACATCGCCATGACCTCTTTCTTCGAGCCGGGGCGCGGGTCGTAACCGCGGCGTTTGATATGCGAAAAACTGAACGATTTTCTTCCCGCGCAAAAACTATAACAAAGAGGCGCAAAGAGGCGCAAGAAACGCTTATGTTACGCGGAGATTAAGATGAAGCTAAATCAAGACGGCGGCGCGACGAGGCCGACGACGACGGCGAAACTTCCGGCAAAGATGCGTGCGACGAGCAGGAGCGAGGCCGGGTTCTGTTGCGCCTGCCTGCGGGTCACTTGATGAGGTGCTTCAACTTGTCGTAGTCCCAGCACAGCAGGTAAATGTTCGCCAGCAACATCAATCCGGTGATGAAGGGCGTGCCCTTGAAGTTGAGCGAGACGGTGATGACGAAGATGTTCAGTGTGAGCGGAAAGTAGACGAGCGCGCCGATGGTCGCGGTTCTGGGGATGAGCAGGAGAAGCGCGGCGGCGAGTTGGCACAGGCCGAGGAACCGCCAGTAGAAGCCCGCGCGGTACATGGCTTCAAAGAAGAAGCCGACCGGGTTGTCGACGCCTAAGATGGTGAAGTGATTGCCGAGCACTTTGGTGATGCCCGAAGGAGTGAAGGCGAGCGCGAGAAGTATTCTGGTGAAGACGGTGAAGATTCTTAAAAGTTTCTCCCGCCGCACCCGCGCGTGCGCGCGATCCAGCGCCGACTGGCCGTTCATAGTTGTGTAGACGTTGTCCATACTCACATAAACGCCGGAATGGGGCGACCGATTAACATCTGCATCGAGTTGGGCGATGCCCCGATGCCGACCGCCGTGCGCGGAACTTTCTCAATCTCCGCCCTTGGCTTTCTCGTGCGGCGGACTCTTCTGCGCGCGACGCGCCTGTCGTGCGCGCTCCGCGTAATCATCGGCTTCGTAGCTGCCTACGATCTCGCCCAGCACCTCAAGCGGCAATTGCGTTGCGCGCTTAAAGTTGATGCAACTCTTCCCGCACTTCAGTTTCGCATCGGCGGCCTCGTCAAACTTCGCCTTCATGTCGGGAAACATGTAGAGCGGCATCAGGTACAAGCTGATGTAATTCTTCTGATTCGCCAGCGCGACCAGCCAATCGTCGCCCGCCTTGAAACTCAAAAACTTCGCGTCGATCTCTTCCACGTACCCCTTCGGCACGTGCTCGCGCACCACGTTCCACACGCGCTCGATCTCCACGCGCCGCTCGGCCGGTAATGCCTTAAGATACTGTTCGTATGATAGCGCATGCTCCGTCATAATCGTCTTTCTCCGAGTTGTCGTGTTTAAGTGGCCGGGTCGTCGCTACGGTAGTCGAGCAGTTTGCGGTAGAGGGTTTTGCGGCCGATCCCGAGGGTGCGTGCGGTGCGGGTTTTGTCGCCGCCGGTGTAGTCGAGGGTGGCTTCGATGGCGCGCCGCTCGATCTCTTCGAGGGTGGAAGGGATGTCGAGTTCGAGTTTGACGTGGCGGCCTTCGGCGGCGGCGCGGGTGCGCTCGCTGCGTGTATGCGCGCGCGCTTCGACGAGGGGACGGCCGATGGCTTCGGGCAGGTCGTCGAGTTCGATCTGGCGGCCGGAGGCGATGATGACGGCACGCTCGACGGCGTTCTCAAGCTCGCGGACGTTGCCCGGCCAATCGTAGCCGGTGAGCGCGGCGAGGGCGTCCTTCGAGATGCCGGAGATGTAGCGCCCGGTCTTCTGTTTGTAGTGTTCGAGAAAATGTATGACGAGCGGGTGAACGTCCTCGGCGCGCTCGCGCAAGGGCGGCAGGCGAATGGGAAAGACCGAGAGGCGGTAGAAGAGATCGCGCCGGAACGTGCCGCTTTCGACGGCGCGTTCGAGATCGACGTTCGAGGCGGCGATGACGCGCACGTCCGCTTTGATGACATCGTTGCCGCCGACGCGCGTGAACTCGCCGTCCTGCAAGACGCGCAGGAGGCGCACCTGTGCGGACAAACTCATCTCGCCGATCTCGTCCAGAAACAGCGTGCCGCTGTCGGCCTCTTCAAACTTGCCGCGGCGGCGCGCGCGCGCGTCCGTGAATGCGCCGCGCTCGTGGCCGAAGAGTTCGCTTTCGAGGAGCGTTTCCGGGATCGCGCCGCAGTTGAGTTTGATGTAGGCGCGATCCTTGCTGCGCGAGTTGTAGTGAATGAGGTTGGCAAGCAGTTCCTTGCCCGAGCCGGATTCGCCCTGAATGAGCACGGAGGTCTGCGTGTCGGCGACGTTTAAGGCGAGTTCGATGGCGCGTCGAATGGCCGGAGCCTGCCCGATGATGCGGTCTTCGGCGCGTCGCTGGTCGAGAACGGTGCGCAGGCGCATCACTTCCGCCGAGAGTTGATCGCGCTCCAAAGCCGTGCCGAGCTGGTCGGCGATGCCTTCGACGAGGGCGGTCTCGTGTTCGTCGAAACTCTCTCGCGGCGCGCTCCACACCAAACCGAGCAGCCCGAAGGTCTGCCCGCCGATGTGGACGGGCGCGACGAGCGCGGCGCGGCCGCCGAGCGTGGCGTTGAAGACGAAACGGATCGGCGGGGGCAGCGTCGTGTCGAAAACCTGTAGCGTCTTGCCTTCCCTGAACAGTTCCTGGACGGCCGGGTAATCCGTGATGTCGATTGATTGGCCGTGCTCTTTGATGAGGCCGCGCACGCCTTCTGTGGCGGCATGCGGGGCGGCCTTGAAAGCGGCGAGGCTGACGGCCCTGCCCGTCTGGTTCATCACGCCGAGCGCGCAATAGTCCGCGCCGACGAGGGCGAGCGCGCGTTCCAGCACGAGCGACGTGACCTCGTTGAAATCCGAGCGCGCGTTCAGCGTGTTCGCGATCTCCAGAAGCGCGCGCGTGCGGTGCGATTCGCGCTGCTGATCCGTGTAGAGCCGCGCATATTGATAGCCCACCGCGATCTGGCGCGCGATGGACTGTAGAAAGGAGACCTCTTCGTCGAGCCACCTGCGCGGCGCGCGCACCGTGTGCATCCCGACCAGGCCGAGCACGTCGCCCGCGAGCACGACGGGAACGACGAGCAGCGAGCGCGTGTTGAGGCTCGCGGGCAGGAGACTCACTTTAGGGTCGAGATCGGGGGCGGCCGTGTCGTCAATGCGGATGGGCTGCGCGAGGTTGAAACGCCCCGCCAGTTGGCGGAAGTCTACGGGGACTGACATGCCGAGGCTCGAAGGAATATCGGCCGCCGCCCGCCACTCGTGGCTGATGCGCAACTCGCCTTCGGAGGCGAGTTGGATCACGTCGCAGCGATCCACGTCCATCATCTGTCCCAGTTCGCTGACGACCGCCTGAAGAAATTTATCGAGGTCGATCTTCGTATGGATCGACGGCGCGAGACGATTGATGATCGCCTCGCGCGCCTCGTGCATCCTGATCTTGCGTTCGAGCGATAGCGATTCGAGACTTGTAACGGGCGTGGGCTGCAAAGACAACGGCGCGGCTGCTCCTTCAAGTTAACTGATCCGCCTCAGCGCAAACATGTGTCGCCGTCCGGCAACCCGCCGAGCGCGCTCAAGCGAGAGGAATGTTAAGGGCAGATGATACAACGGGGAAGGGATGAATAAGAACGATGAACGCGGAACGATGAACGATGAATAAAAGCAAGGCGCCTTTTATTCATCGTTCATCGTTCCGCGTTCATCGTTTTCACATCTTCGTTTAGTTCCGCGCGATTTCCTGGGTGAGGCGGAAATAGATGCTTGCGTCGGCGGGGGAGAGTACGGGGTGATTGGTTTTGCCGTAGCTGGCGGTGATCTTGCGGACGTAGTTTTCGGTCTCTTTGTAGGGCGGGATGCCGTCGTACTTGTCAACGGAGCCTTCGCCCGCGTTGTAACCGGCGAGCGCGAGTTTGACGTTGCCGTCAAAGCGCTTCAAGAGCCAGCGCAGGAGTTTCGTCCCCGCGTAGACGTTTTGTTCCACACCCGTCTTGCCCTCGACGGCGAAGCGCACGGCCGTGGCGGGCATCATCTGCATCAACCCTTGCGCGCCCGCATGTGATTCGGCGTCGATCTTATAGCGCGATTCCTGATAGGCGACGGCGTGGATGAGGCGTGGGTCAACGCCATACTCTTTGCCGGCATTAAAGATCAAGAGATCGATTTCGGCGTCGCCGGACGTGGGGATGTCCGTGGGGATGAAATTTTCTTTTAAACGAATCGTGGCCGCGGCCGAAGGCGCGAAGACGCTGGTTCCGATGCTGGTGAAATTGGCGACGAGGAAAAGCGCGAAGAGGGTTAATAGTGATAATTTAAAAGAGCGGAAATGAGGGACGTGCCGGGTAATCTGCATTCAGTCGTTCTCCATGTGAGCTTGGGTCGAATTTTCGGTTCGACGCCGTCGGTTGCATCGTTGATGCGGTGCAAAGGGTTGGGGGCTACGCATGGTGGAAACGATTTGCAAAGAGCGTTAATCGAGACCGGGGATAGGATGGACGGACTGCCCATCCGGTTGCTCCGAGCGGACTAAATTTATGCAAATAAGTCCTTTTGCTGTCTGTATTTAATCCACGCGGGCGCAAGTCGTTGTGAGGCTGAAACTTGCCCTTCCGGTCGTTCATCCTGAGCGATGTTTTTGGGGGGTTGAGGTGGCCTGCCCGTATTGAAAGGGTGCAAAAAATGTCTTCCGGGAGAGAAAAAAATCAGCTTTCGACGCCGACTGAGAGTCCGTAGGGCGCTTCTCGACCCGGAACTTCGCAGGCGGTTGCGTGCCTCCTGCGCGCTCCGTATAATCGCGTGCAAGCCTCAGATTCAAACTCGAATTTGCCGGTAGAAACGACTGGGAGATTTATGCCGATTTACGAATATAGTTGCCAGAAATGCCACGCGCGCGTCGAGGTGATGCAGAAGATTACGGACAAGCCTTTGAAGCGTTGCGAGAGTTGCGGCGGGAAGTTGGAGAAAGAGTGGTCGACGAGCAGTTTTCAGCTCAAAGGCACGGGCTGGTACGTGACGGATTACGCACGGAAAAAGACCGCCGACGCCGACAAAGAACCCGCTAAAACCGTGAGCGCGCCGGACGCCAAGACGGGCGGCGCAGCGGACGCCAAAGCCGCCGCTCCCGCCGAGACGAAATCCGAGAGCGCGCCCGCCGCGGAAGAAACCTTGCGCAAGAAAACCTCTCGGCCGGTGGCAACATCCAAGTCCTCGAAAAGCGATTAAGCCGGTAACACCCTTTCCGAGGCCAACCAAAAGTGTCATATCCTAAAGTTCTAATCAGCGCATGTCTCATCGTCGCCGCGTGTTTCGGGGCGGCGGGACAGGCGGGGCGGCGTCCCACGAACACGCGTGAGCGCGCCACGCTCGTCAACATCGTCGCCGTGCGCGAAGACGGTTCGAACGCACCCATCTCGTCGAAGGAACTCGCTCTCTACGACGACGGCATCGAACAAAGCATCCAAAACCTGACGCCCGACACAGGCCCCGCGCGCATCGTCCTGCTGTTTGACAACTCGCTCAGCCTTCGCACGGACGTGCCGAAACTGGCGAGCGTCGCGCGCGAGTTCGCCTACGAGATTTACGAGGGCGACCAACTGCTCATCACGGGCTTTGACGAACGCGCCGAGCAACTCTCGGCCGATTGGACGGACAAGACGAAGGACGTGGAAGAGGCCGTCGCGCTACTCAGAAAGAAGGGCAACCCGCACCTGTTCGATGCGATCAACGACGTGATTGAAATAGCCCTGCGCCCGCTCACCGGCTCGAACCGCAAGCGGATCATCGTGCTCGTCGGCGACGGGCTGGATCGCGGCAGCAAGACGAAGTTCAACGAACTGCTCAACGAACTGCAAAAGAGCGACATCACCGTCTACGCGCTGCAAATCCCCGACCGCACGGGCGGCGCGCACCGTCGCGACCGGCCGAAGCCCACGCAGGTCGTGCAGCAACTCGTCGAAGGCACGGGCGGGCGCATCCTCGCGCTCGACAAGCCTTCCGAGTCGGCCAAGATCATCTGCGACGAACTGCGCAAGAATCGCTATCTCCTCTCATACGCCCCGACCGCGCTCCCCTACTCGCAAGCGCGCCGCCTGCTCATCGTCGGCAACCCCGGCATCAACGTGCGCTACAAGTCGGCGCAGCCGCCCAACCACAAGTAAAAGCCGTGAATCGTGAATCGTGAAAAGCCGTAAATCGTAAATCGTAAATCGTGAATAGAAGAAAGCTGTTTTCTCTATTCACGATTTACGATTTACGATTCACGATTTGCTGCTTCTTGAGTAGAAATAAAACATCGCGGCGATGACGATGAGGAGGATGACTTCGAGGAGGGCGAAGTATGACGGGTCGAAGCCGTCGGCCTCGTCGCGCGCGTGTTGATAGACGACGAACGTGCCGAAGATGACGGCGGTGGCAAGCCAGATGATTTGACGTTTAGTGTCCCACACGTCGGTTTGGGCGGTCGAAAGTTATGCCGGAGTTTCAGAAGCCAGCCGGGGGCGCTGGAGCCTCAGGCGCGAAGTTTTCCGAGACGCTCGGCGGCGGCGTGGAGCGTCTCGTCTTTTTTGCAGAAGCAGAAGCGCACCTGCTGCGCGCCGTCGCCGCCGGCGTCGCTGTAAAAGGATGAGCCGGGCACGCAGGCGACGCCCACCTGCTGAATCAAATGGCGCGTGAACTCGACATCGTTCGCGAAGCCGAACGCGGAGATGTCGGTCATCACGTAGTAGGCGCCGTCGGGGCGAAAGACGCGGAACCCGGCCTCTTCGAGTATGGGTAGGAGCAGGTCGCGCCGCGCGATGTAGTCCGTCTGCAAGTGCTCGTAATATGCGGGCGGCAGGCGCAGAGCCATCGCCCCGGCGGCTTGCAGCGGGGCGGCCGCGCCGACGGTGAGGAAGTCGTGGACTTTGCGGATCGCCGATGTGATGGCGGGCGGCGCGATGCAATAACCGACGCGCCAGCCCGTCACAGAGTAAGTCTTCGACATCGAGTTGACGATGACGGTGCGCTCGCGCATCCCTTCAAGCGCGGCCATCGAGATGTGTTCGACTCCGGCGCCCTCGCGCGGATAGAGGATGTGCTCGTAGATTTCATCCGTGAAGCAGAGCGCGTCGTGTTCGCGGCAGAGCGCGGCGATGAATTCGAGTTCGTCGCGCGTGAAGACTTTGCCGGTCGGGTTGTTCGGGTTGCAGATGATGATGGCTTTGGTGCGTTCGTTGAAGGCGGCGCGGAGTTCGTCGCGGTCGAACGACCAGTCGGGCGCGCGAAGGGGGACGTAGCGCGGGCGGGCGTCGGAGAGGATGGCGTCGGGCGCGTAGTTTTCGTAGTACGGCTCGAAGATGACGACCTCTTCGCCCGGATCGACGGTCGCCATCATCGCCGCGATCATGCCTTCGGTCGAGCCGCAGGTGACGGTGATCTCGGTTTCCGGATCAACGTCCAGACCGAGATACCAGCGCGTCTTCTCCGCAATCGCCTCACGGAAATC
>DASQMC010000022.1:0-89996 GCA_035645695.1 Pyrinomonadaceae bacterium
GAGGGCGCGGAGAAGAAGGTGTTTTCTCCGCGCCCTCTGCGTCTTCAACTCCGCGCTCTCTGCGTTAAAATTCCCGCCGCGCCGCGCTCAACTCTCAAGCACAAAATCCAACACAATCGGATCGTGATCTGACAGCACGACGCCCCCGTCGCGCAACTCGCCGATCACTTCAGGCCGCGTTCCCGGCGCGAGCTTGATCTCTCTCCCCGCGAACCAGTCGAGCTTGAGCGAGCAGCGGCCTTCGTGTTTCTTGAGCGCCCAGTTGATGAAAGGGAAGCACCACTGCGGAATCCAGTCGCCCATGTTCGTGTTCACCGTCGCGTCGCCCACGTCGTAGTGGAGCGTGCAGACGCCGAGCGCGTTCAATTCCCGATAGCCGTAACCGCGCCGATCCAACTCGCGAAACAATTCGCGCTCGAACCAGCGCTCCGGGTAAGGATAGTGGTTTCTAACCACGTTGCCGACGCCCATCGCGACGCGGCGCGCGTAGCCGAGTATGGAATAGACGGCGCGGCGCGAGTTGTAAGTCGAAGTGTTCCAGTCCCCGCCGATGAGCGTGGGCAGGCGCGGCGTGAGCGATTCGAGATGATCCAGCACGAGGCGCATTTGCCGGTGGCGATGCCGCTGCGTCGAATGCGCGTCGAGGTGGAGACTGACGGCGCGAAACTCGCCCGCCGGGTGTTCGATGTCGGCGACGACGGCGCGCTGCTGCCCCAGACGCTTCTCCTTGCCCGCCATTTTGTCCTTGCCGTTCGGCAAACTGACGGCGTGCGCGCGCCGCAGCGGGTAGCGGGAAAGCAGCGCGTTGCCGTGCAGCCCGCGTTCGTTTTCGCCCTCGACATCGGCCTCGACGCCGCTTCCCTTGTTCAGCGCGAGATAGCATGACGCGAAGGCGTAGTTCATGCGAAGCGAACGGGCGATCTCGCGCGCGACGTGCGCGTTCGCCGTGCGCGCCATGCCGTAGTCCAACTCCGTGAGCAGCAACACGTCGCTCGCGCGAAGCGCCGGGTGGCGTTCGAGCGCGCCGATGATGCCGGGGAGTTGTTTGCCGCGCTCGATGTTCCAGGCGGTCGCGCGCACAGGGGCGAGCCTTGCCGCCGGGGCATGTGTCTCACGGGACGCGAAATCTTCCTGCACGAGGTGCCCGAGCACGCGCTCGATCTCGGGGCGGAGTTCACGATAGAGGGGCGAGGCCGCGAGCGTTTTGGTGGAATCAAAACCGGCGAGCGCGGGGAAGTGCGGCGTCAGTTTGTGGTCGAGAGGCGAAGCCGCCTCGGTTTCCGGTTCGATGGTGTAACTCAAAGCGCGGAGATGTTACAGGCGCACGTGGCCTTTGATCAACTGCGCGCCCCTCTCGTTTAATCACGCGCGCGCTTCGTTCAACCACGCAGTTCAACCGCGCGCGCCTCTCGTTCAACCACGCTCGACCGTGCGCCCCCCTTCCAATCGCGCCCGCCGCACGTTACAACCGCGCACTACTCAACCGTCGCGCCCCGCCCGTTCGACCGCAGGCGATTCAACCACGCGCCACGCGCCGCCACACGTCCGCTTCGCCCTGCGCGCGGATAAGCGCGCTCACTTCGCGGAAGGCGGCGGCGTAGAGCGCGCGCATGTCGGCGGCGTTTGCGGGCGCGGCCAGTCTCTTTTCCAACTCTTCGCGCGACAGTTTCCCTTGCGGCACGCCGTGCGTGAGCATCCGCCCCTCTCCCGCGACGTGCGCGGCGAGTCCTTCGGAGAGCCAGAGCGGCGCGCGAGAGCGCGAAACGGCGTCGATGACGGCGTGAGCGTATTCGTGCCGGAGCGTGGGCGCGAGCAGGCCGCGCCTGCCGAGCGTCGCGAGCGGTTGTAGATCGATGCGGCGGCCGCGCGTCACGGCGGCGACCCATGCGGGCTTGCCCGTCGCTCCCGTGAAGTCTCCCGTCGTCGGGTGGACGAAAACCTCCAGAACGCCGAGCGCGGGGGCTGCGACCGAGGCTGCGGCGAGACGCGAACGCACGTCCGCGCGTGCCGCTTCAAGCACGGCAAGCGCGGCTTCGACTTCGCGACGCGACGCCCCGCGCGCAGGATAACTCACGCGAAAATTTTCACTCGACAGCGAGAGACGCACCTGCGCTAGCGACGCCGTAACCGCGACGGGCGACGCCTCGAAGGCGGCGTGCGCAAATTCTCTTCGAGCATGGCCGTCTCGGGTATGTGTGAAATTGGCGTGAGCGAAACTTGCCTGAATTGGACGAGCGCGCGCAACCCCCGAGCGGACAAAACTCGCTTGAACCGGACGAGGGGTGGCGAAACTTGCCCCAATGCCACGAGGGCGGGCGAAACTCGCCCCAATGCCGCGAGGGCGAGCGAAACTTTCCCGAATGACAGGAGCGCGAGCGGGCGTTTCGACTCGACCTGCGAAATTTCCGATGGCGGCCTTTTCATGCGATTCCGGCGACGCACGGCGCGCTTGCGTTTCTGTTCGCGGCGCGGCCTTCGGTTCCGTCGCGACTGCGCCGCCGGCGGGTATGGCCGTACCCGCGCGGCCGACAGATGTGGCCGTAGCTGCGCCGCTACCGTATGTCGCCGCGCCCGCACCGCCGACGGGCGTCGCCATGCCTATTCCCGCGCCGCCGATGGGTGTCGCTATTCCCGCGCCGCCGACGGTCGTGCCGGGGAAATAGTGCGCGAGAATCTGCCTGTAGGATGCGCCGCGCGAGGCCATGACGTGCGCGCCGTTCTGGCAGAGGCCGAGCCCGTGGCCGAAACCGCTGCCGCGAAAAACGAACTTGTCTCCGGCGCGCATCACGTCGAAGCGCGAACTCTTGAGCACGCTCCATCCGAGCGTGCGCCCGACGACGATCTTGAAATCCCAGCCGCGCACCACGACGCGCCGCCGGTCGCCCGCAATCGCCAGTTGCTCGACGCGCCCCGTCGCGTCGCGTTTGACCACCGTAAGCCCCGCGACGCGCGCGCCGACATCCGTGCGCGAATCTTCGCGCAAAGCTACGGCGAGCCGCGCGGCCGGGATCGCGTCAGTCCAGCGAGTGTGCGGCATGGCGGCGCAGTATTCGTCGCGGACGCCGCGCAGGTAAGGCGCGCGCGCGGGGCTGCCCCAGAGCGCCTGTAGATTGGCCGTCTGCCCGCCGCAGGAGGCGGAGAAAAAAACATCGGAAGCGAGCGAGCCGCGCGAGCCGCGCAAGACCTCGCCGCCGGTGTCTGCTATGGCGCGACGGACGAGCGCGTGAAAGTCCGGGCGTGCGGTCGCCTGCGTGATCCCGATGAAACGCTGGCAGTGGGTCGTGTCGCAGAAGTCGTAATTGTCGCGCGCGTGGCGGCGCAGGTTCGAGAGCGCGTAGGTGCGACTGACGACCGCCTGCGCCTTCAACGCCGCGAACTCGTCTTCGACGCTCGCCTCGGCCGCGAGCGCTCCGAACAGGTATTCGTCGAGCGGGAGCGTGCGCGTCGCCTCTTCGCGCGAGAGACGAACGCGGACGAGCGGCGCACCCGTCGAGGCGCGCGGCGCGTTCGCGAAGTCGGCCGCCTCGCTCCCTGTCGATGTGTTTCCGCGCGACCCGGAATTGGCGTTGCCGTCCATCGTCAGGCGCGCGTGTTCGGCGAAGACGGCGCGCGCAACGGCCGCGCTCTCTTTGCCCTGCCCGCGTTTGAGGAAGACCAACACGACCAGTTTCACTTCGGCGGGCGCGGGCGCATCCCACTGCGATGCGACGGGCGACGCGCTCGCGTGCGCTTCGCGTTCGGAGGCGAGGCCGACGAACCAGCCGTGCGTGTGCGAGCCGTCGGATTCATCCGTGGCCGTGCCCGTCTTGCCGAAGACGTGGGTCGGGAGCGATGCGAGATCGGCCGGGGCGGCCGTGCCGTATCTGACCGCGCCGCGCAGGGACGAGAGCAGCAGCGTGCGCTCGCCGGGCGTGATGTCGAGCCGTGCCGTCTCCTCCCCGCGGAAACTTTCGTGCGCGCCGGGTTGCGTGCGGTAGAGGTGGCCGCCGTTGAAGAGGGCGGCGTAGGCGGCGACGAGTTGCAGGGGCGTGACGAGCAGTTCGCCGCCTTCGCCGAGCGCGGTCTCGACCTGCGGATTACCGCGCGGCAGGCGCGGCATCGCCGCCGCCCCCTTCGCCGGGGCATCGGCGTAAGCGCTCGCTCGCTTGACCGTCGCCGCCGTCGCCGTAGCGCGCGCGCCGAACGCGTAGGCGGCGAGCGTGTGATTGAACTCCGCGGGCGGGAGCCGCTCGGCAAGCCGCGCGAAGTAGTAGTTGCAGGAATGCGCGAGGGCTTGCGCCGGGTTGAAGGGGGGAATGTAAACCGGGTGCGAACAGTTGAAGTCTGCCCCGTGACGCTCGTAATGCCTGCGACATGAGAGGCGCGAGTCGGCTTTGATAATGCCCGCGCGCAACGCCGTGAGCAGCGTGAAAGGTTTGATCGCGGAGCCGGGCGGAAAGGCCGCTTCTTCGGCCAGTCGTGGGTTGACGGCGGCGCGGATGCGTCCCGTCTGCGCGTCCGCCACGATGATCGTGCCGTCGCGCGATCCGAGCGCATCGCCCGCAACGCGCAGCAGCGCCGCGTCGAGTGCGCTCTCACTCAAACGCAGGCGAGCGCGCTCGACTTTAACCGCGTCGGCGGGAGGCATCCACCACGCGCAAAACAGTGCGAGGCACACGCACGCGTGCGTCAGCCCGCGACAGCGCGCGCCGTCGCGTGTGGGAAAGAGAATGTTTTTAACTGCGGCCAGCACGGCTTTAATACGACTCGAACATGCGGCTCGAACATGCGACTTGAACATGCGGCTCGAACATTAAACGGTCGTGGCCGCCGTCGCCGGGGCGGTGTGAGGTTGCGCGTCGGGGAGCGCGGGGTCAATCGCCGTAGGTGCGTGGGCGTCGGAGCGCGCCAGCGCTGTCATGGTCATCACCCAGCCGAAGAGCATGAGCGAGAAGGCGAGAAGGATGCGCGACCCGAAGATCGCCAGTTCGAGCGTGTTGCTCTCAAAGGGCGTGCGTTTCGTGATCAGGAAATAGGGGACGAGCGCGAAGACGATCATGCCGATGCCGTATGTCAGCACGCTCCGCGCCGAGAAGGCGCGCATGATGTGACGGTGGAAGCGCGCGAAGGCGGAGACGAGGCCGTCGCGCGCGGCGGCGAGCCAGAGATGCATCGCGGCGAGCGGCAGGAAGAGGCCGAGCACGAAGAGGCGCAAGGCCGAGACGAACAGGTATTTCCAGCGCACGGGCGGTTTCGGTTTCGAGGCTTCCGAAGACGACGCGGAAGACTCCGCCTCGGCGGCCTCTGCGCGGCGCGCGTCTTCGACGTTTGCGCGCTCCTCCGGCGACAACTGCACGCGCCGCTCAAGTTTGTTCAGAAGATAGACGGAGAGCACGGCGAGCAGCACGAAGGGGATGCTCACCAGAAGCACTTTCGGGAAACTTCGCGCCGTGTGTCGCAGCAGCCCGCCCGCGTTCCGGTGGCCTACCGCGAAACTCGCGCCCGCCGCCGCGACGACGAAGAGGAGCAACGGCGCGAGTAGCGCGCTCGCGCCCGTCACGAACAACTGCCACGCGGTCGCTTCGCGCGTCGTGATGAAGAAAAAGAGGGCGGCGATGAGCGCGAGGTAGAGCGCGAAGAGCACTGCGAGCGCGCGGGGCGAGCGCACGAGATTGCGCGCGGCGTCGAAGATGGAGGCGAGTACGTTCTTGGTCATGTCGTCACCTTAAGTTCAAACTGTTCACTTGCTGTCGAGAATGGTCAACTTCGCGCTGGCCGTGTTCGACTGCACGGTCGGCTGGTACATCAACTCGACGCGCGCCGGGGCGACGCGGAAGTCGCCCGGCTCCTGCACGCGCATGGCGTACTGGAAGGTGGCCTTGCCGTCGAAGAAGTTGAGAAAGAATGCCGTGCGCTGGTCGCGAAACTCGCGCGCGCTGTACCAGTCGCTCCATCCCTGCTCCGTGTGATTGAGGTCGAGGCCGCTGACCTGTTCGACCTGTTCCGCGCCCGCCGGGATCGGGTCTTCGACGAGAAGGTATGCCGCGGGCGCGCCTTCGATTGTGAGGCGCGAGACGATCTGATCGCCCGAACGCAACTCGCCCGCGAGCGGCTCGGTCTTCCACTTCAAATTCCCTTTGCCGTCATCCTGCACGCGCAGGCGCAGGTACTCGCGCGTGATCTTCAATCCCGCAGTGCTCTGCGGCGCGGTCTGCTCGTCGTTCGTCGCGTATTCGAGCGCGGCGGAAGCATAGAGCACGCCGCCGCCGCGTTTGACGAAGCGCACCTGAGTTGCGCCGCCCACCTGCTCGTCTTTGCGCGTGACGACGAAAGACTTCGCGGCAGCCGCCTGCGCGCCCGTCACCGCCTCGGCCAAGACCTGCTCGTTGTTGACGTAGACCTCAAGCGCGTAGTCGGGCGAGAGTTCGTTGCTGACTTTGAGATAGTCCGTCAGGCCGAAGATGACGAAGGCGGTCTGGCGTGTGGAGACCCAGTAGCGGTCGCCGCGCCTGCGGCTCGCGACCGTCCAGCGCACGGCCTTCGGCAGGATGCCGCTCTCGGGCGTGATCTGCGCGAGGGCTTTGATCGAGAGCGCGGTGGCTTCGATGCTGTTGTCCTCGTTGAAGTCTTCCAGATTGCGGCGCGATTGCCAGTGGGCGTCGAAGCCGGTCTGGTTGGCGGAGCGTTCGATCTCGGAGGCCAGCGCGCGCGCGCGCGCGTCGCCGCGCCCTTTCAGGGTGAGCGCGAGCAGGGCGCGGCCGTAGGGTTGCAGCCGCCCGCGATTGGTGATGAGGTCTTCGATGTAGCGCGGGTTGACGCCGCCGCTCGCGTTCAACGCATAGACCATGTAGGCGCGCGTCTCCATGCCGATCTCGCGGCCGTCGTCGTTCTTCCCGGCGTCGAGCAGGCCGGACAACTTGCCGCGCCCGCGTTCGACGCGGCCGTCGTCCGTCTCGTAACCGGCGCGCGACGCCATCGTCAATCCATCGACGACATAGGCCGTCATCCACGGATCGGTCGGGTCGTCCTTCCACCAGCCCCAGCCGCCGTCATCGTGCTGGAAATTGTAGAGACGCGTCAGACCTTTGCGCACCTTCTTGTTGATGTTGTTGGTGTCGCGTATGGAAGCCTGCTCAACGTCGCGCAAAGTGTTGGCGACGATGACGGTCGGGAGAAACTGTGACATCGTCTGTTCGACGCAGCCGTAAGGAAAGCCCGTCAGGTAGTCGAGCGCGCCGAAAAGCGTCGAAGCGACGGAAGGCGCGGCCTCGATGCGGAGCGTGCGCGAGCGCGGGTCGGCGTTCGGCGGCAGATTGATCGTGATGGTGCGCTCGGCGTCGCCGTCGCCGGAGAGCGTCGCGGCCTCTCCGGCGGTCTGCTTGAGTCCGCGCGGGACGATTGGCAGCGCTAACTCGACGGCGTCCGAGTCGGTGTCGGTCAGAGCTTTGGCGAGCAGCGTGACGCTGCCCGTCTGTTGCGCGCTGACGCGCCAGTTGATGCGGTGCTCGCCGTTCTTCGGGATCGTGACGGTTTGCGCGGGCGGGTCGAGCAGTTGCGCGCCGTTGACGGCGAGGGAAATCTGCGTCGTCTTGTCCGCGTTCAGATAATTGTGCGCGATGCCGGAGAGCGTCACCGTGTCGCCGGAGGTCATGAAGCGCGGCGTGGCGAGGCGGATGATGACATCCTTGCGCTCGATAACCTTCGTCGTGGCCGAGCCGACGCGCGTGTCCGCCGTGACGGCGCGGGCGGTTGCGCGCCACGTCGTCAGGTTATCGGGCAACTCCACTTTGACGTTGGCCTTGCCGTCCGCTCCCGTCGTGACGGAGGGCTGCCAGTAGGCCGTGTCTTTGAATATTTTTCGGATGAGCGGTTGAACGAAGTCGCCCTCGTTTTTGAAGTCGGCGAGCTGGTGCGCGCGCTTGTTCGCGGCGAGTTGGATCGCCTTTTTGCCCGCATAGCCGGTGAAGTGATAATCGACGGCGAAGGTGGTGTTCACCTCGTTGTAGCGTTGCGCATAGAACTGCTTGCGAATGTCGCCGACGGTGTCCTCCATGATGCTGTAGATGGCTTCGTCTACGACGCCGAAACTAACTTCCGCGCCCGCCGCCGGAGTGCCGTCGCCGTTCCGCGCGGAGATCGTGTAGGACGCGGTTTCGCGCGGCTTGAACTCGCGCTTGTTCGGGATGATCTCGACTTTCAGGAGACGGTCGCGCGGCGGTACGACGAGCGACACGGAGGCGGAAAACATCTCGCTGTTTTTGACGTAGGACACGTCGAGGAAGAAGTTCGGGGCGTGGCGCGCTTCGATCGGCACGTCGATGACGACGGCGCGCCCCGTCGCGCTGATCTGGCGCACGCTCATCACGCTCACGAGTTCGGTCGTGACAAGCAGGTGCGCCTTGTCCGTCGGCAGCAGGGCGAGGACGCGCGCCGTCTCGCCCGCCTTGTAGGATTTCTTGTCGGGGACGAGTTTGATCGCCTCGCTCTCCTGATACGAGTAGTCGGCGAATTGCTGGTCGCGGTCAGCCACCCAGAGCGAGCCGCCCATCGACGCGACGGCCTTGCCGTTCTCCCACACGGTCGTCTTGATCTGAATGTTGCCCGGCCGCTCTATCGGGTAGTCGAAGTAGGCTTCGCCCTGCGCGTTCGTCTGCACGTTCGCCGTGGACAAATCGCGCTCGTTCAGCTTGTACTCGTAATACTTGTAACCGTAATCGTTCTTCTCGATCTTCTCCCAGGTGTTTTCGACGAAGGTGAGCGTCACGTTCGCCGCCGCCTCGCGCCCCTCGTAGTCGCGCGTGCGGACGAGCACCTTCGCCGTGTCGCCCTGATAATAGACGTTGCGGTCGGGCGTCGCATCGGCGACCACGGAGCCGCGCGTGCCGACGAACCCCGCGCTCGATTGCATCATGCGGCGCGAGGCATCCGTCACCTGCGCTTCGAGGCGATAGGTGTAATCCCAACGCTCTTTCGCCGACGGCTGCGGGACGGTAAAGTTGACCTGCAAGTTGCCCTGCGCGTCGAGTTTGCCTTCGCCCTCCTTGACCATCGAATCGCCGTAATCGCCGCCCCCGTCGTAGCCCCCGGTTTCCGCTTCGGCCTCCACGCCGAAGTCGTCGATGGGGTCGCCTTCGGGGTCTGCGAAGTAGTGGTGGTAACGTTCGCGGTAGATGTAATACTTCACTTCGGCGCGCGTGACGGGCGAGCCGAAGAAGTATCGCGCAGAGATGTTGAACTTGACCTCGGAACCCGTGGGCGCAAAGCGCTGCGGCACGCCGACGGCCACCTTGAATTCGGGCTTCTTGTATTCCTGCACGTCGAAGTAGCCGCTGGCCGTGCCGCCCTCGGCCGTCAGGACTTTGACGTTGTAAGTGCCGAGCGGCGCATCTTCCGGGATGTCGAGTTCGCCGCTGAACGTGCCGCGCGAAGAGAGCGTTACCTCGCGCTCGAACATCTTGCCGCCGTTCGTGTCTTCGACGCTGACCGTCACCGCGCCGCCGGGCGTCCGGTAGCCGCGCTCGCCGAGGCGGCGCAGGATGCCTTTGAAATAGACTTTCTGTTCGGGACGATAGACGGGGCGATCCGTGTAGATGTAGCTCGTCAGGTTGTCCGACTCGCCGCCGTAGCCGCCGAAGATGTAAGAGTCGAGATCGGAGATGGCGAAGTTCTCGCGCTCGGTCGCCATGACGAGATACGAAGGCGAATCGTCTTCGTCCTCGCCCCCGCCCTCGTCGTCGCCGCCTTCGCCCACATCGTCGCCGCTTTCATCGTCGCCCGCCTCGCCGCTCGCCGTCTTCTTCCGCGAGCGCGCGACTTTGGTGCGGAGAATGCCCTGATTGTCGGTCGTCCCGGTGGTAAGCGTGTTTTGGCCTTCGATGACCTGCACTTGAACGCCCGCGCGCGGCGCGCCCGTCTGCCGGTTGACGGCGTAGACCAACAACTGGCCGTCACGCGAAGTCTTTTCGATCATCGTGAGGTCTGTGACGATGGCGACGGAGAAGGCGCGCAGATCGCCGTTGACCGCTTCGACGAGATAGACGCCCGGTTCGCGCTGGCCGAGCGGGATCGAGCGGCGGTCGTATTCGTTGTCGAGCGGCGGAAGTTTTTCGCGCCAGCCGCGCACGAGTTGGTCGTCGTTCAGGAGCGGCACGCGCGCATAGTCGGCGACGTTTAAGGGCGTGCGCTGCACTTCGGCCTCCTTGAGTTCGTCCTGCGGGCGAAACGTGCGGTTGAAATTCCTGCGCGAAGAGTTTTTGAGTTGCGCGCGGAAGTAGTCGCGAAACTGGACGTAGAAATAGCTCTTGAAGGCGCGGACGCGTTCGAGGAACGTGGGCTTGCGCTTGCGGAAGTAGCTTTGGAACTCGTTCTCTTCGTCTTCGCCGAACTTGTGCGGGTCGTCTAGCTGGCGGAAAAACTTCACGGGGTCGTTGACTCGATAGACGCGGAAGTCAATCGAGTCGATGTCGCGGTAACTGAGCCAGAGGCGCGGGCGTTCGCTCGTGCCGTAGGTGCGGTTGGCGGCGAGCGAGAAGAAGGGCTTGGCGGGCAGGTTCGGGTCGCGCTCTTTGTACTCGATCTCGGCCGGGTCGCCGACGGGCACGCCTTCGGCCAGCATGCGCAGACGCCAGAACGAGAAGGAGAAAATGACAAAGACGATTGCAAGATAGATTAAGAGCGAGGTCAGGAGTTTTCGACTGTTCATAGAGTCAGCCCTTCGCCGCGATTCAACTCAAAATGACTACTGATTTCGGACAAAAGTCGCAGAGCGTTTTCCTTCGTCTCAACGGAGAATCCTGAGGCGGTAGAAGCCTAAAAAGTTACGGTTAGTTTCGACAGGCCGCCAGCGCCGGTCGGGGTGCTCGTCGAGCACGGCGAGGCGCACCTTTTTGATCATGCCGCGCTCGTCGTCGCCGCTCGCCGACGCGCCCGTGTGATAGACGACCCAATCGCCCGCGCCTTCCCCGGCCTCGCGCGCCTCGCCCAGAAAGATCATGACGTGGTAGGGATAGCGCCCGGCCCACGGCTGGTGAAAGAACAGCAGATCGCCCGCCTCGGCGCGACGGCGGTCGCGCGAGACGAATTCGGCGTTGAACTCCTTGAGCGTGCGCGCGTCGGCGAAATCGGAGAAGGTGTCGTCCGTGAGATCGTTTTCCTGAAACGCGCCGGGGCGCGTGCGGAAGAGGCGTTCGCCGAGGGGGCTGCCGCGTTCGAGCGTGTAGGCGCGCACGTCCGGCGCGACCGACTCGTAGGCGCTTCCCATGCGACGCAGCCACGGGCGGTCGTGTGTACGCAGAGCCTCGCGCCAACTGAAGCGCACCAGCCCGGCGCAGTCGCGCTGCTCAGCGTTCCACTGTTTGCTCATCTCGTAGAACTGCGCCTCGGCCAGAGCGGTGAACCAGCGGCGAAAATTTTCGCGGTCGCCGTAGGAACGCAGTTCGGCGCGGTCGGGAATGCCGTCGTCGTCCGCGTCAATCGAACCGACGACGTGTGCGTCAGCAACAGGCGCGGCGGGCATGTGCGCCGTCGGGGCGGCCGGACGGAGGGCGGCGGGCGCGTGCGCTTGAGACGCGCCGCCGCAAGCCGCTTGCGTCAGGCAGAGCGAGCAGAGCAGGCAAATTATGAAGACGGTGGAGAAGTACACTAAACGGGACTACCTCGCGTGGCAATCGAAAATCCCGGCTTGGTCGTCAAATGGAAGCTGGCAGAGCGTCGCGTCGATCCGGCAAATGAATTACGCGCGCATCATACAGCGCGAATGTCTCCGCGGTCACGAACTTTTCTTCGCGCCACGGCCGTCGTGGCCGAAGCCGACCGCGACGAACGGCGTGCCTCGTACAAATCAATTCAAGGATACGACCCGGAACGCCACGCGGTTCGATTGAGGCGTTCCGTGCTACTCTGCCGCCGGTTCTCGCGGCGCGGCCGGGGAAATAAAGTCGGAAAGATAGTCGGCACGGGGATGGGAATTGTACGCTTGCGTACATCTTCTGTTATACTGCGCCCGAAAATCGACCGCTCGACATGAGGCCGTGAGTCCCAAGCTCCCCGCATGCCGTCTGCTGTTTATTCCGGCCTTCATTTCAACTAAAGGTAAAGAGCTATTGTCCCGTTTTTCGAAGGGAGAGAGAGAGAGTCTTGAAAATACTGTTATATAACCCCGACAACGGTGTGACGCGCAATTTCATGCCGCACCTCTGGATGTTCCTGCTGCAAACGCTGACGCCGCCCGGCCACGAAGTCCTGCTCGTTGACGGCAACGCGCACGCGATGAACGAGGAAGAGTTGGTGGCCTACGTGCGCGAGCAGAACATCGAACTTGTCGGCATCGGCGCGATGACGCGCATGGTGGCGAAAGCCTACCGCGTGGCCGACGCCCTGCGCGCCGCCGGAGTCAAAGTCGTGATGGGCGGCCCGCACGTCACGGAATGCCCCGACGAAGCTTTGGGGCGCGACGGCGGACAGCGACACGCCGATGCGGTCGCGCTCGGCGAGGCCGACGAGACGTGGCCGCTCATCGTCGAAGACGCGGCGCGCGGCGAACTTAAAGACATCTACCTGCCCGTCGATGCGGAGGGCAAGGATAAAAAGCCGAACCTCCAACCCTATCCGCAGATTCCGTGGGAGACGCTCGACCTCGACCAGTTCAACCTCGTGCCGAAGATCGCGCGCCCCCTGCTCGAACGCATGGGCGGCGGCTGGGGCACTTTTCGCGTGATCCCCATCGAGTCGGGGCGCGGCTGCCCTTATGGCTGCGAGTTCTGCACCGTCACGGGCTTCTTCGGCGACTCGATCCGCTTTCGCTCGAACGAGTCGGTCGTTGACGAAATCCTGCGCCTCAAGGCGCGCGCGCGCAAAGACGGCGGGCAGGTCGCGGTATTCTTCATCGACGACAATTTCGCCATCAACGTTAAACGCACGAAGTCGCTCTTGCGCGACATGATCGCGGCCAACGCGCAACTGCCGTGGGTCGCGCAGATCAGCGCGAACTTGTTGAAGGACGAAGAACTCGTGGACTTGATCGCCGAGTCGGGCGGCAAGTGGGTCTTCATCGGGATGGAGTCAATCGACCCGGCGAACATGGCCGACGTGAACAAGAACTTCAGCAAGCCCGGCGAGTACGGCGCGGTCTTGCGCAGGCTCGCCGAGCGCAACATCTACGCCATCACCTCTTTCATCTTCGGCATGGACAACGACACGCCCGGCGTCGCCGCGCGCACGCTCGCCGAGATACACAGTTGGCCGCCGGGCTTGCCCGTCTTCGGCCAGCTCACGCCGTTCCCGGCGACGCCTTTGTATGATCGTCTCGCCGCCTCCGGCCGCCTCGCCCGCCCGCGCCACTGGATGGACTTCGCGCCCTTCGAGATGGCGCACGCGCCGCTCAAGATGTCGATCAAAGAGGCGCGCAACGAGGTCAATCAGGCGTGGACTACTTCCTACAGCCCGGAGCGAAACGCCGAGGCGATGGAAGCGATCAAGGACAAGCCGGTCGAGATCAGGATCGGCCACCTCGTCGCCCGCCTCTTCTTTCGCGGCATCTACTTTCCGCAGATGAGCAAGTGGGCGTGGCTGAAACTCGTGGCCGAGAACCGCGCGACGCTCTTCGCGCTCGTGCAGGAAGGCGCGGGCAAGTGGCGCGCGGCGCGCAAAAAGAGGCGCCACGGCGCGCAACAGCCGACGAGCTGAGTTTGACCCTCCGCTCCGTCAGCAATAACGATTCGAGTCGCGAGAGGAACGTTCGAGAAAGGCCGCCACGCCTGCGAACGTTTCTCTCGCGACTTGTCGTTTGCGCATGGTATAAAACTGCGATTCCGAACAGCGAAGGAGCATCGTTGATGAATATTATCGTGACGGGTTCGAGCGGGTTGATCGGTTCGGCGCTCGTCGCCGCGCTCATCAGACGCGGCGACGGGGTGACGTGCCTCGTGCGCACTGCTGCGCACCCGCTGCGCGCGGACGGCGCGCGTGAAGTGTTGTGGAATCCCGCGCGCGGTGAAGTGGACGCCGCCGAACTCGAAGGTCACGACGCGGCCGTTCATCTGGCGGGCGATCCAATCGCCGAGGGGCGTTGGACGGCCGAGAAGAAGCGACGCATCCGCGATAGCCGCGTGCAGGGCACGACACTGCTGGCCGCCACGCTGGCACAATTGACGACACCGCCGCGCACGCTCGTCTCCGCCTCGGCCGTCGGCTACTACGGCAACCGCGGCGAGGAAACTTTGACGGAGACGAGCGCGCCGGGCGCGGATTTTCTGTCAGGCGTGTGCCGCGAGTGGGAAGGTTCGACCGGCTCCGCGCAGGCTGTCGGGATTCGCGTCGTACTGCTGCGTTTCGGCGTCGTGCTGAGCGGCAAGGGCGGCGCGCTCATGAAGATGTTCACGCCTTTCAAACTCGGCGCGGGCGGCAAGATTGGGAGCGGCGAGCAGTACATGAGTTGGATCGCGCTCGAAGACGCGGTCGGCGCGATCCTGCACGCGCTCGCGCACGAAGAACTGGCGGGCGCGGTCAACGTCGTCGCGCCGCGTGCCGTGACGAACGGCGAGTTTACTAAAACGCTCGGCGGCGTCTTGAATCGCCCGACCATCTTCTCCATGCCTGCCTTTGCCGCGCGCCTCGCATTCGGCGAGATGGCCGACGCGGCGCTGCTCGCCAGCCAGCGCGCCGAACCCGCGCGGCTCAAAGCGACGAACTACAAGTTCAAATATCCCGAACTCGAAGGCGCGCTGCGCCACGCGCTCGGCGAGTGAACGGGCGGATGAGCGAGAGAGAACGCGGACGGTTGGGCGAGAAGGGGAGCAGCGGCGGCGTCAGCAGCGCGCACCCGCGCTGGATGACGTGGACGCTTTACGCGGCGGGCGCGTACAACCTCGCGTGGGGCGCGTTCGTCGTGCTGTTACCGCTCGCCTTCTTCCGCTGGGCGGGAGCCGCGCCGCCGAACTATCCGCAAATCTGGCAGTGCCTCGGCATGGTCGTCGGCGTCTACGGCGTCGGCTACGCGATTGCCGCGCGTGACCCTTTTCGCCACTGGCCGATCATCTTCGTTGGCCTGCTCGGCAAACTTCTAGGTCCCATCGGCTTCCTCCAGACCGCGGCGCGCGGCGACTGGCCGTGGGCGCTCGGCTGGCTCAACGTCACGAACGATCTCATCTGGCTCGTCCCCTTCGCGCTGATTCTGCGCGCCGCTTACCGCCACTCGCGCGCGGCCGAATGACCGCGCCCCCCGCATGTCTTATAATCACAGGCATCGTGCAGCACATTCCGTCGCACCGCCGGACGATTCGGAGAGAAAGTTCTTCTATGAAATTGAACCGCTTCGCCGCCTACGCGTGGCTCGTCGTGGGGGTTAACCTGTTCGTCATCGTGTGGGGCGCATACGTGCGCGCGTCCTTTTCCGGCGACGGCTGCGGCAGCCATTGGCCGCTGTGCAACGGCGAGGTGCTGCCGACGACCGGACTCGCCAAGACCTTGATCGAACTAACGCACCGGCTGACGAGCGGCGTCGCCCTGCTGCTCGTCGTCGGCCTCGTGTGGCGCGCGCGCCGCCTGTTCCCGCGCGGGCATCGCGTGCGGCGCGGCGCGTTCTGGTCGCTCATCTTCATTTTGATCGAGGCGCTCATCGGCGCGGCGCTCGTGAAGTTGAATCTGGTGGCGGGCAACGCTTCCGTCGCGCGGGCGTTCGTGATGTCGTTTCATCTGGTGAACACTTTCGTGCTGCTCGGCGTCCTGTCGCTCACGGCCTGGTGGGCTATGGGCGGCGATCCGGTGCGCCTGCGCGGGCAGGGAAAGACCGGGGCGATCTTCGCCGCCAGTCTCGTCGGGACGCTTCTCATCGCGGTGAGCGGCGCGGTGGCCGCGCTCGGCGACACGCTCTTCCCGGCAAGCTCTCTGGCCGAAGGAATCAGGCAGGACTTATCCCCGGCAGCCCATTTTCTCGTGCGCCTGCGCGGGCTGCACCCGCTGTTCGCCGTCGGCATCGGCTGTTACGCGGTCGCCTCCGCCTCTTACGTCAACAACTTCCTGCGCCCCGGTCTGCCGCGCGCCAGGCAACTGACGAGCGTCCTGACGACTCTCTTCCTGCTGCAACTCGGCGCGGGCATTTTGAACGTCGTGCTGCTCGCACCCGTCTGGCTGCAACTCACGCATCTACTGCTCGCGGACTTCTTCTGGATCGCGCTCGTGCTCAACTCCGCCTCCGCCCTCGCGCCCGAGCCTGCGACGACACAGCAGCACGAGACGTTGAACCTGCGGGCGGCGTTGGAAACTTAAAGAATTGATTCATTTGTTCATTGATTCATTTGTTCATTGAATCAATGAGTCAATGAGTCAATGAATCAATTCTTTAAGTCTTTCCTGCATGGGTCTGATGAAGTTAAGACGGTTATAGCGGATGATGCCGCAACAGTCTTAACAGTTCAAGATACAAGTTATTGTGCCGGTGATTGAACCGCCATTCGCACTCTTTCAAGTGCAGGTTGAAAGTAGCCGCAGGCACGCCATTGAACTTCTGCAATCGACGCTTAGCGTAACTCCAGAAGCTCTCGATGCCGTTGATATGACTCAATTCATTAGCGAACTCGTTCTGTCCATGATGGACGCGATAATGTTTAGCGTAGCCGACATCAACCAGGCCGTCGTAGCCGCGCCAGCCGTCCGAGTGAATGATGGCTTGAACCGAGACGCGACCGCGAATAATGGCCTGTAAAGTAGCCTTTTTGCAGTCCGGCACGATCTCGGTGTAAACCTTGTCGTCACGCTTGAGCAACCCGAAGACGATAGTCTTACCCGACGCCCCGCGACCGCGCTTGCCGCGCACGCGATGCGGGCCGAAGTAAGATTCATCTACTTCGACATCACCGTCCTTGAACGGTGATTGACGTTCACATTCATCAGCAATGCGCTGGCGGATTTTGCCAAAGATGGTGATGACTGAGCGATGCGAGATGCCGGTCAACTGTGCTGCATCAGCAGCGTGTAAATCGAGTGCAAAGTATCGAATCAAGAGGCGGAATTTAGCCTCCGCGATTCGAGAACGGCGATAATAGCGGTTTAGCCTTTGCACGTCAGAAGTTTAGCACCCATCAAATTGTGCTTAACTTCATCAGACCCCCTGCATTTAGTGACACGTTCGTGTCGGTAAAAATAAAACTTTTCGCTTAAATGAGGGTCGCCGCGAAAGCGGAGAATCTGCCGGGGAGACTTCATCATTTGAGCGAGAGCATAACGCCGGAACTCGGTCTGGTCTGCATCACCACTACGGACGCCGTGCGCTACCGCGCGCTGACACGCAAGCGGCTGCTGCAATTCGACGCGCCCGAACAGAAAAGGATGTTGCGCGAGTTGTATGCCGACAACCTCGTGCGATTGAATCGCGCGCTCGATTTTTGCAGCGAGCGCGGGTTGAAGTTGTACCGGCTCACTTCCGGGCTGTTCCCGTTCGCGGACGACGAGGCGGGCGCGGACGTGCTCGCGGAGTTCGACGAGGCGGCGCGGAAGACCGGCGAGCGTGCCACCACGCTCGGCATACGCCTCGTCATTCACCCGGATCAATTCGTTGTGCTCAGTTCCGACTCGGAAGAAGTCGTCGCCAACAGCATCAAAATTTTGCGGTCGCACGCGCGCGTCTTCGACATGCTGGCGCAGCCGCGCACGAGTTGGGCTGTGATGGAGATACACGGCGGTAAGGGCGACCGCGCCGCGCGACTCGTCGAAGTGATTCGCTCGTTGCCCGAAGAGATTCGCGCGCGGCTCGCGTTGGAGAACGACGAGTATGCGTACAACGCGGAGCAGATTCTCGAAGTCTGTCGCGCGGCGGGCGTGCCGATGGTCTTCGACGCGCACCACCACGTGTGCCGCGAGCGTCTGGACAGCTACGAGCACGAGAGCGTGGCGCATTATCTAGCCGCCGCGCGCGAGACGTGGCCTGTGCCCGAATGGCAACTCGTCCACATCTCCAACGGGCGCACGGCCTTCAACGACCGCCATCACAGCGATCTGATCACGGACATGCCCACGTCATATCGACGCGCCCCGTGGATCGAAGTAGAGGCCAAGCAGAAGGAACTGGCGATTGAAAAATTGCGCGCCGAGTGGTTAAAAGGGGAAACGAAGGAATTGCGGCGAACGGCTTAGAGATTAGCCCGCGACATGAAAAAACTTTTGCACCTGTACCCGTTGAGAACGGTCAAGTTGAGGCTTGACAGGGAGCCGCTGGATCAATAAGATGCTCCCACTTGGTACAACTTAATAGGAAGCCTGTACACGCGCTTCTCTGACACTTGAGTTGCCGCGTGAGAAGGGTCAAACACGTGACTCTCTACAGACGACAGGCGACTTAAGACGCCGCTTCCGAAAATTGAGCTGGAGCTTTCCGGCTCGCGAAATTGCCCCGAACAGTTATCACTGTCGGGGCGATGTCGTGTTTGGGCTAAAAACTTCCGACGCCTCAATTTTTCAGCGCACGTAAATCGGGTTCGAGATGATCCACGGCTTCGCGTCGAGCGGCGCGGGGAGTTGCGGCAGATAGCAGACCACGCGATAGACGCCCGCCTCGTTCGTCTCCCACCCGTGATACGAAGCCTCCCGCGCCTCGCTCACGACCTGACCGTTTCTGATGATTTGAATGCGACTGTTGACCGGGGTCGCCACTTCAAAGCGGACGCCCCCCTCCGTGCGCTCAATCTCGTCGCCCATCAACTTGCGCTCCGCGCCGTTCGAGGCCGTGAAGCGAAAGCCGGTCGCGTCGCACAGGATGTCGAACGCGACGTAAGCGTGCCCGGCGGCGAGCGCCGACAGCAGATTTTCCTCGTTCAGAGGCGCGGCGCGTTCGACGAGGACGTGCGTGCGGACGACTTGAAGGCTGCGCTCGTATGGATCGAGTTTCAAGGCGAAGATGGTGTGGCCGGCGAGGTCCTGGAGGGCGAGACCGATGTTGGCGTGTGCGTCGTTGCCCGCGATGGCGACGATCTTCCGGCCGGTCGCCGCGCCGGTCAGTTCGTCGAAGCGTCGCAGGTTCGCGTCGGGGCTTTGATAGAAGCGCGTCCAGAGCAGGTGCGGGTAGCTGCGGTAAGACCAGAGACCGTCGAAGAAGAGCAGGGGGCGGTTGATGTGCTTGGCGTTAGCGTGAAGGTTGTATATCTCCATGCCGTGGAAGCCGCTCGCCTCGCGCCAACTCCGAAACGTCTCCGGGTGCGCGACGAAGACGAGTTGCCCGGCGGCGCGCGCGCGGTCGATGACCTCCTGAGTCGAAGACGCCGGGGGCGCATCGTTCGCCGTTCCCGATCCGCCGAAGGTGAGAAACCGATCCGCGTCGGACTCGCTCGTCTCGTTTCCCGCGACGAAGAGAACGCCGCCGCGCATGCCCTTCAAAGTCAGCGCACGCGTGTCGTAATCGCCTGACGGGTGCTCGGTCATCACGACGAAGGTGAGGCCGTTCGACTGCGCCGCTCTCGTAATGTCCGCGAACGTGCCCGCGCTGTGCCCGCCGAGAAACGAGTGGACGTGGATCGCGCCTTTATAGTCGGCGTATGCCGGATCGAGATTGGCGGCGCGCGCATTGTTCAACTCCCGAATTTTCGCGTCGAGGCGGCCGAGTTGATAACGGCGATAGATGAAAGGCGTCTGCGTCAAGAAGGCGACGAGGGCGACGACGGCCAGTAGTTTCCATAAACGTTTCATCTTGATCAGCCGAACTACACGCACAAGCCGCGCTCGCCGCTTGGCGTTCCCACACACGGCGCGCTCAACTGCCGTCGCGCCCCCTCAATCCGCGCTCTCGAAATCAACCGACGCGATGTGTTCTGAGAGGCTGCGCCCGTAGACGGCGACGAGCACGTGTTCGGGATGATCCGTGTACGCGTCGAGTCCCGCGCGGTCGCGAAAGACGGCGACGAGTCCCACGTCGTAAGAGCGCGGCAACTGCAACACGTCGAAGCCGACCGCGAAACTCTCGATCTGCGGGATGAAATTCGGCAGGCGGCCGAGCCGCGCCACATGTTCCTCGCGCTCGGCTTCGGTCGCCTCGGCGCGGTACTTCCAGATGACGATGTGTGTCAGCATAAGTAGTAAGCAGTGAGCAGTGAGCAGTAAGCAGTAAGAAAAGTAAGCAGTGAGCGGTGAGCAGTCGGATTAAAACTGGCAGCGGTTTTTCGTTTACTCTTCACTGCTTACTGCTCACTGCTCACTGCTTACTTTATTTCAGGTATTTATCAAACCACGCGAGCGTTCTTTCGAGCGCGTCTTCGCGGTGGCGTGGTTCGCGGAAGCCGTGGCCTTCGCGCGGGTAGCGCGCGAGCACGGTTTCGACGCCGCGCCGCCTGAGCGCCATGTACATCTCTTCGGCCTGCGTGATGTGCACGTCGTTGTCCAACTCGCCGTGGATGAACAGCGTGGGCGTTTCGACGGCGCGCACGTAGCGCAGCGGCGACCAACGCCACAGCAGATCATAATCGTCCCAGGGAAATCCGCCAAACTCCGCGTGGATCAAATCCTGATAGAGCGACGTGGAGTAAAAACTGACGAGGTTCGAGACGGACGCGCTCGCGACCGCCGCGCGAAAACGGGTCGTCTGCGTGATGATCCAGTTGGTCATGAAGCCGCCGTAGCTGCCGCCCGTCACGCCCATGCGCCCGCGGTCGATCCAGGAGAATTTGCGCAGGGCTTCGTCCACGCCCGCCATCAGGTCGCGATAGTCGCCGCCGCCCCACTCGCGCAGCGTGCCGTCGGAAAACTTCTGCCCATAGCCGGTCGAGCCGCGCGGGTTGATGTAGAGCACGGCGTAGCCGCGCGCGGCGTAAGCCTGAAAGGTCGCGTTGAAACCGTAGCCGTACATGCCGTGCGGGCCGCCGTGGATGGCGAGGATGAGCGGGTAACGTTCCGTCTCGCGGAAATTCAGGGGGCGCATCAACCAGCCCTGCACGCGCGTGTTGTCGCCGCTTCTGAAGTTCAACTCTTCCGGCTCGGAGAGCGCGAACCGGCGCATGACCTCCGCGTGATGCGTCGCGACGAGGCGGATGCCCGCGCCCGTCCTGCCCCGCGCCGCGTGGCCGACCCACACGGTCGCGGGCGCGAGCGGCTCGCTCAGTGTCAGGGCGATTATGGTTGAAGACTGCGCGTCGCCCGGAGCGAGCGCGGGCGACGCGGCGCGGCGTCCGACGCTGAAATTACCGAGCTGGATTCGCGGCGGCCCGGCGGGCGGCAGTTGCCCCGGTTGGGGAAGAACCGCGCCCGCCTGCGGTTCGCGCTGGAGCAGGATGTTCGAGACTTGCCCGCCGCTCGCGGCGACGCGGTAGAGCAGCGTCGCGCCCCTGTCACCGGCGAGGAAAAAGATGTCCGCGCCGTCGGGCGACCAGCGCGGATTGCGCGCGCGGCGGTCTTGCGCGGCGGTAAGTTCGCGCCCCTTGCCGCCGGCCGCGTCGATCACCCAGACGTGCGCGTCTTCGGCCACGCTGTCAATCGTCGTTATGTCGCGCGTCGTGGCCGTGTAAGCGACGAGCTTGCCGTCGGGCGACCACGCGGGTTCGTACTCGCAGCCGCGCGTCTCCGTCAGGCGGCGCACGCGCCCGTCCGTCGAGACGGCGAAGATGTCCGAGTTGTTGACGGCTTCGGGGTCGTCTTCGTGATTCGAGAGAAAAGCGATCTCCTCGCCGCGTGGATTCCACGTGAGCGCGTGATCGTAATACTGCCCCGAGGTCAACTGGCGCGGTGGCGCAGCGGGGTCGTCCACGTCCACGAGCCAGACGTGCGTGCGCAGCGTGTCGGAAAAGGCGGTGCGCGATTTGTAACGGATGCGATCCACGATGCGCGGGTCGTCGCGCCGCGCGCGGTCGGCGGCCGGTGAGCCGGTTGAGGCGTCCTCCAGCGCTTCCTCTGTGGCGTTGATGAAAGCGATGCGGCGGCCGTCGGGCGACCATGCGAAGGATTCACCGGCGTAGGGGATGTGAAAGTTGGTCGAGCGGACGGGTGTGATGTGGCGCGGCGGCTGCTGCTGAAAGCGTTCGCCGCGCGACGACATCACCCAGAGGCCGCTCTGCTCGCCGCGTGTGGCGAAGAAGGCGAGCCGCCTGCCGTCGGGCGACCAGCGCGGGCGCGAGACGTTCCACTCGCCCCCCAGCACTTGTTGCGGCAACCGCCGTTGCGCCGTGCCGGTGCGCTCCTCTCCGAGTTGCACGCACCATAGGGCGGCGCGCGTCGCGTTGCCTTCCACGGTCGAGACCGTATAACAGACCGCGCTTCCGTCGGGCGCGATCTGCGCTTCTGAGACGTTCGCCACGCGCAGAGTGTCGGCGGGCGTCATCCCGCGCCCCTGCTGCTGCTGCGCCCCTGCGGCGACCGCGTGCGTCGAGCCGGTTGACAGCCACGCGATGCCGATTAAAAGAACCGAGAAGAGTGTTTTCATCATGTCACAGTGCGCGGACGCTTCTTTGCGCCCCCTGTCTTTCATAACTTGATCGAACCCGGAGACTTGATCTAACCCGGAGAAGGCGTGGCCGTGCGGGCGAAACTCTCCCGCGCGCTTCGCGCCGCCGCGCGGGCGGCGCGCTCGTCCGGATCAGGCGGCGAGTTCGTCCTGATCGGGAAACTTGTGTTGTTTGCGCCCCGGCGGGCCGTCGTATTTTTTGGAGGTTTTGTAGAGTTCAAAGTGACCGTCGGCGGCGTCGGCGGCGCAGCGCGTGCGCAGGGCTTGCATCTCCTCGCCGGACATCGGGGTGAAGCCGCGCGCGATGCGCAGATTTTGTCGCAGAACTTTGAGCGAGTCTATGCCGGAGACGGTTGAGGCGACGGGCAGGCTCATCGCGTAGCGCAGAGCCTCGCTTGCCGTGACGGCGCGACGGCGCACGGCGTCGCCGCCGCCGCCCATGCTCTTCATGCCGAGCGGGGCGATGCCGCGCCTGAGCAGTTCCGGCAAGACCTGTTGCTCGAAGCTGCGGAAGGTGGCGTCGAAAGGGTTGAGCGGCAGTTGGCAGGTGTCGAAGGGGTAATCGTGCGCGAGCATCCTGAGGTGTATGGCGGGGTCTTTGTGGCCGGTGAAGCCGACGAAGCGAACTTTGCCTTCGCGCCGCGCCTGTTCGAGGGCTTCGACGACGCCGCCTTTGGCGAAGTGCAGATCGGGGTCGTTGTCGTGGATGACTTCGTGAATCTGCCAGAGGTCTAGATGATCCGTGCGTAGACGTTTCAGCGTCTGTTCGAGTTGGCGCATGGCCGTGCGGCGGTCGCGGCCGTGCGTGCAGACTTTCGACATCAGGAAGACCTTGTGGCGCAATCCGCCTTCGAGGGCTTCGCCCATCAACTCCTCGCTCAACCCTTCGTGATATTCCCACGCGTTATCCATGAAATCGATCCCGGCGTCAATCGCTTCGCGGACGATCTGCAAAGCCTCGCGCTTCGACTTCGTTTCGCCGATGTGCGATCCGCCGAGCGCGAGCGCGGAGACCTCGACCCCCGTGCGCCCGAGCATCCTGCGCGGCACTTCACCCGAAGACTTGCTCTGAACCATGATGCCCTCCCCGATGCTTCCGCAAGGGCGGAAGCGTCGAATAGAAAGTTGATTTTGTGTGACGGTGAGACGGAGTATGCCACAGGGAGAGGAAAACGATGAAGGAGGAACGCGGAACGATGAACTGAAGGAAGATTGATTCATTGATCCATTTCTTCATTGAATAAATGACCCGATGTATCAATGGATCAATCCTTTTAGTTCATCGTTCCGCGTTCCTCCTTCATCGTTGTTTTAGAACGAGTACTTGAGCGCGAACTGGATGCGGCGCATGGGCGTCGCCGTCGTCGTGGCCTGGCCGAAGCCGGGGGCTTCGAGGAAGCGCACGGGGACGGCATAGTTGGCGCGGTTGATGAAGTTGAAGGCATCCATGCGGAAGAGGATGTCGCGCCCTTCGCGCAAGCGGAAGCGTTTGACGAGCGCGAGGTTGAGATCGAGCGTGCCGCCCGCGCGGAAGGTGTTTCGTCCGACCGCGCCGTTCTCGCCGACGGGCGCAAGCAGCGAGTTGGTGTCGCCGGTCGTCAGGCGTAGCGGGCGGCGACGGTCGCCCGTGCGTTCGAGTCCCGCGGTGGTGTTGAGTCTGTCCGTCAGGTTGCCGTCGAGGTTCACGTCGTAGATCGAGTTGACGGTGAATGGCTGACCCGTTTGATAACTGCCCGTCCCCGCCAGTTGCAAATCGCGGAAGATGAAACGGGCGACGCGGTTTTCCATGCCGGGCAGATCGTAGACGAAGTTGTAAGCGAAGCGGTGGCGCACGTCGAAATTGGCCGGAGCGCGCTCGGCGGCGAAGTTGCGCGAGTCTTGCGGCAGCGCGGACGCGCCCGCGAGATCGAAGACATCCGACACGTCGTCGAGAACTTTGCCGAAGGTGTAGGCCGTCTGGTATTGCAAACGGCGGCGCAGGCGACCGCGCAGTTGGAGTTGCATGGAGTGATAGTGTGAGCGGGCGCTCGTCTCGAAGCGTGAGACGAATCCCGCGTCAGGGTTGGGGCGTCCGCCCTCGGGCGCGAGCGAGAGGCCGAAGACGAGCGGTTGCACGCCGTCCTCCGGGTCGTCTTCCTGCGAGACTCTAAAGTCGAGCGGAATGAGGATGCTGTTGAGCCCGAGGTTGGGCGTGCTGAAACGCAGGAGGTTTCGGCCGCGCGTGCCGACGTAGGCTACGGAGAGCACCGTGTCGCGCGATAGTTGTTGTTCGACGCTGAAGGTGTAGTGCTCGGCGCGCGGCAACTTGAGCACGCGCGCCGGGAGCGTCACGCCGAAAATGCTCGAAGTCGGCTCCTCCTCGCCCGTGACGATTCGGTTGACGACGTTGACGAGTTGCGCCGTGCCCAGTTGGGGGTTGATGCGGTTGAGCGTGCCCGGCAGCACCAGCCCGAGTTCCGGGTTGCTCGGGTTAAGCAGTTGGAGCCGCCCCAAACCGTCCCTGTTGTTGTTGTCGTCGCCGCCGCCGTTGCCGCCCGAGAAGTTGCCGAGGCCGCCGGAGAAGTTGACCGTCAGGAAACTCGGGTAGACGTTTCTGGATTGGCTGACGACCGCGCCGAGAATCTGATCGTAGAAGATTCCGTAACCGGCGCGGAAGACTGTCAGCCGGTCGGCGCCGAACAGGTTGGGCGCGTAGGCCACGCCGAAGCGCGGGGCGAAGTTGGATCGGTCGGGGTCGAAGATGCGTCGTCGCCCGCCTATGAAGCCGCGCAGGCCGGGCACTTCGCTCAGTTCGGGGGCATCGAAGGAGCGTTCGATGCGTCGCTGCCGCTCGCCCGGCACAGTGTTGTACTCGTAGCGCAGACCGAAAGAGAGCGAGAGGTTGCGCCGCACGCGCCACGTGTCCTGCCCGAAGAAATTGTACTGGTAGAAGCGCAGCCCGATATCCGATTCCACCGTCGCGAGCGTCTGGAAGAAGCCGCTCGCAGCCCCTGCGGCGGCAAGGTTGACGCCGTTGATGAAGCCTCCGGCGGCCTCCACTTCGCCGTCCTGCCCGATACGGATGTTGGGCGCGCCGTTGAAGGTGATGAGCGGGCGGGCGTTGCGCGGCAGGTCGCTGTTGAGTTCGGTGCGGCGGATGTCCGTGCCGAAGGCGAGGCTGTGCGTCGCGGCGCGCAGGGTCAGCGTGTCGGCGATCTGGTAGGTGTTGTTGACGCGCTGCTGCGGGAAGTTGAACACGTCAACGCCGAGCGGGCTGAAACCCGCGATGTTGACCTGCCCGACCGGCCCGAGTTCGTCCTCCGCCGTATTTCCGACCGAGCCGTAAGTGACCGGCCCCGTGTTGGGCGTGAAAGGGGTGTCGGGCAGCGTGCCGTTGACGATGTAGGGCGCGTTTAGGAGAAAGGGAACGTTCGGCAGCCGCTCGCTCGGAACCTGATAAGTGGTATCGCGCACCTCTGCGAAGTTCAGGCTCGTGCGGCCGTAGGAGAGCCGGAGTTGATTGAAGGCGGGGCGCGTCGAATCGGGGCGGCTCAGTTCGCTGTTGAAGTAGAAGGAGTTGTTCTGTGTGCGCACGCGCGGTTTGAGCGTCGAGAAGATCGCGCCGCCCGTGACGGGGATGAAGCGCGAATCTTCCGTGAAGTTATAGCGTTCGGTGACGGTCTGCTCGCGCCCGCCGAGTTTGAAGTTGCCGTCAATCTTGGCCGATGCGATGACGCCGCGCCCGCCCGCCGGAAGCGACTGCGTGAAGGTGTTCGCGCCGTAAATGCCGCCGGGGTTGTTGGCGAAGGGGAAGAGGCTGAAAATCGCGTCGCCGTCAACGCTCGTGGGGAAGGCGCGGAAAGGCTCGTTGGGGTCGAGCAGACCGAGCGGAAGCCCGGTCGCGCCCGTGCCGCCGAAGCCGCGCTCCTCGACGGTCGGCACGGCGAAATTCTCCTCGCGCGTGGCGTTCGTGCGCGTGCCTTCGGTTGAGATGAAATAAAAGATTCTTTCGCGCCTGAGCGGGCCGCCGAGCACGAAGCCGCCCTGCGCGAGCGTGAAGGAATCCTCGCCGCCGCTATCGTTGCGCACCGTGAGCGGCCGGTCGTCGAGCAGCACGGGCTGGTTGTTGCCCGCGCGCAGGGCGAAGGCGTCGTTGCCGAGTGCGGTGTCGAAAGGGTTGCGCGCGTTGAGCGGGCTGGCGTTGAGAAAACCGTAGAGCGTCCCGTGATGCTCGCTTCCGCCCGACTTAGACACGGCGTTGACCTGCGCCCCGATGTTCCTCCCAAACTGCGCGGGCGCTAAGAGCGTGATCGCCTGATACTCCCTGATCGATTCTATCGGCTGCGGCACGAGCGAGACGAAGCCCTGCCTTCTGACGCCGATGTCCTCGTCGTTGTTGTCGGAACCATCGACGGTGAAATTGTTGGCGCGCGAGCGCAGGCCGTTGACGGAGAACTGGCCGGCCGAACCGACGCCCGCGCCGACGCCGGGGCCTGCGACGGAGCCGAGCGTTTGCGGCGGAGGAGCGACGCCGGGCAGGAGCAGCGTGAGTTCGTCAAAGGTGCGCGTGAAGGTGTTTGCGCCGAGCGGCAGGGTCGAGACTTCTTCTTCGGCGAACGCGCCGCCTTGCCGCGCGTCCGATGCGTTGACGCGCGCGCGGACATCCGTATCCGCCTCGGTCTGCGGCAGGGGCGTGGGCGTCGGGGAAGCCGGTGCGACGGCGGGCGCGGGGTCGAGCGCGACGGGCACGGGGACGATTTCGCCCGTGCGCGTGATGAAGAGACGCTGGCGCACCTCTTTGGTCTGGAAGCCTCCGGCCGAGACGCGTATGAGGTAGATGCCGGGACTGAGCAAGCCCTGATAGAAGCGTCCGCGCGCGTCGGACGTTTTGGGGATCGCCAGTCCCGTCTGCTGGTTGATGATCTGGACGCTCGCCCCGGCGATGATCGCGCCCGTTACGCTGTTCGTCACCGTGCCTTCAAATGCGCCCGTCACGGTGTCCTGCGCATGAACCGGTGCGACCGTCGTCATCCCGGCCGGAGCGAGTATGCCGAGCAACAGTAGCCACGCGACGAAGACGCTCGCGGCGGCGCGCCTGCGTCGCGGTGAAAAATGAGAAGCCGCATCGGCGCGATTAAGCTTGTGGGGGATTGTTGACATGGGGGATACCTCTGTAGTCGAAGAATCGAGAGCGTGGAATTTTAGTGAGTCGTCGTGTCGATTAACTTGCGAGGAAGGCTGCGGGCAGACAGGCTTTCCGTAAAGATGTCATCTCGGCAGCTTAACTAACATTGAACGCGGCGGCGCGTCAATAGCGAAGGGAAATTTATTCGAGTTTGTTGCGCGCGGGACACGCGAAACGGAAAACGGGAGGCTCAAAGGTTTGAGCCTCCCGTTTCGATTTCGACCGCTCGGCCGGAATGCGTCTAGCGATAGACGTTTTCGCCGCGATGCGTGCGGAATTCGTTCTCGAAGTATTCGGCGTCTTCGTCCGAGCGCGCGTTGACGCCCATCACGATGCCGCCTTCCTTGACGCCGCTCTCATACTGCTTCGCGCGATCTTCGGGGATGCCCGAACCGATCAGCGCGCCGATGAGCCCGCCCGTCGCGCCGCCCGCGCCCGCGCCAGCGAGCGCCGCCGCGAGCGGCCCGGCCACGATCAACCCCAAGCCCGGCAGGACGACCGACGTGCCGATGGCCGCAATCGCCGCCAGCACCGCGCCGGTCGTGCCGCCGATGGCCGCGCCCGCGCCCGCGCCTTCGAGCGCTTTGCTGCCGAGGTCTGTGTCGCCCGCGTCGTCGGATGAAAAATGCGTCTTGCGCGTCTCGTCCGACATCAGCAAATTCACGTCGTCTTTACTGTAGCCGCGCGTCGAGAGCGACCCGTAGGCGCGCTCGGCGCTGTCGCGGTCGCGAAACAAGCCCGTGACCATGCGATTCGACTGCTGGCGAGCCGCGCCAGTCGCACTCTCGCTCGCGCCGTCAGCGCGCATTGAACTGTCGCCCGTCACCGTGCCCGTCGCTTCCTTGATGTCGCCTTTGGCGCGCTGGCCGAAAGCCGAAGCCTCTTCGCCGATACTGTCTTTTCTATTGTCGTCCATTTTATTTGTCCCTTTCGCTGTTGAACGGACTGCCCGGCAGCCCGCAATTTGTGTCACCACCGACCCGCTCGATTCGTAGAGTAAATACGGCAGCCCTGTTTGATTGCGACTCGTCCGAGTCTCGCACATGTATTCACTAAGGCAAGGAGCGAATTAACCGCCCCTCGCGAACTTGTGTACGGTTTCACGTCCTGAAAATTGCTGCTGCACCGGTAAACGGCAAGGCGCGTGCCGCGCTCTCCGTCAAGACGCGCCGGGCGAGAGGCGACCCGCCGCACGGAAGACCACTCTCCGGTCGACTTTTCCCACGGTCGATAGAACCAGCGTGCGCCGCGCCGGGGGCGTGCGCGAAAATTCGGCGGGGTCGCCGGAACGGGATTTTATTCTCTCGACAACGCGCGCTAAATCGGTATAATGCGCGGGTTATTCCTGCATCCGCCATCGGCGATTTAAAGATTTAGATAAGGACACTGGTGCGCAACGGATAACGGTTTACGTGCGCCGCGCCTAGCCCGCACGTTGTTAACCGTCCGCGCTATCAACTGTCCCGGCGCGTCGCGGCTATGAACTGTTGCCCGCGGCGGCCGTCGCTACGAAAGCGGCGCCGGGTTCACCGGATGGATCAAGGCCAAAGAGGAGCGCTCTTTTGTTATGTCCAAAAAAGATGACAATGATATAGACCTTAACCCGATCCCGGATTTCCCTTACGACAAGGATGTCGTCGTGCGGGAAGGGTGGGCGTCGCAACTCGGCCTCGTGCTGGCGATGGCCGGAAATGCCGTGGGGTTAGGCAACTTCCTGCGCTTCCCGGCGCTCGCGGCGCGAAACGGCGGCGGGACGTTCATGATCCCGTACTTCATCGCGTTCCTGCTGCTCGGCATCCCGTTGATGTGGATCGAGTGGGGCATCGGGCGCTACGGCGGTAAGCACGGCTATTCGACCTCGCCCGGCATGTTCGAGAAGCTGTGGGCGAACCCGCTCTCGAAATACCTCGGCGCGCTCGGCGTCTTCATCCCGCTCGCTTTCGTCATCTTCTACACCTACATCGAATCGTGGACGCTCGGCTACGCCGTGCTCTCCTTCGCCGGACAGATGCCGAGCATCGCCGGGCAAAGCCCCGATCAGGCGTTCACGACGATGGGCAATTATCTCGCCGCCTATCAGGGCACGAACAACGGGCTGGCGTGGTCGGGCAGCATCATCGGCGTCATCTTCTTCGCCATCACGCTCTTCGTCAACATCTTCATCATCTCGAAGGGCATCGCGGGCGGCATCGAACGCATGGCGAAGATCGGCATGCCGCTTTTGATCCTCTTCGCGATCATCGTCGGCATCCGCGTGCTCTCGCTGCCGGGCGCGATGGGCGGCATCGCCTTCGTCTGGAACCCGGACTTCTCGCGCATCACGGACGGCGCGGTGTGGCTCGCCGCCGCCGGGCAAATCTTCTTTACGCTCTCGCTCGGCACGGGTTCGATTCAAACCTTCGCGAGTTACCTGAAAGAGACCGACGACATCGTGCTCACCGGCCTTGCGACTTCCTCGATGAACGAGTTTTGCGAAGTGATCCTCGGCGGCTCGATTGCCATCCCGGCGGCGACGGCCTTCTACGGCGCGGGCGCGGCCACCGCCATCGCCAACTCCGGCACGTTCAACCTCGGCTTCCAGACGATGCCCGCGGTCTTCTCCGGCCTTCCGGGCGGCGCGCTCTTTGGCGGCATCTGGTTCACGCTCCTCTTCTTCGCAGGGATCACGTCGTCGCTCGCGCTGGCGCAACCCGCGATGGCCTTCCTGCAAGACGAGTTGAGGATGACGCGGCAGCGAGCGGCGATGATCGTCGGCGCGATCATCTTCGTCGCCGTGCTGCCGATCATCATGTTCCTGCAATACGGCTACCTCGACGAGTTCGACTTCTGGTCGGGCGAGTTCCTGCTGCTGGTATTCGCGCTGGTCGAAACGATCCTCTTCTTCTGGATTTTCGGCGGGCGCAAGGCTTGGGACGAGATCAAGCAGGGACAGCAGATTCCGCTGCCGCGCTTCTTCTACCCGATCATGAAGTACGTCGTGCCGATCTTCATCAGCCTGATCCTGATCAAGGGCATCATCGATTCGCTCATCCCGCGCCTGCTGTCGCAGAAGTGGGTTGACCTGCCCGGCTGGAGCAAGACGACGGCCTCGTTCGGTGAACGCGTCTCTTACGAGTTCGGCTTCCACGGGCGCGAGTTGGTGGCGAACGCCGAGATCGCGGCGCAATCGGGCTATCGCTGGGCGGCGCGCATCGAGATGATCTTGCTCTACGCTCTCATCCTGGCGCTCACCGGCTACGCCTGGAACAAGTACAGACGATCCGACAGAGGAGGGGCACACGCACAATGACTCTAATAATCGGAACGATTTTAATTCTGTGGCAGGCCGCCGGCGCGACGACAGGCCGGCCGGCGGACGTGGAGATGACGATGGGCGGCTGGGTCTTCATGATCGGCGCGTGGACGTGCATCCTGACGCTCGTCATTTACACGTTCTCCAAAGTCCTGCGCGGCGGCGGTAAGTAAACGACGCACGAGCGGCGGCTTTCTTCAATTTCGGTTCGGGCGATGGCTGGTCTCCGCCCGAACCGAAATTCTATTTACGCCGTCCACATACCTGATTTCGACAGCCCCCGATAGAATTGACCGGAGCGAACAGTTTCAACATGCCGAGCGCGAAGACCAAGACCGCCGGACGGACGAATTCCGGCCGACTCCCGGCAGACGCTAACCGCCTGCTCGAACTCATCATCTCCGAAGTCGAGTCGCCCACGGATACGCAGAAACTGCTCGACAAAATCCCGCACACTGAAGACTGCCACATAGAGTCGCTCACTTTTCTCAAGGCCAAAGACCGCGCGCAACGCCGCTCCGACTTCATCGCGAACGAGGCTCTCTGGTGGCGCAAGTACGGGTGGTTCATGGCGCGCATCGTCGGGCTGTTCGGGCTGCTCGTCTTCGTCTTCGCCATGTCCGTGCGCGGCGCGGGCGTGGACTTCATCACCTTCGCGCTGCTCGGCGCGGCCGGGTATTACTTGCTGCTCATGACGCTCTCGAACATTCGCTACAGGGAAAAAAACAAGAAGCGGCGCAAATTGCTCGAACGCGAGGGGCAGCAGTACCAGCGTGCCATTCTGGCGGTGGCCGCTTCGCTCCTGAAAAAATTTCACGCCGACCCGTCGCTCTACCCAATCGCCAAACCCAGGAGCGGCGCGGGACTCGTCGAGCGCGAAGAGGGCTATTTCATTCCGGTTGAATAATGCGGCGACCTATGAGGCGGAAACTCATCTACAGTCTGATCCTGCTCGCGCTTTTCTCTCTGGCGGCGCAGACGATCTTTGCCGGCGAAGAGGGGGGACAACACGCGGGAGGCGCGGCGCACGGCCTGAACCCGCTCGTGCTGATCGGCGTCGCGCTCGTCCTGCTGATCGCGAAACTCGGCGGCGAGGCGTTTGAACGCTTCGGGCAGCCCGCGGTGCTCGGCGAGTTGATCGGCGGGATGCTCGTCGGGAACCTCGTCCTGTTCGGCGTTACGACCGTCGAGCCGCTGAAGACCGACGTGGTGTTGGGCGCGCTCGCCGAGATCGGCGTCATCCTGTTGCTGTTCGAGGTGGGGCTGGAATCGAACCTCGGTGAAATGCTCGAAGTCGGCTGGTCGTCGCTGCTGGTCGCAATAGCGGGCGTCGTCGCGCCGTTCTTTCTCGGCTGGGGCGTGGCGGCTTATTTCATTCCCGGCGAAGCCATGCTCGCGCACATCTTCATCGGCGCGACGCTGTGCGCCACGTCGGTCGGCATCACGGCGCGCGTGTTGAAGGACATGGGCAAACTCAACACGCGCGTCGCGCGCATCGTGCTCGGCGCGGCCGTCATCGACGACGTGCTCGGCCTCATCATCCTCGCCGTCGTACAGGGCGCGATTCAGGCGACCGCCGCGGGCACGTCGCTCTCGCTCGCAAGCGTCGGCGTCATCACGCTCAAGGCCGTCGGCTTCCTCGTCGGCGCACTTCTCATCGGCCGCCTCGTCGTGCCGCAACTCTTTCGCGGGGCGGGCAAGCTCGAAGGGCGCGGCGTGTTGCTCGCGCTCGCCGTCGCGCTCTGCTTCGTGCTGTCGTGGGCGGCGGCCGGGATCGGGCTGGCGGCCATCGTCGGCGCGTTCGCCGCCGGGTTGCTGCTGGAAGAGGCGCACATCGAGCGGATGCCCGGCCGCACCAAACACGATCTGCACGAACTGCTCACGCCCCTGACGACGATCCTCGTGCCCGTCTTCTTCGTCCTGATGGGACTCAAAGTTGACCTCAGCGCCTTCGGACGCCTCGACATACTCGGTTTCGCGGCGGTGTTGACGGCCGTGGCGATCATCGGCAAGCAGGTCTGCTCGCTGGCGGTCTTAGACCGCGGCGTCAACCGACTCGCCGTCGGCCTCGGCATGATCCCGCGCGGCGAAGTCGGCCTGATCTTCGCCGGGATCGGCGCGACGCTCATGCTCCCGAACGCAGCGGGCACGCCCGAACCCGTCATCAACAGCGCGACCTTCGCCGCCGTCATTATCATGGTCATCGTGACCACACTCGTCACCCCGCCCCTGCTCAAATGGTCGCTCGCGCGCGACTCTTCCGCGCCCGGCGAAACTCTCCCGGACTTCGAGCGTGAGACGGCCGAAGAGGCCGCCGAACGCACGTCGCGTTAGGGCGACGATTCAAAGCGAGTTTGAGTGTAGGCGGGCACACGCGCCACCGCAGACACACAGAGCACAGAGGGGGCACAGGGAAAAACTATTTAAAATTTCAGATTTGAGATCGTTAATTTCAGATTTGACGCTCGTCAATTTCAGATTTGAGATCGTCAATCTCAGATTTGAGATCATCATTTTCAGATTCAGATTTGATGATCGCCACTTTCAGATTTGAGGTCATCAATTTCAGATTTGAGATCGTCAATTTCAGATTTGATGCTCGTCTCTTGCTTTCCTCAGTGCATCCCCCGCGGCCTCCCTATCTGCGATGGTGAACTCTTTTAGTCATACCAGACCTCAAAATCCCGTCAGTCGTCCAGAGACGCACGCGCCGCCGCCAACGCATCGCCCACGCGCGCGGGCGACGTGCCGCCCGCCTGCGACTTCGTGGCGAGCGTCTGTTCGAGCGAGAGCGCGTCGTACACGTCCGGTTCGACGAGCGGCGAGAGCGCGCGCATCTCTCCGAGCGCGAGCTCGTGTAGTTCGAGGCCGCGCCCGATTGCCACGAGCACGATGCGCCCGACCGCCTCGTGCGCCTCGCGAAACGGCACGCCCTTACGCGCGAGATAATCGGCGAGTTCGGTCGCATTCATGTAACCGCGCATCGCCGCCTCGCGCGCACGCGCTTCGCGCAGGCGAACGTTTCCGAGCACGGTCGTCATCACTTCAAGCGAAGCGCGCACCGTGTCGGCCGTGTCGAAGACCGCTTCCTTGTCCTCCTGCATGTCCTTGTTGTAGGCGAGCGGCAAGCCCTTGAGCAGCGTCAGCAGCGACAGCGTGTGGCCGAAGACGCGCGCCGATTTACCGCGCACGAGTTCGAGCGCGTCCGGGTTCTTCTTCTGCGGCATCAAACTCGAACCCGTCGAGACCGCATCGCCCAACTCAAGGAAGCCGAACTCCGTCGTCGCGTACACGATGATGTCCTCGGCGAGCCGGGACAGGTGAACCATGACGAGACTTGCCGCCGCCGCGAACTCGACGCAGAAATCGCGGTCGCTCACCGCGTCCAGACTGTTGCGTGAAACCGCGTCGAAGCCGAGCGCGCGGGCCACCGCCGCGCGGTCGATTGCGTAACTCGTCCCTGCGAGCGCGGCCGAACCGAGCGGCAAGACGTTTGTGCGCCGCCGTGCATCGGCGAGGCGTTCGCGGTCGCGCGCGAGCATCTCGAAATAGGCGAGACACCAGTGCGCCCACAACACCGGCTGCGCGCGTTGCAGGTGCGTGTAACCGGGGATTACTGCCTCGCGGTGCGCTTCGGCCAGCGCGAGCAACGCCAATTGCGTCGCACGCACTGACGCACCGAGGGCGTCGATCTCATCGCGCAACCAGAGCCGCAAGGCTGTCGCCACCTGATCGTTGCGGCTGCGCCCCGCGTGGAGTTTGCGTCCCGCGTCGCCGACGAGCGCGACGAGCCGCGCCTCGATGAAGGAATGAACGTCTTCCGCCGCCTCGTCCTCGAAAAAGCCGCTCTCCCGTTCGCTTCGCGCGAGCAGCGTTTCCAGCCCCGTCCTGATTTGTTCGGCTTCGTCTCCGGTCAGCGCTCCCGCCGCGCGCAACCCTTCGGCGTGGGCTAGGCTTCCGCGCACGTCCGCCGCGAACAGCCTGCGGTCGAAATCGAACGAACGGTTGTAGGCCGCGAAGCCCGCATCCGGCCGCCCCGTGAATCGTCCGCCCCATAAATTTTTCTCGTCGCTCATCTTCACCTCGGAAGTTGTAATTTGTGAACCGCACAGGCGGCGCGTCGCTAACGGCCGGACTTCCGGCGCGGCCTGCGCACGGGTTCGCCGCCGCGGTCGGGGCACAGGTGCGCCATCGCCTCTGCATAGCACCCGCGAGAGTGCATTCAAAGGCGCAGATGTAAGCCTCGTCTTCAGCTCCGAGCGAGCCGCCGCATTTTTCACATTCGCCCTTCATTTCAAGCGCCGTCTCATTTACGCCATGACTCCACGTTTCAGTTCCCGCGAAAGTTGTACTAGCGCGTTTGATTTAATGCAACTATGATGCTATTTTATTCATCTATGCACAGGTTATGCAAATCTTTTGCATAGATGAGGAAAATGGATAAGGAAAAGCGGCAACAGAAATTGTTGAATTTGATTCGCGCCAGGCCCGTCAGCACGCAGGGCGAACTGGCGTCGCACCTCGAACGCGCGGGGTATGCGGCCACGCAGTCGAGCATCTCGCGCGACCTGGAGGAGCTAGGGATCGTCAAACGGCGCGGGCGTTACGTTGTGCCGCAGGCAGCGGACAAAGCGGCGGCGCGCGGCCTCCTGAGTTTGGACGTGGCGGGCGACGCGCTCGTCATCGCGCGATGCGAGCCGGGATTGGCGTCGGCGGTGGCGGTGGAGATTGACGGCGCGGCGATCAAAGAGATCGTCGGGACGCTGGCGGGCGAAGACACGATCTTCGTCGCCGTGGCAGAGCGCAAGGCACAACGCCCGGTGATTAAGAAAATCTGGGAACTATTCGGATGACGGCGGGTTTCAAGTTAAAGAACTCAAAGAGCCTCAGTCCTGAAACTTGAAACCTGAAACTTGAAACCTATTTTGAGGGGTGAGGCGTGACGGAGAAGATTAAAAAAGTTGTGCTGGCTTATTCGGGCGGATTGGATACGTCCGTGATGTTGCACTGGCTCAAGGAGCGTTACGGGTGCGAGGTCGTCTGCTATTGCGCGGACGTGGGGCAGGGCGAGGAACTCGAAGGGCTGGATGAGAAGGCGCGGGCGACGGGCGCGTCGAAACTCTACGTGGAAGATTTGCGGCAGGAGTTCGTGAGCGAATACGTGTGGGCGGCGGTCAAGGCCAACGCGGTTTACGAAGGCGTCTACCTGCTCGGCACATCTCTGGCGCGACCCGTCATCGCGAAGCGGCAGATCGAGATCGCGCGGCTGGAGGGCGCGGACGCGGTCGCCCACGGCGCGACGGGCAAGGGCAATGATCAGGTGCGTTTCGAGTTGACCTACTACGCGCTCGAACCCGACATCAAGGTCGTCGCTCCGTGGCGCGAGTGGGAGTTTAAAGGCCGCAGCGACCTGATCGCATACGCCGAGCAGCATCGCATCCCCGTGACGGCGACACACGCGAAACCTTATTCGACCGACCGCAACCTGATGCACGTCTCCTACGAGGGCGGCATTCTCGAAGACCCCTGGGCGGAACCGCCGGCCGACATTTTTCAGATGACGAAAGCGCCGGAAGATGCGCGCGCCGAAGCGGAGTATGTGGTGGTCGGATTCGACGGGGGCGTGCCGGTGAGCGTGAACGGCGAGCGGTTGGGCGCGGTCGCGCTGCTCGAAGAGTTGAACCGCATCGGCGGCGCGCACGGCATCGGACGCGTCGATCTGGTCGAGAACCGGTTCGTCGGGATGAAGTCGCGCGGCGTCTACGAGACGCCGGGCGTGACGATTCTGCAAGCGGCGCACCGTGCGCTGGAATCGATCACGATGGACAGGGAAGTCTTGAGGATGCGCGACGCCTTGAGTTTGAAGTTTGCGGAGAGCGTCTATTACGGTTTCTGGTTTGCGCCGGAGACGGAGTTAATGCGGCGCACCATCGACGAGACGCAGAAGGACGTGACCGGCGAGGTGCGTCTCAAACTTTATCGCGGCAACGCCATCGTCGCGGGACGACGCGCGCCGCGCTCGCTCTACAACGAACGGCTCGCGACCTTCGAGGCCGACACCGTCTACAACCAGCGCGATGCGGAGGGCTTCATCAAACTCAACGCCTTGCGCCTGCGCTCGCTCGCACAAATCAATAAGTAATGCGGAATTGAAAGAGATTGATTCATTGATTCATCGGTTCATTGATTCAATGAAGAAATGAAGAAATGAATCAATCTTTGAAAGGATGGGGGCATGACGAACATCGCGAAGGAAATCGGGGGCGTGGAGGTGATGGTGGTCGAGGTTGACAAGATCGGGTCGGCCACTTCGCCGCTCGATTTGTCGAAGACGCTGGCTGTCGTCGCCGAGCGTGCGCGCGTGCGCGCGGGCGATGTGGTCGTCGTGCGCGCGCTCACGGAGAGCGCGACGTATAACCAGTTGGAACTCGTGACGGGGCGGCTGGCGAAGATCAATCAGGGCGACGTGCTCGCGGGCGTCGTCGGCAGTCGCCGCGCGTTGAAGGGTTTCGTGGGCGATGTGCCGGAGACGGTGGCGGCGGGCGACGAGTTGCACCTGCTGAACATGGGCGGCGTCATCGGTCTCTGCACGGGACACCATTCGAGTTTGAGCGATGCGATCCGCGTGGAGGTCGTCGGTCTCGTGTACGACGAGGCGGAGCGGGTGCGGAACATCGCTGACGCCGCGCTGCCTTTGCGTGAACGCCTGGGGACGAGCGCGCCGCTCGTCGTCATCGCGGGCGTGTGCATGAACAGCGGGAAGACTTACGCGGCGACGGAGTTGATTCGACAGGCGACCGCCGCCGGGATGCGCGTGGCGGCGGGCAAACTGTCGGGCGTCGCGTGTCTGCGCGACACGCTGAACATGGCCGACCACGGAGCGGTCGAAACGGCGAGCTTTCTCGATTGCGGGCTGCCTTCGACGGTGGGCGTGGGCGACCTCGCGCCCGTGGCGAAGGCCATCATCGCGAAGTTGAACGAGAGCGCGCCCGACCTGATCGTGATCGAACTCGGCGACGGCATCCTCGGCGGCTACTCGGTCGAGTCAATCTTCGACGATGCGGAGTTGCGCGGTGCGATGGCGGCGTTAATTTATTGCGCGTCGGATTACGTGGGCGCGTGGGGCGGCATCGAGTTGCTCGGGCGTCGCGGTTTGACGGTTGACCTCGTGGCCGGGTCGGTGACGGACTCGCAGATGGGCGAGGATTACATCGAGAGCGAGTTCGACGTGGCGGCGGGCAACGCGCGCCGCGACGGAGCGCGCATGTTCGCGATTATCAAAGATAAGGTTTCAGTTTTCAGTTTTCAGTTTTCAGGGTCGCCCGGCGAGGCTGCGGTTGAGGAGCCTGTGTTGGTCGAGGCGTGAAGCGGGAAAAGTGAAACGGGTAGCTTGTATCTTTAACCTGTTCCGGAATTTGAAATCTGGAATTTGAAAAATCAGAATTTGAAATCTGGCATTTGGAATTTGAAATCTGGCATTTGAAATCTGGAATCTGAAACCTGATGAAACTTCGGATCGGCATCTTTGGCGGATCGGGCTACGGCGGGGCGGAATTGCTGCGCATTCTGCTGGCGCGCGCGGATGTCGAGGTGGCGTTCGTGACGGCGAACGAAGGGGCGGGGAAAGCGGTCGGCGAGGTGCATCGCAATCTCTACGGTTTGACCGAATTGCGTTTCATTGCCGCGCCGGTCGAGTTGGAGAGCTTGCCGGAGGTGGATTGCGTGTTTCTGGCGTTGCCGCACGGGCAGGCTTTGGAGATCGCGCCGCGCCTGCCGTCGAGCGTGCGCGTGATTGACTTGTCGGGTGATTTTCGGCTGGACGACGCGGCGGAATTTTTGGAGCACTACGGGCGCGAGCATACGGCGACGGCGTTGCAAAGCGAGTTCGTCTATGGTTTGACGGAGACGAACCGGGAGGCGATCAAAGGCGCGCGTCTCGTCAGCAATCCCGGCTGCTTCGCGACGGCGACGCTGCTCGGCCTTGCGCCGCTCGTCGCTACGGGGCAACTCGATGGGCGCGTCATCGTGGATGCGAAGACGGGTTCTTCGGGGTCGGGCGTTAAGGCGGCGGCCAACACGCACCACCCGCAGCGCATGAACTCGTTTTACGCCTACAAGCCCTTCACGCACCAGCACGTGCCGGAGATCGAACAGGAACTAAGGCGCGTCGGCGGGTGGGAGAGCGAACTCGTCTTCATGACACACTCGCTGCCCGTCGCGCGCGGCATCTTCGCCTCGATCTACGTCGAGACGACGAAGGCTTTAACGGTTGCCGATGTGCGCGCGTTATACGAAGACTTTTATCGCGGGAGTTTCTTCGTGCGCGTGGTCGAAGGCTCGCCCGACATCAACTGGGTGAAGACGACCAACTTTTGCGATCTGGGTTTTGCCGTGCGCGGGCGTGCGCTCGTCGTCTTCTCGGCCATAGACAATCTCGTCAAAGGCGCGGCGGGTCAGGCCGTGCAGAACATGAACCTGATGTTCGGGCTGGACGAACGTGCGGGGCTGATGTTGCTCGGCAGCAACCCTTAAAAAGGTTTCAAGTTTCAAGTTTCAGGTTTCAAGTTAAAGAGCCTCAAACTTCAGACCTGAAACTTGAAACCTGAAACTTGAAACTTATACCGATGAAGACGATCACAAACTTTGAAGACGTTGCCGCGCGAGAGGTCGAGTTTCAACTGGCGACTTATAAGAAAATGCCCGTGGCGGTTCGGCGCGGGCGCGGCTCGTGGGTGGAGACGAGCGAGGGCGAACGCTTCCTCGATCTCTACGGCGGGCATGCCGTGGCGGCCACGGGGCATTGCCACCCGCACGTCGTCGAAGCGATCAAGGCGCAGGCCGGGGAGTTGTTGTTCTACTCGAATCTGGTCTATTCGGAAGTGCGCGCGCGCGCCGCGGAGAAACTCGTGAGTTGCGCGCCCTCCGCCGTGACGAAAGCCTTCTTCTGCAATTCGGGCACGGAGGCGAACGAGAACGCGATGCGCATGGCGCGCATGCGAACCGGGCGCGAGAACGTCATCACGTTTACGGGAGGCTTTCACGGGCGCACCGCCGACGCGATCAGCGCGACGTTTCTCGGAAAGTACAGGGAGATCGGGCGACCGAACGTGCCCGGCCACCTCTGCGCCGAGTTCGGTTCGATTGCCTCGGCGGCGGCGCTTGCAGACGAGACGGTGGCCGCCGTGATGCTTGAGCCGATTCAGTCGATGGCGGGCGTGCGGCAGGCGCGGCCGGAGTTTTACCTCGCGCTGCGCGAATTGTGCGACGCGCGCGGGATGCTCTTGATTTATGATGAGGTGCAGACGGGCGTGGGGCGCACGGGCGAGTGGTTCTTCGCCGGAAGCGCGGCGGGCGCGGAGGTCGTGCCGGACATCATCACGCTGGCGAAGTCTCTGGGGAGCGGCGTGCCCGTCGGCGCGTGTCTGACGACCGACGCGGTGGCCGCGCACATCAGGGAGAACGACCTCGGCACGACGTTCGGCGGCGGGATGCTCGCGATGGCGGCCGTCATGGCGACGCTCGAAGCGATTGAAGGCGACGCCATGTTGGAGAACGCGCGCGCCTCGGAGCGACGCCTGCGCGAATCGCTGGAAGGCATGGCTGGGGTGGCGCGCGTGCGCGGCGCGGGATTGTTGCTCGGGGTTGAATTCGCCGACGAGATAGCCGCGAAAGTGCATCAGGCATTGCTCATGGAGCGAATCATCACGGGCACTTCGAGCGACGCGCGCGTGCTCAGGCTGCTCCCGCCGCTCTGTCTGACGCGGGAAGAAATTGACCTGTTCGTCGCAACATTGAAGCGGGTTTTATAAAAACGATGCCGAGAGATTTTCTGACCACCGGAGACTGGACGCGCGACGAACTTGAGCGCCTGCTCGAAGCGGCGGCGCGATTCAAACGCGGCGCGGACGAGTCGCGGCCGCTCGCGGGAAAATCAATCGCGCTCGTCTTCTTCAATCCGAGTTTGCGCACGCGCGCCTCGATGCAGGTCGGGATTTACGAGCTCGGCGGCAACGCGGTCGTGCTCGAACCCGGCGGCACGAGCTGGACGCTCGAACACCGCGACGGCGTGGTGATGGACGGCGACAAGACCGAACACGTCGCCGAGTTTGTGCGCGTCCTGGGGCGCTACTGCGCCGGGATCGGCGTGCGCACGTTCGCCGCGCTCAGGGATTGGAAAGAGGAACGGCGCGACCCCGTGCTCGCCGCGTTCGCGCGCCACAGCGAAGTGCCGATCATCAATCTGGAATCGGCGATGCATCACCCGTGTCAGGCGCTCGCCGACATGCTGACGATCAGGGAGAAGTGCGGCGCGGGGCGAAAGCGCGTCACGCTGACGTGGGCGTGGCATCCGAAGCCTTTGCCGATGGCCGTGCCGAACAGTTTCGCGCTCGCGGCCGCGCAGTTGGGGCACGAACTCACCATCGCGCACCCGCCCGGCTACGAACTCGACGACGAACTCATCGGTCAACTCAACGAGCAGGCGTTCGACGCGGGCACGAGCGTCAACGTGACTGACGACATGGAAGCCGCCTTCGACGGCGCGGAGGTCGTCTACGCGAAGAGTTGGGGAAGCAAGATGTTTTACGGCGCGCCCGAAGACGACTTGGAGACGCGCGCCGGGTATCGCGACGGGTGGATCGTCGATGAGGCGAAGATGCGACGCACCCGTGGCGGCATCTTCATGCACTGCCTGCCCGTGCGCCGCAACGTCATCGTGACGGACGGCGTCATCGACTCGGCCGCCTCGGTCGTCATAGACGAAGCGGAGAACCGCCTGCACGCGCAAAAGGCCGTCATGGCGGAGTTACTAAAGAATAAAGGGTAAAGGGTAAAGGGGAAGGGGTAAGGGAGAAAGCAACGGATTTTGACCCTTCCCCCTTGCCCTTTACCCCTTTCCCTGTTTTGGAGATTGAAAATGAGCCAGCCGCGACTCGATCTGTTGCGCGAAGCCTTGCCTTACATACAGCGTTTCAAGGGCAAGACTTTCGTCGTCAAAATCTCCGGCAAGCTGACGGAGGATCAAGAGAACCTGCGTTCGCTCTGCGAGGAGTTGGCGTTGATGCATCAGGTGGGTATCCGCCTGTGCGTCGTGCACGGCGGCGGCAAACAGTTGACGGACCTGGCGGAGCAGTTAGGCGTTGAGCAGACGATCATCAACGGGCGGCGCGTCACCGACGATGCCACGCTCGACATGGCGAAGATGATCTTCGCCGGGAAGATCAACACGGACATTCTGGCCGCGTTGCGCAACCACGGCGTGAGCGCGGTCGGCCTGTCGGGCGTTGACGGCAACATCGTGCTGGCCGAACGCCGCCCGCCGAAGGACGTGTTGAATCAGGTGACGGGCGAAAGCGAGCGCGTGGACTTCGGCCACGTCGGCGACGTGCTGGAGATCGACGACCGCCTGTTGCGCGTGCTGCTCGATCACGACTACCTGCCGGTTGTCTCACCGCTCGGCGCGGATTCCGGGGGGCGCATCTTCAATATCAACGCGGACACCATCGCGGCCGAAATCGCCGTGCGTCTGGAGGCGGAAAAGTTGATTCTCCTGAGCGACGTGGACGGCCTTTACCTGCGGCCGGGCGAGTCAGCGACGAAACTCTCGCGCCTGACGGTTGACGAGGTGACGAAACTCCTTAGCGACGGCGTCGCCACGGGCGGCATGATCCCGAAACTGCAAAACATCACCGAGCTCCTTCATCGCGGCGTCCGCAGCGCGCACATCATCAAAGGCTCTCTGCGCAACACGCTGCTCTCCGAAGTCTTCACAGACGAAGGCACGGGCACGATGATCGTCGCCTGAAAGAGGAAGGGCGGCGGGGCGAGCCGCAAAACAGACAAAGCGAAGGGCGAACGGGCGAGCGGAAACCGCGTCTCACCCGTTCGCCCTTCGCTTTGCCTGTTCACGGGGGGCGGTCAAAAAAATCGGGCGCGAGTTGGCTCATGAATTTTTGCTCAATAAGCAGACACGGTTGCGTCGGGTTCGTTGCAACTATTTTCTTCGCGCGTAAAAAAAATCGCGTTCGTTGATCCCTTTTCAGTTTGAATCGCGCGTTAGCAGGTGGGACGTTAATTGAAGAAACGCGAACGAAGTTTTATTCGACTTCCGAACGCAAACGCCATACATCGCAACGTTACTTACGTCCCGCTCACGGGACAATTCGTGTCCTACGGTTTTTAAACGCTCTCACCCATCAGGAGATCATAATGAGCCCCTTCAATACCCTTACGCGAATGATTCTTGCGTCGTGTCTCTTCGCCATCTTATCCGTGACCGCTTTTGCCAATAACCCTTACGCGCGCCCCTACGGCGACGTGCAAACCCTCTCACCGTTCCCCGTGCCGCCCGGTTCTCCCGAGGGCATCGCCGTGAAAGGCAACAAGGCTTACGTCTCCGGCCCCGCGCGTTTCGGCACTGCGGGACAGCCGCCCTCAATCGTCGTCGTCTACAACACGCGCACGGGCGAAAAACTTGAGACCATCGAGATACAGGGCGAAGACCTCAGTCAGGAGCACGCCAATTCTTGCGTCGCCTTCGACGGCGCGGGACGCCTCTATGTCGTCAATACCCAGCTCGGGATCGTCCGCATAGACCTCGGTAGCGGCGAGCAGACTGTGTACGCGCCGCCCGTGCCGCAACTCAATGCGCCTGTGCCCGCGCTTCCGAATGATCTCGCCTTCGACCCGGCGGGCAATCTCTACCTGACCGATTCGCTGCAAGCGACGATCTGGCGCATCCCGCCGGGCGGCGGCGCTCCGCAGGTCTGGTTTCAGGACGCGGCGCTCGCCACGCCCTTCGGCGCGAACGGCATCCGCATCAATCCCGACCGGACGAAAATCTACTTCGTAGTGACGGCCGAAGGCGTCGGCGAATACGGCTTCACCGGGGGCAAAATCTACACGCTGCCGCTCGTTGACGCGCCGACCGCGGCCGACCTCAAAGTCTTCCACCAGTACAACGGCGAAGGGCCGGACGGCATCGCCTTCGGCAACTCGGGCAAACTCTACGTGATGCTGGCCTCGCCCGGCCACTCCGGCGTCTCCGTCCTTAACCCGTCGGGTGTTGAGGTCGCGCGCATCGGAAACCCGCTCGGCCCCAACTTTCTCATCTCCCCCTTCAACTCACCGGCCAACGCCGCCTTCGACAAACACGGCTCGCTGCTGGTGACGAATCACACCTTCATCTTTCCGGGCAACGAGAGCGTGCTCAGCGTGTTCGTGAACGACACGGAATCGCCGCTCGTGAAGCCCTAGCTTCCCTGAAACGCCGGGAGGGCTTTATTCTGTCAGGGGGCGCGCGACCAGGAACGAAAGAGCGCGCCCCCTGCTCGATGAAGAAACCTGAATCACAACAGACTCCGACAGACGCCGGGACGACGCGACCATTGAGTCGCTTCGCCCGGCGTCTGTCGCATTCGTGGCGACAACTCTCGCTGCCTTTCGACGAACGCATCGTCGTCGCCGTGTCGGGCGGCGCGGACTCGACCGCGCTCCTGCTGGCGTTCGACGAATTGATCAAGGCGGGGCGCATGGCTCTGACGCTGAAAGTGGCACATCTGGATCACGGGTTGCGCGGCGAGGCCGGGGCGATTGATGCGCGCTTTGTGGAAGATTTGGCCGGGGCGCTGGGTTATGAGGTCGTCGTCGGGCGCGGCGAGGTGGCGCGGCGCGCGCGTGCGACGCGCGACAATCTGGAGCAGGCGGCGCGGCGCGAGCGTTATGAATTTTTGGGGCGCACGGCGCGGGAGTGTGGCGCGCGCGCGGTAGCGGCGGCGCATACGGTCGAGGATCAGGCGGAGACGCTATTGCTCGCGCTCTTGCGCGGGAGCGGCGCGCGCGGGCTGGGCGGGATGCGCTCCCGTCGCTCCTTCGACGAGCGCGGGGACGATCTGCTGCTCGTGCGCCCGTTGCTCGGCGCGGTGCGGAGGGCGGAGACGGCGGAGTATTGCGCGGCGCGCGGCGTGCGTGTGCGCGCCGACGAGATGAACGAGGACGAACAATTCGCGCGCGTGCGAGTGCGGCGGCAGTTGTTACCGTTGTTGCAGACGTTCAACCCGCGCGCGGTCGAGACGCTTGCGCGCACGGCCGGGCTGCTCCGCGCGGAGGCGGATGCGCTGGAACAACTCGGCGAAGAGTTGTTGATCGAAGCTCGCCGCGCCGCGTTGTTGCAGACCGGGGCGACGCGCGCGGGCATTAACGCGCGGCGGCCACGCGCGGCGAACGAGAATGAGACCGTTGCGGATGAGCCTGCCGCAGTAGTGGATGAGACTGCCGCAGTTGCGGATGAGACTGCCGCAGTTGAGCGTGAGGTGGCCGCGTTTGAGGATGAGGCCGGGGCTGTGGTGGGTGAGCCTGATGGCGTTGTAGCTTCCCCGGCGCTCAGCATAGAAGTTTTGCGCGGGGCTGGCGGGGCGGTACTGAGTTACGCCCTGCGCGGCTGGATCAAATCGGAGCGCGGGAATTTGCGGCGCATCGAAGCGACGCATATCGAAGCGGTCGCCGGATTATTGAAGGGCGTGCATGGCGGGCGCGTGGCGGAGTTGCCGGGTGGGGCGAGCGTCGAGCGGCGGCGCGGGTTGTCGATGTTTCGCGCGGGGGCGGGGCGGGCGGGAAAGAGTTGAAAAAGGACGGGTGGGGCTTTAGAATCAACAGTGTCGCACATGGCCGCTCAGTTTTCGCGAGCGGCCTTTAGTTTTTAACGGACAAATTTTTTTCGAGGCGCGAAACCGGAATGACAGAAGGCATCTTGGAACTTCACGGCGCGGCGCAGATCGCGGAACGCGTCGAAACGCTCGCGGGCGAAATCTCGCGCGCTTACGCGGGGCGCGAGTTGACGGTGCTGGGCGTGGTTGAAGACGGCTTCATGTTTCTCGCGGACTTGCTGCGCCGCATCGATGTGCCGCTGCGCGTGGCCTTCGTTCGTTACGACCACCGCTCGCTCGGCGGCGTGCAGGACTTGAATTTCAGCACGCCGCTCGACCTCTCGCGGCGCGACGTGCTGCTCGTAGAGGGCGTGATGGAGACGGGCGTGACGCAGGAGTACTTGATCAAGCAACTCGAATCGCGCGGCGCGTCGTCCGTGAAACTCTGTGTGCTGGTCGATAAAGTTGACAGTCACCGCGTCGATTTGAAGCCGGATTGGTGCGCTTTCGAGACGCGCGAGAATTACGTCTTCGGGTATGGCCTGGGGATGAACGAGCGTTGGCGGAATTTGCCTTATCTGGCGCGACCCGCCTGAGTCGGGTTTGCCACGAAAGCGTCATATTTCCGCAAGTTCCGGGCGGGAGGACGGGGCGCAACGCGCCGCGCGCCGTCGGCATCCTAACAGGGCATTGAAAGAGCCGGAACTCCCACGCGCCAAGCGGGCGCGTTTTCTTTCCCGGCGACGGAGCTGAAAGCTAAGGGGAGCGAGCGGAAGCGACAACGGACGCCTTTATGGGTTATGATCGGCGTCGGAGGCAATACGGAATTGAGTTCAACAGCCAGACAAATAATTTTTTGGGTGCTCATACTTTTGGGCGCGGTGCTACTGTACAGGGCTTTTTCCGGCAATCAGGGCGGGCCGTCGAAAATTGACCTGAGCACTCTCAACGTCAAAATCAAGAAGCACGAGATCAGCAATCTGACCGTCAAGCAGACCGAGGTCTTAGCCACTGACACGAAAGGCAGTCAGCTACGCGCCGACCTGTCCAACGCGCAGCAGCAGAGCAGCCTGATGGACGCGGCAAAGACGCTCGACGAGAACGGCAACCCTTACGTCGCGAAGGTCGAAGACCTGTCGAACGGCAACAGCATGCTCTGGGGGTTGCTGCTGACATGGGCGCCGATCCTGCTCTTTATGGGCATCTGGATTTTCATGCTCAGGCAGATGCAGGCGGGCGGCAATAAGGCGCTCTCGTTCGGCAAGTCGCGCGCCAAGTTGCTGAACAACCAGCAGAAGCGCGTCACGTTCAAAGACGTGGCGGGCGTCGAAGAGGCGAAAGAGGAGTTGCAGGAGATCATCGAATTCCTCAAAGAGCCGCAGAAGTTTCAAAAACTCGGCGGCCGCATCCCGAAGGGCGTCCTGATGATGGGCCCGCCGGGAACGGGTAAAACTCTCCTGGCGCGCGCCGTCGCGGGCGAGGCCAACGTGCCCTTCTTCTCGATCTCCGGTTCTGACTTCGTGGAGATGTTCGTCGGCGTCGGCGCATCGCGTGTGCGCGACCTGTTCGAGCAGGGCAAGAAGAACGCCCCGTGCATCATCTTCATCGACGAGATCGACGCCGTAGGTCGCCACAGGGGCGCGGGTCTCGGTGGCGGTCACGACGAACGCGAACAGACTTTGAACCAGTTGCTCGTCGAAATGGACGGGTTCGAGTCGAACGACGGCGTGATCCTGATGGCTTCTACAAATAGGCCGGACGTGCTCGATCCCGCGCTCCTTCGACCCGGACGCTTCGACCGTCGTGTCGTCGTCTCGCGGCCGGACGTGCGCGGTCGCGAAGGCATTCTCAAAGTCCACACGCGCAAGATTCCGCTCGGCGAAGATGTCGATATCAGCATTCTCGCGCGCGGCACACCCGGTTTCACCGGCGCAGACCTCGCGAACCTCGTCAACGAAGCCGCGCTGAACGCCGCGCGCTACAACAAGAAGATCGTCATGCAGAACGATTTCGAGTTGGCGAAGGACAAGGTGCTGATGGGCGCGGAACGCAAATCAATGGTCATCTCCAACGAGGAGAAGCGCATCACGGCTTATCACGAAGCGGGGCACACGCTCGTCGGCCTAAAAGTGCCGAACGCAGACCCCGTGCACAAGGTCACGATCATCCCGCGCGGCATGGCTCTCGGCCTCACGCAGCAGTTGCCCGAAGGCGACCGCTACAGCGCGACGCGCGAATACCTGCTCGGCCAGATCGCGATCATGATGGGCGGGCGACTGGCGGAAGAGATTTTCCTGAACGACATCACGACGGGCGCGTCGAACGATATCGAGCGCGCGACGGAACTCGCCCGCTCGATGGTCTGCGAGTACGGCATGTCCGATCTCGGGCCGCTCACCTACGGCAAGAAAGAGGAGCAGATTTTCCTCGGCCGCGAGATTTCGCAGCACCGCGATTTCTCGGAAGACACGGCCATCAAGATCGATCAGGAAGTGAGAAGAATCATCTCCGACCAGTACGAGCGCGCGCGCAACATCATCACCGAGAACCGCGAGACCATGGTTCGCCTCTCGGAGACGCTGCTCGAACGCGAATCGCTCGACGGCGTGCAGATTCGCCGCATCGTGGCCGGTCTTCCGCTCGACGAAGATCAGCCGCCCGCGTCGAAAGACGACGGCGAGCGACCGCAACTGAAAGAGCCTACGACAACGCCGCTCAAGCCGATCCTGCCGCCCATTACCGGCCCGGCCACGGCATAGAAAAGGTTAAAGGGAAAAGGTTAAAGGGGAAGGGGATCAAACCCTCTTCCCCTTTCGCTTTGCGCCTTCCCCTTTTTCGCTTCGGACAAGCCGGTCTTGATTCGCCCTTTGAGACGCCGCGCGCGTGGCCTTAAAATTTTCCGATGACACAAGTCCGCGAATGGAAACTCGCCCGCCGCACGCTCTCGCTCGACGGCCGCACGCTCATCATGGGCGTCCTGAACGTGACGCCCGACAGCTTCAGCGACGGCGGCCGATTCTTCGACCTCGAACGCGCCGCCGCACACGCCGCCGGGATGCTTGCCGACGGCGCGGACATCATAGACATCGGCGGCGAATCGACCCGGCCGGGCGGGGCAACGGTTACGACCGAGGAAGAGTTGCGGCGCATCGTGCCGGTCGTCGCGCGCCTCCGTGCGCAACTTCCCGGCGCTCTCATCTCCGTCGATACGACGAAGGCGGAAGTGGCGCGCGCCGCGCTCGACGCCGGAGCCGAGATCGTCAACGACATCTCCGCGCTCCGTTTCGACGAGCGCATCGCGGTCGAAGCCGCGCGCGCGGGCGCCGGCCTCGTGCTCATGCACTCGCGCGGCACGCCCGCGACGCTCCACAACCTGCCGCCCGTCCCGGATATTATGGCGGAAGTGACGGGAGCCTTGCGCCGCAGCATCGCCGTGGCCGAGCAACACGGCGTCGCGCGCGCGCAAATTGCGATTGATCCCGGCATAGGGTTCGGCAAGAGCGGGGAGCAGAATCTCGAATTGCTCGCCAGACTAGACGCGCTCGTGGCGCGGTTCGCGGATTTTCCTCTGCTCGTCGGCACATCGCGCAAGTCCTTCATCGGGCGGTTACTCGGCGACGCGCCCCCGGCCGAACGCCTGCACGGGACGATGGCCTCGGTCACGGCGGCGATCCTCGGCGGCGCAAACATCATCCGCGTCCACGACGTTCGCGCCGCCGTCGAAACCGCGCGCATCGCGGACGCGATAAAAGCAGCGACAATTGACAGGTGACAAGATAAGACACGAATTCGTCTTAATCCTGTCACCTGTCACCTGTCACTTGTCACTCGTGACTCTTTATCGTATCGTGCGGCGTTCGCGTTCGGCATGCGGGGAGAGAGGGGAAGTGTTGAAAATGACGTTTGTGAAGAGACTGGGGCGCGCGGCGTCGCTCTTGGTTTTGTTGCTGTCGGTGTCGGGCTTCACGGAGTGCTACAAGCCCGTGACGAAGAGCGGGCTGCCGACGCACGTGCGGACGGTGGCCGTGCCGCCTTTTCAGAATCAGGCGTTGCGCTACAAGATCGAGTCGCGTTTTACGGAGGCCGTCGCGAACGAGATCATCCGGCGCGGCCACGGTTTGCGCGTGCAGAGCGAGCCGGAGGGCGCGGACGCCGTGGTTGACGGCGTCATCCGCAGCTTCACCTTCTCCGGCGTGCTTCTGGACGAGCGTGGCCGTTCGCGCGTCTTCGAGGTGATGGTCGTCGGCGCGGTGACGGTGCGCGACCAGGTGAATAACCGCGTGCTCTACGACAATCAGAACTACGTCTATCGCGGCGAGTATGAATTTACCAGCGACCCGCGCACCTTCTTCAACGAGGAAGACCCGGCCGTGCGGCGCATCGCGCGCAATTTCGCCGAGTCGCTCGTCTCCACTCTCGTCCACGGCTTCGGCGTCAACGAAGAGAAGAAAAAATGAGCCTCCTGACGCGCGAAAAATTGTGGGGCGAGTTGAAGGCGAAGCGCATCGCGCCGCTCTACCTCTTGTTCGGCGCGGAAGACTATCTGCGCGACGCGGCGGCGCGCAGCATCGCGGATGAAGTCTTGCGCGGCGCGGGCTTGCGCGAGTTCAACGAAGCGAATTTCAGCCTCTCGAACGTGGATGTCCAGCAGGCGATAGCCGCCGCCGAACAACTGCCTATGATGTCGGAGCGTCGCGTCGTTCGCATCACGGATTTCGGCAAACTGCGCGAAGCGGACGAGGGCGCGCTTCTGCGCTATCTCGCGCGCCCCGCCGTGAGTTCCGTCGTCATCTTCGTCGCGGACGAACTCGACAAGCGGCGCAAATTGTCGAAGACGCTGTTGGAGACTTGCGTGAGCGTCGATTTCGCGCCGCTCACGGACAACGAACTCGTCGCCTGGGCGCGCGACCAACTGAAGAAGCTCAACGCCCGCGCGGACGAGCGCACGCTCCGGCAGATCGTCGCGCTGGTGGGAACGAGCATCCGCCGCCTCGTGAACGAGTTGGATAAGCTGGCGTGCGCGGCGCTGCCGGACGGCCACGTCACGATGGATTTGGTGGACGCGCTCGTCGGCCGTTCACGCGAGTTGTCGAATTTCGAGTTGACGGATCGCCTCATCGCGAAAGACCGCAAGGGCGCGCTCAGAACCCTGCGCCGCCTGCTCGACGACGAGGCGGAGCCTGTGATGCTTCTCGGGCTGATCGCGAGCAACTACCACCGCCTCGCGCTCGCCAAAGAGTTGATGACGGCGGGCAGGCCGAAGGAAGAGGTCTTCCGGCTCGTGCCCATGCCGTTCAACAAGCGCGAAGACTTTCTCGCCACCGCCCGCCGCACAGACTCGGCCGATCTCGCGCGCCGCATCTCGCGCATCGCCTCGGCCGACCTCGCCATCAAAACCTCCCTCGGCACGCCGCGCCTCCAACTCGAACTGCTCATCTGCGAACTGTCCGCCTAGCGCGCCTCAGCCCGTCGCACGTCGCGCCCGTCCTCACCCTCAGAAATCCAACGGCTTCAAATCCGGTTCAACCCAGGATGCTTTCGCCTCCGGCGTCTGAACGAGCGCGCGGCTGTAATACTCGAAGGCGAGTTTTGAACTGCCGTAAGTCTTGAGCAATTCGTTGGCGCGTTCGGCGAGGGGGCGGGCAGCCCCGGTCTGGGCGAGAAAGCGGCGGACGAGTTTAAGCCAGAAGATCGTCAGGGTGTCGTTGTAGTGCGCCTGCGCGTTGTTGTGTGTGGTGTAGCGACGCAGCCCCGCGCGCATACGCTCGGTTGCCGCCGCCGGGGGCAAACGCGAGAGATACCAGAGAGCGACCGCCATGTGCGCGCCGTGGTCAAACTTTTCGGGCGGCACGGCGCACGACTCGAAACCCTCGACCAATTCTTCGATCTCACGGTCGCAAAGGTAACGGTTCCGCTCCTCACCTTCTTCGACATTCATCTCCAACCTCCGTCTCATTCCCCTGCCGCCCAAAACAAAAGCAGCGGGGCGGGTCGAACGAATCGACCCGCCCCGCTGCCTGACAAATGTGTGTAACTTTCCTTTTACTTCGCGCCCGCTGCGTTGACGCGCGCCGTCAGACGCGACTTGTGGCGCGCGGCGGCGTTCCGGTGCAGGATGCCCTTCTGCACGGATTTATCGATGGTGGAAATCGCATGCGACAGCGTGGTCTGGAGCGTACCGGCGTCATCGCCCGTGATGGCGGCGCGCAGTTTCTTGATCTCAGTGCGCAGGCGCGTACGGTTGCTGCGGTTGATTCCCTTGCGACGCTCGTTCTGGCGCATGCGCTTTTCGGCTGATTTATGATTAGGCATCTTCTGAAACTCCGTCGGTAATCTAAACAACTAATGTTCTATTCCGCTCGCGCAGTCACAGGCAACGATTTGACCGTGAGCGCAAAGGGCAAAGTATAGGTATCGCGGTGAGTTGTGTCAAGGCGCGGTCGCGTGGGGCGCGGGCGGTCAGGTCGTCGTTCTTCGGGGTCGGCGGTCGCCCATCTTCGTTGACACATTTTGGGGCATGTAGTAGCGTTTTCCCTGCAACATGCAGAACCAAGATCGCTCACCCGCACAACCCCGCCCTACCCCCTGTGGCACGAATCGCCCGCGTGAAGGAGATAGCAAGCTCACTTGAAGAAGATTGAATTACCGCCGCGAGGAATCGAAACGCTTTTTGGCGTCCACGACCAGAACATCAAATATCTGGAATCACTGCTTGACGTGCGCGTTGACGCGCGCGGACAAGACCTGACGATTGATGGCGACCCGAAAGACGTTGCCACCGTCGAACGCATTCTCGAAGACTTCACCGCGCTCTTTTCCGAAGGCAAGACCTTCACCGACAAAGAACTGCGCGAAGCTTTCGCCCAGATAGCCGAAGACCGCGCCTACTCCCTGCGCGACTACTTCACCAAGGCGCGCTTCAACCCGGCCGGCAAGAAACAGGTCGCGCCCAAATCGGCCAACCAGCGTCATTACATCGAAGCCATCCAGAACAAAGATGTCGTCTTCGGCGTCGGCGTGGCCGGGACGGGCAAAACCTATCTGGCCGTGGCGATGGCCGTGCAGGCTCTCATGCAGAAGCAGGTGAGCCGCATCGTGCTGGCGCGCCCGGCGGTCGAAGCGGGCGAGAAACTGGGCTTCCTGCCCGGCGACTTGCAGGACAAAGTCGACCCCTACCTGCGACCCCTCTACGACGCCCTCTTCGACCTGATCGACGCCGAACGCGTAACGAAACTGCTGGAGAAGCGCGTCATCGAAGTCGCGCCGCTGGCCTTCATGCGCGGGCGCACCCTCGCCGACGCCTTCATCATTCTCGATGAAGCGCAGAACACGACGGGCGAACAGATGAAGATGTTCCTCACGCGCATCGGCTTCGGCTCGAAAGCCGTCATCACCGGCGACGTGACGCAAATAGACTTACCCACCGGACGCCGCAGCGGCCTCGTCGAAGCCGAACGCGTCCTCTCCGGCGTCGAAGGCATCGAGTTCGTCTACTTCACCGACCGCGATGTCGTCCGCCACCGCCTCGTCCAGATGATCATCCGCGCCTACGAAAACCACGCGAGCAAGAGCGGTTTGTAATATGCCAATCGAAATGACTCTCCCATTCGCCGGTGCATGGCTTTGGAGCAATTACGGCAAGACTCTTGCCGGTAAAGCCTTTAACGCGGGCAAGGAAAAATGGGACGAGTCGAAGTGGAACGAGGCGGCGGAAAAGTATCGTAAGAAAATCATCAAGCTGTACGACTCGATGCAGATCATGGGCATGGCTAAACCCGTGCCGCTCGACGACATCTTCACCGAAGCCTACATGTTGGATAAGCCCACGGCCTTCGGGCGGTTCGACATCGAACGCTTAAAGCAGAAGTTCGCCGCAGACCCGGACGCACCGCCGGCGGAAACAGAACGAATCAACGGCCTGAGACTCGTCGGGGAAACGAAGCGGAACCTCTTTATTCTAGGCAAGCCTGGCGCGGGCAAAACCACCTTCCTCAAGTACATCGCCATCAAAGCCGCCGAGAAGTTGATTTCCGGTCAAGACGCCAAAAAGAAGGAGATTGATAAAGTCCCGATCTTCGTCTCGCTCAAACAGTGGGCTGATTCCGGCGCGGAGTTGATGGATTTCATAACGGAGCGATTCGACATTTGCGGCTTTCCCGCCGCGCGGCCGTTTGTCGAGGAATTGTTGAAATCAGGCAGCGCGATTGTGTTGTTCGACGGCCTTGACGAAGTCAATCAGGAAGCCGGGCAGAGAGACAAGCAGACGCGCCAGATGAACAATTTCATCGAGAAGTACGACCGGACGCAATGCCTGATCACCTGTCGCGTCGCCGCCAGCGATTACTCCTTCGAGCCTTTCGATTACGTCGAGATCGCCGACTTCACGGAGGCGCAGATCGAAACGTTTGTCCGCAACTGGTTTCGTAAGGAAGGGCAAAGGGACGAAGAAACCGCCGCTAAATTTCTGGCCGAGTTTGCGAGGGAAGACAACAAAGGCTTGCGTGATCTGGCGCGCACGCCGCTGCTGTTGACGCTGTTGTGTCTCGCTTTCAACGAGACGATGTCCATTCCGTCGCGGCGTGTGGAAATTTACGAGGAAGCGTTGGACGCGCTGTTGAAGAGATGGGACTCAACAAGGAGGATTAAGCGCGACGAGATTTATCGCAAGCTGTCGCTAGGCCATAAAGAGAACATGCTGGCACGCATCGCGGCGGAGACGTTTGAACGAAACGAATATTTCATTCCGCAGCCGGAACTGGAAAGACTCATTACAGATTACGTCAAGAATGTGCCGCCGCATGACACGAACGAAGCGACTGATGGGGAAGTGATTCTCAGAGCGATTGCGGCGCAACACGGTATTTTCGTCGAGCGCGCCCGCGCGGTGTATTCCTTCTCGCACCTGACTTTTCAGGAATACTTTACGGCGAAGTACATCGTCGCCAACGCGGCGAAGGGCACGTTGACGAATCTCATTAAAGAGCGTTGCGCGGACGCGCGTTGGCGCGAAGTGTTCCTATTGACGACCAGCCTGTTGCCGGATGCCAGCCAATTTATGAAGACTTTCCGGCACGGCGTTGATGACTTGCTTGCAAGTGATGAAAAGCTGCAAGCAGTATTGACATGGGCGGATAAAAAATCAACTTTCACCCAAGCCGACCCTTGGTTAGGGCGACCGTTCTACCTATTCGTAGACCTTTATAACCGAGACCCAACGTCCGAATTTTTCTTCGCTGTGATTCGCACACGCGCCCTCGACAAAAACCACACACGCAACCCTGAGCGCGCCCTCGATCTTGCGCTCGGATTCGCCCGCGCCCGCGCTTACGCCCCCAGCAATGACATCCCCACCGCCATTGCCTGCGCCCGTGATCTGGAATTGAACGAGTTTGCAGCAGAGCTTGCTGCGCTGTCATTTCCGGTCAACCAATCTCCTGCCGCAGAGTGGCGTATGTTCGCCGATACCTTGCGGGATTTGATGATCAAGCACAGGGACATCGGGCATAATTGGAATTTAACAAAAGCTCAGAAAGAAAGATTGATTAATTACCTAAATGCCACTCGCTTGCTAAAAGATTGTTTGGAGTTAGCCACTATGCTGCCGGATGAAAAGATGGCGATGCTAAGCAGTTTATATTTGCCTCTGGCTCAGGAGGGCGAAGGGCAGGATGCTTGAGGCGAGTGATGGTTGAGGTTGTGAACCGCCAGCGCAAGTTGCCGGTGGATGGTGAGCGTTGGGAGGCGTTTGCGGGGAAGGTTTTGAGGGTTGTGCCTGCGGATGGGGCGGGCGTGACGGTTGCGTTCGTGTCGGATCGAGCGATGCGGGAACTTAACCGGCGCTGGCGGGGAAAGCGCGGGACGACGGATGTGTTGTCGTTTCCGGCGGGACAGGATGAGTTTGAGCGTGCGGCGGGCGCGACGCTGGGCGACGTGGTGATTTCGGTGGAGCGCGCGGGGGCGCAGGCTGCGGAGCACGGGTTGAGTTTTGAGAGGGAAGTGGAGCAGTTGATTTTGCATGGGATGCTGCACCTGTGCGGCTATGACCATGAACAGGACGACGGGGAAATGAACGCGCTGGAACTGCGCCTGCGTCGCCGGTTGGGAATATAATTGGTGAATCGTGAATAGTGAATCGTGCATAGATAAAGACGGGTTTTTCTATTTATGATTCACGATTCACGATTCACGATAAAGCTATGGAAATTGAGATAGTAATCACGTGCCTGCTGCTCGTCGCGCTGACGTTCGTGGCGTTGATCGATATGGCGTTCGGCGAACTGAGCGACGTGGGGCTGCGTCGCCTCATCGGCGAGACGGAGGACGGCAGGCCGACCGCCACCACTACGTTCCTCACGGAGATTCTGGAAAACCGCTCGCGCTTTCGTTTCACGCTGACGGTCGCCATCCTGATTCTGGTCGTCTCGACCTCCGTCCTCGTCGCCTCCATCGTGTCGCAATTGATCGACAACTCGCCGGGGCCGGGCGGGTCTTCGCGCGCCGCTTTCCTCGCGATTGCCATCATCGCCGCCTTCGGGTTGACGGCCGTGGCGCGACAGTTCATCCCGCGCTTCGCCGCGACGCGCAACCCTGAGGGAACGCTCGTCAGACTGCTGCCGATACTGCGCCCGTTTTACCGCCCGCTGTCGCTTCTGGCTTTCGCTTCGCACAGGTCTTTTGACCGCGCGCGCCGCAACGAACACCTGACGGAGACGGGCGTGGCCGAGGAGGAGGACGACAACGGCGACGACTTGCAGGCGTTGATCGACGTGGGCGAAGAGGAGGGCATTCTCGAAGAGGAAGAGGGCGAACTCATCCACTCGATCATCGAGTTCGGCGACACGAGCGTCAACGAGGTGATGACGCCGCGCACGGAGATCGTCGCGCTCCCTGTGACGGCGACGGTGCGAGAGGCGCGCGATTGCGTGGTCGAGTCGAAGTATTCGCGCCTGCCGGTCTATCGTGATCGAGTTGATAACATCGAGGGCATCATCTACGTGCGCGATTTGTTGCAATGCTGGGCCGAAGGCAGCGAGGACGGTTCGATTCAGTCGCTCATTCGCCCCACGCTGTTCGTGCCCGTGACGAAGCCCGTCGCCGAGTTGCTCGAAGAGATGCAGAAGGAGCACGCGCAACTCGCGATGGTGATTGACGAATACGGCGGCGTCGCCGGGCTGGTGACGGTCGAAGACATACTGGAAGAGATCGTCGGCGAGATCGAGGACGAGGATACGGCGCGTGAGGAGGTCGTAGAGATCATCGAAGGCGGCGACGGCCAATACGATGTGCTCGGCTCAACCGAAGTGGACAAGGTCGAACGCCTCTTCGATATTGAGATCGAAGAAGACGACGACGCGACGACCATCGCCGGTCTCATCATCGCCGAACTCGGCTACCTCCCGCGCACGGGCGAGCGTCTCACCTTTCGCGGCCTCGACGTGGAAGTGCTCGAAGCGGACGAGCGGCGCATCGCCCGCCTCCGGTTGCGCCGCGCGGAACAGGAAGCGGCCGAGGCGGAATAGAAAAGGATTGATTCATTGATTCATTGATCCATTGAATCAATGAATCAATGAATCAATCCTTTGTCCCTTCCGTCTTCATCCTTTATATTGTCGGCATGGCGAAAAAGAAGAGTAAGTTTCTGCGCGGGCGACGCATCGACCCGAAGCCCATCACGGGCGAAGTCGGCCTCGCCGATCTGGTTGACGAGACGTTTCTGGCTTATAACGCGGCGCGCCTGCGCGAGGCGTGCCAGTTGTTCACGCAGAAGATGCTTGAGCCGGACGTGACGGTCGGCGTCTCGATCACGGGCGCGCTCACCCCGGCGGGTCTCGGCATCTCCGCGCTCATTCCCCTGATGCGCGCGGGCTTCATCGACTGGGTCATCACGACGGGGGCGAACCTTTACCACGACACGCATTTCGGCATCGGCCTCTCGCTGCATCAGGGCAACACGAGCACTTCGGACATCACCCTGCGCGACGAAGAGGTGGTGAGAATCTACGACATCTTCTTCGATTACTCGGTGCTCTTAGATACTGACGAGTTCTTTCGTCGCATCATCGAGGGCGAAGAGTTTCAGCGGCCGATGTCCACGGCGGAGTTTCATTATCTCTGCGGCCGTTACGTGCGCGAGCGCGAGCGCAAACTCGGGTTGGAATACAAATCCCTGCTCGCGGCCGCCTACGAGTTCGGCGTGCCTCTCTATACCTCTTCGCCCGGCGATTCTTCCATCGGCATGAACGTGGCGGCGAAGGCTTTGCAGGGAAACAAACTCGCTTTCGACCCGTCGCTCGACGTGAACGAGACCGCGTCAATCGTGCTCGCGGCCAAGCGCGGCGCGATCCACGGCAAAGGCGACCGCGGGCGCAAGCACGGGGGCAAAAGCGCGGTCTTCATCCTCGGGGGCGGCTCGCCCAAAAATTTCATGCTGCAAACCGAGCCGCAGATTCAGGAGGTGCTCGGCATAGACGAGCGCGGCCACGACTTCTTTCTACAGATTACCGACGCGCGCCCCGACACGGGCGGACTCTCGGGCGCGACGCCCGGCGAAGCCGTCTCGTGGGGCAAGGTCGATCCGGATCGTCTGCCCGACGCCGTTGTATGTTATGTTGACTCCACCATCGCGCTGCCGCTCATCACGGCCTACGCGCTGGCACGCCACGAGCCGCGCCCGCTCAAGCGACTGTATGAACGGCGCGGCGAGTTGATGAATTTGCTGTTGTCGGAATATGAGAAATCGGAGAGAAGATAAATAGGTTTCAAGTTTCAAGTTTCAGGTTTCAGGTTTGTGCGTTTAACTTGAAACCTGAAACCTGAGACTTGAAACCCGTTGAGGGTGAGCATGGGGAAGCAAATTACTGACGAGCAGAAGCGCGTTTTTTTCGATTGTTCCAAGTGTCCGGCCTACTGTTGCGGGCTGTACGAGCGCATACAGGTGTCGAAGCGCGACCTGAATCGTTTGGCGAAACACTTCGGCACGACGCCGGAGAAGGCCGCGAAGCGTTATACGAAGATGTGGGACGGGAAAGAGCGCGTGCTCAAGCGCACGCCCGACCCCATCCTCGGCGAGGCCTGCCAGTTTCTCGACCACGAAACGCGCGGCTGCTCGATCTATCACGCGCGCCCGGAAGTTTGCCGCACGTATCCGGATCGCCCGCGCTGCGTCTATTACGACGTGCTGAAATTCGAGCGGCAACAGCAAGACGATGAAACCGTCCTGCCCCTCTTTCAAATAACCTTCCGCGAAGTGGAAAAGAAAGTGGTCACGGACGAGCACGGCAGCGAAAAAATTTGGGAATGGAAACAGAAGAAGAAGTGACAAGTGACAAGTGACAGGCTCGGAAATTCTGTCTTCCTCCTGTCACTTGTCACCTGTCACCTGTCACTAAATCTGGAGGTGCGTTAAGAAGATGCAGGATTTTCTGTCGAAGATGGTCGGGCAGGAGTTGGATATCTTTTGCGGCGGTGTGTCGAGTTTGCACGGCGAAGTTGTGCGGGTTGAGGGCGGCGTGCTGCACTTGAAAGATACGGAGGGGACGCTTTGCTACGTGGCGATTGAGAAGATCATCGCCGTGTGGGAGCGGCGCGAGGAGAGCGGCACCCGCGCGGGTTTTCTCGGCAGCGTCGTGAAGTGAAAAGCAACCGCCGCCATAGCCTCCTGCGCCTCCTGTGCGGGTGATGGCGCATAAAATTTAACAGGCCGGCGATTCGGGATTAACCGGATCGTCGGCCTGTTATTTTTAAGGAGCAACCTTAAACTTAATCGGCGAGGGTCGAGGCGGGAAGCGGGACGCGGCGGAAGCCCGTGATGCGGCTGCCCCAATATCCGCTGAAGGACGAATAGGTGACGCCCTGGCTCGTCGAAGCGTGATAGAAGCCGTTTTCATCGGCGACGATGCCGACGTGCTTGAGATTGTTGAAGAAAACGAGCGTGCCGAATTTGTACTTCTCGTCTTCGCTCACGTGATTGAAGGTTGCCCAGAAGTCGCGCGCGCTGCCGCGCTCGAAGTTGACGCCCGCCGATTGAAAGACGCTCCACACGAACCCGGAACAGTCGAACACGCGCGGCCCCTCTGTGCCGTAGACGTAGGGCGCTCCGATGCGCGTGTCAATCGCGGACATCATCATCTGCCTGAATTCAAACAGGCGCGGGGCGATGAGTCGCGGCTTGACGAGTTCGGCGTCGGGGCGTGCGCTGGTGGTCGCTTCCGAAACGAGGAACACGTCCGTCTCGAGACGTTGCGAACCATCGGGCTGTGTGACTTGTGCGACCTGACGCGGGCGGGATATATCGGTTTGGGCGACCGCGCCGAAGGCGAACAGGCAGAGAGCGAAACACGCGGCCAGCGTGCGGGAGAACGGGGTTTTTACAGACATAGAACTAGGGGTTCTTGCTCCTTACTTAAAATCCACAATTGCTTATGGGAAACTTCTTGGGGTAGAAGGATGTGCGCTGCATTTTGTGCAGCCAAAACATCTTACAGTCGCAACGTGATTGAAACAAGAGGCAATGTGACTGTTTCGTGACAGGGCATGGTCTTAAATCGTCCGGTGGACTAAAACTGACCGCGAACGGAACCGCGAATTGGTTCAACTTGAACGATACGTGTAGAGACCATGCACTCATAATTCGAGCAGAAGAAGAATTTACGCGTTTTAGGCGGAAGAAGGTGGATATATTTTTCCGCGTTCGTGATAGCATGCGCGGCCAGAGAGAAGGGCCTGAACTATGTTATTCACGGAAAGCAAAAGTCTCGATCATACGGTTGACGGGGCGACGCGCACGTCGCTGCTGGAAAGCTTGCAGGAACAAGGGTTTGTGCCGCTGATTCGTTCGGCGCGGCTGCATTTGTACGAGACGGCGCTGGCGGGCGCGGAGTTGCCGGGCGCAGAGCACGCGCGCTCTCTGGAGAACGCGCTCGCGCGGCGCGCGGAGGCTGAATCGCCTTACGTGCGCGGCGACCTTTTCTGCATGGAAGACTACGCTTACTTCCTGTTGTTCGGCGAAGAGGCCGGGGAAGGCACACGCGCCGGGATCGTCTACGAAGGCGGGACGCTCGACCCGCTCGAAAAGCTCGAAGCCTTTTGTCGCAGCATACGCGAATCGCTCGACGCGGCGCGTGGCGTTGCCGGTCACGGCGCGGCGAACGGTAACGGCGCGTCCGCGATTGCGCCCGCCATACCGCAATGGGAGAGCCGCGCGCCGCGCGTGTCCGACAGTTTTCAACGCTTCGCGGCGGACATAAACGCGACGCCCACGGGCGCGCGCGGCGAGATGATCGACGGGTGGCTGCGCAGTTCGGGCATGCTCGAAGATTCGCAGGCGCGCGGCTTCCTGCGCTGCCTGAGCGAAGCGCACAGGGAAGGACGCACGACGGCGACGCTCTCGTCCGGCGACGAGAGCATGCCCGACGCTTTGCTCAACCGGCTGGCGGAAGTGGGTTTGTTGAAGCGCGAGATTCTGGTGAGTTGCCGCAAAGACGGGCGCGCACTGTTTCGCCTGCCGTCGCCGGACGCCTTCTCCGTCCTGAGCGGCAGCAACGCCGTCTGTAATGAATGCGGCGCGGCCATCGCCGACGAGCGTGCCGAAGAAGTGACCGTGCCCACCTCTCTGGCCGCGACGCTCCTGCAAGACGGCGTGTGGCTCGCCACACACCTGCGCTCGCTCATATCCAAACTCGGCGTCGCCGACAGGCAGATCATCGCGCGCGCCACGGGAGCCGACGGCGAGGTGCGCCTGATGGCGAACGTCTGCGGAGAAGCGTTTCTCTTTCTGCTGCACGACGGCGACTGGACGACCGCGCAGGCGCGTCGCGCGCTCGACGAGCACGCCAAAATCGAGAGCGCGCATCTCGTCATCGTCGCGACGGGGAAGATACAGGAGGAAGCGCGCGGGCGCCTGCGCGAACACGCCCGTCGGCGCACGCAGAACGGGCGCGCTCTCGAATTGATTCTCATCGAAGGTATGGATGCCGTTACTACGGAACTCCAACCCGTTTTCGAGCGCGTTTCGGCCGATGCGCTTGCGGAAGAGTTGTGGGAACTCGACACGAGCCTCGGCCTGAGCGCGGGGCAACTTATCGCCACGCGCTTCCGCCTCATGCAAAGGCCGGGCGCGCCTCGCGATCTCGCGGCCTCCGCCTCGGTGTAAGGGTTTCAAGTTTCAGGTTTCAAGTTTCAAGTTAAAGAACCTCAACCCTCAGTCCTGAAACTTGAAACCTGAAACCTGAAACCGATTTGACAACCATGAGCCTCGCGGTGGAATCTTAGGAATGTCCGGTTCCCGCCGGAAATGTACCGCCAACGCTCGAAGGATTTATAAAAGCATGAAAACAGTTGCCGTCCCGTTGCTCTTGTTGTTTGCGTTCGTCCCCGCGAATGCGCAAAAGGAATCTCACGCGTCCGATCCGGCTCAGTTCAGCCGGCCGCGCAGCGTCGCCGGCACGCCGGTGACACAGCAGACCGAACGCCAACCCGCACAGCAACCGTCGCCGGGCGTCGCCGCGCCCGTTCAAGTTCCGACCTCGCGCGAGCAGACGCCCGCCGGAATCTCGCCGGGCGCGTCAAACGGCGCGACCAACGCGCAGCAGCAACAGCCCACGGTCGCGCAGCCGTATCCAAATCCCTTCGTCGTGCCCTCGGTCGCGTTGAAACCCGCGACGCCGATCAGCCCGGAAAAGGTGCGTGCGCGCATACTTGAATCGCAACGCGCTTTGAAGACGCGCATCACGCCGACCGCTCTGGGGCAGACGCCCAACCTGAATTTCGTCACCCTCGCCGCGCTCGACCACGATTCGTCGCAGATTCACCTGCTGACGCTGGCGAAGGAGGTGTTTCTCAAAAAAGACACGGAGATGACGGTCGCCTCTTCGCTCGGCGGTTTCCTGCGCGTGCGCATCGTGCGTTCCAACTACGTCAACACGGCCGTCACCATCTCCGATCTGACGGGTCGCCAACTCGCTCCGCTGCTCGTCGAGTATCCGATTGAGAAGTTCGGCAGGTATCGCGAGACGGCCTATTACACCTCGGCGCATCCCGCGCTGCTCACGCCAGAACTCGTCAGGAACGGTCAACATTACGTGCGCACGATGGTCGATCTGGCGGCCAGGCGGCTCAAAGACAAGGGGCATCACATGACGCCCGAAGTGCTGGACATGGCCGAGCGTCTCTGTCTCGTCGAACACGTCGATCACGACCGCTTCCGCAAGGAGTCGCGCCTCGCGGTCTTCAACGAAGTCTACGCGCTCTACGCGCTGAACGAGCTCGACACCTATCGCTACTCGGTGAGCACGGCCGGGGCGGGCGGCATGGTGCAGATGATCCCCTGGACTTACCAGATGCTCAGGCAGCGTTACCCGGCCGTCGGCCTCAACCCCGATTTCGTGCTCGGCATGCGCAACCACGGCAACGCGCTCGAAGCGATGCTGCTCTACATACGCGACACCTGGAGCGACCTCCTGCTCAATCAGACCATCGCCGACGCGCTCGCTTCCGGCATCGCCACCCCGTCCGACCTGATCGCCGCCGGTTATAATTCCAACCCCGCGAAACTCGCCGGTTACATTCGTCGCGGCGGCGCGAGTTGGCGCACGCTCATCCCGCGCGAGACGCAGATGTATCTACAGATTTATCAATCACTGGAGTCGCTGACACCGATCAAGGCGCGTGCGAAGCCGTGGGTGAGACCGACGCCGCAAGCCGCCGGAGTTCAAAGTTAACCCGGCGAGCAAGTGGGTTAGCTTGGCGAGCGGGTTTCTAACGTTTGAACTGTGACAGAGCGACGGGCGGCCAAACGGAATGGGAAGTTTCCGTTTGGCCGCCCGTCGCTCTGTCTTCTTCGCTCAATCGCCGTATTGCATCGTGCCGGGAAGCGGCAAATCCGGGACTGCCTCGTCGCGCGACTTATCGGCGTATTGAAGTTTGTACAGACGCCAGTAGAGGCCGCGCAGGGTGAGCAATTCCTGATGCGAACCCTGCTCGCGGATTTCGCCGTGGTGGAGGACGATGATGCGGTCGGCGCGCTGGATGGTTGAGAGCCTGTGCGCGACGAGTATGGCGGTGCGGTCGCGCATGACGCGTTCTATGGCCTGTTGGATGAGGTGCTCGGTCTCGGTATCAATCGAACTCGTCGCCTCGTCGAGAATGAGGAGCGCGGGGTCGAAGGCCAGCGCACGCGCGAAACTGATCAACTGCTTCTGCCCGACGGACAATCCGGCTCCGCGCTCGCGCACCTCCGACTTGAAACCCTCCGGCAAATTCTCGATGAATTTGTCGGCGTGCACTTCGCCCGCCGCCCAGACGATGCGCTCGTCCGGCATCTCGTCGCGTCCGAGCCGGATGTTGCCTTCGACCGTGCCGCTGAACAGGAAAACGTCCTGTAAGACGACGGCGAAATTTTCGCGGAGCGCTTTCAAGTCCCATTCGCGCACGTCGATGCCGTCCAGCAGAACGCGGCCGCGCTGCACGTCGTAGAAGCGCATGAGCAGGTTCGTGATCGTCGTCTTGCCCGAACCCGTGTGCCCGACGAGCGCGACCGACTGCCCCGGTTCGACGGCGAACGACACGTCTTTCAACACCCAATCCTCGTCCTTGTAAGCGAACCAGACGTTCTCGAATTCGATGCGACCACGCGCGCGGCCGAACCCAACGGGCGCGGCGGGCGTCGTGATGGCGAGCGGCAAGTCGAGCGTTTTGAAGAGACGGTGCGAGGCGACCATCGCGGCCTGCAAGACGTTGTACTTGTCGGAGATGTCGCGGATCGGTTGAAAGAGAGCCTGCGAGTATTGGATGAAGGCGACGAGCGCGCCGAGGGTCAGGAGTTGTGTTGCGCCGGGCGTTGTGCCCATCGCTCGATAGCCGCCGTACCAGACGATGAGCGCGATGCCGATAGCCCCGATGAAATCGACGAGCGGAAAGAAGACCGCGTAGTAGAAGATCGTCTCGATGTTGGCGCGGCGGTAGTCGTCGTTCTGTTCGTGAAACTTGCGTTCGGACTTCGCCTCGCGGTTGAAAATCTGTACGGTCTGTGCGCCCGAAAGGTGTTCCTGCAAAAACGAGTTGATGCGCGCAAGGCGCGTGCGCACCATGTCGTAGCCGCGCCGCGCGTGCTTGCGAAACCAGGAGGTCGCGGCGAAAAGAAGCGGGACGGTGATGAGCGTGACGAGCGTGAGCCGCCAGTCCATCGCGAGCATGATGGCGATGATGATGAAGATCGTGACGAGATCGCCGAGCACGTCCGTCACGCCGGAGGTGAACAGTTCGTTGAGAGAGTCAACGTCGGAAGTCAGGCGCGTCATGATGCGCCCGACGGGGTTGCGGTCGAAGTAGGCGACCTCCTGATGTTGCAATTTCTCGTAAAGCTCGGCGCGCAAATCGTACATGACGTGTTGCCCGACGGTGTTGAGCAGGACGGCCGCCGCGTAAGAGAACAGAAACGTCAGGAGCAGCACGCCGAGCATCGCGAGCGCGAGCCACATCAAACCGCCCGGTTGGCAGGGCACGCCGCCGGACTGGCACGGCAGGATGTACCAGTCAATCGCGTATTGCGTGAACTTCGGTTGCAGCACGCGCAGCCCGTTCAGGGCGAGCGTCAGGAGCAGCGCGGGAGCGAGAAGGCGGAGGTAAGGCCGCAGGTAGCGCAGGAGACGGCGCGCGATCTGCGAGTCGTAGGTCTTGCCGATGGCCTCTTCTTCGTGAAATTGTTGAACTGCTGTCGCCATGCTTGAAAAAATCCGCTGTTTATAAATCCGTCTTATTTAGATTCGCGCTTGCGTCTTTTGCGTCCTTCGGCGCGATTTCGTCGAGCGCGCCGCGCGGGGGGAAGTGAAGGAGCAGCCCGGCCACAGCGATGACGAACGAATGCAGCGCGTATGACAGCCCCGTGATGATGTAGGCGACGAAGCCGAGGATCGCCGTCAACTCGCACATGGCGAAGGCGAGCACGTAAGCGGTCGTGCCTAGATCGAAGCGTTGCTTCGCGGCGGCCTGCGCCAGCAGTTTACGCTTGATGAGAAACGAGACTATAAAAGTCGTAAAGCCGACCGCGCCGAGCGCCCACGCCAGCGCGTGATTGCCGCCCGTGCCCGCCGGTTCGACGACATACGTCAGAAAGAAAAGGAGCGCGAGCGACATCAGTTGCGCGCCCCAGATGAGCAGCAGGCCGCGCCGCCGCGCTTCGCCGGTAACCGGAATCGGATTTTCATTCATCGGCTTTCACTCCAAACTTTAACGCTCGCGCGCCGCCCGCATTCAAATTGTAATCAAACTCAACTGGCCGCGAGTTCTTCTTCCAACAGTTGACGCTCGTGGAGCGCGGCATATTCGCCGCCGCGCGCGAGCAGTTCGTCGTGCGTGCCGCGTTCGACGATGCGGCCTTCGTCGAGCACGCAGATGAGGTCTGCGTCGCGCACGGTGGAAACGCGGTGCGAGACGATGAGGCTCGTGCGTTCTCGCATCACGCCGCGCAGTTGCGCGAGGATTTTCTCCTCCGTGTAAGTGTCCACGGCCGAGAGGGCATCGTCGAGTATGAGGATGCGCGGACGGCGCAAGACGGCGCGCGCAATCGCCGTGCGCTGTTTCTGCCCGCCCGAGAGCGTGATGCCGCGCTCTCCGACGAGCGTATCGAAGCCTTCGGGAAACGCGCGTATGTCTTCACTCAAGCCCGCGATCTCGGCCGCCCATTCGACCTCGGCCGGTTCGGCGCGCTCGACGCCGAACGCGATGTTTTCGGCGAGCGATTCGCTGAACAGGAAAGTCTCCTGCGGCACATAGCCGATGCTCGAACGCAGTTGCGCGAGCGGGTAATCGGCGAGCGGACGGCCGTCGATCAATATCGTGCCGGGCGGCGCATCCATCATGCGCGGGAGCAGGTTCATCAGCGTGGACTTGCCCGTGCCCGTGCGCCCGACAAACGCGACGCTCTGCCCGGCTTCGATGACGAGATCGATGTCGCGCAGCACCGGCGGCAGGTGTTCGCTGTAGCCGAACGTCAGGTTGCGAAACTCGATGCGCCCCCTGATCGGCGGTTGCGGGCGCACGCCTTCCGCGTCTGCGATGGCCGGTTTGATCGCGAAGATGGCGTTCATGCGTTTGAGGCTCGCCGTGCCGCGTTGATAAAGGTTGACGACGTAGCCGAGCGCGATGAGCGGCCAGATGAGACGCGTGAGATAGAGGTTGAACTCCGTGAACTGCCCGACCGTGATGCGCCCGCTGACGGCCAGCACGCCGCCGTACCAGAGTATGAGAACGAAGCCCAGCCCGATCAGGAATTGCATCAACGGCCGCATCACGGCGTCGATGCGGACGAGTCCGAGGTTGCGGTCGGCGTATTCGCGGTTGAGATTTTTGAAGACCGCGATCTCCGATTCCTCCTGCGCGTAGGCGCGCACCACGCGCACGCCCGTAAAGTTTTCCTGCGCGCGCGCGGAAATCTGCGCGAAGAAATCCTGAATCTTCTCGAAGCGCACGTGTACCTGCTGGCCGAAGTATTTCACCGTCAGGGAGACGAGCGGCATCGTCACGAAGAGCAGAAGCGTCAGGCGCACGCTGATGCGCAGCATCAGGGGCAGGATGAGCACGACGACCAGGATCGTTTGCAGCGTGTACATGATCATCGGCCCCGCGAGTTGGCGCACGGCGGCCAGATCGTTCGTCGCTCGCGCCATGAGATCGCCCGTGCGGTTGGCCTGATAGAAAGAGAGCGGCAGTTGTTGCAGGTGGCGATAAAAGTCCTGCCGGAGATCGAACTCCACATGGCGCGACATGCCTATGAGAATGCGCCGTTGCAAAAACAGGAACGCGCCGCTGACGAAACTGACCGCGAGGATGACGAGCGCGTAGCGCGTCAGTTTCCCCCAAGTCACGTCGGCGCGCAATTCGTCTATGGCGCGACCGACCAGCAGCGGGATGAACAGCCCGATCACGACCGAGGCCACGATGCTGAGGATTCCCGTGATTAGCTCTTTTTTATACGGGCGGAAATAGCGGATGAATTTTTTCAGATCGTCCATAACAGGGAAACCGGCGCGTCGCCCGCATAAGTCTCACCCGGCTTCGGAGCGGATGTGCCGCGCCTATGATGCGCGACTTTTCCCCCAAAACCAAATGTCGAGATGGGCGGCGCGAGTCTCCATATTGTAGTGCAGGCGGGTGGCGAAAGTATGACGCCCGGATGAAGGATGGCACAAGGGGAAAAGGCACAAGAAAAAAGGTAAAGGGGAAAGGAAGAATTATCTTCTCCTTTCCCCCCGAGCCTATCTCATGTGCCCTTTGTTCAGGTGATGGACGTGTGAATCACCGTTTCCGCTTCGGCCGGTGCTGAAAGCTCGCCGGGTGCGCCGAACATCTCGTCGCTCACTTCGGTCTGCTCGCACGGAGAGATGCAGATGCGATTGCGCCCGCCGTGTTTGGCCTCGTAGAGAGCGTGGTCGGCCGCGCCGACGAGTTGATCGCGCGAGTTCGCATTCAGCGGGAAAGTAGCGACACCGAACGAGCCGGTGATGTGGCCGATGCCCGGCACTTCCGTCGTCTCCAGACGCGAGCGCAGACGCTCCGCGACGATGAGCGCGCCGTCGAGAGAGGCTTGCGGTAGTATGACCGCAAATTCTTCGCCGCCGTAACGCGCGGCCGTATCGACGCCGCGCAGTTCGTCGCGCAGCACGTCGGCCAGGAAGCGCAACGCCGCGTCGCCCGCGTCGTGACCGTAGGTGTCGTTGACGCGTTTGAAATGATCTATGTCGAGCATGATCAGCGAGACGGGCTGGCGCATGCGCGTCGCGAGCCGCAGATCGCGCTCCAACTGCATCTCGAATGAGCGGCGATTGACGCAGCCCGTCAAGCCGTCGGTCAGGGCCAACTGCTGCATCTGCGTGAACAGGCGCGCGTGGTTGACGGCGACGGCCACCTGATCGGCCACCGTGCGCAGGAGCAGCAGTTCGTTTTCCTGCCAGATGCGATGCGGGTCGTCCGAACAAACCAGCAGCACGCCCATCGAGCGCGCCTGATAGAGCAGGGGCACGACGGCCGTCGGGCGCGTATCGTCTTCGGTCTGCGCGCTCGTTCCGCGTTGCTCGTCGAGCACGTAATGTTTGAGGCGGCGCGCGAGTTGGGCATGGTAGGCGTAGAGATCGTTGACGAGGGATTCACGATCTTCCGCGCTCGGGTCGCCGTCGCGGAAGTAGCACTTCATCACCGGCGGCTCGTCGTTTTCCCCTTCGACGTGGAGACCGCTCAGTTGCACGCCGAGAGCGCGCCCGACCTCATCCACCGTCGTCTGCAAGACGCTCGGCAGAGACAACGAACTCCTGATCGCCGACGCGATGCGGTTGATGGCGACCTCGCGCGCGGCCTGTTCCTGCAAGAGGCGCGCGAGTTTCGTCGTGACGGAGACGGTCAGTTGCAGCGAAGTGGCCTTCGGCATGCAGGTGCGCACGGCCTGCGAGAAGGCTTCGGTCTGCTCGAAGCGTTCGGCCGTCACGCGCGCCATCAGATATTCCAATGCCGAATAGACGATGTCCGGCTCGAACGTCCAGATAACTTCGCTCTCCGCGAGCGTTTCCGAGCCGTCAATCGTCTGCCCCCTCAGCGACACGAGCAGGGCGGAGAAGCGCGCATCGGCGATGATCACGAAGTGCTCGTTGTTCCCATCCTGCGCGCGCGCCAGAAGCATCGAGTCGCGCACGTCGTCGAGAAACTGCATCTCGTTGTAGGCGTCGTCGGGCGCGAGGAAGAAGAAGGCGTGACGCGCCGCCCGCCCGACCTTCAAGACGCGCTCGGCCGAACGTGGCGAGCGCTCGACCTGCAACGGCAAACTCTCAACTACCAATGCCGCCAGATTATTCTCCAACACCACGTCCTCGAAATAGCGATGCAGTTGCGAGATGGTCTGATCCGCGCATCGTACCGGCGTCAACTGCCGGGAATGTTGGGAAAGAATGGCTTGATAAAGAGAAAGCATGAGACTCGCGCGTAGGGACAGGCCTGATGTGGTTCGTTCAAGAGGAACTGCGGGGGCGAAACCATAGTCGCCGCGTTCGAGCGACCCGGACTAAAATCATTTTGCATTAATTAACATGTTTTGTCCATGAATATTTACGACCGTTATTTCAGCCGCCGGAAGACGCTTTCGCGGTTCCGCGTCGGGTAAGATTATTTGTAGAAACAAACAATTTAGCTGATTTTCAGGTAGGTCGTCAGGGCAGTCACGACGAGCGCGCCCGATTCGCTGAAAATCTCGACGGAAACGGTGGCGACGCGGCGTCCGGCTCGCACGACGCGTGCATGGGCGGTTAACTTGCCTTCGTTGACGGGGCGCAGGTAGTGGAGCGTGAGGTCTACCGTGACCGTCTGTTCCTCGTGTTCGAGCGTCGAGAGGACGGCGAAGGCGGAGGCCGTATCGGCCAGCGAAGCGAGCGCGCCCCCGTGCATGATGCCGCCGAATCGCTCCAACGCGGGGCGCGCGCTCATGGACAGGGTAGCCGCTCCGCGCTCCGCGCCTTCAAAATTGATGCCGAGCAGTTGGGCGTAGGGGATGCGTGTGATGCCCTCGCGCAAGCGGCCTAACTGTTCGGGCGTAAGTGAAGTTGCGCTCAAGAGTTGTAGAGCCCCGCCCCGGCGTCGCTCGATTCGACGACGACCGCCGTGCCGTAGGCGAGTACCTCCGTGATGCCGCTGCCCAGTTCGGTTGCATCGTAGCGCGCGCCGATGATGGCGTTTGCGCCGAGTTCGGTAGCGTGCTGCACCATGATCTCGAAGGCTTCGCGGCGCGTCTGCTCGCAGAGGTTCGTCCACGCGGTGATGTTGCCGCCAACCATCGAATTGAAGACCGCGCCGATGTTGACGAAGAGATTGCGCGAACGCACGACGATGCCGCGCACGATGCCCAGATTTCGCGTCACGCGGAAGCCGGGAAGCTCGAAGGTGGTCGTCACCATGTGCGGCGAGACGGAATAGCTGCGCTCGCTGATTTCGTAGGGCGCGCGCGTTTGGAGAGAATCGCTGTTCATAGTTGATGTCTCATTCCGAGTCTGAACTTGAAAACTATCAATCGCCGAAAAGTGAAGGCTGCGCATCCATGCGGCCTGCCTCGCCATCGCCGCCATCGCGCGCCTCTTCCGGCGTCCAGCGATAGCGGCCGAGGTCGCAGCGGTCGCGCGCGTTGAACTCGACGCCCTCGGCTTCGAGCAGGCGCTGCTGCTTGTTCATCGGCAAGAGGACGCGCCCCGTCGAACACGCGCCCTGCGCGTTGATGACGCGATGCCACGGGACGGATTCGTCGGCCTTGTTCATGACGAAGCCGACGGTGCGCGCCGTGTACCCTTCGCCGAGAATCTCCGCGAGCTGCCCGTAGGTCATGACGTGGCCTGCGGGGATACGGCGGACGATCTCGAACACGCGTTCGTTGTAACCCGGCATGTTAATGATGGCCGGATCGTTCGCCGCACCCTTCACATCGCGTCCGGCGTAGGTTCGTTTTGATTTCGTGTCCATCGTTTTTTTGCCCGTCCGTGTTCGCGCCACCATGCGCGCCACTCTTCGATTGCGCGTTCGCGGTCGGCCCGCGAAGCCGCGGGCTGGAAACCGAGTCAGGTGTTGGTTGCGTCGCGCAAACACATCTCGGCCAGAAAGCGTGTGCGCAGACGCTCGCTCGACAATAATTCGATGAGTTGGGGAACGGAGAGCCGCGCGAAGCGGGCGCGCTCGGCGGCGAAAGTTTTTCGTTTCTCGTTCGTTGAGTTCATCGCGGGTGTTCAGATGCGTTCGAGTTCGGGGAGGGTGCGATTCGTTTGTTGGTCGCCGGTGTTGAGCGTCGCCTTCGGTTCGAGCAGCACGACGTGAACTTCTTCCTCGGCCACCGGCATGTGCTCGACGCCTCTCGGAATGATCGCGAACTCGCCTTCCGCAAGCCGCAGCTCGCCGTCTCGTAATTTGATCGTCAAATTCCCTTTGACGACGAGAAACAACTCGTCTTCCGCGTCGTGCTTGTGCCAGAGGAATTCGCCCTTGAACTTGACCAGCTTGACGTAAGCATCGTTGACCTCTCCGGCGATCTTCGGCTTCCAGTGCTCTTGAATGAGAGCGAACTTGTCTTTGAGATTTACTACGTCCATTCAAACGCTCCTTAACGGCACGAGGCGATCCGGCACGAGGTCGATTTAATCAAACGTGCGCAGGACGGCGCGGGCGGGTGCGCCGTCTCCGCTTCCGGCCGCGATCTTCAAGGGCAGGCAGATCAGTTCGTAGACACCGGCCGCCACTCCGCGCAAGTCCAGGCCTTCGACGATCACGACTCCCGTCGAGAGCAACGCCATGTGCGTCTCAAAAGTCTCCGACCTGAACTTTTCGATGGACAAATAATCGATGCCGACGAGTCGGACGCCGCGTTCGTTGAGCGCCCTCGCGCCGCCGGGCGTGAGGTGTGTGAAGTCTTCGCGAAACCGGTTGCCGTCCGTATGCCAGAAATTCGAGTTGCGCGTCTTGAAGAGCACGCGCTCGGCGCTCGCGGGGACGTGCGCGGCGATATGATCCGCCTCGATTGTCCGCGCCTCGTCTCCCAATTCGACCACATGCGCCTCGCCGATCAGAACTTCGAGCGGCAGCGCGGCAACTTGCGGCGCGTCTTCGATGAAGTGTGCCGGGGCATCGAGGTGCGTGGCCGTGTGCGCGCCGAGGCGCAGCAGCGAGACGTTGGCGGCGTCGCCCCGCGCGATGGCCGCCCAGGAAACGATCTCTATGGAGGGATCGCCCGGATAAGTAGGCGTCGTCTCGGGCGAAATGGCAACACTGATGTCGTAGATAGGCATAAAAGTGATGAGTGATGAGTAAACGGCGTGAATCGTGAATCGTAAATCGTAAATAGCTGAAGACAGGTTTTCTCTGTTTACGATTTACGATTCACGATTCACTTGTCTTCGCGCATCACTTCTTCATGTTAATGGCAGCTTTCGAGGGCTGTCAACGCGATGCCGTTTCAACGTGCGCACGACTTCTTGCGACGTTGATCGGCGTGCGTTAGCATTTGCCTGCGAGCGGCCGGAGGTCGGCCGTGAGGAGCAACGGCATCAAGGGAGTGTGAACGACATTTCGGAGATAACTCAACAACAGGACGCACCGCGCCTGGCCGCTTCGAGTTATTTGAACTCTGCGCCGCTCATCTGGAGTTTTGCGCGGGGGACGCGGGCGCGCGAAGTGGCGCTCTTGACGGATACCGCCCCGGCGCGCTGCGCCGACATGCTGGCGCGCGGCATGGTCGAAGCCGCGCTCGTGCCAGTTATCGAGTATCAACGCCTGCCGGAGGTGGCGGTCGTTCCCGGCGTGTGCGTGGGCGCAAGGCGCGCCGTGCGCAGCGTCGTGCTGGTAACGGGGCGTGACGATTTGAGAGACGTGCGGACGCTCGCGCTCGACGAGTCGTCGCGCACTTCAGCCGCGCTCGCGCAGATCGTGTTTCGCGAGTTCGTCGGGCGCGACGTTCAGACCGCGCCCGCTTCGCCGGATGTCAAAATGATGCTCGCGGAGCACGACGCCGCGCTCATTATCGGCGACCCGGCGATGACTTTCGCGCGTGAGAACTTGCGCGTCTACGACCTGGCCGTGTTGTGGCGCGAGTTCACGGGGCTGGGCTTTGTGTTTGCGATGTGGATGGCGCACGAGTCCGCGACGCAGGCCGTGCGAGGCGTGAATTTCGCGGGCGCGCGCGACGAGGGGCTGGCGCATCTGGATGAGATCGTTGCGGAGTATGAGCGCGAACTCGGCTTGCCGCGCGCGGAACTTCGCGCCTACCTCACGGAGAACATCTGTTTCGATTTGAACGAAGATATGCGCGCCGGTCTCGAACTGTTTTTCCAACTCGCGCACAAGCACAAACTAACCGGGGGCGTGCGCCCTTTGAAAATGCTCGGTGCATGAGGATCGCAACCCTTACCGCGCGAAGCCGACGCTCAGACAAAGCCGGTCGCGTGGCGTATAATGAGTTGAGATGATGAAGCCGAAGAAGTGCGGCGCAAATTTTTTATAACCCCAAATCAACCGTATGACCGACATTCAACCAATTCTCGACCGCGCTCTCGCGGGCGGTCGCCTGACCACGACGGATTGCACCGCGCTTTTGGAGTCCGACGATATCGCGCGCATCGGCGTCGCCGCCGACGAGATTCGCAAACGACGGCACCCGTCGGGCGTCGTCACTTACATCATTGATCGCAACATCAATTACACGAACGTCTGCAACGTCGTCTGCACCTTCTGCGCCTTCTACCGGCGGCCGGGCAAGCCGGACACATACGTCCGCACCGTCGAAGAGATTTGCGAGAAGATCGACGAGACCATCGCCCTCGGCGGCACGGGCATCCTGATGCAGGGCGGCCTGCACCCCGATTTCGGCATCGAGTGGTATGAAGAACTGCTCGGCACGCTGCACGCGAAATATCCACGGATGCAGTTGCACAGCTTTTCGCCGCCGGAGATTCACAACATACATCTCATCAGCGGTCTCTCATACGAAGAGATCATGACGCGTTTGAAAGCGGCGGGGCTGTCATCCCTGCCCGGCGGCGGCGGCGAGATTCTGGACGACGAGGTGCGCAAGCGCGTCTCGACCAAATGCACGACCGACGAGTGGCTCGCCGTGATGCGCGCCACACACCGCGCGGGGCTGCGCTCGACGGCGACGATGATGTTCGGCATCGGCGACCGCGTGGAACACCGCGTCCGCCACCTCGAACGCATACGCGCGCTGCAAGACGAGACCGGGGGATTTACGGCCTTCATCCCGTGGACGTTCCAACGCGAGAACACCGCGCTCGGCCGTCGCATCAAGGACGAGCCGACGGGCGTTGACTATTTGAAAATGGTCGCCGTCTCTCGCCTCTTCCTCGACAACATCGAACACATCCAGTCGTCCTGGCTGACGCAGGGGTTGCGGCTCGGTCAGGTCGTGCTGCGCTTCGGCGCGGACGACATGGGGTCGATCATGATCGAGGAGAACGTCGTCTCCGCAGCGGGCGCGCACAACGAAGCCGACGAACGAATGCTCCGCTACCTGATACGCACCGCCGGATTCATCCCGCAGCAACGCGACATCCTCTACAACCACGTCAACCGCGACGAATCCACAGCCTCCGACGCGAGCGATTCCGCCACCCTGCGCGAACTGACGGTCGCCTTCGCCGATTAAACTAGGGACACTACTCTGGTTAATTCACACTTCCGCACTGAAAATTCACTCCGTCAGCGCGCAGATTCATGTTTGTGGTCAACGCCATTTGAAGATGGTGACGATGTTGGAGAAGTCGTCCGTCCAGATGGGACGGCCGGGGCGGCCTTCGAGTGGTTGCCAGCGCGTGTCGGCGGCGAGCGCGCGCAGGTGTTCGGGACGACGCGCCATGACGACCCATTGCGAGGGTTCTTTGCCGCCCGGCTGGTTGCGCGCCGTGTCGTCGAAGGCGAGGCCGAAGAGGGAGCGAGCGCGTGCAAGGTCTGCGACGACCGGGTGCAGGTCGAGGCTGCGATTGGAGATGTGGAAAACTAGAAGGCCGCCTTCGGCGAGTTTTGAGAGGTAGATGTCGAGGGCTTCGACGGTCATCAGGTGCATGGGGATGGCGTCGGAACTGAAGGCGTCGAGAACGATGAGAGCGTAGTGCGAGGGCGGCGCGTTTTGCAGTTGCGAACGCGCGTCGCCGAGCGCGACTTCGACGGGTGCTGCGGCGCAGTAAGAGAGATAAGTGAAGTAAGCTGGGTCGCGCGCGATCTCGACCACGGCGGGGTTGATCTCGTAGAACGTCCAACTCTGGCCGGCGCGCGTGTAGGCGGCGGTCGCGCCCGTGCCGAGACCGACGATGGCGACGTTCGCGCCCGCGGCTTCGGCGGCGAAAGTTTTGAAGACCTGACCGAGCGGCCCCTCCCGGTGATAGTAGGAGAGCGGTTCGCAGTGGCGGTCGAGCGCGCGCGATTGTCGCCCGTGGATGGTCGTGCCGTGGTAGAGCCAGTGCAGGTCGTCGCCCGCGTCCTGTGTAACACGCAGCGTGCCGAAGAAGTTGCGCTCGGCGACGAGCGTGCTGCGGTTGAGGCTGACGTGAAAACTACTGCCGAGCATACAAGCGCCGAGCGCGAGCGCGAAACGCACGGGGCGACGCTTGAACAGATAGCTGACGATGAGCGGTACGCCCACGACGAGCGCGAGACCCTGCACCCAATCGAGCGCGAGACGACTGACGACGAGCGCAAGCAGGATCGTCAAAAGCGCGATGCCCGCGGGAATCCCCGCGTCGAGCCAGCGTTCGCGCGACGTATCGAGTGCGGCCTGTGAGGGGGCGGGGCGCGGGAGCAGCAAACAGGCCAGCACGATCACGAGCGGGTATTCGAGCGTCGTGTCGAAAAGGACGGGGGCGACGAGCGCGTTGAAGAAGCCGCCGAGCGCGCCGCCGACGCTCATCAATAAATAGAACTGCGCGAGATGGCGCACGGCCGGGCGGTCTTCGGCTAACTGTGCGTGGCATCCAAGCGCCGCGACGACGAAGAAAAAGAGGTGAGAGAAGAGGAGCAACCAGACGGGCTGCGTTGCGCCCGAAAGATAGACGAGCGCGAAGATGAGCGCGACGCCCGGCAACACGCGCGCCAGCGTGCGCGACTTGAAGATTTGTCGTCGCGCGAAGGCGAAGACGAGCGTCAGCAGGTAGAGCGAGAGCGGGACGACCCAGAGCAGCGGAAGCGAGGCGATGTCCGTCGAAAAGTAGGTCGTGACGCCGAGCATCAGGCTCGACGGCACGAAGGCGAGCGCCACCCAGCGCAGGCGACGCCGCCATGAAAGTGTCTCGTCCTCTGCGCCGCCGGTCGCATCGCGCGGCCAGGTCATCTCCGGGTTCGTCTCCGCATTCGTTTCCACATCGTGCGGCTCTTTCGTCGCATAAATATCGTCGCGAGCTTCGGTATCGACGCCGGACGCCTGCCCGCGCAGGAAGGCGAGCGCGCAGGCCGCGATCAGCAGGACGAGCAGCGCATAGCCGAGCGACCAGAGGCGGCTCTGCACGCCGAGCGCGAGGCCGGGTTCGATAAAGAAGGGATAACTCAACAGCGCGAGGAGGCTGCCCGCGTTGCTCGCCGCGTAAAGAAAGTAGGGGTCGCGCGCGGACGCGGCGCGCGTGCCCGCGAACCACTTTTGCAGGAGCGGGCCGTTGGTTGAGACGGCGAAGAAGGCCAAGCCCACAGTGGTCAATAAACTCCACAGCAGCCAGAGCGAGGGGTTGCCCTCGCGCGGCACGGAGCGAAGTGTCGTCTCGGAGATGAGGATGGGGAAACTGAGCGTGGTCGAGAGCAGGAGAACCGCGTGGACGGCGACCTGTTGGCGTGGCGTCAGCCATTTGGAGACGGCCAGCGTGTAGGCGTAGCCCGCGAGCAGCATCACCTGAAAAAAGAGCATGCACGTGTTCCACACGGCGGGCGTGCCGCCGAGCAGCGGCAAGAGCATCTTCGCCATCATCGGCTGCACCCAGAACAGCAGCGACGCGCTGGCGAACAAAGTCGCGGCGTACAGAACCGTTAACGCGCTTGAGCGTCTCGTCATGTGCTTCGCGCGGCTACGCGGACTTGCTACGTGCGGGAGTTATCAACATGCTCTTTAAGCGGCGGCGGAACGCGACAAAAGCGTCGTGCGGAGAAGGTCGTTGAACTTTTCGGCGTGCTCGGTCTGCGGCATCATGCGGCAGCGGCCGAAGACTTCAAGCCGGGCGCGCGGGTTGAGACGGCAGAGCGCGTCGGCGTGCGCGAGGGGCGTGGTGTTGTCATCTTCGCCCCAGACGAGTGTGACGGGCTGTGTCAGCCGCGCAAAGGCTTCGCGCGTGTCGGCATTGAGATAACCGGAGAGGAAGGCCGCGACGGCGTGCTGTGCGCCGGGCTGGTGACTCGTCGTGTAGTAGTGCGCGACGAGCCGTTCGGTGGCGAAGCGCCGTTCGTAGAAGAGTCGCTTGCGCGCGTAATCGCGCAGGCTGCGCTCGCTCGTCATCGCGTTGTAAAACGATTCGCCGAGGACGGGCGAATGGAGCAGGCCGTAGAAGGCCGCGCCGGGGAGATCGGGGCGCGAATCGAACGCGCCCGCGCCGGTCGGGGCGATGAGCGTGAGCGACGAGACGAGCGCGGGATGCTCGTCGGCGACGCGCACGGCGAAGGCCGCGCTCAATCCCGCGGCAACGAGATGCGCGGGCGCGCGCCTCGCCTCTTCGCCGAGAAAGTTTCTGACGAGCGCGACGTAGAGGTCTGCCGAGTAGGGCGCGTTCGCGGGTTTGTCCGAAAGGCCGAAGCCGAGTAGGTCGGGAGCGTAGACGCGAAAATCCGTGGCGAGGGCGTCGAAGTTTTTGCGCCACATGAACGAAGACGCCCCCGCGCCGATGTCGTGCAAAAAGACGAGAGGCGGGTTGCCCGCCGCGCCCGCCGCGCGATAATAGACGTTGCCGTGACGCGACGCGAAAACGCGCCCCTCGCCGCCGAGCGAATTGTCTTCAGGCTCCGCCGCGACGCCGCGCGCGATTGACGCGTTGACCGCCGCCAGCGCGGCCACTCCCGCGCCGCCCGCGACGAAGAGTCCCTTCCAGAATTTTTGCTTTACACTCATAACCTGAGAAAGTTAGAGGCCGGAGGCCGGGATAAGTTGCCCGGCTCCGGCCTCTCAAGCATCAAAGACGGCGCTTAGACGAAAGCGAAGTCAAACTGCTCCTGATGGACGCGCTCGTCGCTCGTGATGTCCACCGCGCCGAGATAGGCTTCGATTTCGGCGAGCACGTCGCCCTCGGTCGAGCGCAGTGCGCGCGCCACTTCGGGGTTGATGCGCAGGGTCGTCTGCTTGATCCCGTCGCCGTTCATGCCGCGCGAGAGGCGGCGCGCTTCGTCGAGGATTTCGTAGCAGATGGTCTGCGCAGACTTGACCAGCCCCGCGCCCTGGCAATACTGGCAGGGGCTACAGAGCGTGCGTTCGAGCGACTGCTTGACGCGCTTGCGGGTCATGATGACGAGACCGAAATCGTTGAATGAGAGCACCTTCGTCGGCGACTTGTCGTCGCGCAAAGCGTCCTGCAATGCGCCCATCACGCGGTTGCGGTTACGCCTGTCCTCCATGTCGATGAGGTCGAGCACGATGATGCCGCCGAGGTCGCGCAAGCGTATCTGGCGCGCGATCTCTTCGGCCGCCTCAAGGTTCGTGCGCGTGATCGTGTCTTCGAGACGCGTGCCGCCGCGCCCGACGAACTTGCCCGTGTTCACGTCAATCGCGACGAGCGCCTCCGTCTGGTTGATGACGAGATAGCCGCCCGATTTCAGCCACACGCGCGGCTTGATCGCCTTGTCGATCTCGGCCTGCACGCCGAAGGCTTCGAGGATCGGCTCGTCGCGCGTGTAGAGTTTGACGCGCTTGACGAGGCGCGGCTGGATGCGATTGATGAACTCGACGATGTTCTGATACTCCTCTTCGGAATCGACGCGGATGGCCGCGAAGTCGTCCGAGAGTTGATCGCGCAGGATGCGCTGAACGAGGTCGAGGTCTTTGTGCGTGAGCGTGGGCGCTTTCTGCTTCTCGGCCATGCGGCGGATGTCGAGCCACGTGCGGACGAGATAACGCGCATCGTCGCGCAGGTCTTGCTCGCTGATGCCTATCCCGGCGGTGCGGACGATGAAGCCGCCGGAAGGCACGTCCTCGGTCTCGCGTATGTCCTTGATCAACTTGCGCAGGCGCACGCGTTCGCTGTCCGACTCGATCTTGCGCGAGACGCCGACATGCTCCACGGTCGGCATGTAGACGAGGAAGCGACCGGGCAGGGCGATGTGCGACGTGATGCGCGCGCCCTTCGCCGCAATCGGCTCTTTCGCGATCTGGACGAGTATCTCCTGGCCTTCGCGCAGGAGGTCTGTGATGAGCGGCGTGTGGCGTTCGCGCCGGTCACGGCCGCCTCCGCCGCCACTACCACCACTACTACTACTGCGCCCGCCGCTGCCGCTGCGTCCTGCGACCCCTTCGCTGCTGCCGCCGCTGCGCCCCGCGACGCCCTCGCTGCTGCCCTCTGTTCGACCGCCGCCGTCAGTGCGCTCACTGCGCTCCGGGCTGCCGCCGCGCTCCGGGCTACTGCCGCCGCGCTCCGCGCCGCCACGATCACCGCGCCCACCACGGTCTCCGCGATCACTACGCTCGCCTCGATCATTGCGCCCACCGCGCGACTGGCGGCCTCTCGCATCGGGGCGCGCATCGGGGCGTGTGTCGGGACGCGCATCAGGACGCGCATCGGCGCGCGACTCGGGGCGCGCATCGGCGCGCGGTTCCGTCTGCGCTTCCTGAACGTCTTCGACCGGCGTAGTCTCCGCTTCCATTTTAACCGGCTCGATTATCTCTTCGGCCTGCCCGTTCGAGCGATCTTCTTCGCCGCCGTTCTCGCCCGGCGCGCCGCCGGGACGACGGTTGCGACGCCGCCCGCCGCGCCTCGCAAATTCGTCTCGCACGCGCCGCGATTTGATGCCCGCCTCGGAGTCCGGCAACGTTGCATTGCCGCCGGTGACCTCGGCCGCCGCGTCGTCGGGGGCATTTCCCACGGTAGTCGCTTCCCCGGCAGCCTCGCCGGATTTGGCCTTACCTCGACGCGCTTGCGTACCCTTCGACGCCGCTTTGCCCTTGGCGGGCGACTTCTTCGAGGCGGCTTCTTTCGTCGCGCGCGAACGGCCGCCCTTCTTCGGGGCGGCTTCCTCGGTCGTCGCTGTGGCGGCTTCCTCGGTCGTCGCCGTTTCGGCAGGTGTCGTCTCGCCGGAAGTTTCGCCGGTCGTCTCGTCGCCCGCCGTCGTCGTCGTAGCCTTCTTCCCCTTGCTGCTGCCGCGTCGCGATTTGCTCGCTTTGCCGGCGCGCGCGGGAGCGGTCGCCTCGTCGCTCGTTGCCGGTGGCACGCCCTCCGCGCCCGCCTCACCGTCGTCGCTGACGCGCTCGAACGATTGCGCCTGCGCGCCGGTCAGCGCGGAGCCTTCACTCTCGTCGTCAATGAAAGCCGACACCGAGGCGGCCACAGCCGGTTGGACGGCATCGACGGTGCGCGGGGCATCCGTCTCCTCTTCGTCGTCGGCGATGCGCTCGAAGGAGCCGGCGGCGGAGATGTTTTCGGAAGAGAGCAGCGAGCCGACTTCGGCCTCCGTCGTTGTTTCCATGTCGAACTCGATGGCGTGAATCTGATCCGTCAGACGTTCCTGCACGCGCGCGTCTTTGAACATCTCGCCGTTATTCACGGCGGCCTCGTCGTCAACCACGCGCTCGAACGAATTGTCCGCCGCGACGAAAGGCGTGTTGATCTCTTCGCGCGCCGAGAGACGCGCCTGCACGTCCTCGGAAAAACTCGTCGCAGGCGATTGCGAACTGCCGCCACTACCACCCCCGGCCGAGGCCGCCGCTCCGACTTCGCGGCCGGAGCTTTCGCGGCCGGAACTTTCGCGGCCGAAACTCTCGCGGCCGCCTTCGCCGCGCCGTTTGCGGTCGCGCCTGCCGCGTTGTCCGGTATCCGTCGTGTCTGCTTCCTCTGCGTCGGCAAACGTTGCGATTGGCGCTGTAGTCGCGATCTGTGCCGCGACGGGCTGCACCTGCGCGCTCTCCGTCTCTTCGTCTTCCTCGTCTTCCTCGTCTACGCCCTCGCCGATGCCGGGCTGCGCGCGTTCCTGCGCAGACTCCATCTGGCGTTCGCGTTCGAGGCGCGAGCGTTCGATCTTCTCGGCGGCGGCGCGTGCGGCGGCGGCATCGTCCGCGCCCTCCGTCTTCTTCTTGTCCACGACGATGCGTTCAAATTCTTCTTCCTCGTCGAAGAAATCGGAGACGTAGAGGAATGCGTCGCGCTCCAGTCCGATGTCGACGAAGGCCGACTGCATGCCGGGCAACACGCGCATGACGCGCCCCTTGTAGATGTTGCCGACGATCCCCTGACCGTCCTCGCCGCGTTCGATGTAAAACTCCGTGACCTTGCCGTTCTCGATGATGGCGATCTTCTTTTCGCGCCCGTTGACGCTAACGATTAATTCTTTCGACATGAGAAAAATTTTGACTCCTGATGCGATCCTCCGGCGCGTCTTTCGCCATGCGAAAAGCGGCGGGCGTGGTGTGGAAATAGTGCGGGCGACTGGCGTGTGCGCGCTCGCTTGTATTGTTCAGTGTCGGGCGCGGGCGTTCGGTACCTCGCGACGGAAGCGGCGACGCCGCCGAAGCGTCGGGCGCGTGTGGAAGATTAGATGAGTTGGAATTTTGAGGCCGACGGTGAGACTCGTGCTCAAGACAAACGACTGTTCTGCGGCGATAGGAGGAAAGCGGGCTTCACGTTGCCACGGCAGCGTGTGCCCGGCCGTAACGTGCGCCGCTTCCGCCTGAGCGGAAAAGCGATTTGAACTGTTCACCTGAAACTCCGTCGAGCCGTCTGGGCGTGCGGCGTGTGAGAGCAGACGCGGGCGGCGCGCGGTTGACAACGGCGGCGCGCGTATAAATCGCGCCGCGCGGACATGTCACCCTCCGGCCTGACGTTTCTTGACTCTCGCAAGCAACAGCGGACGGCCTCCGGCGTCGGGTGCGTTCAAACGCGCGCCCCACGCGGCCGTCAACGGCTTCAAACATCTCATCAACCATCGCGGAACCGTTGCCCGCGACGCTGTTAAAAAATCGTCTCGTCTTCTAGCGGGGTGCGAGATTGAATCTTATCGAGACTCAAAAGCGCGTCCGCACCGCGCCGGTAAATCCGGCTGGGACGAGGCACGGGGAGTATAACCGACGCCCCTGCGAAACGCGAGTAAAGACGCGCGCTACGGCGTCTGGGGCGCACGCCGCAGCGCGCGTCGCCGCTTCGCACCTGCGGCGCACGACCGGCATGCGGCGACGTTGACCTGCGGAAGATTTCGGAGATAATGGCTCGCGCGTAATTCAAGACGACGCGGCGCGCCGAGTTTCCCCTGCTTCATCTTCCGCGCGGGCCTCGCCACGCATATCCGATTCAAAAATTCCAACTCGTATCAGGAGAGCATAAATATGAAACTCAACTATGGTCGTCTGTCCGCGCCCATGCTGCTGCTGTTCGCCGCGCTGGCTTTGATCTCGCACGGCGGCGCGAACGCCCCCGCCTCGGCCGCGCCACCGCTGTCGCCCGCCGCGACCGCTTCCGCCGAACAGCAGTGTCCTACAGTCTCGGTCTCCTGCCCGGACACGGCGGCCGAGAACCTTGAGGACGCCCTGACGTTTACGGCGAACGTGAGCGGCGGCGACCCGAGCGTGACCCCGACCTTCAACTGGACGGTCTCGGCAGGCACGATCAGTTCGGGGCAGGGCACTTCCTCAATCAAGGTAGATACGACGGGCATCGGCGGGCAGACCGTGACGGCGACGGTTGACGTGGGCGGTTTCCCGCGCGAGTGCCGCACCTCAAACTCCTGCACGACCGGCATCGCCAAAAAGAGCGCGCCGGCCGTCAAGTTCGGCGAATACGTTACAAACGACCTGAGCGCGAACAAGGCGCAACTCGACAGGTTTGTCCTCGCACTACAGCAAGACCCGGCGGCGCAGGGCTACCTCATCGCCTATGGCGGCCGCACGAGCCAACCCGCCGACGCGCAGAAAGCCGCCGACAACGCGACCGATTACACTATCAACACGCGGAAACTCGACGGCGCGCGCACGTTGTCCGGCGTCGGCGGCTATCGCGAGCGGCCGACCGTCGAACTCTGGATCGCGCCGCCGGGAGCGACGCCCCCGCTGGCGACTCCTACAGTGCTTCCGAAAGACGTGAAGCCCGCGCCCGCGAAGCCCGCGACGAAGCCTGCGGCGTTGCCTGCCGCGAAGCCCGCGCCGAAGGGTAAGAAGTCTTAAAGGCGGCGAAAAGTTTCGCGGCGGCACACGAAGATCAAGGGGCGGCGTGCGGATGTCACGTCGCCCCTCAACGCTTATCGACCGGCGTGATGAAAGTTAGTCGTCCGCAGCCTCTCGCCCGCGAAAAAACTGACCGCTTATCACTTTGGGAGAGGAATCAGGAAAGGATTCATAGCCGGACACGCTTTGCCGGGTGCGCGAACGTCCCACCCGTTGCCGGAGTTAACCTACACGGGTGAGGGTACCGTTGGCAGATGGGCGGGGAGCGCGCGGGGCGACGCTATTTCGCAGGTAGACTGCATGGCATTGTTGGATTCCGCCGTCGTTCGGCTTGCCCTGCGCAGGCTGGCGCAATATGGCGGGGTCTGCCGCGGCTGACATGAAGGCGAGGGCGAGTGTAATTCCCATAGATACGGAAATGGAAAAGCGGCACCGATTCTCACTTCGGTGCCGCCCACCACACGATCTTTTGAGGATCATGAGGTCGCGCAAGACACCCACCTTGCGCGGCGACGGGCCATTTGAGGTAAACCCGCCATGTAAATCCGATTCTATCAGAAGCCGGCTTTTTTTCAAGAGCCGCGCTTCGACTATCACGCGGAAAATCATTTGAGTTTCGTGCATCTCGGTTGCATAAGATTTTATTGCGATGCTCTTGATGAGACGCTTTTAACAGCGAATGTCGCGGCAACTTAATCTCACCACCCGGTTTGTAAGAGAGCGCCTGCTGCCACCACGACTCAGAGTCTTCAAGTGGTTGACCGCTCCCCAAAAGTGATAAGCGGTCAGAGCGAAAAAATATTGACTCGGAATCTGAAAGAGAGTAGTTTTCCCGTCCTAACCGTGCGGCAATAAGTTGATTCACAGAAAGAGGTGTGTGATGAAGAGGATAGTTGCCCTTCTCGTCTTTGTGGCGGCCTTTGCGGCGTTTGCAGGGGTGGCGAAAGCAGACCCGCTGGTCTTCACGGCGACGCTTTCCGGCGCGAACGAAAGGCCGAACCCGGCGAATTCTCCCGGCACAGGCTTCGCCACTGTCACAGTGGACGGTAACATCATGACCGTCAACGTCAGCTTCAGCGGTTTGGTGAGTACGACGGCCAACGGCTCGCCGAGCGGTGTGACCGCCGCGCACATACACTGTTGCGCCCCGGCGACGGGAACCGCCGGTGTCGCCACGCCGGTTCCGACGTTTCCGGGCTTTCCCTCCGGCGTCACCTCCGGCGCTTACACAAACACTTTCGATCTCACGCTCGCTTCCTCTTATAACCCTGCCTTCATCAACGCGAACGGCGGCACGGTGGAAGGAGCGCGCCTTGCTTTGCTCAACGGCCTTCAAGCGGGACAGACCTACTTCAACATCCACAGCAACGCCTTTCCGGGCGGCGAGATTCGCGGGCAGCTTCAACCCGTGCCCGAACCCGCCACGCTCATCCTGCTGGGCACGGGGCTGGCAGGAGCGGCGTTGCGCATGCGCAAAAAGCGCAGAGACGGCGCCACGGAGTAGGCGTCTTTTTACCCGCTCAACTTCAAGGGTAAGCGCGAACGGCACGGGGAACTCGTAAGTTCACCGTGCCGTTCGCGCTTACCCTTGAAGTTGAGTGCAGACCTGTCAGTTGACGAAGCGGCGCAGTTGGACGCTGACGGCGAAGCCGATGGCGATGAAGGTGGCGAGGACTGAGGAGAGCCCCGCGCTCATCATCGGGAGCGGCACGCCGATGACGGGCAGGATGCCGAGCGCCATGCCGACGTTGATGAAAATCTGGAACGCCAACCCGCCGACGATTGCCATGATGACGAGCATTCCGGCGCGGTCGGGCGCGCGCAGTGCGCCCATCAAAAGGCGCGAGAGCAACACGGCGTAGGCGACGAGCAGGAGGATCGAGCCGATGAAGCCGGTGCGCTCGGCCGTCACTGCGAAGATGAAATCCGAGTGCGGTTCGGGGAGGAATTTCAGACGGCTCTGCGAGTATTCGGTCGAGCCGCCGCCCGTGCCCGCCACGCCGCCCTTGCCGACCGAGAGGATCGATTGATAAGTCTGGTAGCCATAGCCGCGCCGGTCGGCTTTTTCGGGGTCGAGGATGGCTTGAATGCGTTGCTGCTGGTAGTTCTTGATCTTGCCCGTTCTGACGCCGACGACGTAGGCCGCTGGAATCAGCACCACGCTCAGGGCGAGGGCGGAGAGGACAAGCCACATCCGAACTGACGACAGAAAGAGGACGACGGCAAGCAGCGGCAGGTAAGTGATGACCTGCCCGGCATCCGGTTCAAGCAGGATCAATCCGATGGGCAGGGCGAGGATGCCGACGCCGACGGCGATCTCCATCCAACCGAGCGCCCCCGACCGATGCCTGCTGTAGTAGTAGGCCAACATCAGCACGGTCGGAATCTTGACGAACTCGGACGGCTGAAACTGGCCGACGACCGGCATCCTGATCCAGCATTGCTGCCCGTTGATCCTGATGCCGATGCCGGGAATCAGCACGATCACGAGCAGGAAGAGGCCGAACAGGTAGAAGGCGGGCGCGAAGTGTACGAGCTTGCGGTAGTCCGTGAAGGCCACGGCGAAGAGAGCGACGAGCGAAATGCCCAGCCCGATAAGTTGTTTCTTCCAGTAATTCTCAAGCGGCTGCGCGTTGTGAATCTGCCACGTGCCGAAGAAAACGATGCCCGTCGCCAGCAGCGTCAGCAACCAGTCGAAATCACGAAAGCGGCCTTTTTCTAAAATTGCGACCATAAAACTTGTAAGCTGTCAGCTATCGGCCGTCGGCGGATCAGGTTGGATGCGCTGACGGTTGAGTGCTTAGTGAAGCTCGCCCTGTGGAATCACGGGCTTGCTCTGCGCGCCTTCCGGCTGCGGTGCGTCCGGCCGCGTCTTGCGATAGTAAACCTCGTAGACGGCTCTCGACGCGGGGGCCGCAAACTTGCCGCCGAAGCCCACGTTTTCGACGAGCGCGATAGAGGCGATTTCGGGGTTGTGGGCGGGCGCGTAGGCGACGAACCACGAATGGTCTTTGTTCTCGCCCACGTCCTTGCCGAGCGAGACGACCTGCGCCGTGCCGGTCTTGCCCGCCACGTCAAAGCCCTCTATCCGCATCGCGCCGCCCGTGCCGCCCGCGTTCACCACCTGCCACATGCCTTCGACGACCAACCGGTGATGATCAGGCGCAATGGGCACGATTTTCGGGTTGGGGCGCGACTGGTCGAGCGGCGTGAAGGTGCGCGCCTCTCGCGCCGGGCGATAATCGAACTTGCCCGCTTCGCCCATCGCCGGGATCGCGCGCACCTCTTTCAGAAGGTGCGGCACGTAGAGTTGGCCGCCGACGCTGATGCCGGCAATCGTGCGCAGCATCGAGAGCGGCGTCATGTTCTCGTAAACCTGCCCGAAGGAGGCGAACACCGTGTCTATATCGCCCCACTCGGCGGCCTTCGGCTGGAACTTCTTTTTGAACTCGCGCGAGGGCGTCCAGCTAATCAACTCGTGCGGCAGATCGACGCCCGTGCGTTTGTTGAGATCGAACTCGTCCACCATCTCCATGATGCCTTCGAGTTTCATCTTCAGGCCGAGGCGATAGAAATAACCGTCGCAGGAATGCTTGATCGCCGTGCGCACCTCGGGCGTGCCGTGATGCCCCATGCAGCGCGTGAACTTGTTGCCGACGGTGATGCCGCCGCCGCAGACGAGGCCGGAGTTCTCCGTCGTGATCTGCCCCTGTTTCAGACCGGCCACGGCCATCGGAATCTTCCAGGTCGAACCGGGCGGGTAACGGCCACGGATGGCGCGATTGTAGAGCGGGCGTTTCGGGTCTCTGATTAGCCCGGCATATTCGGCGCGTCCCGCTTTGGTGGAGATGCGCTGGGAGAAGAGGTTCGGGTCGAAGGTGGGGGCGGAAGCCATCACGAGAATCTCGCCGTTGCGCGGGTCAACCGAGATGATCACGCCGCGCCCGGAAGGCGAGTTGCGCAGTTGCTCCTCGGCCTTCTCCTGCAAATCCAGATCAATCGTCGTCACCATGTCCTGACCGGGCTGCGGCGGCATTTTCTCGATCTCGTCCTGAATCCGCCCGCGGCTGTCAACGACCACTTTGCGGTAGCCATCGCGCCCGCGCAGGTAGTTATCGTAGGTGGCTTCCAGTCCTTCCTGCCCGATGATGTCGCCCGGCTTGAGACCCTTCGCCCTGTACTCCTCGCGCTCCAACTGCTTCGGATTGACTTCGGCCACGTAGCCGAGAACGTGCGCCAGCACGCCGTTTTCCGGGTAACGACGCTGCGGTTGCTGCTCGATGCGCAGTTCCGGGTGTTCAAACGCCTGCCGCGCCTCGACCCACTGGATGTCGGCCATTGTCGCGTTCTGCTTGATGATGATCGACTCGAAGGCGGGCTGCGATTTGATCTGGTCGAAGCGGGTGCGCAACGACTCGGGGTCAATGTCGAGCGCGGCGGAGAGCGGGGCGACGAGCGCGCTGTAATCCTTGCCCTTCATCTCCTCGCGCGAGAGGATGACGTTGTAGATCGGTCGCGAATCGACGAGTATGCGCCCGTGGCGGTCGAAGATCGTGCCGCGCTGCGCCGGGATGGGCAGCAGGCGCACGCGCTGGTTCTCCGCGCGCTCGGCGTAATACGAGCCGTGTACGACTTGCAGGAAGTAGAGCCTCACGCCCAGCACGGCCAGCAGCACGAACACGATCACCTGAATGATCCGCAGCCGCACGCGCAAATTTTGCGATTCGTCGTGGAATTTCATAAGACAAGTGACAAGTGACAGGTGACGGGTGACAGGTTGGAATAGATGGTCAAGTAAGTTCCCTCAGGGGATTTTATCCTGTCACCCGTCACCTGTCACTGTTTACTACCTCCGGCTGACCAGACTGCGGCGCGCGGCGCGGCGGCGGAAGGCGAATTGGCGACGTTGGCGTCCACGGTCGCTAAAGAAAATGTCGAACATGTAAAAGATGAAAGTGCCGGCGATGGTGGTCGCGATCATCTTGTAGGCCGCCGTTTCGGCAAAGGGCACGAGCGACGGCTGACCGAGCATGCGGTGGAGCAACACGATGATGATGGCATCAAGCGCAACCGCACCAGCTAAGACGGGGATTCTCGCCAGAGGGTTGTCGAGCATCACGCGCGTTACGAGCGCGGCGATGAGATAGGCGATGAGCGTCTTGGAAAACCCGTTCGCGCCGAGCAGCCCCTTGCTGAAAAAGTCTGTGGCGAGTCCGGCCACGAACCCGACGATGAGAGCCTGCACCACGTCGCGCCGGAGCGCAAAGTAGGTGACGACGATGAGCGGCAGATCGAGGTGAACCAGCGGCGTCCAGACGAGGCGCAAGTTCGTCTGCAACAAAACGGCGAGCGCGACACAAACGGCGATCTTCAGTCTCATAACTCGTGAATCGTGAATCGTAAATCGTAAATAGACTAAAGCGGGTTTTCTCTATTCGCGATTTGCGATTCACGAGTTACTTTCTTTCTCTGTCAATGTTCGACGGTGCGGCTACGGGTGCAGCGGCGGGCGGCGTGCGCGGCGGCGGGTGATAGAGCAGCACCGCGACCTCTCCGAGTGAATTCAAACGCGCGCTCGGTTTAACTTTGATCTCGTGTGGGGAGGTGGCCGACCCCTGCTTGAACTCCACCACTTGCCCGACGCTCAAGCCCGCCGGGTAAATGCTGTCCTGCCCCGTCGTCACGACCATGTCGCCCTGTTTGACCGCTTCCAGCCCGGAGACATAGCGCATGTCGAGCAGGCCGTTGCGGCCGTAACCGCGCACCGAACCCATCGCCTGAGAGGTGCCGAGCTGGCTGACGACCGCTCCGGCGGCCGAGCGTTCATCCGTGATCAGGAGCACCTGCGACGTGACCGGGCTGACGCCGATGATGCGCCCGACGATGCCTTCGTGCGTCACGACCGGCATGTCTCTCTCGATGCCGGAAGAACTGCCGCGATTGATCATCACGGAGTCGAACCACTCGGACGGGTCGCGTGCGATGACGCGCGCCGTGACGGTCTGGTAGCCGCTTTTTTCCTTGAAATCGAGGAGTCCCCGGAGCCGCTCGTTCTCGTCGCGCGACATTTGCGCCGCGCGCAGTTCGGTCTCGGTGGCGGCGAGGCGGCGTCTTAGGTCTTCGTTCTCGGTGGCGGCTCGGTTGAGGCTGCCGAGGTGCTGGAAAAAGCCCGTGCCCGCGCCCGTCGCGCCGGAAAAGAGTCCCTGCACCGGCGAGGCAAGGGCTTGCGCCCACACCTGAATCAGACGCTTGTGTCCCGATTCGTCGCGCGCCGTTACCGACATCAAAGCCAGATTCACACCGAGCAGCGCCAGCAACCACAGCGGCGCGCGCTGCCTGATCTCTTTCTGCGTTCGCGTAACGGCCATAGTTGGTAAATAGTGAATCGTAAATCGTAAGGGTCTGATGAAGTTAAGCACAATTTGATGGGTGCTAAACTTCTGACGTGCAAAGGCTAAACCGCTATTATCGCCGTTCTCGAATCGCGGAAGCTAAATTCCGCCTCTTGATTCGATACTTTGCACTCGATTTACACGCCGCTGATGCAGCACAGTTGACTGGCATCTCGCATCGCTCAGTCATCACGATCTTTGGCAAAATCCGCCAGCGCATCGCTGACGAATGTGAACGTCAATCACCGTTCAAGGACGGTGATGTCGAGGTGGATG
>DASQMC010000023.1:0-5631 GCA_035645695.1 Pyrinomonadaceae bacterium
GCGTGTAAATCGAGTGCAAAGTATCGAATCAAGAGGCGGAATTTAGCTTCCGCGATTCGAGAACGGCGATAATAGCGGTTTAGCCTTTGCACGTCAGAAGTTTAGCACCCATCAAATTGTGCTTAACTTCATCAGACCCTAGTTTAAGTTTCATGCGTCCGTATCAAACGCGCGAGGGATTTGTCTCGCGGGGGAGAATGTAAAAGTTTTGAAAAAAGTTTATCGCCGCTATCAAATCGTCTTCATGTCCGTCATCTCCATGATCGCCGTCTCAGGGGTCGCGCTCTTGCCGTTCGCGAGCGCGAGTTGCAGCGCGCCGCAGCAGCAGGGGCGGCACGGCGCCCGAGACGCGGAAGCCATCGAGCGCCTCCGCGCGCTGACGCATGCGAACCCGCCCGTCACGCTGCCCGCGGAGAGCGCGGTTGCGGCCATCGAGACGCAACACGCGAACACCACGCCGGGCGCGCTCGCGCTGCTTCTGCGCGCGCGCATCAAACTCGCGTCGGGCGATCCGGCGGGCGCGGCCTCGCTGCTCGACTCGAACGCCTTGCGCAGGCAAACCGCGCTCGGCGACTACGCGCTCCTTTTGCGCGCCGACGCGCTCGCCAAATCAGGGCGACGCACCGAAGCCCGCGCCGCCTACGAACAACTCGTGCGCGACTACCCGAAATCCATGCGCGCGCGCGAGGCGTCCTTGCGTAACGCCGAACTCGCCCTGCAAGACAACGCGGCGGCGGCCGTGCCGCTGCTCGTCAAAAACTTGTCGGAGGCCGACGACGCGGGCGCGCTTCTCGTCTCGGCTAAAGCACACGAACAGGCGGGCGACGCCGATCGCGCGCTCGCCGCCTACCGGCGCGCCTACTTCTTCGCTCCCGCCGCGCCCGAAACAGTCGAAGCCGCGCGCGCGCTCACGCGCCTCGCATCTACTCTCGCGCCCGCTTCGCTCGCGGAAGCCACCACGCGCGCGAACAAACTCTACGAAGCGAAGCGTTACAGCGACGCCGCCGCCGCTTTCGGCGACGCCTTCGCGCGCTTCCCGGCGACGGCGGACGCGCCCTCGCAGTTGCGTCGCGGCATCGCCGCTTTCAACGCCGGGACGAATCGCTTGCCCGAAGCGGTCGCGGCCTTGAACGCCGTGCCCGCCTCGGCCGGTGAGGCGCGCGTCGAAGCCCTCTACTATCTCGCGCAAACTCATGCGAAGTCGCGACAGTGGGAGGCGGCGCGCTCGGTCGCCGCGGAGATGCGCCGCGCCTTCCCCGACCACGCCTACACGCGCCGCGCGCTCGCCGCCGCCGGGCTGATCGCGCGCGATGCGAAGAACAATATCGAGGCCGTAAACTTTTTCCGCGCGGCGGTCGCCGCCTATCCCGGCGCGACAGAAGTGGCGCAGGCGCAGTTTGAACTCGCGTGGGCGGCGCACGAGTCGAAGAACTACGCGGAGGGCGCGCGCCTCCTGCTCGAACATCTAGCCCTCTACGCCGACCGCAACACCGACAATCGCGGGCGCGCGGGCTACTGGGCGGCGCGCGACGCCGAACGCGCGGGCAAACTCTCCGACGCGCGCGCCCTCTACGAAGCGATGCAGCAACGCTACGACGCCAACTGGTACGGCGACCTCGCGCGTAAGCGGCTGGACGTGTTGAAGCGCACGAACGCGGGCGCGGTGGACTTCGCGCCCGACTCACAGATCGCGCGCGCCGTCGCGAACCTCGGCACGGTTTCGGTGGCCGAAGAGACGGCCACGGCCGAGGCGGACGAACCGCTCGCGAAAGCCGACGAGTTGAACGCCGTCGGATTGGACGAGTATGCGCTCGAAGAAGTGAATAGAGTTTTGGAGTCTGCGCCGCGCAGCCCGCGCCTGAATCTCGCGAAGGCGCGCATCTACCGCACGCGCGAACAGAACTTGCAGGCGTTCGTCGCGCTGCAAAAAAGTTATCCCGATTATTCGCAGATGAAGCCGGAGGAACTAACGCGCGAGGAGTGGGACGTGTTCTACCCGCTGGCCTACTGGGATGCGATCACGCGCGAGGGGCGGGCGCGCAGCATTGATCCGTATCGCATCGCCGGGCTGATCCGTCAGGAGTCGGTCTTCGACCCGCGCGCCGCGTCTCATGCCAACGCCTACGGCCTCATGCAACTGCTGCTTGAGACGGCGCAACGCACGGCGCGCAAGTACGGCATCACGCGCGCCATCACGCGCGACGTGCTGCTCTCCGACCCCGAACTCAACATCCGCATCGGCACGGGCTACCTGCGCGATCAACTCGACACCTTCGGGCGCATCGAGTATGTCGCCGCCGCTTACAACGCGGGGCCGGGTCGCGCCGTGCGCTGGCGCGCCGAACTCCCCGCCGAGATGGACGAATGGGCGGAGGCCGTGCCCTTCCGCGAGACGCGCGGCTACGTGCAGGGCGTCGTCAGGAACACCTTGCAATACAAACGGCTCTACGACGAGGCCGGACGCTTCCGCGCGGAAGTCGGCGCGCGCGCCGTGCGCCCCACGGCGAGCGGGACGAGCGCGCCCGCCGCCGCCGCGCCCGCGTCGCCCGCAAGCGGCACGGTCGTGCGCCCCCGTCGCGCCACACCCGGCGAAGATGAGTTGGGAGAGGAACAATAAGAACGGCGCGGCAGTCAACAAACGATTGCGCAAACCGCCCCGCACCAGGACGCGCCGCTCGCGAGCTGGAGCGGTTTTCCTTTCAGCTTACCGACGACAAAATATCTATAGGGATAGGGCTTGTTCCTGCCCGCACGGTGATGTAAGCACACGGGTAGGGACAAGCCAATTGCTTATCGCGGTAAACTCATATGCAAACCGCTCTAAACCGTAACAGAGGCTACGGAGGAACGGATGTGAACGACTATGCGAGAATCACTAAAGCGTGTCGGACTGCTGATCCCTACGGAGCTAGCCAATAGAAGCAACTTGCTCAGGCGGGCTGCCAAACAAGTATTTACTTGGGTTATCGTCTTGGGACTTGTCTATACGCAAGAGCCGCCAGTGACAATCGCACTTCAACGCGCTGCAAACAACAGCAGCAGTCCAACTCCGATCCGTCTGGTTCTTCAAACATCGAGAAGAACATATCGCGCTGGTGAGCCAATAGAACTCACCGCCTATTTAGAGAACATGTCACAAGACAGGGCGTACTATGTTGGAAAAGAATTGGGCAAATTTTTCATTACCGAGTCGTTTCACTACATCGAGTTACAAATAACCGATGAGAAAAGAAGAGAGGCTCCGATAGGTCGCGGTGCAGCCGCTTCGATATGGAAACCGGGCACGACGATAGCCGAAAAGTTGGCGCAAGAATACGTTCAGCTTCAACCGAGAATGATCTATGGGCAGAAGGATGCCGGTAACATAACACTTCGCCCCGGGCAATACCGGCTGGTAGCTACTTACCATGAAGTAGAGGCTTTGCGTTGGACAGAGGCAGAGCGCGAAACTTTGCCAGTCCCGGTCTGGGCGCAACCGCTTGTCTCAAACACAGTGAGGATTGCGGTCATTCCTTGAAAAGGACCGGGCAAGCGATGCGAGATTCCGCCAAGCCCTGACGCGATCGCTCTCGCGCTCATACGACTACGACCATTTAGAGCAGTTTTCGTTTCAGCTTACCAACGACAAAATATCTATAGGGATAGGGCTTGTTCCTGCCCGCACGGTGATGTAAGCACACGGGTAGGGACAAGCCAATTGCTTATCGCGGTAAACTCATATGCAAACCGCTCTAGGGCAGCCGCGCCCCATCGCCCGCTTCATGACAACGCGGCGCGAGTTTGCCGAACACTGCGCGTCCGATGAGCGCCATAACAGTGCCCATGATCGGCCCCGCGATTAGCCCCCCGGCGCGCGTCGCCAACGCCTTCCCCATTGGTATGGTCGTGCCTTCGGGAATGTTCAGCGCATCCCAGTGTGTGAAGTAGGTGTCAACGTTCGCGACGTAGCTGATGAGCGTGGCTGTGAAGATCAGTATTTGCGAGAACAGCCCGATCACGACGCCGCAGAGGATCGTGCCCACCCAGTTGAAGTTGCCGACGCGATGCGACAGCGCGCCATAGATGAGCGCGGTGATGACCGTCATCACGACGACGGAGAACATCGCGTTTCCGCGCGGCGCGTAAGGCGTGCCCATGAGACCGAGGGAGAAACGCGCGATTGTCCAGATCAGCAGCAGAACCAGGGGGAGGCGCACGAAGCGCAGGACGCGTAGAAGCATTGGGGGTGTTACCTCTCAAAAAGGGAGAATGGAAGAACTTTTGAATTGCCGCCCGCTAAAATAAACCTAACTTCCTCGCCACCACAACCAGTAGAAACGCGACCGCCAGAAAAGTCGCCAGCCACGGTCGGTTGCCCATCGGGCATTTGCTCTCTGTGCTCTCTTCACTCATGGCCGAAGATTTCGAGTTTGCGCGAAGCCCGTCTTCTGTGCGAGCATCACGGCTTGAGCGTTTAAACTATTTCCGGTCATCGTTCGCAACGAGTTCAATTTACATGACACGACCCGCCTCGACAACACCGCCGCGCCGCCACGTCTCCGAGAAAGCCACACGCTTCACCGAGTCGGTCATTCGCGAGATGACGCGCGAGGCCATCAAGCATAGCGCGGTGAACCTCTCGCAAGGCTTCCCCGATTTTCCCGCGCCCGCCGAAATTAAAGCGGCGGCGATGCGCGCCATCGAGCAGGACGTAAACCAGTATGCGATCACCTGGGGGGCGCGCGATTTCCGCGAGGCGATTGCCGAGAAGACGAAGTGGTATCTCGGACTCGACGTTGACCCGGAGACGGAACTGACCGTCACCTGCGGTTCGACCGAAGGCATGATCGCGGCGATGATGGCGACGGTCGATCCCGGCGAGGAGGTCGTCATCTTCGAGCCGTTCTATGAGAACTACGCGCCCGACGCCATCCTCTCCGACGCGCGCCCGCGCTACGTCCCCTTGCGCGCCCCCGACTGGACGTTCGACCGCGACGAACTCAGCCGCGCCTTCAACGAGCGCACCAAAGCCATCATCATCTGCAACCCGAACAACCCGACCGGCAAAGTCTTCACACGCGACGAACTCGAATTCATCGCCGCGCTCTGCCGCGAACACGACGCGCTTTGCTTCACAGACGAAATCTACGAGCACATCCTCTACCCGCGCGCGGACGCACAAATCGAACACGTCTCGATGGCGCAAATGGAAGGCATGCGCGAGCGCACCGTCATCGTCAACTCGATGTCGAAGACCTACTCGGTGACGGGCTGGCGCGTCGGCTACTGCATCGCGCCGCCCGCCATCACCTCGGCGATCCGCAAGGTGCACGACTTCCTGACCGTCGGCGCGGCCGCCCCGCTGCAAGCGGCCGGGGCGATGGCCTTGCGCCTGCCGCCCGCCTATTACGAGCACTTGCAAATTGACTATATCGCGCGGCGCGACCTGCTTCTGCCCATTCTCGAAGAGGCCGGGTTCCGCGTCTTCCGCCCCGACGGCGCATACTACGTGATGACCGACATCACCGACTTCGGCTTCCGCGACGACGTGGAGTTCACGCGCCACATGATCCGCGAGGTCGGCGTCGCGTGCGTCCCCGGCTCTTCCTTCTACAGCCGCCCCGAACTCGGCGCGCGCCAGGTCCGCTTCTG
>DASQMC010000024.1:0-54524 GCA_035645695.1 Pyrinomonadaceae bacterium
AACAGCGAGGCGAGGACGGGGTATCTTCTCAGTGGGTTCATGGCCTGTCTCCGGTAGTGAGTTGTTCTTAGACAGTCCAACTTCTACCACAGGCTGTGAACCCTTTCCTTATTCTCTTCTCAAAAGTGATAAGCGGTCAGACTAAACAGATATTGACATGCCGCCGGCTTTAGCATAAAAGCAGTTAACCCCGACCCGTTTCGAATAGCCCTGCCTTCTCGTTCTGCTGCTTCCTGAAAGGAGGAGTATCTATGAAACGCATTCTTCTGTTCGCCGCACGGTTAGCCGCATCCCTTCTGGTGGCCTGTTTCTGTCACATGTCCTCGGCCAAAGCGCAAGAGACCCATCAGCATCAACACGAACATTCAGAAAAGCTCGGACGGGTCAACTTCCCTGTCTCCTGTACTGCCAAAGCCCAGAAGCAATTCACTCGCGCAGTCGCGTGGCTCCATTCTTTCGAGTATGAAGAGGCCGAAAAGGTCTTCACCGAAGTTACCGTCGCCGACCCGCGATGCGGCATGGGTTACTGGAGCGTCGCGATGAGCAACTACCATCCGATCTGGGCGCCGCCGACCGCGGCGGAGTTGAAGAGGGGGCGGGAAGCCATCGAACAGGCCAAGTCCGTCGGCGCACGCACGCAGCGCGAGCGAGATTACATCGCGGCGATAGAGCTTTTTTACAAAGACTCTGACAAACTCGATCACCGGACGCGCGTGCTCGCCTATAGCGACGCGATGGAGCAACTCCACCGGCGTTACCCGTCAGACCGTGAAGCCGGAGTCTTCTACTCGCTGACGCTCATCGCAAAGGGCATGATGGCGAGCGACAAGAGTTATCTCAACGAAAAGAAGGCCGCCCGGATTTTGAACGGCGTACTGGCGCGCGAGCCGCAGCATCCCGGCGTTGCGCACTACCTGATTCACAGTTACGACTATCCGGCGTTGGCGCCCCTGGCGCTGCCGGCCGCTCGGAGTTACGCCAAGATCGCCCCCGCGTCGGCACACGCACAGCACATGCCTTCACACATCTTCACGCGGATGGGTCTGTGGCAGGAAGCGATACGTTCAAACCTCGACGCCAAGGCGGCGGCGGAAGCGTACGCCGTCAGAAACCGTATGCCCGGCGCGTGGGATGAGCAGCTTCACGCGATGGACTACCTCGCCTACGCCTACCTGCAAGGCGCGCAGGACAAGCAGGCCGGGGGCGTGCTCGACGAGTTGAACAAGATTCGAAGAGTTGATCCGCCGAATCTCAAAGTGGCCTACGCCTTCACGGCCATCCCCGCGCGCTACGCGCTCGAACGGCGGCAATGGAATGAAGCGGCCAAATTGCCTTTGCATCCGGGCACTATGGAGACGTTCCCGTGGGAGCGCTTCCGTTGGGCCGAAGCCCACATCCGCTTCGCGCGTGCGATTGGCCTCGCGCGCATCGGCGACCCGGCCTCGGCGCGTCAGGAGGTTCAGGAATTAGCTGACATCCGGCAAGCAATCGTCGAAGTCAAAGGCGATTACGATTGGGCCAAACAGGTTGAGATCAAACGTCAGATTGCGGCGGCGTGGCTGGCGCACGCCGAAGGCAAACACGAAGAATCACTCAGCCTGATGCGCGCGGCGGCGGAGTTGGATGACGCGACTGAAAAACACCCCGTCACGCCCGGCACGCTGCTCCCGGCGCGCGAGCAACTCGGCGAGCTACTGCTTGAGCTTAAGCAACCGGCAGCGGCCTTGCAGGAGTTCGAGACCTCGCTTCGCATCGCCCCCAATCGTTTCAACGGGCTATACGGCGCGGCGCGTGCCGCTAATCTCGCGGCAGATCGGAAGAGGGCGAAGACTTACTACGGAAAACTCGTGGCGCAGTGCCGCCAGGCCGATAGCCTGAGGGCCGAGATCGTAGAAGCCCAAAAGTTCCTCGCCGGCGTGAAGGTGCCGGACTCCGTAAGCACACGATAGGCATTGCCCGACACATGCCGAGACGGGATTCATCAGGAACAAGGTGAAAAACGGGAGCAAAGTCGCGTGGCAAGCGCCATCTAACGCCCGGCATGCACCCGACCGCGAACAGCGCGGCTCTCATCCGCGAGACGCCGTGCTGGATACGTTGTGTGCGCGGCGGGTGATGCCGGGCGTTAGGCGTCTCGATAATCGAATATCATGCACAACGATCATTCAATCTCGTTCGGCGACAATGTCCGCATCCGGTCAACCGCTTTGACGCAGGAACTGGGATTGGCGAACTTGGTCGGCAATGTTCACGGGGAGACGACGCCTTCGGTTACAGGTGTCGAGGTGATTGGCGAGATCAAAGAAGATTATGCCGTCCATGTGCTCTTCGAGGAGCGTGATGAGGGGTTTTGGTTCGCGCCAGAACTTCTTGAGTTCATTAACCACGCTGCGGGCACGGAGATCAGGCTAGAGGGTGTCCCGAAGAAGTGGGTGAGATCAGAGACGGGCGAGTGGGCTGAGAGTGAAGCCGAAGGTGCAGAGCAAACGAAGAACCCTTGGTGGAAGCTCTGGTAACGCCGCCGCCCAACGCCCGGCATGCACCCGACCGCCGACACGATAGCTCTCATGCTCCGATTACGGCTCAAGGCGGCGGGTGATGCCGGGCTTTACGCGCTTATGTAGCATTCGGCTTGTATTTTATTCATTACCTGATAGACTCCCGCGCGATCTTTCCAAACTCACTAACTGAGCAGAAGGAGAAAGTGATGAAAAAAACACTCACATCCTCACTCCTGATTCTGATGTTTCTTAGTGTGCTTCTCATGCCGCCTGCTACTGATAGAGCGTCTGCCGCTACACAAGAAGATATCTCGGCGGCGGAGTTGCTCAACGAGTTAGCAGAGCAATTAACCAATATTGGTCGCCGTTATCAAAAGCGCGGAGAATCGACTGAAGCCAGAGCATGGTTTCAGTGGGCATCGACGTTCCGCGCTGGTGCTGCCGGAAGTGGAAGGGTCTCAGCTAACAAGCTTATATCCGAGAATATAAAGTTTTACCGGGCGGGCGCTCGCCAAGCGGAAGCAGCAAGGTTGTATGGGATAGCTAAGGTGTTTAGCATTTGGCGCGACTTCTGGATTGAGGTTAGAGACAATCTTAGCGATGATGTCAGCGACCTCGACGTAAGTTTCCCTAAATCTCTCCTCTTCCTGTTCGCCAGTGCGCCAGTATCGACGCAGAGCGCAGTCCCAAGAATGTGCGACCAAGCGGCGTATAATAAGTGTATGGAGGTCGCAAATTCGATGACAAGCTCTACGTATGACTACGGCACGGGTACCTCCCGCAGTACCGGGGTTAGCAGTTCAGGGTTGATGATGCGTAACACCTGCCGAATGTATCTTGCAGGCTGCAATTGATTGTCCCGAACTACTTTCTTCAGGCATTAACCCCTTGCGATTGGTATCCTGTTGGGGCTGCGCGTTGAGCGTTAGCCCCAACGTGATTTAAGCATCAACTGCCCGCCCCTATTGACACGCATTGTACATGCTGCACCTCTTCCGCCGCCGCCTGACAACGGCATGCATCCGACCGCGAATCAGCCTGAATGTCATTCGCAAGACTTGAATGCTTGATGCGTTGGATGCGCGGCGGGTGATGCCGGGCGTTGGGCGGCCTAGTCACCGTGTTCCGAGAAGGAGCGGCAATGATTTGGAACAGTAACCAATTCCGTGTCCTAATCTCTTGTGCAAAAAAGGTGTGATGAGAAAACTGATGAGGAAAGTATTATTCTTGATCGCCGCCTTCGTGAGCGTAGGAACATCGTCCTGTATCGCACACGTCAAATCAGTTACCCCTTCACAAACGACGAAAGAAACAGTCGTCGTAGGGCAACAGATGCGCAGCGTCAAAGGGCAGGTCTTAATCTCGTCGGAGGTGCCGGCCCTCCGCCTCAAATTCGATAAGGCGTTCAAGTACGTCGGCGGCCAAAATTTCATCCTCTATGAAGTCGCCCGCGCTGAGCAGCATTTCTTTGTTGATGCGGACAAACAAGGTCGCATTAAACGCATGTACTGGGTGCAGTTCGAAGGTTACTTGCCGAGTAACACTGAGACCTATGACTACGGGGTCAATAAAACCGTCAATCTTGCCGGACTCGACTTCATCGCCGACGCTTACGCCAGAAATATCAAGGGCAATTCCGGGCGCCCCGATTCTGACGGCAATCGCGCCCGCGCTTTTTTAGGTAGTAAGGGCTATCGCATGGCGAGCGATGAAGTTATGTCGCAACGCCTCGTCCATTTGATCGATAAGGAAAAGCGCAATGAGCTGATGATTATTTACATTGAGGACTTGAGCGAAATGGGATTGACGGCTGCCGACGTTGGGGCAGGCGGTCGCGCCGCCAACCGTTGGGATGAAATCTCGAAAGGACTTCTCGAACGCACCGTAAAGGGTATGAAGGTTTTGCGCTAACATTCGAGTAGCAAAGCAAAAATAAGCGTGTGGCCTTACCCGTGCCGCCCAACAACGGCATGCACACGACGCCCTGCCACGATGCCTCTGATGTACGTTGTGTAGGCGCGGCGGGTGATGCCGGGCGTTATGCGCCGGTGTCCGTCGTGGGAGTTAAATGATGAACACTTTCCAGGAACAGCTTAACTTCTCTATTCGCGGCGCAACCCGTGATGATGTGCCCGAGATTGTTCGCTTGCTGGCGGATGATCCGCTCGGAAGCCGGCGTGAAAATTATCAGAATCCTTTGCCGCAGTCGTACTATGCCGCCTTCGACGAAATTAACCGAGACCCGCATAACCAGTTGGTGATTGCCGAAGTGGGCAGCGTAGTAGTCGGCACGTTGCAGCTTACATTTATCCCGTATCTAACTTATCAAGGTGGTAAGCGGGCGCAGATTGAGGCGGTGCGGGTTGACCGGCAATATCGAAGTTATGGTATAGGCGGCAAGTTGTTCGAGTGGGCAATAATCAGGGCGCGTGAAGAACAATGTCACATGGTTCAGTTGACGACCAACAACACTCGATCTGACGCGCATCGTTTTTATGAGCGTTTAGGATTTGTAGCGTCGCATTCCGGCATGAAGCTGGAGTTGAAGCGTTAGGCCGCGCGTCGCTTGGGCGCAGCTTTCTTCTTCGCCGCCGCCGGTGAACCGACGAGGGGAAGCACGCGCCCGTCGGCGAGGGCGCGCCCCGATGCGATGCTCTCCACGCTCACGACATATTTCTGCTTCGCGTTGACGCGCGCGAGCATGCGTTTGAGCATGGCGTCGTCAACCGCCGATGCGTCCACGGCGCTCGATTCCAGTTCGGCGCGCAACGCCTCGACGGTGTTCGTCCCGCGCTCGTACACGTCAGGGTAGAGGTGCAGGTAGCCGCCTTCGACGACCTGCGTGTCGTAGTTGATGTCAACCATCAGCGGCTTGTCCAGTTTGCCGATGACGGTGTTCTTCGTCGCCTTGGCGTTCGCGATCTGTTTCGGCGAGACGGGCACGGCGCGCGCGGCGACGATCTTTTCGGCCAGATCGTAGAGGTCTGTGCGGAGCATGCGGATGCAGCCGTGCGAGACGAGATTGCCGAGGTCTGTCGGGGCTGCGGCCTGATGGATCAGGTAGCCGTAGCCGAGCGGTATTTTCAGTTTGCCGAGCGGGTTTCTGCGGTCGCTCGCCGGGATCACCTCGCCCGCCTTGATGCCTTTGCGCCCCGTCACCCATTCGCTGTTGGGGGGTATCCAGTCGGGATTCCAGATGATCTCGGAAGCCTGCTTTTCGCCAATCGAGATCGGGAAATCTTTCTTCCCGACGCCGACCGCGTAAGTCTTCACCTCTTTGCCGTTTTGCCAGAGCGTGAGGCGAAAAGCGGGCACGTCAACCGTGATCTCGATGTCAGGCTCGCCCGCCACCAATTCCGTGCGCTCAATCGTCCCGCCCGTGTACTTATCCGAGCGCACGGACTCGTTCGAGCGATACGGCGACGCCAGTTTCTGCGCCCGCGCCACACTCGCGCCGAAAGATATAGCCAGTAATATTATGACGATAAAATTTCTGCCTGAAAAATTCATACTTCAGTGTCCTCTGTCTTAATCTTCAAATCCGCCGGCCACGACGTAATTCTCAAGTTAGATGCCTACGGGAAGAATCTGTATATTTCTTTTCTGCTAAGACACCGCACGAAGATCGCCGCGTCGTTCTCGACGACCAACCCGAGCCGGTAATCACCAATTCTGATGCGATAATAATTGCCGCCGCTGCCCGTCAACCGTTTCAGGCGGCTCACTTCTTGAAGTGTCGCCGCCTGTTCAACTTGCTCAATCGCCGCTTTGACTTGTCCGAAGACGGTCTTGACTTTAAGTCGCTTCAAGTCGCGGACGAAACTCTCTCTGAATTCCGTCTTCACGCTTCGCCCTCTAAAAGATCAAAGACTTCCCGGCGACTGACAGACGCCCCGCCCGCGCCTTCTTTGATGGCATGAACGAGGGCAACGTCTTCGAGCGCGTCGGCGACCAATTCGCGCAGCAGGTCTTTCCGTTCATCGAAGAGTTCGACGAGCGCGTCCTTAAACAGTTCCTTCATTCTTTCTTCGTCAATGTTTGCTTGAGCCATCGTGTACCTCCAAAAACTTTCAAGGCCCGGCGCGGTAGTATTTGATGCCGAAATAGATTGCCTGCGAGAGGCCGAGCAAGAGGCCGATGATCGCGCCGAAGAGTTCGATCTTGCGCAGGTGTTGCTGGGCGACGGAGAGGACGAGCGACTCCAACTTTTCGACCGGATAGTTCGAGACCTTGGCGCGCACGATGCGGCCGATGTCGAACTCTTTGATGGCGATGGGCAGGCGTTCGCGCGCCGCCGACGTGATGCGTTCGGTGAGGGACTGCGAGGCGCGTTCGACCGTTTGCGCGGGCAGGTGGTCGCTGATGCGGCCGATGGGAGCGACGAGCAGGCGTTCGATCTGCGCGCTCAGGATAGCGTTGATGGTGCGCGCCGTGTCCTCGCGCGCCAGCGCGCCGAGCAAAGCCCTGGAGAGGAAATTTTTAAGGCGCGCGGCCGAGTCGGGGCTGGCGTGTTCGAGGAGCGCGCGGATGGTGTGCGGGCGAACGCGCGCGAGGGCATCAGAGGTGTAGGCCGAGACGGTCGTGGAGAGTTCCGCGCCGCGCGCGATGACGAGGATGCGCAGGGCGACCTGCTCTTTGATCAATTCCAGCTTGTCGGGCGCGATGGTGCCGACGAGCTCATTGATGGGGCGAGCGAGCAGGTTGTCGATCATCGAATCGAGGAACGCCTCGGCCTCGGAAGCGAACGCCTCGCCGCGCAAATATTCCTGCACGCGTCGCGGCAAGGTCTTGTTGACCATCTCGTCAACTTCGCCGTGGATGCGCTCGCGCGAGACGAATATTTTTTTGAAGAAGCCGAGCTGGGCGTAATACTCATCGACCTCGCGCTTGATGAGCGCGCCGATCTGCGTGCGCGTTTTTTTGTTTGAAGCGATCTCGGCGAGGTGTTCGGCGATGGGGCCGAGTTGGGCGTCGATGCGTTCTTTGATGATGGCGACGGCGTCGGGCGTGAACACTTCGGCGAGCGTGGCGCGGCTGTTTGCGAGTTCGTCGATGCGCGCGCTGATGAAGGTGCGCACCTTCCCCTCGAAGCCGCGCTCGTTGACGATGTTGTGGAAGCGATCTTCGACGAACCCGACGATCTGCTCGTAAGTCGCGTCGTCGATGGCGTCGCTCAGGCGGCGCGCGAGCAGTTCGTCAACGCGGCGATCAATGAAGGAGTTGACGGCCGAAGCGGTCTCTTCGCTGCGCAGAATACCTGCGACGTAATCGGCGACGCGTATTTGGAGCGCGCTGATGGCGTCGAGGACGGGCGCGCGCACGGCCGACGGCAGGGCTTCGATGAAAGAGTCGCGCGGCGTGTCGAGCAGATCGCTCGTGTATGTGCCGACGAGGTCGGCGACCTTGCGCCGGAAGAAATCGGTCTCGAAAAGAGCGTCCGTGATGGTGTCGTGAGAGACGAGTTCGTTGCCGACGGCGTTGCCGATGGTTTCGGCGAGCCGTTCGCGATGGCGCGGGATCATGCCCTGCGGCCAGATGGTGATGCCTAAAAATTTGACGGCGCGGTGCGGCCGGAACAGCATTCGCACGGCGAGCCACGCCGCCCCGTAGCCGTGGACGGTGGCGAAGATGACGAGGAACGACAGTTCTAAAATCTGCTGACGAGTGATGGTGGAAATCCTCTCGGCCGCGCGCAGCGAAAGTTGGGGCGTCTCAAAGGGGATGCTAAACGGATAGGGAGAACGGCGTCAATTGGAGAAACGATGAAGGCTGAACGCGGAACGACGAACTGGGAAAGATTGATTCATTGATCCATTGATTCATTGATTCAATATTTGATTGATTCATTGAACCGATGAACCGATGAACCGATGAATCAATCTCTTTAGTTCATCGTTTCTCTCCTTCACTTCCCCGCGCCGTAGAACTTCCCGCCGCGCCCGCGAGCGAGGGCGAAGTGTGTTGCAATGCACGCCATCAACACAGTCCATACCAACCCCCAGTGGATGATGCGCGAAATGGGAACGAACGCGCGCATCGCCGCCGACAATGAGCGTTACCGCGCGCATTCCGCCCAACTCTGGCGGCAGACTCAGGAGGCGCGCTGGGCTTCGTGGGATCGCATACACGAGCAGCGCGGCGACATTTTGAGCAACCAGACGCGCGTCGTTGACCCGCAGACCGGGCAAGCCTACAAGGTCGAAAGCGGCAGCAGCTACTACTGGATCGATCCGGTCAGAGAGGTCATCATCGGAACGAACACCTCTTACAGGCCGCCCTCGAATTTTCATGAAGTGATGCAGAGCTACGATTGACGCCCATTGCCCGCCATGCGAATTTGAAGTTCAAGGCATGAAACAAGGACAGGGGACTCTACTTTGGTGGAGTCCCCCGTGCTTGTTGTTAACTATGGAGATGGTTAATCGGCCGCGGTGGCCTGCGTGTCCTGCGACGACGCGACGGGGCGTGCGGCGATGCCTTCGGCGACACGCCGCCCGTAGTCCTCGTCGCATTTCGTGAGCAGTTCGATCATGCGCTCCTGTATGTCCGGGTTGCACTGCTTGAGCGCGGCCGAGAGGTTGCCGACGAGTTCGTCGCGCTCCCACTCTTCCATCGTGCGATAACGCTCGCCCGCCTGTTTGAAGTCGTTCGTCCGGCCGATCTTCCGGCGGGTGACCGCGCCCTCGACGTAGGGCGTGTGGTCGCGCCCGGCGCGCGGGGCTTCCCGCAACCCGCCGCGACTGCTCGGCTCGTAATTGATGTGCGGGTTCTCGCCCGCCTCGACGCCGTCAACGCGGTAGGCCATCTGGCCGTCGCGCTGGTTCGTGGCGACGTGCTTTTTGGGCTGGTTGATCGGCAGTTGCAGGTAGTTCGTGCCGACGCGATAGCGTTGCGTGTCGGAGTAAGAGAAGGTGCGCCCCTGAAGCATCTTGTCGTCGGAGAAGTCGAGGCCATCGACTAGCACGCCCGTGCCGAAAGCCACCTGTTCGACTTCGGCGAAATAGTTCGCGGGGTTGCGGTCGAGCACCATGCGCCCGGCGGGCAACATGGGGAATTGTTCTTCCGGCCAGATTTTCGTGTCGTCGAGCGGGTCGAAATCGAGTTCCTTGTGGTAGTCGTCCGACATGATCTGCACGCGGAGTTCCCACTCGGGGAAGTCGCCGCGTTCGATGGCATCGAATAAGTCTTCGGTCGCGTGATTGAAGTTCGTGATTTTGTCGGCCTCGGCTTGCGTCAACGAGCGCACGCCCTGCTTCGGAATCCAGTGATACTTCACAAGCACGCCCACGCCTTCCGAGTTCACCATCTTGTAGGTGTTGACGCCCGCGCCTTCCTGCTCGCGGTAGTTCGCGGGGATGCCGCGCGGGCTGAACAACCAGGAGATCATGTGCATCGACTCGGGCGTGAGGCTGATGAAATCGAAGATGCGGTTGGCGTCCTGACGGTTCGTCACGGGGTCGGGTTTGAAGGCATGCACCACGTCGGGGAATTTCAGCGGGTCGCGGATGAAGAACACTTTGAGATTGTTGCCGACGAGGTCCCAGTTGCCGTCCTCCGTGTAGAACTTCACGGCGAAGCCGCGCGGGTCGCGCAAATTTTCGGGCGAGTGGCCTCCGTGGATGACGGTCGAGAAGCGAACGAAGACGGGCGTGCGCTTGCCCTTCTCCTGAAACAGTTTGGCGCGCGTGTAGCGGCTGGCCGGGTCGTCGCCGATGCGCCCGTAAGCCTCGAAGTAGCCGTGCGCGCCCGCGCCGCGCGCGTGGACGACGCGTTCCGGGATGCGCTCGCGGTCGAAGTGTGTGATCTTTTCTAAGAACTGGTAGTTCTCAAGTACGGTCGGGCCGCGCTCGCCCACCGTGCGCGTGTTCTGGTTGTCGTAGACGGGATGGCCTTGCCGGTTCGTCAGGATAGGCTGCTCCGTCGCGCCGCCCGCTTCTTCCCCACTAACACCGCTCTTTTTCTCATCGCTCATGTAACAACTTCTCTCCTTTCGCTATTTAAGAACAATAATTATTATCGTTCCGATGTCAAAAAAAACTTACCGGCGGCAATCCCGGCAATGACCGAGGATTTCCAGCCGGTAGTCTTTCACCTCGAATCCCGGCTGCGGCTTGACCTGCTTGAGCCACGACGAGCCTTCGACGGCGTCCAGGTCCCACACTTTACCGCAAGTCAGACAACGCGTGTGGTAATGATGATCCGTGCGTATGTCGTAGCGGGCGGCGGCGTCTCCGTAAGTGAGTTTGGAAACCACTTCGCACTTGATAAGCGCCTCCAGATTTTTGTAGACCGTCGCCAAACTTATGCGCGGCAGTTTCGGCTTCACGGCGAGATAAATCTCCTCGGCCGTCGGATGGTGCTCGACGCCGCTCAAGTATTCAAAGACGGCGGCGCGCTGCGACGTGAGTTGCACGCCCTGCTCCTGCAGCGACTGCCGCAGCACTTCGCGCCCGTTTATATTTTTCTTCGTCGCCAATTTAAAGCCGCTCACCTCGTTTCAAACTTGCCTCATCATGAAGCGCGTCGCCGCGAAAGTCAATAATAATTATCAACTTGAAAAACCCGAAGCGACCGCCGCGCGAACGGAGCCGGCGTGGAAATATTTAGCCCTCCGGTGGCGAAAGCGAACTATAATCCGCGGCCGGGCATTAGCCCCACGCGTCACAAAACGCTCGTTTCAACCTGCTCGCGGAGGCAACGTGAAATCGCATAATTCGTCTTCAACAAGTTTGGCGGCGCGCTCGCGGCGGCTTCGCCGGAACGCGGGCGCGGGGGCTTGCTTCGTCGTATGAAGACGCCCGCCCTGACGCTGCTCGCGCTCCTGGCCTTCGCCGCAAACTCCGTCCTGTGCCGTCTGGCTCTGGGCGGCGCGACGATTGACGCGGCGAGTTTCACGAGCGTGCGCCTTGTTTCCGGCGCGTGCATGCTGTTATTCATCAACGCGCTGGTCAACAAAAATTTGCCGTCGTTACGGCGTGGCGTCAAATCGGGTTCGGCGTTGCTGCTGTTCCTCTACGCGGCGGGGTTCTCCTTCGCATACACGGGGCTGACTACGGGGGCGGGGGCGTTGATTTTGTTCGGCTCGGTGCAGGCGACGATGCTGCTGTTCGCGCTCGGCTCGGGCGAACGGCCGCGCCCGGCCGAATGGGCGGGACTCCTGCTCGCGGTCGGCGGTCTGGTCTATCTGGTGTTTCCGGGCTTAGCCGCGCCGCCGCCGTCGAGTTCGGCTTTCATGGCGGCGGCGGGCATCTCCTGGGGGCTGTACTCGCTCGGCGGACGCGGCGCGCGCGACCCGCTCGCCGACACGACAGGTAACTTCGTGCTTGCCCTGCCTTTGGCGCTCGTCGTCAATTTGCTTGCGAGCGCCGACGCGCACATCTCTTTGAAGGGCGTCGTCCTCGCCGTGCTGTCGGGCGCGCTGGCGTCGGGCGTGGGCTACGTCGTGTGGTACGCCGCCCTTCGCGGCTTGACGGCGACACGCGCGGCGACCGTGCAGTTGCCCGTGCCGGTGCTGGCCGCCGTGGGCGGCGTGATATTCATGTCGGAGAAAATTTCGCTGCGCCTCGTGGTTGCGGCGGCGGTGATTCTCGGGGGCGTCGCTCTCGCGCTCTCGGCGCGTGCGCAACCGGCGCACACTAAGAGGGCGTGAGTGTTGTGATACGTATGTTCAGTGGAGCGCGAGCGCGCGTGAGTTAAACCCGAATCGAGCGCGCGTGAGTTAAAACCGGATGCGGAGAGACAACTTCAAGACGGCTATTGCCTGTGTCGCCGGTCTCTACTTTTTGTGGTGCGCCTTTGACCCGCGCCGTTGGCACTTGATTGACGGCGTTAATCTAGTCATACACGAAGCGGGTCACGTCGTCCTTTTGCCCTTTGGCGAACTCCTGTCGGTGGCGGGCGGCTCGTTGTTTCAAGTGATCGTGCCCGCCGCCTTCGCCGTCTATTTTTACCGGCGCGGGCAAGCCTACTCGGCCGCGCTCGTCCTCTTCTGGGCGGGCGAGAGTTTGTTGAACGTGTCGGTCTACGCGGGCGACGCGCTCGATTTGCAACTCCCACTGCTCGGCGGCGAGGATTCGCTGCACGACTGGAATTACCTGCTCTCCGCAGCCGGACTGCTCGCGTCCACCTATAAAATCGCCGCCGCCATTCGCCTCGCAGGCACGCTCGCGATCCTGGCCGCAATCTTCTTCTCGCTCAAACATGCGCGGCGTGTGCAAAGCGCGGCGGGAGAGTTTTAAAGATTCCGCTTGACGTGTTTATGCAGGTCGTTCGTCTCGCTTTCACTTTGAGGGGATTTTGTGCGATGCTGTCGGCATATCTCACGCCGTTACGGGTGCGGAGAAATTATTTTGAGGGGAGCGAAGGGAATGCGTTTATTTATTTCGACGGCCGCCGCGCTCGTATTGTGCGCCAGCGCACTGGTGGCCTGTAGCCCGCAGGACGGGAGCGCGCCCGCCGCCAAGAGCGCGCCCGCGACGAACGGCAACACAACCGCCCAGACGGCGAAGCAGACAGAGACGACGAAGCAGACGGCGACGCCGCAGGCAGGCGAGACGCGCCGCATCTCAATCGAGGAGACGCAAAAGGCCATCACGGCGGGAACGGCCGTCGTCGTTGACGTGCGCGACGAAGCCGCTTACAAGGCGGGTCGCGTCAAGAGCGCGCTGAACGTCCCGCTGCAACAGTTCAACGACCGCGCGGGCGAGTTGCCGAAGGACAAGTTGATCATCACCTATTGCGCTTGACCGGCCGAACAAACCAGCGCCCGTGCGGTGCAGATGCTCAACGCCAAAGGAAACACGAACGCCGCCGCCATGCTCGGCGGTTGGAACGCCTGGACGGCCGCGAATCTCCCGGTTGAAAAATCGCAGTAAGAGATAAGCCGTCAGCGGTCAGCTATCAGCTATCAGCTATCAGCTATCAAGGCAGGTAGAAATAAAGGCAGCCGGAGAGGTTTCTCCGGTTGCCTTTTACTTTTCAAACTCAACGGCTCTCCGCTTTACGCCCTGACCGCTTGTAGCTGGCCGCTGATAGCTGACCGCTGATAGCTGACCGCTGATGGCTCTCTCACGTCCAGCGAAGCCCCGCGATGCGTTCCAGTTGGGCGGCGAAGCCGAAGCGCGTGAGGGCGCGCGGGCGACGCTCGGCGAGGACGGCGAGTTCGCGCGCAACTTCGCGGCGCACGCCCCGCGCACGCTCTCCCGTGGCGGCCACTCGCTCCACGACGCGGCGCAGAGACTCGCTAGTGCCTGCCACGAATTTCTCCACGTCCGTGCCATGCTTGAGCCGTGCCTCGCCGTTCTCATACTCCACGCAGTCAGCGAGCGCGACGAGGAAGGGATAATCGTCGCCGATCTCGCGCCGCGCCGCCTGAAAATGCGCGGCGAAGTTTTCGTTCGACGCCGCCGCGACGCCGCGTTCCACCGCCGCGATCACCTCGCCGCTCAATTGCAGCACGTTGCGCCGGTCGATCTCCTCCTGCGTGCTCTTGCCGGTCGCCGGGTCGGCCGGTCGGGTGGCCGCGCCCGCCGTGTCGCCCGTCTCACTGCCCGCGCCTTCGTAGACGCTGATGCGCCCGCCCGGCTCGCTCGCGCGCACGAGTATGCGCTGCAAGGCCGACTGCCCCATGTCTTCGCGCCCCGTGACGTGGTCGGTTTCGCGTGCGTTGACGGCCTCGCGCGCCCGCAAAAAAATGTCGCCGTCGTATTCGTCGAGTTCGACGTGGACGCGCCCGGTGAAGTCGCGCTGTTGCAGGTAACGCAACAGCGCCGCCAGATTGACGTAAGCGGTATCGAGATTTTTGTGCAGGGCGCGACCTTTGTCGCCACGGCTTTCCGGCATGTCAGGCATCGGATTCAAGGCTCAGGATTCGGCCGCAGGAGTCTAACATAAACGTTGAACGCGAAACGATGAACGATGAGGTAAAAGCGTTTGATTCATCGGTTCATTAGTTCATTGATTCAATGTTTAACTTCTTCAATGGATCAATGAATCAATGAATCGATGAATCAATTATTCACTTCATCATTTTATGTTAGACTTCGCCGCGCAATTTCCAGTCCCGCTTGATCGCTCCGGCGCGTTCGAGCGCGCCGCTCAAACGGAAAACTCGATGAGCTACACAAACCTGTTTCGTAAAAAGAGCGTCGTGCAGATCAAGCGCGACGCCGAACTCGGTTTCAGCGATGCCCACGGTGGCGCATCGGACGGCGAACCGCACCTGCGCAAAACGCTCGGCGTGCTCGATCTCACGTCGCTCGGCATCGCGGCCATCGTCGGCGCGGGCATCTTCGCCATGATCGGCAACGCGGCTCACAACGGCGGCCCCGCCGTCATCTTCCTCTTCATGTTCACGGCGATGGCGTGCGGATTTTCCGCGCTCTGTTACGCCGAGTTCGCGTCGAAGATTCCGGTGGCCGGTTCGGCCTACACTTACGCTTACGCCTCTTTCGGCGAACTCGTCGCGTGGATCATCGGGTGGGATTTGCTGATGGAGTATGCCATCGGCAACATCGCCGTCGCGATCTCGTGGAGCGATTACTTCACGGGGCTGCTCTCCGGTTACGGCATCAACGTGCCCGCCTACCTGACGATGGACTTTCTCTCCGCCTCGCGCGGCCACGACACCATCAACGGCCTTATCTCGCAGGGCAGCAATCTGGAAGCCGTGAACGCGATGCCCGACGTGACGAGCGGGATGAGGGAGGCTTACGCGGCGTGGACGACCGCGCCGCGCGTCGGCGGCATACCCATCATCTGCGACCTGCCCGCGCTCGGCATCGTCTTCGTCATCACCGCCATCGTCTATGTCGGCATCCGCGAATCGAAGCGCGCGTCGAACGTGATGGTGGCGTTGAAACTCGCCGTCATCTTCCTCGTCATCGTGCTCGGCGCGTTCTACGTCAACCCGGCGAACTGGTCGCCGTTCGCGCCGAACGGAGCGACGGGCGTCTTGAAGGGCGTGGCGGCGGTCTTCTTCGCCTTCATCGGCTTCGACGCGCTCTCGACCACGGCCGAGGAGTGCAAGAACCCGACGCGCGATCTGCCGCGCGCGATGATCTACTCGCTCATCATCTGCACGACGCTCTACATCGTGCTCACGCTCGTCCTGACCGGCATGGTGAGTTACAAGCAGTTGCAGGTGGGCGATCCGCTGGCCTTCGTGTTCGGCCCCGAAGGTGCGAACTTGCCCTGGATGTCCGGGATAGTCGCGGTCAGCGCGGTCATCGCGATTGCGACCGTGCTTCTCGTGTTCCAACTCGGGCAGCCGCGCATCTGGATGGCGATGTCGCGCGACGGCCTCCTGCCGCCGATCTTCTCAAGCATCCACCCGCGCTTCAAGACGCCGTGGTTCTCCACGATCATCACCGGCCTCGTCGTCGCCATCCCGTCGCTCTTTATGAACCTGACGGAAGTGACCGACCTGTCGAGTATCGGGACGCTCTTTGCCTTCTGTCTCGTCTGCGGCGGCGTACTGCTCGGCGCGCACACGCGCGGACTGGAACGCACGGAGAACGAGCGCACCTTCGTCCCATACGTCAACTCGCAGTACATCGTGCCCGCCATCTTCATCATCGCGTGGGGCGCGCTTCTATATTTCAACAGGGACGGCGTGAGCGCGTTCTTCAGTTTCACAGACCCGAACGACCCGACGCTCGGCGCGTGGGAAGTGTTCCGCCACAAGATTCCGCTCTATGCCTACATCGTTCTCTCGTTCGTCATGGTCTATTTCTGTTTCCGGCGGCGGCTCTCGCTGATCCCGGTGCTGGGCTTGATGAGTTGCGCTTATTTGATGACCGAACTCGGCATCACCAACTGGACGCGCTTCGGCCTCTGGCTCCTGGTCGGCCTCGTCCTCTATTTCCTCTACGGCTACGGCCACAGCAAACTCAGCCACCCGGCGCAGACGGGCGCGCCTTGATGACCGCCCGCGCGGGCGGGCTGATACTTTAAACACGATGAAGATTCTCGTACTCGGCGCGGGGCGCATGGGACTCGGCGCGGCCTACGACCTCGCGCACAACTCGCCCGAAGTTCAAGCCGTCACCGTCGCCGACATCGACGCCGAGCGCGCACGCGCCGTCGCGGCCGCCGTCGCGAGCGACAAACTCGCGCCCGCTGAGATTGATGTAAACGACCATGCGCGGACTGTCGCGCTGATGCGCGGGCACGATTCGGTCGTCAGTTGCGTCACCTACTTCCACAACCTGCAACTCGCCCGCGCGGCCATCGAGGCGCGCGCCAACTTCTGCGACCTCGGCGGCAACAACGCGGTCGTCGCCTCCGAACTCGCGCTCGACGCGGAAGCGCGCGCCGCCGGAATCAACATCATCCCCGACTGCGGCCTTGCGCCCGGCATGGTCTCCGTCCTAGCCATGCACGGCGCGGCGCGCTTCGACCAGATCGAAGCCATCCACATCCGCGTCGGCGGTCTGCCGCAACACCCCCGCCCGCCGTTCAATTACCAGATCGTCTTTTCGGTCGAAGGTCTGATCAACGAGTACGTCGAGCGGGCGCGCGTGATTCGCGGCGGGCAGATCGTCGAGGTCGAATCGCTCTCCGAGATTGAAACTCTGTCTTTCCCCGCGCCGTTCGAGCGCATGGAAGCCTTCCAAACCTCCGGCGGCACGTCCACCTTGCCCGACACGTTTCACGGCCGCTTGCAGGAACTCGACTACAAAACCATTCGCTATCCCGGCCACTGCGAACAGTTCAAACTGCTCACAGACCTCGGACTCGCGGCGAGTGAGGAGATAGACCTCGACGGCACGCGCGTCCGTCCGCGCCGCCTGCTCGCCGAGATGCTCGCGCGTCACCTGCCCGCCGACGAACCCGACGTGGTGCTCATCCGCCTCGCCTTTCGCGGGCGCGCGGGCGGACGCGACACGCGCTTGCGCTACGACATCATCGACCGCTTCGACGAACGCACCGGCCTCTCCGCAATGATGCGCACGACGGCCTTCCCGGCCTCCATCATCGCGCAGATGATGGCGCGCGGCGAGACCACCGGAAAAGGCGCGCGCCCGCAGGAACTCGTCGTCCCGCCCGACGCATTCGTCGCCGCCCTCGCCGCGCGCGGCATTCACATCAGCGAGCATCAAGAATAACGATGAAGCAGGAACGCGGAACGATGAACTGAAAGCAACTTGTCTTTACTTCATCGTTCCTCGTTCCTACTTCATCGTTTGCTTTCTCTGTGTCGCCTGTGTGCCCGCGTTCGGCCTCGCCTGCTTCGCCGTCTTCTCGCTCCTCCTCAGGCAGGCTTCCGCCGGGCGTCCGTTGTTAGCGTGGAACTGACGGTTCGTTCTATAATCTCGCCCGCTTTTGAGCAGGACGAAAACTTTTACGCCTGCTGCACCCTTCCGCCCTTAATCTTTTACAACGGAGACTCGCCCATGAGCCTGACTTTGATCGCGCTCGGATTCATGATCGTGCTCGTCGCCGCGTACCGCATTTACGGCAACTGGATCGCGCGCCAGTTCGTGTTGGACGACGCGCGCACGACACCCGCCCACACCGTCAACGACGGCGTGGACTTCGTCCCGACGCGACCCTTCTACCTCTTCGCACAACACTTCTCGGCCATCGCCGCCGCCGGGCCGATTGCCGGGCCGATCCTCGCCTGCCAGGCGTTTGGCTGGCTGCCGTGCCTCTTGTGGATCGGCTTCGGCGTCGTCCTCATCGGCGCGGTGCACGATTTCACGAGCCTCGCGGCGAGCGTGCGCCACGGCGCGCGCTCCATCGCCGAAATCACGCGCGAACACCTCGGCAACCGTGCGGGCGCGGCCATGATGGGCTTCATCTGGATCGCGCTCGTCTACGTGATCGTCGCCTTCGCGGACATCACGGCCGGCACTTTCAAGAGCGGGACGGAGGAACTACAACAAGGCGGCGCGCTCGCCTTCAACGCGGGCGGCGCGGTCGCGGCGGCGAGCGTCATGTATTTGCTGCTCTCGATCCTGCTCGGCATCGTCCAGCGTTACCTGAACCCGCCGCTCTGGCTCGTCACGCTCCTGTTTGTGCCCGCCACGTTCGCACTCTCCTGGCTCGGCACGAAAGTCTCGACCACGCTTTTGCTCGACCACAAAACGTGGGGCATGCTGATTCTCATCTATTGCTGCGTCGCCTCGGTCGTGCCCGTCTGGGCGCTTCTCCAGCCGCGCGGCTATCTCGGCGGTTTCATACTCTACAGCGCGCTCGCGCTGGGGTTGGTCGGCGTGCTCTTCGGCGGCCTCTCCGGTCGCTATCAAATTCTGCAACCGGCCTTCAAGTCCTGGGACGTGGGCGGCATAACGGGCACGCTCTTTCCCTTCCTCTTCGTCACGATTGCGTGCGGCGCGTGCTCCGGCTTCCACGGCCTCGTCTGTTCGGGCACGACCTCGAAACAGGTCGAGCGCGAGTCGCACATCAAGCCGGTCGGCTACGGCGCGATGCTGGCCGAGGGGTTCGTGGCGCTCATCGCGCTCGTCACGATAATGATCGCCGCGCCCCTCGACATCAAAGGCAAAGCGCCGGGGACGATCTACGGCAACGGCATCGGCCAATTTATGACGCTCATCATCGGCGCGGACAACCTCAAGTTCGCCGTCACCTTCGGGGCGATGGCCTTCTCCACCTTCGTCTTCGACACGCTCGACGTGTGCACGCGCCTCGGCCGCTACATCGTGCAGGAACTCTTCGGCTGGCGCGGCCACTTCGGCGCGCTCGCGGGCACGCTTCTCACAATCGCGCTTCCCTTCTACTTCATCATCTTCGCCCGCGAAGGCATGTGGGCGGAATTCTGGACGCTCTTCGGCGCGTCGAATCAACTGCTCGCCGCCCTGACCCTGCTCGCCATCACCGTCTGGCTCTATCAGGCGCGCCGCCGCATCGCCTTTACGCTCTACCCGATGCTTTTCGTCCTCACCATCACGCTCTGGGCGCTCTCCAAACTCGCTTACGGAAACCTGCGCGCCTCCAACGGCTTCGACATCAAACTCGTCAACGCCATCGCTTCCGCCGCCCTCGTCCTCCTCGCCACCTACCTCGTCATCACCGCCCTCGTCAAACTACGCGGCGAGCGCAGGAGTTCGCTCGTGCCGGAAAGCGCATAAAAGCCGTAAATCGTGAATCGTGAATCGTGAATAGAAAAGACTGTTTTATCCATTCACGATTTACGATTCACGATTTACGGCTGTTCTCGTGTGGACAGTTCGGGCGAAAATCCGCAATAATGGCGGTTTCTTGGCGCGACTTGCTGATGGCAGTGGGACACGGGACGCGCTTCCTGTGTGCCGCCGTCCGCTCAGGCTCAACGCGCGCGCGCCGGGCGACACAGAAATTTTCCGCCCCACACCACAACGAACAACAGGAAGGAATCACTCAATCGTGGAACTACTGCCGCACGCCGGAAACGGCCTGCTCCTGCTCGCCATCACCGACATTGCCTACTTCGCTCTCTGGGCCGGACTCCTCGGCCTCGTCCTCGCCGTGCTCACCTATTTTTCGGTGCGCCGCCAGCCCGAAGGTAACAGCACCATGAGCGCCATCGCCGAACAGATTCACGCCGGCTCGATGGCCTTCCTCAAACGCGAGTATACGGTGGTCATCCCGTTCCTGCTCGTCGTCGCGGCTTTGCTGTTCTGGGCTATCGGCGCCTACACCGCGCTCTCCTACATCGGCGGCGGTCTCTGTTCGATCATCGCCGGGCTGGCCGGGATGGAAGCGGCGACGCGCGCCAACGTCCGCACGAGCGAGGCAGCGCGCAGCAAGGGGCAGGGGATGGCGCTACGCGTGGCCTTCAACGGCGGCGCCGTGATGGGCTTGAGCGTGGCGAGCCTCGGCCTCGTCGGCATCGGCGCGATCTTCACCCTGCTGGCGTCGCGCGTGATGACAGATGCGTCGTGGCGCGAATTCTCCGAGATCATTTCGGGCTTCGCGATGGGTGCCAGCTCCATTGCACTCTTCGCGCGCGTCGGCGGCGGTATCTACACGAAGGCGGCGGACGTGGGCGCAGACCTCGTCGGCAAGGTCGAGGCCGGCATCCCCGAGGACGACCCGCGCAACCCGGCGACCATCGCCGATAACGTCGGCGACAACGTCGGCGACGTGGCGGGCATGGGCGCGGACATCTTCGAGTCTTACGTCGGCGCGATCATCGCGACCATCGCGATTGCCGCCACCAGCCCGCTCATCACCAACAACTTCAACGCCGTCAGCCTGCCCATCGGCTACACGGTCGCCGGTCTCGTCGCCTCCGTCATCGGCATCGGCTTCATGCGCCTGCTGGAGCGCAGCAACCCGGCGACGGCGCTGCGCGGCACGACCTTCATCGCGGCCGGGCTGTTCCTCGTCTTCGCCTACATCCTGACGGGGTTGCTCCCCATCGATCAGCGCACGGCCGGCGGCGCCACCTACAGCACCTACGGCCCCTTCTGGGCGGTCGTGGCCGGGACGCTCTCCGGCATCCTGATCGGCCTCATCACAGAGTATTACACTTCGTCCAGGCCCGTCCGCCGCATCGCACAGGCTTCGGAGACCGGCGCGGCCACCAACATCATCGCGGGTCTCGCCGTCGGCATGCAGAGTTGCATCTACCCGATCCTCGTCATCTGCGCGGCCATTTACGCGGCCTACTCCTTCGCGGGGCTCTACGGCATCGGCATCGCGGCGGTCGGCATGCTGGCGACCGTCGGCGTGACGATGTCTGTTGACGCCTACGGCCCCATCGCCGACAACGCGGGCGGCATCACGGAGATGTCGCACCTCGGCCCCGAAGTGCGCAAGATCACTGACGGCCTCGACGCGCTCGGCAACACCACCGCCGCCATCGGCAAAGGTTTCGCCATCGGCTCGGCCGCGCTCACGGCGCTCGCGCTCTTTTCGGCCTACTCTTCGGCCGTCGGCCTCGGCACGACCGGGCTCGACCTCATCAACCCGCTGGTCGTCATCGGACTCTTCCTCGGCGGCGTGATGCCGTTCTTCATCGGCGCGAGCACGATGACGGCGGTCGGCCGCGCGGCGCAGGGCATGGTCGAGGAGGTGCGCCGCCAGTTCCGCGACATCCCCGGCTTGCGCGAGGGACTGCCGGGCGTCGTTCCCGACTCGGCGCGCTGCGTGGACATCTCGACGCGCGCGGCGCTGCGCGAGATGATCGTGCCGGGCGTGAGCGCGGTGGCCGTGCCGATCATCGTCGGCAAGCTGATCGGCGTCGAGGCGCTCGGCGGGCTGCTCGCGGGCGCGACCGTGACCGGCGTGATGCTCGCGCTGTTCATGGCGAACGCGGGCGGCGCGTGGGACAACGCCAAGAAGTACATCGAAGGCGGCGCGCACGGCGGCAAAGGCTCCGACCCGCACAAGGCGGCGGTCGTCGGCGATACGGTCGGCGATCCGTTCAAAGACACTTCGGGGCCGTCGCTCAACATCCTGATCAAGTTGATGTCGGTCGTCAGCCTCGTGCTGGCTCCGTGGTTTATTCGATAAAGATTGTCAGTTGTCAGCAATCGGTTTTCCGTCGCACATGATTCTCACGCTGCGCCCGCGTCTCGTCGTCAAACGATGAGACGCAGCGCTCGTTCAGCGACGGACGGCGATTGAACAGAAAGGAATTTTTCAAACGTGGATTTTCAAACGATACTGATGTTTGCGCTCAGCCTGGCCGCGCTCGGCTGCGCTGCCGCTCTCATTCACAATTTTTTTAAGGGTGGCGACCGGATGGCGCGAGGGAGCGCATTGTCGCTGGCGGCGGCGAGTGTAGTCGTCGTCGCCATCCTGGCGTCGGCGACGGCGGCGCAGTCGCATGCCGCGCCCCACGAGTCGCGCGGGACGGGCGCGTCCGCGCAGGCCGTCGCGCCGCAGCACAGCGGGGGCGGCGAGGCGAATCTCGTCCTGCCCGACCTCTCGCGCGTCGAATTCTTAGGCGGCATTGACGGCCACACGCTGCTGCTGCTCGGCCTCATCGTCTGCGCGCTCGGTCTCCTGTTCGGCCTCGTCATCTACAAGCAGTTGAAGAATCTGCCCGTCCATAAGTCCATGCGGGAGATTTCCGAACTCATCTACGCGACCTGTCAAACTTATCTGGGCACGCAGGGCAAGTTCATTATGATCCTGTGGCTCTTCATCGGAGCCATCACCGCCATCTATTTCGGATTCCTCGCCACGACGGTTGACGCCGCGACGGGGGCGATTGGACACGGGTTCCCTCTCGTCAAGGTGATCGTCATCTTGCTCTTCAGCCTCGTCGGCATCGCGGGTAGTTACGGCGTCGCGTGGTTCGGTATCCGCGTCAACACGTTTGCCAATTCACGCACCGCGTTCGCGTCGCTCGAAGGCCGCCCCTACCCGATCTACGCCATCCCGCTCAAAGCGGGCATGTCCATCGGCATGATGCTCATCTCGGTCGAACTGCTGATCATGCTCTGCATCCTGCTCTTCGTCCCGCGCGACTATGCCGGGGTCTGTTTCATCGGTTTCGCTATCGGCGAATCTCTCGGCGCGGCCGCGCTGAGAATCGCGGGCGGCATCTTCACCAAGATCGCCGACATCGGCGCAGACTTGATGAAGATCGCCTTCAAGATCAAGGAAGACGACGCGCGCAACCCCGGCGTCATCGCCGACTGCACGGGCGACAACGCGGGCGACTCGGTCGGCCCCTCGGCCGACGGCTTCGAGACCTACGGCGTGACGGGCGTCGCGCTCATCACCTTCATCCTGCTGGCCGTGCCCGATGCGACCGTGCAGGTGCAACTGCTCGTCTGGATTTTCGTCATGCGCGTGATGATGATCGTCGCCTCCGCGCTCTCCTACTTCGTCAACGAAGCCATCGCCAGGTCGCGCTACGGCTCGGCCGACCGGATGAACTTCGAGGCTCCGCTCACCTCGCTCGTCTGGATCACTTCGGTCATCTCGGTCGTGCTCACCTTCATCGTCTCCTACCTGATCGTCCCCGTCCTCGGCCCGGCGGCCGACAACACGCTCTGGTGGAAACTGGGGGCGATCATCTCCTGCGGCACGCTCGCGGGCGCGGTCATCCCCGAACTCGTCAAGGTCTTCACCTCGACCGAATCGGGGCACGTTAAGGAAGTCGTCACGTCGTCGCGCGAGGGCGGCGCGTCCCTCAACATTCTGTCCGGCCTCGTGGCGGGCAACTTCTCCGGCTACTGGCTCGGCATCAGCATCGTGGCTTTGATGTCCATCGCCTACTACGTCAGCCTCTTCGGACTCGGCGCGCTGATGGTGGCTCCAGCCGTCTTCGCCTTCGGCCTCGTCGCCTTCGGCTTTCTCGGCATGGGGCCTGTGACCATCGCCGTCGATTCTTACGGCCCCGTCACGGACAACGCGCAGTCGGTCTACGAACTCTCGCTCATCGAGACGGAACCGAACATCGAAGCCGACCTCAAACGCGACTTCAATGTGAACGTCAACTTCGAGCGCGCCAAGCACCTCCTCGAAGAGAACGACGGCGCGGGCAACACCTTTAAGGCCACGGCGAAGCCCGTGCTTATCGGCACGGCCGTAGTCGGCGCGACGACGATGATCTTCTCGATTATCATCTCGCTCACCGCCGGGCTGACGCAAAACGTCCAGAACCTCTCGCTCCTGCACGCCCCGTTCGTGCTCGGCCTGATCACGGGCGGCGCGATCATCTACTGGTTCACGGGCGCATCCATACAAGCCGTGACGACGGGCGCGTATCGCGCGGTCGAGTTCATCAAGGCCAATATCCGGCTCGAAGGCGTGACGAAGGCGTCGGCCGAGGACAGCAAGAAGGTCGTGGAAATCTGCACGAAGTATGCGCAGAAGGGTATGTTCAATATCTTCCTGACGATCTTCTTCTCCACGCTCGCCTTCGCCTTCGTCGAGCCGTTCTTCTTCATCGGCTATCTCATGTCCATCGCCGTCTTCGGCCTCTATCAGGCCATCTTCATGGCGAACGCGGGCGGCGCGTGGGATAACGCCAAGAAGATCGTCGAGGTGGAACTCAAGGCCAAGGGCACGCCCCTGCACGATGCGGCGGTCGTCGGCGATACGGTCGGCGATCCGTTCAAAGATACTTCGTCGGTCGCCTTAAACCCCGTCATCAAGTTCACGACGCTGTTCGGGCTGTTGGCCGTCGAACTGGCGGTCTCGCTCGCCGACAGGAACGGGAGGCTCGGGGAAAACGGCGCGATGATCACGCACGTTCTGGCCGCCGTCTTCTTCATCATCTCGATGTTCTTCGTCTGGCGTTCCTTCTACGGCATGCGCATCGTCGCCGAACTCCCCGAGACCGTGGGCCAGATGGGCACGGACAGGGAAGGCATCGTCACCGGGGATTAACCCGCCCGGCCGTGTACGTTCGACGCGTTTTCAGCGGCGGTACGGTTAAACTCGCCTGCCGGTCGTAACGATCTTTTCAGCCGCCGTTTGTTCACGCAAACGACGGCTGAAGTTCTTTCGCGCGACAGGTAAGTGAAGACGAAACGTGAGCGTACAAATATCGTGCTGCCGTCCGGTCGCTCCACGTCTTGATCAAATTGCTCCCGACCATTACCCTTGTACTCGCACCTTTTTTTATTTGCGTTTCAAGCGCCGGCGTTCACGGTTCAAGTTAAAGACAAAAACTTGTGATCCGTCGCCTGCGGCTTGAAACTCACAACCTGAAACCTGAAACTTGAAACTTGAAACTATGCATACTTACGCAAAAGCAGAGACTCTCGCCGGGGCGTGGCTCGCGCCTATGGATTGGGTAAAATCGGCTGCGCTCGTCGTGGCGTTCAGCCTGTTCGTCGCGCTCTCGGCTCAGGTGGTCATCCCGCTGCCGTTCACGCCCGTGCCTATTACGATGCAGACGTTCGCCGTATTGCTGACGGGCGCGCTCTTAGGTTCGCGTCTGGGCGCGGCGGCGTTGATGCTCTACATCGTCGAGGGCGCGCTCGGGTTGCCTTTCTTCCGCGGCGGCAACGGCGGCGCGCTCTATCTCGCGTTCAGCCCGACGGCCGGTTACCTGCTGGCCTATCCGCTGGCCGCGTTCCTGACGGGACGGCTCGCGGAGCGCGGCTGGGACAGGAAATTTCTGACGGCGGCGGCGGCCATCGCGCTCGGCTCAACGGTCGTCCTGTTCGGCGGGTGGCTCGGGCTACTGCGCTTCTATTCGGCGGGGCAGGCATTCGCGCTCGGCGTCGCGCCGTTCGTCATCGGCGACATCGTGAAGATCGCGCTTGCGGCGGCAGCCCTGCCTTCCGGTTGGGCGCTGCTTGGAAGAAAGCGATAAGGCGATTGATTCATCGGTTCATCGAATCAATGAAGAAATGAAACGATGAATCAATCTTTCCATGAAGCAAGCAAGTAAAAAAGCCCCTGCGAAGCTGAAAGCGCCCCTCCCCTGTAACGAGGCGGAGCGGATCGCCGCGCTGCGCGAGTGCGGCATTCTCGACACCGAACCCGAAGAGTCTTTCGATGACATCGCGCGCCTCGCCGCCTACATCTGCGGGACGCCCATCGCGCTCGTCAGTCTGGTGGACACGGGACGCCTGTGGTTCAAAGCGAAGGTCGGGTTCGCCGTCAGCGAGTTGCCGCGCGAGTCAAGTTTCTGCGCTCAGGCCATTCTCAAGTCCGAACCCTACGTCATCGAAGACGCTTTTCAGGACAAGCGTTTCGCCAAAAACCCTTACGTCATATCCGACCCGCACGTCCGCTTTTACGCGGCCGTGCCGCTCGTCACTCACGACGGGCACGCGCTCGGCGTGCTCTGCGTCATCGACCGCGTACCGCGCACGCTCGACAAAGAGCAGCAGGAGGCGTTGAGCGTGCTCGCGCGCCAGGCCATGACGCAAATCCAACTGCGCCGCAATTCAAACACGCTGGCCGAGCTTAATCAAAAACTCGACCGCGAGATCGCCGAGCGCACGCGCGTCGAACGCGAGCGCGAGGAATTGCTCGCGCGCGAGCAGGATATGCGCGCCGCGTCCGAAGCCAACGAACAGCGTTACCGCTTTCTCGCCGAGTCCATCCCGCAACAGGTCTGGACGGCGCAGCCCGATGGCGCGCTCGATTACGTCAACCAGCAGACCATCGAATACTTCTCGCGCTCCGGCGCGGAGATCGTCGGCGACAACTGGCAGCAGGTCATCCACCCCGACGATCTCGAAGCGTGCCTCGAACGCTGGCAGCGGGCGCTCGCGACGGGCGAAGTTTACGAGGTGGAGTTCCGGCTCAGGCGCGGGTCGGACGGTGATTACCGCTGGCACCTCGGGCGCGCTCTGCCGATGCGCGACGCCTCCGGGCGCATCATCCGCTGGTTCGGCACGAACACGGACATAGACGATCAGAAGCGCCTGCACCGTCTCGCCGAAGAGGCCAGCCGCGCCAAAGACACTTTCCTCGCCACCGTCTCACACGAACTGCGCACGCCGCTCACCTCGATGATGGGCTGGGCGGAACTGCTCAAACTCGGCATGCTCGACGAGAAGAAGCAGCGGCACGCAATCGAAGTGATCGAATCAAGCGCGCGTTCGCAGGCGCAACTCATCGGCGACCTCCTCGACATCTCGCGCATCATCTCCGGCAAACTTCGTCTGGACGTGCAGCCGCTCGAACTCGCGCCGGTCATCGCGGCGGCGATGGACGTGGTGCACCCGGCGGCGGAAGCGAAGTCTATCCGGCTCGTTTCGCGCGTCGGCCGGGGCGTCGGCATGGTTTCCGGCGACCCCGACCGCATGCAGCAAGTGATCTGGAATCTTTTGGCGAACGCCGTCAAGTTCACGCCCGAAGGCGGAAGCGTCGAAGTCTCGCTCAAACGCGCGGGCGCGCACGCCGAGATCGTCGTCACGGACAACGGCGCGGGAATCAAGCCGGATTTCCTGCCGCACGTCTTCGATCATTTCCGGCAAGCCGACAGCACCAGCACGCGCCAGCACGGCGGCCTCGGCCTCGGCCTCGCTATCGTCCGCCGCCTCGTCGAACTGCACGGCGGAACCGTCGCGGCCGAAAGCGAAGGCGAAGGTCGCGGCGCGATTTTCCGCATCAGCCTTCCACTGCTCCAGAAATCACGCGCGTCGCAGCGCACGCGCCCCCTACGAGCGCGCACGACCACACCGCACGCCTGAACTCCGGCGAGAGTCGCGCTGCCTGACGCTCACGAACTTTATAGACTGAAACTTAAAGGCGAACTCTTATGGAGATCATCAAAGTGCGTTCGCGCGAGCGCGAGCAGTTGGTCGAGTTTACGGACGAGGTGCGCGGCAGGTTGAGGGATTCGGGCGCGCGCGCGGGCGTCTGCGTGCTTTATGTGCAACACACCACGGCGGGGCTGACCATCAACGAAAACGCCGACCCGGACGTGCCCCGCGACATGCTTCACGCCTTGCGCACGCTCATCCCCCAGCACGGCATGGGCTTTCGCCACGGCGAGGAGAATTCCGACGCGCACATCAAGACGACCCTCGTCGGCACGAGCCTCACAATCCCCTTCCACGACGGCGAGTTATTACTCGGACGCTGGCAGGGAATCTTCCTCTGCGAATTCGACGGCGCGCGCGAACGCCACGTGATTATGACAGTAGTGAGCAGTAAGCAGTGAGCAGTGAGCAGTAAGCAGTGAGCAGTGAGTAGTGAGCAGTGAGCAGTGAGTAGTGAGCAGTGAGCAGTGAGCAGTCAGAAAACAGTTTTTACTGCTTACTGCTCACTGCTCACTGCTCACTCTCTTACCATGCGCGTGACCAGCGCGCCCCTTTGTGTTCGCCGTCGCGCAGGCTCGCGTCCACGCCCGCGCGCAGTTCGAGGAGGCGGCCAAAGAGCCAGAGAAGGTCGGAGAGGCGGTTGAGGTAAGCCACCGCTTGCGGCGCGACTCCCTCGCCCGATTCGACGAGGCGCACCACGGCGCGCTCGGCGCGGCGACAGACGGTGCGAGCCACGTCATAGGCCGCCGCCGCCGCGTGCTCGCCCGGTAGAGACCAGTCCGACAAAATGCCCTCCATGCCTTCGATTCGATTGACGTGCGCGGTCAACGCTTCGACCATCGCCTCCGTCACATACGGCGGCTCTTTTTGCGCGCCCAGAGGATTCGCCACCCCGCCGCTCACGGCGAACAATTCGCGCTGAATCTCCTTCGTCAACGCGCGCACCTCCGCGTCGTCGCAGATCGAACGCGCGAAGCCCATCAGCGAAGTCAACTCGTCAATCGTCCCGTAAGCCTCAACCCTCAGGTCGGCCTTCGAGACACGCTCGCCGCCGATCAAACCCGTCCGTCCGGCGTCGCCCGCCTTCGTCGCTATACTCATAAAACCTCCAAAGCTGTCCGTTGTCAGTAGTCAGTTGTTCAATTCAAATCTTTAGTAACTTGTGTGATAACCACATGCAACTGACAACTGACTACTGACAAATTTTCACATTGCCGCTAAACGCTGCTGCCGTCTGAGCAGCCACAGGAAGACGGGGCCGCCGGCGAGCGCCGTGATCGCGCCGACGGGTAGTTCGCCGACGCCCAAGACAGTGCGCGCCACAGCATCCGCCAGCATGAGAAACGCCGCGCCGAGCAGAAACGAGCACGGCAGAATCACGCGCACGTCCTCGCCGAACAGCAGGCGCACCGCGTGCGGCACGATCAGGCCGACGAACCCGATTGTCCCGCCGACCGCCACCGTCACGCCGACGATCAGGGAACTCGCCGCGTACACCAGACGCTCGCTCCGGCGCACGTTGACGCCGAGGCTCGCCGCGGTCTCCTCGTCGAGCGCGATCAGGTGCAGGTCGCGCGCCATCAAGGCCAGCACGATCCAGCCGGGCACCAGAAAAAGCAGCATGCGCCAGATGAGGTCGAAGCCGACCACGTCGAGGCTGCCGATAGTCCAGCGCAGAATTTGCAGCGCGCGCGAGTAGTCAGTGAAGTATTGAATGATGACGACGAACGAGGCGGCGACGAAATTCAAGACCACGCCAGCCAGCAGGAGCGCGCCCGGCATCACGACCGCGCCCGTGCGCGCCAGCCTGTAGACGACGAGCATCGCCGCGCCCGAACCCGCGAACGCCGCGAGGAAGATGAACGGCACGCCCGCCACCTTCGCGCCGAACCCGAACGCGATGGCGAGGCTTGCGCCGAGCGCGCCGCCGCCCGACACGCCGAGCGTCAAAGGCTCCGCGAGCGGGTTGCGAAACAGCGCTTGCAGCGACGCCCCGACCATCGCCAGAGATGCCCCGACCATCCCCGCCATCAGCACGCGCGGCAACCGCAAACGAAAAAAGAGCAGCCGCGCCATCTCGTCGCTGCGCAAATCGGCGAACGCAATCGGCGCATAGCCGACCCACAGCGCAACGGCGGTCGAGACGACGAGCACGACCGCGAGCAACAACAGAGCGCGCGGCAAACGACCCGCCGCCGGTTTTCGCTTTCCCGTTTTTGAGGGCTGGATTGAAATCAAATCGCGTTTACCATTTCCGGCGCATCTTTCGCGCGCATCGCTTCCGCGCGCACGTCTCTCGCAAACTCATTCCGACCACACGAACGTTCGCCCGAACGCCTGCCGCGCGCGCACGCGCTCGTCCGCGTAAACTTCCGCCAGCACATCATCGCGCAACACTTCCGGGGGCGCGCCCGACGCCGCGATCATGCCGCCGCGCATGGCGAACACTTGATCGAACGCGGGGTCGAGCAGTTGCAGGTCGTGCGTCACGATGAGCGCGGTGATGCCGCGTTCGTCGCGCAGCCGTGCGAGATGGCGGACGAGTCCCGCGCGGTGCTTCAGGTCGAGCGCGGCCGAAGGCTCGTCCAGCAACAGGCACTCCGGCTCCTGCGCGAGGGCGCGGGCGAGGGCGACGAGTTGACGCTCGCCGCCCGATAACTCCGTCACGCTGCGCGCGGCCAGATGCGCGGCGTCAACGGCCGCGAGCGCATCGTGCGCCACACCGATGTCGTGCGCGTTCTCGAAACGGAAACGCGACGTGTAAGGGCTGCGCCCCATCAACACCACTTCGAGCGCGGTCAGCGGAAAGACGCTCGCCGCCGCCTGCGGCACGTAGGCGATGCGCCGCGCACGCAGACGCGGTTCGAGCGCGCCGAGCGGCGCACCGTCGAAGATCACTTCGCCGCGCAAAGGGCGCGCGAGGCCGCCGAGCAGCCGTATGAACGAAGACTTCCCCGACCCGTTTGCGCCGATCAGAGCTGCGAGTGTTCCACGCCCGAGCGCGAGCGACGCGCCGCACACCACTTCCGGCAGCCCCGGCGCGTAAGCGAAACGCAACTCGCGCGCTTCGAGCAGCGGCCCGGCGCGTCGTTCATCGCTCAACCGTGCGGCGTCGTTATCCATGATGAGCCGTCGAAGGGCAAGCGCCAACCCTCCGTGCCTTTAGTGCTAACCCTCTGTGCATTGAACGCCCGCCTTCCGGGCATTGAAGTCGTCCTCAACCTGCCCGTCGAAACCTCACTGCCCTTTCGCGCCGAAGGCCGAAGGGTGGATCAACTCGGCGAACTTGCGCGCCGTATCGCCGACGAACTGCGAAGGGTGCAGCATGGATTCGTCGTTCAACCTGTAGACCCGCCCCTCGCGCACCGCGCGCACGTTCGAGAGTTCCTTCCAAACTTCCTGCGTGTCCTCGGCCAGCTTGCCCTCGCCGCTTTGCAGCATGTCGAAGATGATGTCCGGGTTCAAAGAGACGACGGCCTCTTTGCTGATCTGCCCGAAGCCGTTCGAGGCGGGCGGCGCGATGGATTCGCCCCCCGCGATCTCGATCAACTCGGCGATGAAACTCCCGCGCGTCGCCGTGTACAGGCCGCGCAGCGTGCCGGGCACGCGATCCACGATGCACAGCACGCGCAGGCGCGGCAGTTCGCGCGTGCGCGCCCGCGCGTCTTCGAGTTTCGCACGCACCTCGGCGACGAGTTGACGCGCAGGTTCCTCGCGCCCCGTCACCGCGCCGATCTGCTTGATGCTCGTGAGCGCGTCTTCGACCGTGTAACTCGGCACGGTGACGGTGCGCACGCCGAGCGCGTCGAGTTTATCCTTGATAAGCGGCGCTTGCGAAGAGGTCATGATGATCAGATCGGGCTTGAGCGTGGCGACCTGTTCGAGGTTCGTGTTGCTCCACCCGCCGATCTTCGGCAGCCGCGACACCTCCGGCGGAAACTTGTCGTAGTCCGATACGGCCACCACGCGCTCGAACGCGCCGACGCCGTAGAGCACCTCCGTCGTGCTAGGGCTAAGCGATATTATCCGCTGCTGCTGCTGCGGCTGCGGCGGCTGTTGCGCTGCCGCCGCGTCGCTTGCCGCGCCCCTGCCGGTCTCCACGCGCGCCGCGCCGCCGCACGCGACGAAAGCCAGCGCGACGAGCAGCGTGCAAAGCAACTCAACGCCTCTCCGGTGTCTCTCCAACTTCATCTCCGCCCTCTTCCTTTCTGAATTCATACGGGCAATGACGACACCCGTTCCGGCAGCAATAACCGCGACGCAACAGGAAGCGTGCCGTGAAAACGACCGCCGCGCCCTCCCAATAAAAGTCTTCGCCTTCGACGAGCGGCTGCTCGTTCGGATCGACGCTCATTCTCGCTTCTTTATTCCGCCAAGTTGCGCGCTTATCAAACTCAGTCCACCACCGCAGACACGGAGGACACCGCAGGGGGCGCAGGGAAACACCATTTGAAATTTCAGATTTGAAATTTCAGATTTGAAATTGTCCGGTGCCTTCCTCTGTGCAACCTCTTTGCTCTCCGTGCCTATGGTGGTGAGTTTGCCACTTTAACAACTTGCCCGGTAACTAAAAACTGAACTGCGCGCCCGTCTTGGCCGTGCGCCCCGGCGTGCGGAAGCCGTTCTCGAAGTATTCGCGCCCGAACAGATTCTCCACGTAGCCGAAGAAGCGCAAAGAACGCGACTCGCCGAGCGGCACAGTGTAATTCGCGCCCACGTCGGCCTTGGCCTGCCCGTCGAAGCGATAGACGACGCTGCCGAAAGTTGACGGGTCGAAGACGGGCGCGAGGTAATCGCTCGACGTTGTGAAGTCGAAGTTGAGCAACAGGCGACGACCGACGCGGCCGGTCGCCGTCAGGTTGAATTGATGATCGGGAATCGCGAAAGAACGGATCACGTCGCCGACGCGCGGCGTGCGCTCGTCCGCGTTCGTGTAGGTGTAAGAGGCGCGCACGTCGAACGCGCGGGCGGGCGCGGCATCCAAACTCAACTCGACGCCGCGCGCCAGCCCGCCGCGCGTGTTGACGTAGCCGCCGAAACGCCCGAACGGATCGGGCTGCACGACGAGGCCGTTGAAATCGAAGGCAATGACTTCCTGCAAGCGCGTGTAAAAGTAAGTGGCGGAGGCGCGTGCGCGGGCAAAAGTTTGATCGAGTCCGGCGTCGAACGCGATGGAGCGTTCGGGGCTGAGACGCGGGTCGCCGAAGGCGGAGAACTGCGGCGACCCGCCGCCGAAGGGTCGCGGGTCGTAGAAGCTGCCGAAGCGTTCGTAGAGCGAGGGCGCGCGATAGCCGTTGCCGACGTGTGCGCGAAGTTTAGTGCCCGTCGTGCGGAAAGAGTAGGCGATTGAGCCGTCGCCCGTGTAGGCGTTCGGGGGAGCGTCGAAGTCGAAACCGGCGAAGGGCGACCGGGCGAAGGGCGCGAGGTCGGGACGCGAGAGCGCGAAGCGTTGCGTGCGGAAGGCGGCAGAGAGTTGCAGGCGATCTTGCATCAGGCGCAACTGATCCTGAATGAAGAACGTGTGGCTGCGCTCGGCCACATCGACCGAATAATCGTCGGCGGGCGCAAACGAGGTGAACGAGCGGTTAATGAAACGTTCGCGCTCAAATTCGTAGCCGGCCGTGACGAGGTTCGCGCGTCCGAGTCGAAAGTCGGCGCGCGCGGCGAGGGTGTGGACGCGCCCGCCGAAATCGGCGCGCGTCGTGCCGAACGGCTCGAAGCCCGTGCCGGCCGGGCCGTCGTAAAATGCGCCGTTCGTCCGGTTGCCCTGATATGAGATCGTGTAGCCGACGGTGTCCGCGAGACGCTGCGTGAAGACGAGCGCGCCGGAGAAGAAACGCGTGGCGCGCGCGGCGTCCGCGTCGTTCGTCGAAGGGATGAAAGTGGCCGCGCCGTTCGTCAACCCGGCGGCGGGCGTGCCTGTTTCAAAGCGGCGCAGTTCGGCGCGCGCGAGCGGCTCGGCGCGCACTACGCCCGCGGGCAGCGCACCGGCGACGGGTCGCGCGTCTTCGTTGAGTTGAGTGAAAGAGTCGGCCGCGTAGAGGCGCGCGTTGAGCGTCGCGGTCGGCGTCAGGCGAAAGCCTGCGCGCCCCTGTCCGCTCGTCGTGCGCGTCGCGTCGTCGCCGTCTATGCCGCGCGTGACGTTCAGGTGCGAGACGCCCGCACTGTAGACGAGACGGTTCGCGCCCGTGCCGCCCGCGACCTGGCCGCGACCGCGAAAGAGACCGAGCCCGCCGCCCTCCGCCAGAATGCTCCCGCGCGGAGGTCCGCCGCCCTCGTCCGTGATGATGTTAACCACGCCGCCGATGGCGTTCGTCCCGTAGAGCGACGAACCCGAACCGCGCAGCACTTCGACGCGGCTCACGTTCGTCACATGCAGATCGCTCAGATACCCGGACGCATCGCCCTGCGGCGACGAAGGGTCGCGAAAGCGCAGGCCGTCAATCGTGACGGCGGTGTCCTGATTGCGCAGGCCGCGCGTCTTGATGGAGAGAAGCGCGCCGGGGCCGCCGAGTTGCTGCACGCGCAGGCCGGGCACGATGCGCAGGGCTTCCGGAATAGAATACTCGTCGCGCTCGTCCAACTCGCGCACGCCGATGCTTGTGACGGCCTTCGAGACTTCGTCCACCGGCTGCGGCGTGTCGGCCGCCGTGACGACCACCTCGGCGCGCACGCCCGCCACTTCCAGAACGAGGTCGAGCGTCGTCGGCCCCCCGCGTTCGACGCGAACTTTTTGCGCGATGGCGGGCGCAAATCCGCGCGCGTCCGCCTCGATCAAATACTCGCCGGCGGCGAGACTCTCGAAGCGATACGCGCCGCCCGCGTCCGCGACGGCCGTCAGACGTTGGAGACGTGGGGCGCGCGCATAGAGCGTGACGATTGCGCCCGCGACCCCCGCGCCCTGCGTGTCCGTCACGCGGCCGCCGATAGTGGCGGCCGTCATCGCCGCCGTAGCAGAACCCTGCGCGAACAGGAGGATCGGCGCGAGCAAAGCGTTGAGCGCGCAGGCCAGTAATAATTTACGGGCGGATGATAATTTACCGGCCGCTGAAACTTTATTGGTGAGCAAAAATTTATCGAATTGCATGTTGGTCATTTCTCTCGCATCCTCTTTTTGGAACAGCGGAGGCCGGACGTTGAGGCGCGCGGGAACATAGAGAGACCGACATGTAGATCGCGCGCGTAGCGGGTGCAAAAAAAAGACGCGCCCTCGATCCTGCCGTGGCAGGATCGAGGGCGCGTCAAAAAATTGCACCGGATCAAATTCGGGCGGCCTCAAGTTATGAACATCTCTTGAAGGCGTGAGCCGGAAGTTGATCGTCGCACGTACTTTTGAGCCAGGCCACTCGCCCTTTCCCGGAGCGTCAGCGGTCGCCTCCGTCTCTTGATGCAGGCAAGGTTTCCTGACTCCCGGCTCAGACGCGTCGCTCGCGCGGCCTTCCCCGCCCCGGCACAGGGGACGAGTGACCTAAAACTTCGGTGGCGTGCGACACAATCGCCGGTCTACAGTGGCGGGAACCGTGCGGGCTTTGCACCCGCTTCCCTTGTCGCCCGCGTTATGGATGGCGCGGGTCACACCTGCGACGGTCAACCCGGACGCGCGCCTGTGGCCGAAGCCGAGAAAGCGCGCCCTGATTGAATAGCGATACAATTAATTCGAGTGACAAAGATCAAGGCGCGGGCCTTAACCCGCGACTTCGCGCCGCGTGCTGCTGTTCATCTCCCAGTCTTTTAGATTATGCGCAGCGCGGATGAACAACCTAGCATTCGCGGCGAACAAGGTCAAGCGGTGTTACGCCTGACCGCTTATCACTTTTGGGGAGCGGTGAGGCGCTTGAAGATTCCGAGGCGTGGCGGCGACAAGTGTTTTCGGACAAAACTCGCGGTGAGTTTCACCTGCATGGTCACATGCCGCCAGTAATATGTGCCGATGCGCGCCAAAGACAGCCGCGCGCCCTTCGTCTTACTCTCCGGCCGCACCTTTGGCTTTTGCTCTTCGGCCGCACGCCCCGCGCTCGTCCACAGTAACAAAGCCATGCCGACCGGCTTCGCCTTCAAACTCCGTTTCGATCATAAAGTATCCGACTTGCCTATAAAGTCTATTTTCGTTTAGGTCTTTGCAGGATGGGGAAAAGGGTCAGCACGTCGCGGTTGCCCGATGTTACCCGGAATTTTCTTGACACTGAGAATTCGGAAGAGTAGTTTGCCCTGGAACCGTGCCCTATAAACGTTCTCACAAACTCACAATCAGGGAGAAACCATGAACCTATTTTCCACACTCAGGAAACCGTTCGCCCTTACAGCATTAGTTTTAGCACTAATGCTCTCAAGCACTTTTCTTCCGTCGAATAGCGGCGGGAGCACGAGTGAAGCCTGCGCTGTATCCGGTAACTATTATTCGAGAATATATACCTTCTACAGCGACGCCTCTCACACAACGGAGATTGGCTGGCGTTACATCCGTTGTAATGGGACGGCAACAACCAGCGGAAGCACCTCGCCGTACTATACGTCGGAAATCGTTGACGTTTGTTGCGGAAGCTACGAATGTTAATTTCCTAGCTATCCGGCTGACTTTGGCACTAAGCAAGATTCCGTGGTCAGTGAGCTTGCGCCAAACCCGCCCGCTGGCAGTAATATGCGGCAAAAATCAGCACGGTGGCAACGGCCGAATTTACTTCCAATCCACAACCAAAGAGGGCAGGCGTCGCAAGCCTGCCCTCTCACTTCATACCGATCCATCCGCCGGTCGTAGTGGCTGATGACTTTCAAGACGCGGCCGCTTCCACAGCGTTCAACTCACGCGCGGAAAAATCGCTTCGACGTGAGACGGCGACGCGGGCGCGCGTGGCGGAGATTGCGCTTGAAAAACCCTGCCGAGGGCTGTGAGACCCGCTTCGTCAAACTCGGCGAGGCGCGGAGCGAACGCGGCGGCGTCAAAGACGACGGGCGCGGCAGCCGGCGAAGTTGAAGCTGTGTCAGCCGGCACGGCATCAACAGGCTGTCGGATGTTCAAAGTGAGCGTCTCATTGTTTCGGCGCATCTCCGGCAGCACCCAGAACCACTGGATGTAACCGATGAAAAGGAGCGTTGACCAATCGAGCAGCCAGCTTAAATTCGTATAGTCGCTTAATCCCTCGACGCCCTTCAGGATGAAGAGCATGGCAATCGGCCCGAAGGGAAAACTCAAAGCGATCATGACCGCTTCCATTAACCGCATCGCGCCCGTATCCGGTTCGGCTTCCAGCAGACGGTGCAGGACAAAGGCCGTCATGCCCGCCACCAGCCACGCCTTCTCCGTCTTCGTCTTGCACCTGGAACTCATCAACGTGCCTCCACGCCGGACGGCCTTCGGAAGCCGTCGCGATCAATTCTTCCGACATGGAAGTTAGACACGGGGCGCAGGCTTTTGTTCCCGGGCGCAGCCGGTTCGAGGCGCACGGCGCGCCCGGTCGGCCGCCGGGATTTTATGGCTGCGGCCAGACGGAGCCGTCCGCATACAGGATTCGTATGACGACGACGTGCCCGCTGATCGTGTCGCGCTCGCGCTTGTTCAGCTTGTCCACGCTGACAGTGTGAGTGGGTGGGCTGGGGCTAAAGAAAGTAAATTCTTTTTGTTTGCCGGGGCTGATGCGCTCGACGGCTGTGAACTGTCTGCGTCCCACCTCCGCGCCCGTCGCGGAATCGGTGAAGACGTAATCGCAGTCAATCTCTTTGAAAGTTTTTTCGCCGGTGTTCCTGATGGAGATTTTGTAGAGAAAGGAGTAGCGAGGCGGCGACGGAGGGCGGGATTTAATGACCTGCTCGGCGCGCATCTCGCGCTCGACCTTGGCGGCCTCACCCGTGTTCCCGGCGGCTCTCGCTCTATCGACGCGGCGCTGGTCGGCCATGCGCCGGCGCACGTCCTCGAAGTTCTCGACAGTGCCGCCGAACGGGTTGCCCTCCCAATTGATGCGCTCCTTCGACCAACTGTGCTTGACGATGGTTAGGCCGGGAGGACTTTGCGGTTGCTGCTGCTGCTGCTGCGGCGGCGGCGGCGGCGAGTCAACCGGAGACTGTGCGAGCGCCGCAACCGTCGTACACGAAAACAAGAGACATAGGAACAGGATTCTCATCACTCACTCCTGCCTTTGCGAGTATCGAGGCGGCCGCAAAATCTTCTCGCCCGTTCGAAACAGATGCCATTTGCCCAACCGCAACCCGAACAAAGGTTCGCGCGTGAATTATACGCCGGGGGCGGAAAAAGTTAAGGGACTGAAGCACTGAGTCTTCAGTCCCCGGAGAGCGCTTCAAAACCGGCACCGCGTGCGCCTCAGGCGTGAGGGCACGCGGTGTCGGAGAAAGCGAAGTTAGAAGACCAACCGCGCGCCGACGATGATGCGGCGGTTGCCGCCGTTCGTCGTCCACTGGTTGAGGAAACCGCTGCTGTTGACGGCCGCGGTCGGGATGCCGAAGTTGCGCGTGTTCGTCGCGTTGAACATATCGGCGCGAAGTTGCAACCGGACGTTCTCGGCGAGGCGCGTGTTCTTGATGATCCCGAAGTCGAGGTTGCCGATGCCGTCGGCGCGCAGGATGTTGCGTCCGGCGTCGCCGAAGCGCTCGCACGTGGCGGTGGGCAGGAATCTCGGCTGCGCCGCGGTGCTGTCGGGAGCGAGCGGTCCCGTGCATTGCAGCGTGCGGAAGAGGTTGTTGCCGGTCAAAGGATTAACGGTTCCCCTGAGCTGGAAAAGTTCCTCGACCGTCATACTCCCGAAATTGAGGTTCTGGTTCACGTTCGCGCGAATGGCGTTGCCGACGAGGCCGTCGATGCCGTTCAAAGCGCCGGTCGGGTCAGCGCCGTTCAAAGGCGTGAAGGGCGCGCCGCTCTGGAAGGTGAAGAACCCGTTGAACTGCCAGCCGCCGAGCACGTGTCCGGCGAATCCCTTCTGTTCGCGGAAGAAGGGCAATTCGTAGACGAAGTTGCCGGAGAGGCGGTGCGGGCGGTCGTAGGTCGAGCGAGCGCGGTCGGCGTCGCGGTCGAACGAGTTCTGCGAGACGGCGACCTCGCCGCCCGACGGGTTGAAGAGTTCGGAGGCCGTATCGATGAAGGCGCTCCAGGTGTAGTGGACGCCCGCGCTGAAGCCGCGCGAGAGACGCTTGTCGAGACTGACCTGCATCGAGTGGTAGTCGGACTCGCCGCCGTTGGCGCGCAGGCGGATGACGCCCTGCGTGCAATTGACTGGGTTGACGGTGGTGACGCGGCACGGATTGTTCGGGCTGCCCGGCACTAAAGCCGCCGTGCGCTCCGGTGAAGCAGTGGTGGTGAACCGCGAGTCGGAGATGAAAATGCGGTTCGACTGTTGGCGCGGGTTGCCGTCAATGGTCTGGAACAGATCGCGACCCTTGGTGCCGACATAGCCGACCTTCAATACAACGTCTTTCGTCAGTTCGCGTTGCATTTCGAGGCTGAACTGGTCGTAGACGGGAGCGCGGAAGTCTCCGGCGACGATGGTACGCGCGAAAGTCGCCGGGTTCAGGCCGGCCGGCTGGGCGTTCGGAATGGCCGCGAAGGCTCCGGCGGCGGGCAGGTTGATGGCCGCGACGAAGGGAAAAGCACTCGCGATGTTGAGGTTGATGTTGATGAAGTTGCTGTCGTGCGTGCGCGCGTAGCCGCCACGGATGACGAGTTTGTCGCCGCCCGTGAGCAAGCCGAGCAGGCCGCCGCCTTCGGTGCGCGGGTTATAGTTGAAGCCGAGGCGCGGCTGGAGGTTGTTCTTGTCGGCGCCGGGAACGGGCGTGAAGCGGAAACGCTCGTCGTTGCCGTTGGCCGTGACGATCCGGTCGTTGATGGGCACGAGGTCGTCGAAGTTGTTGCCGGGAAGTTCGTAGCGCAGCCCGTAGGTCAGCGTGAAGTTGGGACGAATCTTCCACTGATCCTGACCGTAGTAATACTGGTCGTAGTAGTAGTAATACTGAATCTCCTGGCCGCCGGGGAGCGGCCGGTTGACCTGCGCGCCGAGGTCGGCAACGTCGTTGATGAAGTTTTGCAGCGTCGAGTAGCGCAGGAGTCCACGGATGGTCGGGACGAAGAAGCTCTTGACCTGCGTGCGACGAATGTCCACGCCGAACTTCATGTTATGGTTGCCCTTCGACCAGGACAAATTGTTCTGCACCTGATACGTGTTGTTGTTGCGGAACTGCGGCAGGTTCACCGCCAGCCCGATGCCCGTGCGGTTGGCGGCGGCGTTGAAGCCCGACAACCCGAGTTCGTTGATTTCGATGGAAGGGATACTCTCCGAACTCGGATCGTCCGAGGAGGTCGTTGTCGCCAAGCGCGACCACGCCGCGCGCACCTCATTGACGAGGTTGGGCGTGATGACTGAAACGAGCGAGACGTTGGCGGCCTGCGAGCGGAAGACGTTCTTGGTGGTGAGTCCGGGGGGGGTCACCTGGCCGGTGCCGCCGGTGTCCTGATCGTCATAGAGGTAGCGAACGTTCAGGGTGTTGGCGGTGTTGAAGCGATGATCCACGCGGAACGAAGCCTGGTGATCGTCGAGGAAGTTCGAGGCCGCGCCGGTGAGATTCCCCGTCGGCACGCTGAAGGTTTGGCCGTTGAGGGTGAAGGTACGGACAGTGCCGCCCGTAGTTTGCGCGGCGGGGAGGAATTGGAGCAGCGCCGCGACCTGCGGACGGTTGCCCGCGGCGGCCTGAAGCACCTGCCGCCCCGCCTCGGTCGGCGCGCCTACGAGGGTGAAGCCGGAGCCGAGTTGACGGTCGCTCCAACGCTGGTAGGAGCCGAAAAAGAAGGTGCGGTCGCGCCCACTGATGATAGAGCGCCCGCCCTCGCCGAAGTTCGGCAGGTGAAGCGGGCCGCCGATGGTGAAGCCGATCTGATTCTCGATGCGGAATGGCCGCTTCTCGCTCACAAAGCCGGGCGTCCCCGGCGTGCTGCAAAAGCCGCCGGCCTTGTTCAGATTGTTGCAGGCGTTCAGGGCGTTGCCGTTGTAGAACCAGAAGGCCGTACCGTGGTAATCGTTGGTGCCGGCTTTAGTCACGATGTTCAAGACCGAACCGGAGTTGCGCCCGTACTCGGCGAGGAACTGGTTCGTGATGAGACGCACTTCCTGCACGATGTCCGGGTTATTGATGGCCTGCTGGCCGCCCGAAACGCTCGGGTCGTTGATGTCCTGCCCGTCGATCATAAAGTTGTTGGAGCGCAGGCGACCACCGTTCGATGAGAAGCTGATGCCGTTGGCAAACCCTGTCTGCCCCGTACCTAACTGGCTGATGCCCGGAGCGCTCAGGGCGACGTTGAAGACGTTGCGGTTGGGCGCGAGCGGGAGCTCCGAGACGCGCTTCGTGTCGAAGCGTGTGCTCACTTCGGCGGTCGTGGTATTGAGGAGCGCGGCATTCTCCGTCACGGTGACGACCTCGCTCACGCCGCCCAGTTTCATCGTCACGTCAACGACCGCAACCTGATTCAGCAGGAGGGTGATGCCCGTCTGGACATACTTCGAGAAGTTGGGCGCTTCGACCGTCACTTCGTAGCGGCCGACGGGCAGGTTGACGAAGTTGTAGCGCCCTTCCTCGTTGGTCTGAGCGGTGCGCGAGGTATTGGTTTCCACCTGGCGCGCCGTCACGGTGGCGTTCGGCAAAGCGGCCTCTTTCTCGTCCTGAACGATACCGGAAATCGAGCCGGTGGTTTGCGCCGGGGCGGACACCGCCACGCCCAGCAGCAGGACGAGCATCGCGAGAAACTGTCTGACTACTCTCGACATTATCTTTACTCCTTCTATAGGTAGGGTTACGGAGAAGCTGTTACAGGTTGAATTAAACTGGCCGTCGTAGTGGTGGCCGGAGATCACATGCAATCTTCATTCTGTACGACCGGCGTCGCTGCTCGACGGTGACACTTCGGCGAGGCTTGAAGTTCTTCCGGCGAGTATTCGCAGCCTAAATTCTTCTGTTACTCTTAACGGTCGGGCGAGAAGCCCGGTGCGGGTGCGTCTGACAAGCTCTTTTTAAGCAAACAGTATGCCTGCGCGAGATGAAGGCGTATTAACGTACATTATCTAACCAACCGGGGCTGTGGCCGCCCGCGTTCTCCATTTTTTTGAACACCATCCTTCAATTTTATGCAGAACGGCGCGGCCTATGTCCCCGCCGGCTCCGACCGCCGGGGACGAATCCGCAAGGTAGCGAAACGCTTGAAGACGCAAACGCCGCCCTCCCGACAGCCAATCTACGATGCGTTCGCGCCGCACTACGAACGCGCTCTCAGGCCGCTCGAACGCCTCATCCTCGCGCGCCTGCGCGCCGACGCGCTCTGCGCTCTGGACGTGCGCGGCGCGGGCGGCCTTCGCCTGCTGGAAATCGGCGCGGGCACGGGACTCAACTTCCCGCACTACCCGCCCGGCGCGTGCGGCGCGGCCACCGAGCCCAGCCGGGAGATGCTGCGTATCGCGCAAACGAAGCCACGCCCCGAGGGCGTCTGTCTCGTGCAGGCAACGGCGGAAGCGCTCCCCTTCGCCGACAACATCTTCGACGCGGCCTTCGCCACGCTCGTCTTCTGTTCCGTCGCCTCGCCGCCGCGCGCATTCGCGGAACTACGACGCGTCGTGCGCGCGGGTGGGCGCATCGTGCTTCTCGAACACGTCCGCCCCTCCGGCCTGCTCGGCCCCGTCTTCGACGCCGTCAGCCGCCTCACCGTCCGCCTCTGCGAAGACCACTTCAACCGCCGCACCGCTCGGGAAGCCGAACGCGCCGGGCTTCGCGTCGTCGGCGTCGAACCGCACGCCCTCGGCATCATCCAACTAATCGTGTGCGAGGTTTGATGCGACGCGCGAATGCGTTTAAGTTATCCGGCAACGCAGACGTAAAATCCCATTGGTGAAGCGATGAAGGCGAACGAGAAGACGAGCACACACCCGGCCGCCGCGATCTCCTGCGCGCGGATCGGCTGTCAGGGCTGGAACTACGAAGACTGGGTGACCGGCCCCGCCTCGGACGAGACGGTCTTCTACCCGCGCGGCACGCGCCCGGCCGCGATGCTCGATCTTTACACGCGCGCCTTTGACACCGTCGAAGTCGATTCCACCTTCTACGCCGTCCCTTCGGCCGCCACCGTGGACGGCTGGCACAGGCGCACCCCGCCGCGCTTCACCTTCGCGCTCAAACTTCCCCAACAGATCACGCACGAGTCTGGCCTTCGCAAAGGCAGCAATGAAACGCTCGCAGAGTTTTGCGACCACGCGCGGCTGCTGCACGACAAACTCGCCGCCATACTCATCCAACTCCCGCCGCAATTTGAAGCCGTGTCCGAAAACATGCGCGCCCTCGAAACTTTTCTCCCGCGCCTGCCGCGCGATTTGCCCTTCACCGTCGAGTTCCGCCACCCGAGTTGGATCACGGACGAGACGCTCGGCCTGCTCGCCTCGCACCGCGTCCCCGTCACGCTCGTCGAAGGCCAGTGGATCGCGCGCCGCACACTCTTCCGCACGGTCGAACACATGGAAGCCGACTTCGCCTACATACGCTTCATGGGCGCGCGCGACCTCACGCGCTTCGACCGCGTCGAACGCCCGCAGGACGCCAACCTTCAACTCTGGCACGAAGCCATCACGCGCCTCTGCGCCCGCGTCCCGCGCGTCCTCGCCTACTTCAGCAACTACTACGAAGGCCACGCCCCCGCCTCCGCCAACAAACTCAAACGCTTCCTCAAACAACCAACCACCTCGCCCGCCGACCTCGAAAACCAGCCGTCCCTCTTTTGACATTCAGTCGCAAGACGCTGCCTTGAAAGCGCACTTATACTGCCCCGTGCGGCATAACGCGCGCATTCGGAATGTTATACTGCGACCCGCAGTATAATCAGTAGTTAGGCTTCTAATTGAAGTAAGCGAAAAGACGCCAAAAAGCCTCATGATACAGCCTTTGCTAAACACACTGTTTTGTCTGACCCTTAGTTGCGGCGCGCTCGTTCGTGCTCAAAATTTACCGCAACAGGCTTCAGAGAAAGCAAAACGCTCGCGAGAGGCTATCATCGTTCTCGCTCGTCAAGCAGATTACTTCGATGTTGCTCCAGTTTACAGGCTGCTCATCTATCCCGACGGGAGCGTGGCATTCATCGGCCAAAAGAATGTGAAAACTAAAGGCTTGGCGCGTGGCCGGATTAGTCAGCAGGATTTGCAGCGGCTCATCCGTGAGTTCGAGAAGATAGACTACTTTTCGTTGCGAGAAAGATATGAGGATACTGGTGATGGATGTCCAAATGTCGGGACTGACGCCTCATCAGTTTATACATCAATCAACATCCGGGGGAGAAAGAAATCGGTGCTTCATTATCTGGGGTGTAACGAAGGCCCCACAGGGGGATTCGTCATCTTCCCGCAGGAACTCTCCAAGCTGGAGGATTTGATCGATATGGTGGTCAAGAGTAGGCGGTGGATAGAGTGAGCGGGCGAAGCCTGACAACGGCATGCACCCGACCGCGAATAGCGTCGCCTTCATGTGCAAGACTTAGCCATAGCAGGGCGAAACAGCGATTTTCTTAAAAACGTCGCTCGTTAAACTCGAAGTTACGTGAATCTGATTTCGCCATACATCAAACTCCGCCGTTAGACTTCTTCGTTCTCGCCAAGCCTCTTCATTATTTCGGCAAACTTCTCCACGTCGGCGCGCGTCGCTTCCATGCGGCGGCGGCTTTCGAGATAGGCCGCCCAGTTTGGCGTCTGCGTGAGGGCGCGCGTGGTGTCTTCGTCGATGACCTGCGCCATGAGGGCAACGAGGTCGCTTAAGACGGACGTGTGTTCGAGGAGCGTCTGGATGATCGAATAGGCGAGGCGCGCCTGCGCGAAGTCGAGATCGCGCGCCGGGGTTGTGGCGTTGTCTTCCGCGGCGGAAGAGTCGGCGTCCGCTGCTGCTGACGAAGGCTGCTCGCTCATGGCGTCGTGTTCTCCCCGCCGGATGCGCCCTGTGCGGCGTGCCAACTTCCGCGCACGAACGGTAACTCCGCGACGGCGGCGGGGCGTTCTTCTTCGCCCGCGACGACGGCGACTTGCGTGCCCGGCTGTAGGTAATCGTACTTGAGTATGGCGAGGGCGATGCGGCGTTTGAGTGCGGGTGAAAAGACATGGGAGGTGATGCGGCCGATCTCCCTGCCGTCCGTCGTCCTGACTTTTGCATCCGCGCCGGGTTCGGACTCGTCTTCGAGAATTAGCCCGGCGAGCCGCTTGGCGACGTGGCCGCGCCAGTGTATGCGCGCGATGATCTCCTGCCCGATGTAGCAGCCTTTCGTGTAGCTGACGGCTTCGTCTTGCCCCGCTTCGAGCACGACGTTCGTGTCCGTCACGTCAACGCCGTGACGCGGCTCGCCCGCCTCGACGCGCAACACTTCAAAGGCGTAGAAGCCGACGGCGCGTGCGCCCGCCCTTGTCAACGCCTCCCACAAATCCGCCGCATCGTCCGACGCGCAGACGAGGTCATAACCGTCTTCGCCCGTGTGCGTGGCGTGCAGCACTGAAACCTGTCGGCTTTCGCCCCACGTGACAAAGGCCGCGTTGTGCTCTTGCCGAGCGGTTTGCGCGAGCGCGCCGCCGAGCGCGGATTCGATGATCGCACGCGCACGCGCGCCTTGTAGAGAGAAGTGCGCCGTCTCGCCCGTTACGTCCCTGACGCGAAAATCCCCCGCGAGCGTGAAGCGTTGAAGCGTCTGGAAAACTTTTTCGTGGGTGACGGGTTCGGTGTCGATCAGAAAAGAGACTTCTTCTCCGAGCCGGGCGACGCGCGCGTGCGCAAGCAGGCGTCCCTGCACGTTGGGGAAAGCGGCGAGCATCCACGCGCCCGGCTGAAGCGTCTTCACGTCGTTCGTGATCAGCCCGTTTAGAAATTGCACCGACTCCGCGCCGCTCACCTCGATGCGCCCGCGCGCAGACAGATCGATCAAGCCCGCGCCGAGCCTTCCGCGCACCGCTTCGTATTCGGCGCGCGAGTCGCCGTAAGTGCCGGGGAGCAGCCAGCCGTCGCGCTCCGCGAAAGCCGCGCCGTGCCATCGGTGCGTCTCTTCGAGCGCCAGTTTGCGGATCGTCAACTCTTCGACGGCTTCGTTCATGATCCTCCGAATTGATCCTGAGCGGCAAATCTCCGGTGCGTCGTCTCGGCGCTCTGCCGGATGGCGCGCGCGACGGCCGTATAGTCTCGCAGTTGCGCGTCTTCGCGCCGGTGCGAGGCAAGCACCTGCGGACTCGGATGATAAAGCGGCACGAGCAGACGCCCGTTCCATTCACACACGCGACCGGCCGAATCTTTGAGTGAGAATTGATGATACTCAATGCGACTGAGCGCGGCAAGCGCGACCGCCCCGAGCGTGGCGACGACGCGCGGCGCGACGAGTTCGATCTGCCTGCGAAGGAAATCGGCGCAGTTCAGAGACTCTTTCACGCTCGGCTTGCGGTTCGCGCCCGACTCTTTGCGCGGGTTGCAGAGCACGGAATTGGTGATGAAGATGTCGCCGCGCGCGACGTTGATCGAGGCGATGTAGCGCCCGAAGTTATGCCCCGACTGGTCGCCCGAAAAAGGCACGCGCGTGCGGTCGCCGCCCTGCCGTCCCGGTGCCTCGCCGATGAACATGACGCGCGCCGCCGTGTTGCCGTTGTGCTCGCTCAAGACGGCCGTCCGCCCGCACATCGCCTCGCAGCGACGGCACGCGGCGGCCTCCGCCGCGAGCGCGGCGAAGAGTGTGCTCTTTTCATCGGTCAGGTTCATCGGAAAGATTTAAGTAAGAACGATGAACGCGGAACGATGAACGATGAAGTGAAAGGATTGATTCATTGATTCATCGGTTCATTGATTCAATGAAGAAATGGATCAATCCTTCTTCCAGTTCATCGTTCCGCGTTCCTACTTCATCGTTTTTCTCTACAGAGTCCGGCTATTTGCTGACGTTGATGTCGCGCGAGGTCGAATTGTAGCCGCCGTTTTCCACGACGTTGCCGTCGCGATCCACGAGTTCGATTTTGACGGTGTGCTTTCCATTCGTCCAACCCGTGAGCCAGATCGGCTCCCACTTATCTATGAACTTCGGTTCGCCGCCGTTGACCGTGTAGCGCACGCGATAATCGCCGCCGTCGCCTTGCAGTTTGGCGTTCGTGAGCCAGAAATCGATCATGATGGCTTCGGCGTCCGCGCCTTTGTAGTCGCCCTTCGGCCTGCTGTAGGTCAGGAGCGGCTTCGCGCGGTCGATCTCCCCGGCCTGACTGGACGCCATCTCTTTGCCCTCGCGGGGCGGCGCGGCGGCATTGGCGTTGGAGGCGTTAGCATTCGCGCCCGTGTTCTTGTTGTCGGCCATCGTCTGACCCGACGCGGTGGTCGTCGGTTTCGACGCGTCGCCGCCGCCGCCCCGGACGGTGAACGAAACCATCTGGAATGAGCCGTCGTTCTTGTAGCTCTCGTGCCACGGGCGCGAGGCGAAGACGCGCAGGGTGTGTTTGCCTTCCGTCACGTTCCGCAGTTCAAACGACTCGTCCAGGTTGTAATAAGCCTCGTAGGGCTGGTTATCGAGTATGACGTGGATGTGATTGCCCATATTCGTCGCCGGGTCTTTGGAGGGCTTGTAGCCTTTGAGATCACCGGCGAGCGCGAGTTTGACGTTGACGGTGGAACCCGTCAGGATCGCGCCCTCTCGCGGTTCGACGAAACGCAGGGTCGGCGCGGCCGCGTCCTGCTCGCCGCGCGCCTGCATCTGATCTTTAATCTTCTGCGGGCGCTCCGTGACGGTTAAGTTGAGCGGCGAAGGCGAACCGGCCGGGGGCGGCGTGACGTTGGTCGTCGCGGTCGTGCTGCCGCCGTTCGTGTTGTCGGCGGTCGTGCAGGCCGACGAGGCGACGAGAGCGACCGCCGCGAGGCTATAGATCGCAAGGGACAAAAAGAGACGGGCGGGAAGTTTCATAGACGTGCCTCCTGAGTTGTTCGAGTGGTTGCACGTGAGAGTATAGGAAGAAGAAGGGTAAGGGGTAAAGGGTAAAGGAGAAGGGTCGAAGAAAGCAGCGCACGATGAGCACGAGCTCTTTATCTTTTACCTTTACCCCTTACCCTTTTCCCTTTCCCCTTTTACCTTCGGTCTAGGCCGCCGCGGGGCGCGAAGAGGCGTCTATATTGAGACGTTGTTCGACGACCTCCCAGTTGATATTCGAGAAGAAAGCCTCGATGTACCTGGGGCGTTCGGCGGGCATGTAGTCGAGCAGGAAGGCGTGCTCCCACACGTCCATCACGAGCACGGGCGTGAAGCCGGAGACGTTGCCCGTCTCATGCAGGGTGATCCAGTGGTTCGACAGGCGGCCGTTCGCGGGGTTCTGGTAACACATCGCCCAACCGACGCCGCGCATCTTGCCGATGCCGACGAAATCGGCCTTCCACGTCTCGTAGCTGCCGAAACTCGCTTCCGCCGCCTTCGCGAAGTTCGAGTCTTTGGCCGGGTCGCCCGTGCCCTGGCGGCGCATGTTGTCGAAGTAGTATTCGTGCAAGACCATGCCGTTGTACTCGAAGCCGAGTCGCCGTGTCAGTTCGGAATAGGCGGGCATCTCGTCCTGATCAACTTTGCCGTCTTCGAGAAACTTCGCGATGCGCTCCGTCAAATTGTTCGTCTCTTTGACGTAGCCTTCGTAGAGTTTGAAGTGCAGTTCCAGCGTCTTGTCGGAGATGCCGTTCAGCCCGCTCAGGTCAAACTGCCGGGGCTTGTAAGAATTGTTCGAGATCATAATGTTCGCTCCTCACTTCCCTGTCCATGATTGCGTGGATTTTACGCCTGACAGTCTATACCCGCCGGCGCGGCCGTATGTAACGAATAAGTGAAGAGGCTGCGAAGAAACAGTTGCGGCCGGTAGTAATGAGTGATGGGTGATGAGTGATGAGTGGAAGATAAAAGTCTTCACTCATCACTCATCACCCATCACTCATTACTACCGGCCGCTGCTACTTGCCGAAGATGACGTAATCGCCGTGCGATGTCGCCATGAAGAAGAGCAGGGGAAGCGAGAGCCAGGCGTTGGTGCGCGAGGCCAGGAAGGCGCGGCGCGCGAGTTCGGGCGGCGCGGCCGGTCCCGTTCCGGCGGTTCCGGCGATGATGCGTTTCTGCGAAGGCCAGATGATGCCCCAGACGTTGAGGAGCATGATTATCCCGAGCGCGCCGCCGATACCGATGGAGTGTGTTTTGTTGCTGGCGTAGCTGTCGCCGCCCGGCGTGTCGAGGGCTGAGTTCAGATAGTAGACGATGATGATCGACATCAGGATCACGAGCGTGGCGACGACTGCCCCGAGCACCTTACCGTCTTTCGTAAGCGCGGGCACGCGCATGATGAGGAAGAACTCGATGGCAAAAGTGGCGACGGCGATAATCAACCAGACGATAAGGATGATCCACGTATTGGCGTTGCCGCCGTTGGCGTTGGCGTTCACCACGTCGCCCTTGAGAATGTACATTGCGTAGTACATCAGGCCGACGAGGACGGTGACGAGCGCGCCCCAGCGGAAATACCAGAGGGCGCGCGTGAGCAGGTCCGGGTTCACTTTCTTCTTCGTGTCGGCGTCGAGTCCCTTCTGGAAGGGGACGTTGACGAGGTTGAAGAAGTACAGCAGCCCGATCCAGGTAATGCCCGCGACGAAGTGAATCCAGCGCAGCAGGACGCGAACGAGCGACTCCGCACCGGGGGCGTGGAAAATCTCTTGCAGCATCGCGAAACCGAAGGGGAGATGAGCGGATGACTCGATCAGCATATGACCTCCGAAGTTTTCTATTTTGTGATGATGTGGCTAGATTGCCGGGTGTTACGCGCGAGAGATTAGCACCAAGCTTGACGTGCCGCAACGGATTTTAGAGGCCGGAGATCGGAGGCCGGAGGCCGGTAAAACAAAACCCGCTTCCCGAACCGGCCTCCGGCCTTCGATTTACGTTAGTCTTCGGTGGGTCTGCCGCCCGGCGCGAGGTTATCGACGCTGGCCTGACGTATGACGCGCACTTTCAGATCGTCCTGAACGCGCATCTGGCAGGAGAGGCGGACGGTTTCGGCGAGACCGGTCTCCATCGAGAGGCGCGCGCGTTCCGCTTCGCCGATCTCGCCGGGGTCGCCCGCCAGCACTTCGACGCGGCAGGTGGTGCATTTGGCATGGCCGCCGCAACGGTGGAGTATGTCAATTCCGGCGTCTTCGAGGACGAGGACGAGTTTGCGCCCGGCCTCGGCGTCAATGTCTTGCGTGCCGGTCGCGGTCTCGGCTTGGACTACGGGCATCTTCTGATCTCCTGATATGAAATTTCGGGTGATTGCTTCGGGCGAGAGTTTACACCAAAAAGCGAAAAGCGCGGTACGCGAAAGTCCGAGCGCGCCCGTTCGTCTCCTCAAACGGAGACGAACGGGCGCGCTCGTTGTCTTCACGCACCGCGCCTTAAAAAGGGACGCGCCGCTTTAGAACTCCGGCGTCTACGCCGTGAACGAAGACCCGCAGCCGCAGCCGCCGGTCGCGTTCGGGTTCTTGAAGGTGAAGCCCGAACCCATCACGCCGTTGACGTAATCGATCTCGACGCCGTTCAAATACTGCATGCTGAACATGTCCACGAAAAGGCGCACGCCGTGCGCATCCTGAATGTGGTCGCCCGGCTTCGACTCCTCTTCGATGTTCAGGCTGTACTGAAAACCGGAGCAGCCGCCCGGAACGACGCGCACGCGCAAGCCCGCCGTCTCCGGCAAGCCCTCTTCGCTCGACATGAACTTCTTGATCTCAATGGCCGCGTTTTCCGTCACGTTGACCGTCACGGTCGGCATCGTTGCTGTTGACATTTTTCTCTCTCCTTAAATGATGACCCGCTAATTCAGTATGTGGTTGTTAACCGTTGGTTAGATGTCCCTGGTCAGTTGTCAGTTGTCAGTTGTTTCAGAGCAACGACGCTCTCAATATTACCCGTCTTAACCATCCGCCACAAGTAATGAACAACGGTAACCGGCAACTGACCACGGACAACTGACGTTTTTTTACTGCGCCTGCGTCACCACCACTTTGAGTTCCGGCTTCAACGCCTCAATCGAGACTTGCCGCGCGACTTCTTCGGCCACGTGCCGGAACGCTTCGGCCTGCGGCGACGACGGGTGACTGACGACGACGGGCACGCCCGCGTCGCCGCCCTCGCGCACGTCCAGCCCCATCGGGACTGCGCCGAGGAACGGCACGCCGTAGGCTTCGGCCAACTTCCGGCCGCCGCCCTCGCCGAAAATATTGTATTGCTTACCCGTGTCCGGCGCGACGAAGTAACTCATGTTCTCGACGATGCCGAGCACGGGCACGGCCACCGTCTCGAACATCCTCAAAGCGCGCCGCACGTCGGCCACGGCCACCTCCTGCGGCGTCGTCACGAGCACGGCCCCCTGCACGGGGACGAGTTGCGCGAGCGAGAGTTGCACGTCGCCCGTGCCCGGCGGCATATCGACTATCAGGTAGTCTAATTCGCCCCAGAGCACGTCTTGCAGGAATTGCCGGACGAGGCCGTGCAGGATGGGACCGCGAAAGATCATCGGCTCGTCGCCCGGCTTCAAAATCGCCATGGACATCATCGAGAGGCCATGCGCTTTGACCGGCACGAGTTTGTTGCCCGCCACCTCCGGCTTCGCTTCGCTCGCGCCGAGCATCAAGGGCGCGTTCGGCCCGTAAACGTCCGCGTCCATCAAACCGACGCGCGCGCCGTCTCGCGCGAGCGCGACCGCGATGTTGACGGCCACGGTCGATTTGCCGACGCCGCCCTTGCCCGAAGAGACCGCGATGATATTGCGCACGCCCGGCACGGTCACTTTCTCGCCGAGGCCCCGACCCTTCGGCACCTCCGCGTCCATCGTCACCCTCACGCTTGTCACGCCCGAGAGAGCGCCGACGTGTTGCTCGGCCGCCGTCTGCATCTCCTCTTTCACCGGGCAGGCCGGTGTGGTGAGGACGATGCGGAACGAAACCTCGCCGCCGTCGATGCGTAAATCCTTGATGAACCCGAGCGTGACGATGTCCTTGTGAAGGTCAGGGTCAATGATTTTGCGTAGCGCGTCGAGCACGCTCTGTTCTGAAATTTGTGCCATAATTGCCATCCGGTAAATTATAAGGGTATTCGGCTGATACGCATAATTGAACGGTATGATTGACGAACAAGAACGCAAAATAGTTCGCGCGGCCTGCCCGCACGATTGTCCCGACACGTGCGCGATGCTCGTCACGGTCGAAGGTGGCCGCGCCGTCGGCGTCGCTGGCGACCCGGCGCATCCCTTCACGCGCGGCACGCTCTGCACCAAAGTCGCCAACTACGAACAGCGCACGCACAGCCCCGACCGCATACGGACACCTCTCAGGCGGCGTCGCGGTGCGGGCGCGAAAGGCGCGGGCGGCGAAGGCCAATTCGAGCGTATCGGTTGGGATGAGGCGCTCGGCGAGATCGCCGAGCGTTTCCGCGCTCTCGCCGAATCCCCGGAAGGCGCGGAGACGATCATGCCCTACAGTTATTACGGCACGATGGGCTTCGTCCAGTCCGAATCGATGGACAGGCGTTTCTTCCACCGGCTCGGCGCGTCCCTGCTCGACCGCACGATCTGCGCCTCGGCCGGTTCCGCCGGCTACGATGCGACTATCGGCGCGCGCCTCGGCACAGACCCCGAACGCTTTGCGGAAGCCCGCCTCATCCTGCTCTGGGGCACGAACACCATCACGAGCAACGTGCACCTCTGGCCGTTCATCCTCGAAGCGAAACACAAAGGAGCGCGCGTCATCAGCATCGACCCGCGCCGCACGCGCACCGCCGACAAGTGCGACGAACACATCGCGCTCCTGCCCGGCACGGACGCCGCGCTCGCGCTCGGTCTCATGCACGTTATCTTCGACGAGAATTTGCAGGATCAGGATTATCTCGACCGGCACACGGTGGGCGCGGAGGAATTGAAGGAGCGCGCGCGTGAGTATCCGCCCGCGCGTGTCGCGGAAATCTGCGGGCTGACGACCGGGCAGATAGTGAGGCTCGCGCGCGAGTATGCGACGACGCGCCCGGCCGTCATCCGCCTCAACTACGGTATGCAGCGGCACGCGGGCGGCGGCATGGCCGTGCGCACTCTGACGTGCCTGCCCGCCGTCACAGGGGCGTGGCGCGATGCGGCGGGCGGCGCGCTTCTCTCGACGAGCAGCTCATTCCCCATCAACCGTCACGCGCTCGAACGTCCCGACCTGATCCCTCGCCCCGCGCCGCGCACGCTCAACATGTCGCAACTCGGCGACGCTCTAACAAAAGTGAGCGATCCGCCCGTCCGCGCGCTCTACGTCTACAATTCCAACCCGGCATCGGTCGCGCCCGATCAAGCGAAGGTGCTCGAAGGCTTGCGGCGCGATGATCTGTTCACGGTCGTACACGAGCAGTTTATGACCGATACCTGCGACTACGCCGACATCATCCTGCCCGCGACCACGCAGCTTGAGCACTTCGACCTGCACAAGGCATACGGCCACCTCTACCTCACCGTAAACGAACGCGCAATCGCGCCGCTCCACGAGTCGAAGCCGAACACGGAAGTGTTCCGCCTGCTCGCCGCGCGCATGGGGTTCGAGGAAGAGTGCTTTCGGGATTCCGACGAAGAGATCGCGCGGCAGGCGATTGATCTAGACCATCCCGCGCTCGAAGGGATCACGCTCGACGCCTTGCGCGAGCGCGGCTGGATGCGCCTGAGCGTGCCGGAGACTTACGCGCCCTTCGCCACGGGGAATTTCCCGACCGCATCGGGCAAGTGCGAACTCTTCAACGCGCGGCTCGAACTGCAAGGTCTGCCCGCCGTGCCCGAATACATCCCGCCGCGCGAGTCGCGCGCGAGCGCGCCGGAACTCGCGCGCCGTTTTCCGCTCGCGCTCATCACCCCGGCGGCGCACGCCTTTCTCAATTCGAGTTTCGCGAATCTGCCCAAGCACCTGCGACAGGAGAAACGCCCCTTCGTCGAGATCAACCCGGAGGACGCTGCCGCGCGCCGCATCTCGGACGGCGACCGCGTGCGCGTCTCGAACGAACGCGGCTCGTGCGAACTGACGGCAATCGTCACGACGCGCGCCCGCGCGGGCGTCGTCGTCTCGCCCTCGGTCTGGTGGAACAAGCTCTCGCCGGGCAACACGAACGTCAACCAGTTGACTTCACAAGCCCTCTCGGACATGGGGGGCGGCGCGACCTTCTACGATGCGCTCGTCGAAATCGAAAGCCTCGCCGGAGCCTCCGCAGGCTAGATCGCGCGCGACCGGTTCAGTCGAGCGATGCGATCAGGATGCCGAGTACCGTCAGGACGGAGCCGACGCCAATCGCCGTGCCGAGGGCTATGTTTCTGGCGGTCGAGTGCCCGCGATTGCTGTCAACGCGCGCCACATCCCGGTAGAGCACAACGCTCGGCGCGTCGGTCTTGCGGTCACGAACGATGAACTCGGAATCTTTCGCCTGCGCGATGTAGCCTTTCAGTTTCGTCCCGTCTTTGAACCTGACCGTCACGCGCGCCTTCTCGCCGACGCCGAGCCGCGCGACTTTAACTTTCACCCCCTCCAATAACTGCGCCTCGTTCTCCCCCTGCGTCTTCGCGGCTGCAACAACGGCGGCGGGCAGTTCCGTGAACGGCTGGAACAACAGGGCGACCAGCACGACGACCAAATATTTTCTCTTCATCCGTCACTCCTTTCTCGATACCTGAATTGTCCAAACGGGTCTTATGGCAAACCCGGTGCCAGCCGGAGAGAACTAAACCACTCTGCACTGAAAGTGCAGAGGTTTAACGAGGACTGAAAGTCCTACTCTTCTAATATGAAGTTGTCCGTCTCCTTGTTCGACGGATGCCGATGGTGCTCCAGATATTCTTGCACCATCTCTTCGGTGATG
>DASQMC010000025.1:0-20497 GCA_035645695.1 Pyrinomonadaceae bacterium
AAGCGGAAAGGTCAAGCGCAAAGTAGCGTATCAGGAGGCGGAATTTGTACTCCGAAATTCTCGAACGCTCGTAGTAACGATTTCGCCTTTGCACGTCAGTAGTTTAGCACTGGTTGAAATGTGCTTAACTACCATAGACCCTATAATGAATGCAATTAAAATCTTTCCTAGCTTTCCCTTTGATACTTTTTTGCTTTGAAGTCTAACCGGCAAATCATGTGGAGGATGCTTTAAGCGGTATTCGTATGTCTCTTGCATTTCCTGCTTTGCGTCGTCAACTACAGAGAACTTCCTTTTATTTAAAGTTTCTTTTTCATCCATAAATATTGTAGAAGTACAGGGATGTTAGATATTATGCTCTCGTCCTTTTCTATTCTCTATTGAGCCAATAGTGAATAGAAAAATAAACCCAGAGAGAAATTCTATAGGGCAAATCTTATACCTACTCCCTTTTAAATTCCACAAAAAGCCCTCTTTCAAAGTCCAAACATCTCTCTAAGAATAGATTATAGGAATATTGGCTATCGTTAGAGTATTTATAAAGCATCAAATCAGATACCCTTATAATAACTCCACATAGCTATCAACCTTGCGAGTGTCTATTACATCAATCTAATTTAATTCAATAAATCTATTAAATATCTTATTCAGCAGATTTTTCTAAATTTTATCAAATGGAATATTCAATATTTTTCTAAATAAATACTTGATATATGAGGCTTCTAGTCTCAGGGTTGAGAGTCAAGTGAGGTTATTATAGGGCTTGGTAATAGCAAAGCTGGTAAGTCTACATATGGAAATAAATCCCAAAGTTTTGCCGCTTTAAGTAATTTCTTTTTCCTATAATAAGTTGATTTACTCCAGCCTAACCATTTCCAAAAATCTTCCCCGAATTCCTCACGTAATTTTATTATTCCTAGTATCTCTGGTACGTCGTCAGGAAATTCTCTTTTTAACTTTTCATATAATCCAGCCTTATTAGGTTTAGATGTATCCAAGTTAATAAGTTTAAGAGCGTTCTCAACTAATGCGAAAGCCAACCCTCTTGTTAATAAATAATTTGCCTCATTAGGCATCGAGTAGCTATCAGCAAATCGTTTTACAGCCTGCCTATTACTCAATCGTGACTCAATACGTAATAAACCTTCTGCGGCTTCTACATCTTCAATGATAGCTCTACCTTTTTTATATTCCCCCTCCATCTGGCTCTTTTTTCCATAAGCTATCAAAGTTCGACCCTTGTTAAAATATTGTTTAGTTGTACTTCCAACAGTTCCCCCTATAAAACGAGAATCATTGCAAGATATGGAATTTATAAAGGGGATAATTTGATGTTCCCCAACTAGGAAATCAGCATTAGCATCGAATCTACTAACCTTCGCGGTTTTTGCGTCAAACTCAACCCCAGTTCTCGTCCTTATAAAATCTTCAATAGCATCAAAGGCACTTTCAATATCATCATTTGTTTGTTTTCCCAGACCATTTCTATTAATAAGTTTAGCTATAGAAACCTCTACGCTTATCCCGCTATATCCGAATTCGCTAATGGTTATTGTTAGATTAGGCTGAGTAGATTTCTTACTAGCTGGTCGCAAGTATGCGTTTGTAATTTTGTTGCCGCCACGTTCCTTGTAATTAATCTCAAAATTTCTTCGCATCAATTCTTCAATCGATGGCAAATCATCTCGTAGATACGCATGGCTTAATTTTATTGTGTCGATGTGTACAGCCTGAGCTACTATTGGGTCAGGTTCAAAAACAAGACGAACTGTAATATCCTTTTCTGACATCTTCCTTTCACATCGACCTTTCTCTAAACAAAAATCGACTCGCCAAAAAGTCATAATCCATCTATGACTTTTACTCAAGTTTTATTCTTGAGATTGGCGAGTCGAAATTTAAGATTTAGTTGACGAGTTCTAACGCTTCTTGTGTTCCTTGCTGAGAATTAAAGGCGGCAAGCATTTCAGCAGCACTAGCAATAGCTTCAGAATTTGGGTTTACATATCTCGCAAAAGTTGCGTGCTGTGTATGACCACTTAATTTCATAACTATTGCCGAAGCTATTCCCGCCTGAACCATTCTTGTTATCGCCGTATGTCTCAAATCGTGAAAGCGTAAACCTTCAATTTCAGCAATTCTACATACTGACTTCCACGATTTTTTAACTGTATCTAAGATTCCAAACACCAAGTTTTCAGAATCTTGATTTGAGGCTTGCCAAAGTTTTTCTAATTCCCAATTCAGTTGGGGCGTGATTGGTAGCAATCGAGGTCTAGCAGTTTTACTATTCATAGCTAAAATAGAAATAATATTACTGCTTAGGTCAACCTGTTGCCATTTGAGTTTAAATAACTCTCCACGTCTGCAACCTGTATTTAGGGCGGCAATGATTAATGGTTTTAGGTGAGCGTACCGACCAGTACAAGCATTTAACAATCTCCTTTCTTCTTCGTGAGTTAAAATTCTTTCTCGCCTTGTCTCATCTGCTTTACTAATGAGTGACGCTCCCATCTCAAAAGGCGAACGTAAAATCCAACCTTCTCTAACAGCATATTTTAGAATTGCTCTTAGAAGTTCTAATTCTCTATTGACGGAAGCAATCTGCCTTTGACCGCGTTTTGTGGGAAGATTTAGACGCATTAGTTTATATTCCTCAATGCTGGAATGAGTGATTGTTTTTATGCGTCTGTTGCCAAAATAATCTGTCAGCGTAGCTAAAAACCTGACGGGATTTTGATAGCTTCTTAATCCTGCAACTTTACGTTCACCGACATATTGAGCAGGAATTAGCTTCTTTTCCTTATAGATTTTTGCGAGGTCTGAGAACTTGATTTTATCTCCGTCAATGGCTTGCTCTCCAACTGTTTTTAGTTCGTGAAGTTTCTTTTGAACTAACTCACTCGCCTCACTTTTATTTTTAGCTGGCAACCATAAATCTTTACGCTTGCCTTCTAATGTTGTGTATCTTACTCGCCCGTACCATTTACCATTTTTTTCAACTTCTGTTCCTTTTCTGATTCTAGGCATTACATTTTCTCCTAGAAATCATCCCCCTTATTTCCCCCTTATAATTCCCCTTTCGTTTAGAAAAAGAGACTTAAAAAGGAATGTGGAAAATGATTTCTCTCAAAACATTGAGATTTTGGAGAATTTGGAAAGGGGAAATAGCTCAGTCGGTAGAGCAAGTGGCTTTTAACCACTGGGTCGCAGGTTCGAGTCCTGCTCGGCTCATCAATCGTTGGAACAAAAATACGGACTCTCACAAGGAGGGTTCGTATTTTTTTGTCCCTTGATGATTATTTCCCGAACACGAATCCGGGGAAATCGGATTGGCGATAATGTTTAGCTCGTTGAGCGTATCGAAGTATTTTCTGTATAATCCTTCATTATGAATAAACGTGCTAAAAAGCGATTGAAGGAAGCTATCCAGAAGGACATTGCGGATCGAACTGATAAACGTCAGGAACAAAACTTCTCCACTCCTGCGAAGAAAGTGCCGGAGAGTCGTGGTTTTACAGCGAAGCCGGAAAAGAAGCGGGGATAGCGTCCGGCGGTCGTTAATTCACGCGCACAAGCCAGCCAGAGTTGAAGCATAGGAGTAACAATGTATATCTACACAGTACAGGCAATGCCGGGACAGAAGGCAAAGTTTGAGGGCGACCCGTCGATCAAGTACCAGGTTAAAAGACAGAACACTTCTTTAAAGACCGGTCAAAAGGGGCGCAGTGAGATTATCAGGACTAACCTGGATTACGAGGCTGCCGTAGCGGTTATTAAGATTTTCAACGATAAGGAAGGCGAGTCGCAAACAAGGAAGGACGAGGCGGTGGCGCGAGATAACGCTTTGTAGACAGTTGACCCGAACGGAAGCTCGCAGCGATAAACGATCTTAATTGTGCGTTGCCGCAGGCATCAATGCCTTATGTACTTATCGCGGGGCTACCGCCGTGGCTATTCCTATTAACATAGAAACACGATCCTCTCAAAGATATTAAAAAAAGCGCGCCCGTTGGCGTTCACATGAACGGGAATTGTTTAGTGCGGCGGGGCTGCGCGCGATAAGAGAAAGAAGAGGGAGGGGCGGTGGAGAAAGTCATCGACTTTCTCCACCGCCCCTCCCTCTTGTGTACACCTAAGCCCACTGAGAGTCAGACGCGCGGTGCGCGCACGACGTTCGAGATGAGCCGTAAGCGCGCGAGCAGGCGGATGACGTAGCCGGAAAAATCCACCTGATACCAATGCCAGCCGTGCATGGCGGCGGCGGGGCGCGCATGGTGATTGTTGTGCCAGCCTTCGCCGAGCGTGAGCAGGCCGAGCCACCACACGTTGCGGCTTTCGTCGCGCGTGGCGTTGGGGCGCGTGCCCCAAATGTGACAGACGCTGTTGATGCACCAGGTAAAATGCCAGAGGGCGAGAGTCCGCAGCACGGTGCCCCAGAGCACGCCGCGCCACCCGGCAACCGCGTAGCAAAAGAGCGCGGTCAGAAACCACGGCAACGTGAACAGCACGCCGCGATCCAGTATGCGCATCCACGGGTCTTGCCCGGACACGTCCGGCACCAACTCGCGGTAGTCGCTTCCCTCCTCCGCATCGACGCACAGTATCCAGCCCATGTGCGCGTGGAAGAAACCCTTGAGCGGCGAGTGGGGGTCGCCCGGCTTGTCGGTCAACTGGTGGTGACGCCGGTGAATGCGAGTCCAACGCGCAGGCCCGCCCTGCAAGGCCGCCGCGCCCGTCCAGGCGAGCAGGCGGCGCATCCAGCGCGGCGCGACGAAGCCGCGATGCGTGAACAGGCGGTGATACCCGATGCCGATTGAGAAGGTCGTGGCGAGGTACAGACCGAAGAAAAGCGCGAGGTCAACGGCGCGCGGGGCGAACCACAGGCAGAGTAGCCCGCAGGCGTGCAGGCCGATGACGAGAAAGCTTTGAATCCATTGAATGCGCGATGACAGGGAGAGCGGCTGTTCGAGTGCGAGGGTGTTAGTTCGTTCTTTGAGCAAAACATTATACCTTTGAATATTTAATCCGCCTGACGTTCTTACTATACACAAACATGAATCGCCGGGGCTAACGGCCGTTCGCCGAATCTCGACGCGGCCTTTATCGCCGCGCTCGAAAGGGTTCCCCGGCGCGCCGCGCTCACGGACGCGGACGCGCCCGGCGTAAAGACTTCGAACACGAAATAACCTATCATCTATCCCTATTCGACAATATTTAAGGAGCATTATCTTATGGAGCAAAATAAAGAGACGGCGACGCTGGCCGGCGGGTGTTTCTGGTGTCTGGAAGCCGTCTTCGCGGACTTGCGCGGCGTCGAGCGCGTCGTCTCCGGCTACTCCGGCGGGCATGTGGAGAATCCGACTTATCAGGAAGTCTGCGGCGAGACGACCGGGCACGCGGAGGTGGTGCAGGTCACCTTCGACCCGCAGGCCGCGTCATACAAAGAACTGTTGGAAGTCTTCTTCACCATTCACGACCCGACGACGCTCAACCGGCAGGGCGGCGATGTCGGCACGCAGTATCGTTCCGCCATCTTCTATCATTCGCCGGAGCAGCAGGAGACCGCCGCGCAAGTCATCGCCGAACTCGAAGCGGCGCGCGTCTGGGATGCGCCCATCGTCACGGAGGTCGTCCCCTTAGAAATCTTCTACCCGGCGGAGAATTATCATCAGGAGTATTATCAAAACAACGCGAACCAACCATACTGTCGCGCCGTCATCGCGCCGAAAGTCTCCAAGTTTCGGCAAAAGTATCTGGAGAAGTTAAAGCGTTAGCGGGTAGCGGGAGAGCGAACTCGGGCGCCGGAGGCGCTCGCACGCCCGAAACATAAGAGAGCCGGACGGCTCGACGCCGTCCGGCTCTCTTATGTCGTTCACGCAGCCGTCGAAAGCGGGAGCGTTTATTTGGCTCTGCGCTCGTCGTTCTCGGCGATGAGGTTATTCGTCACGGAGAAGACGCCGGGGATGCCGCGCGCGGCGAACTCGGCGAGTTGCTTGTCCATCCGGTTGCCGACCACGCCTTCCAGCGTCAGGTGTCCGCGATTGACTACGATGTGGATGGACGGGTTCGATCCCATCGCATAACGATAGAGGCTGCTCGTGTTGAAGATGGCGCGATAGGCATCGGCGCGAACTCGGTCGTCAAAACCGGAGAGCGGCAGCACTTCGATGTTGTTGACGACGCGCCCGACGCCCTTGATCCGGGACACGCGACGAGCCGCGTCCGAACGCGTTGACGGGCGCACCACGTGCCCGTAGAGCGTCACGGTGTCGCCCTCGATCTGGTAGGCGAGGTTATCGAACACGCCGTAATAAGGCAGCGTGACGAGTTCCTTGCGGACGCGCTTCGAGACTTGCTGCCGGTCGAAGCCCTGACCCGATTCCGCGAGCGTAGACGCGCCTGCCGTCGCCGCCGAAGCCGCCACGGCAACCAACAGCGCGAAGGCGGCCAATCTATTTTTGAACGTTTTCATAGCTCTTTTTTCCACCCCTCGATGATTAGTTATCACTCTATTTTCTTTCGGAAATTAGATGCTTGAGCACGATTTCGAGTGGCCTTCGCTATCCGGCGAGCGGCGAGCAAAACAATCGCGAGATTCGTTTCGGAGGGCGCATAAAACGCATTTCAAGTCGCGCGGCGCGCTTGTCCGCGCACCCGGCAAACTATTACCCGCCGCTCATCTGGCAAACCGTTTCAGCATACCGTTTGCCCGCGTACATGCGTTACGCACGCGGCGCATGTATGATGCGGTTTCCCTGCGGGACAGAATCCATGGACGGGAAGCATGAGGACTCAAAAGCGCCGGGTTGCCCGAGCGCGATGGCGAGCCGAGTTCCCGGCATCAACAACTTTTCGCGTCGTCGCCGAAGGCGCGCCACGCCGCGCGATTTTTTGCTATTGTTACCCGACGCGCCGCGCCTTCGGGCGAGCGGAGGCACGACGAATTTGCGGCATGACATGACACGGGGGCAGGAGGTCTAAGTCGGATGGCATCGGTATGGGAACGTGGCGGGTTGACGTGGAGAGAATTGGGTCGGCGCGTCTGGTGCGAAATCTACGACGGCGACTTGCTGACGCGCGCGGCGGCTTTGTCCTACTACTTCCTGCTCGCCCTCTTTCCGCTGCTTCTCTTCCTCATCGCCATGCTCGGATATTTCGCCGAAGCGGGCACGGAACTGCGCACCAATCTGCTCCGCTATCTCTCCACGGTCGTACCGCGCTCGGCCTCCACGCTCATCCGCACCACGGTTGACGAGATCGCACAGAACACGGGCGGCGGCAAACTCACTTTCGGCTTGCTGACCGCCGTGTGGGCGGCGTCCTACGGGATGGGCGCCATCAGCGACACGTTGAACTCCGCTTACGGCGTTAAGGAGAGACGCCCGTGGTGGCGCGTGCGCCTAACCTCAATCGGCCTCACCATCGTCATCGCCATCTTAACCATCGCCGCCCTGACGCTCGTGCTCTACGGCGGCGAGATCGGCGACGCGCTGGCAAATCGTTTCGGCTTCAGCGGCGCGTTCACGCTGTTGTGGGCTATCGTGCAGTGGCCTATCGTGCTGGCGTTCGTGCTGGTGGCCTTCGGACTGATTTACTACTACGCGCCCGACCTGCACGATCAGAAGTGGTACTGGATCACGCCCGGCTCGCTCGTGGGTGTCGCGCTCTGGCTGCTCGTTTCCTTCATCTTCCGCGTCTACCTGCGCTACTTTGACAACTACAGTCTCACCTATGGCTCGCTCGGCGCGGTCATCGTCCTCATGCTCTGGTTCTACCTGACGGGCTGCGCGATCCTGATCGGCGGCGGCGTAAACGCCGAGATCGAGAACGCCGCGGCCGACGAGGGCACGCCCGGCGCGCATCGCTACGGACGCAAAACCCCGCCGAAGAAGGCGGCGAAAACAAAGGACGAGGGGCAAAACAAAGTTGAAGAAGGCGGAAAGATGAAACTTGAATGAAAGCGCTCAAGAGCTTGAACGCTTGTTTATTCATCCCTCATCCTTCCGCCCTCATCCCTTATTCATTATCTACGCCGGTCTCGCCGTTGGTGGTCATCGAGCCGCCGCCCGTCCCGCCGCCGACGGAAGACCCCGCGCCGCTACCCTGCCCCGCATCGTTCGCGCCGCTCGTCCCGGCGGGCGCGCCCGTGAAGTCCATCTCGCCGACCGCGCCGATGGTGCCGGGCGCGCTAGTCGCAGGCGTGCCTACGGCATCCGCGCGCCCGTCGGACGGCAGGTAAGTTTGCCCGCCGCCCGTGATGCCGGGCATCACGTCGTCGTTCTCGCCGTTGCCCTCGTCCGCGCCGCCCGTGGTGGTGGTGCCGCCCGCGATCCTGTCCGCTTCGTCGTTCCTGCTTTCAGTCATCGTCTCACTTTCCTTCCTCTCGCTGTCGGAATCCAATGAATTGACGGCACGGGCGACGATCTCCGGCGCGCGTGCCGAAAAATACAAAACCCGCGCGACGCGCCCGCCCGTTACCGCAATGTGTGTTCAGGGAACGCGCAGAGTTTATTGCGCGCCAAAAGAAGCGTCTGTACTCTTGCGTACTGTTGCGGGCGGGGCGACCCGGCCGCGCGAGTGCGTCTATAATCTCCCGCCATGAACGCGATACCCACTAAGACACAAATCTCCTCGGGCGGCGTGGTGTTCCGCCGCCGCGACGACTCGCGCGTGGAAGTGGCTTTGATCTCGGTCGGCGCGGGGAATCGCTGGCAGTTGCCTAAAGGTCTGGTTGACGCGGGCGAGGACGCGGAGGGGGCGGCCATGCGTGAAGCGCGCGAGGAGACGGGCGTCGAAACCGAACTCGTCGCGCCCGTGGACAAGATCGAATACTGGTACTACTCGACGAACCGGGGCGCGCGAGTGCGCTTCCACAAGTTCGTACATTTCTACCTGCTGCGCTACGTGTCCGGCGACGTGCGTGACCACGACTCGGAGGTCAACGAGGCACGATGGGTGGAGATAGACGAGGCGCGCACGATGCTGGCATTCGCGGGCGAACGCAAAGTGCTGGAGGTTGCGCGCGAAATGCTCGCGGCCGGGCGCGATTCCCTTAAGGAGTAATTTTCCGGCTTCGCGTCGAAACTCAAACTTCAGCTTCGACGCGAAGACTCATCCTTTAGCGTCCGGCCTTCGGTCGCTTCGGGTTGCCCTCGTCGGATTTAGGGGTGGCGGCCGCTTCGTCCTCATCCGTCCCGAGATTTAAGTCCGGGCGGTCGTGCTGCGCCTGCACAACTTCGGAGCGCTTGCCGAGCTTGTTCTCCGCGCCCCCTTCCGCGCTCTGCTTTTTGCCTTCGCCCGTCGGCGGTTGATTCACTTTTCCCCGGCTCTTATTCGCCATCTCTCTTTGTCCTCCCTGAAAACGTTCTCGCTTCCGTTGCCATTCATTAAAGAAGTCTTGCCTTCCCGCCCGTTAACTTTTCTCCCCGTCGCTTACGAGCAGCTTGCGCGCCTTCTCCATCTCCTTTTTACCATCGCTGCTGACCTGTGGGTAGCGTAGGTTGAGGGATTTTAACTTGGCGACGACGAGTTCGGCGACGACCGACGAGCTGACCCAGCGATGGTCGGCCGGGACGATGTACCACGGCGCGTCCCTTTTGCTCGTCTGCGTGATGGCATCCTCGAACGCGCTCATGTACTCGTCCCAGCGGGCGCGCTCCGCTATGTCGTTCATCGAAAACTTCCACTTCTTCTCCGCCACTTCGAGGCGTTCGAGGAGCCGCTCGCGCTGCTTCTCTTTCGAGAGGTGCAGGAAGAATTTCATGACGTGGATGCCGTTCTCCGTCAGGTATTGCTCGAAGTTATTGATCTGCGCGAAGCGTTGCCGCCAGATGCCCCGCGCTTCGCGGATGCGCGGCGGCAACTGCTGGTCTTCGAGCCGTTCGGGGTGGATGCGCGTCGAGAGCACTTCCTCGTAGTAAGAGCGGTTGAAGATGCCGATCTGCCCGCGCTTCGGCAAATCCCTGACGAAACGCCAGAGGTAATCGTGCTTGAGTTCCGTCGCGCCGGGCTTTTCGCTGAGCATCACCTTGCAGCCCTGCGGGTCGATGCTCGACATGACATGTTTGATCGTGCCGTCCTTGCCCGCGCCGTCCATCGCCTGAAAGATGAGCAGGAGCGACTCCTGTTCCACGGCCATGAGTTTGTCCTGATACTTCGCGAGGCTCTCGCAGTCCTCCCGAATCTTGGCTTCCGCCTCCTCCTCGCTTTTGAACTTTCCGGTGAACGCCGGGTCGTAATTCTTCAGACGCACACGCTCGCCCGCCCGCACAAGAAACCCTTGTTGCTTCATCTACACCCCGCCTTTCGTTCTTTCAACTTATAAGTTCGCCGCAATCGCATTAGTTCTTATCGAGAGATTCATCTTGCGGTCAACGACTCAATTCCGCAACTCCGCCGCTCTCCCCGGCGACGAGCAACTTCCGCGCCTCGCGCCTGAGCGCGGGCAGGCGCAGGCTGAAAACGAGCGCGCTCAGAATGCAGCCCGCGCCGCCGAGCGCGACGGTGTTTGCCGCGCCCACGCGCTCCGCCATCCATCCCGCCAGCAGCGCGCCCAACGGAGCCATCCCGAGAAACATCATCGAATAGACGGCCATCACGCGCCCGCGCAGCGCGTCGGGAGCCATCGCCTGAACCAATGTGTTCGACGAAGCGATCTGAATGATCATCGAAAAGCCGACGACGACCAGCACGGCGACCGCGAGGCGAAAATCCTGTAACTGCGAAAACAACACCAGACTCCCGCCGAAGCCCGCCGACGAGAATGCCACCCAACGACCCATCCCGCGCACCCCGCGCCGCGCCAGCAGCAGGAGCGCCGCACAGAGCGCGCCCACGCCCGCCGCCCCCAGCAACACTCCGAGGCCGCCCGCGCCGACGTGCAGAATGCGGTCTGCGAAAACCGGCATCAGCACCGTGTAGGGCATGCCGAACAAACTAACGAGGCCGAGCAGTATGATCAGAGCGCGGATCGGCCCCGTGCGCCCGACGAAGCTGAAGCCCTCGACGACGCGCCGCACGGGCGAACGTCGCTCCGCAATCGTCTCCCGCCGCTCGACGCTCATGCGCGCAAGTCCCGCGATGACGGCGACGTAGCTCAGCGCGTTGACGAAGAAACACCAGCCCTCGCCGATGGTGGCGACGAGCAGACCGGCCATCGCCGGCCCGACGAGCCGCGCCCCGTTGATCATCGAGGAATTGAGCGCGATGGCGTTGACCAAATCTTCCCTGCCCACGAGGTCTGCCACGAAAGCCTGTCGTGAAGGAATGTCGAAGGCGTTAACCACGCCGAGCAGCCCGGCGAGCACGTAGACGTGCCAGACGGCGACGTTCCCCGTCAGCGTCAGAACGGCGAGCACTAAGGCTAGCAGCATGGCGAGCGTCTGCGTCGTGATCAGAATCCGGTGGCGGCTGAAACTGTCCGCGACCGCGCCGCCCACGGGCGCGAGCAGGAAGCCGGGAATCTGTCCCGCGAACGCGACGAAGCCGAGCGTCGCCGCCGAACCCGTCAGACGATAGACGAGCCACGACTGCGCCACGATCTGCATCCATGTGCCGGTGAGCGAAACGAGTTGCCCGCCGTAAAAGAGCCTGTAATTTTTGTGGCCGAGCGAGCGCAACGCCCCCGGCATCCGAAATCTTCCCGGCGCAACCTTCACGGTCTCGCCGTCTCTCGTAACTTCCGCCTGAATAACTTTCACCCCTTGCCCGCATCCCTCAAAATCAGCGCGGCGGCAATTGCTCGAACCGCGCCGCCGCCTGTTAGCGTGTTTCATCAAACCCCGTCAATCAGATGATTCCTCCCTATCATAAGATCGGCGCGAGACGAAAGGATGACCTTCATTTCAAGAAACTGTGACAAATGCCGCTGCCGACCGCGCACGAAATCAAGCGCCTGAGCGCGCGGTCGAACGTCGCCGATAAAGTCGCGTCGCGCTAGCAAACCGCGCCGCAAAAATGTCGTGTGGAAGTTATCGTTCGTGCCGTCGTCGTCGTCGCGTCGCGTATAGCAAAACGTCGGAGGCACATAACAGGAAGCCGATTAGAGCGGCCGCCCACAGGCGAAATGAGAGGGCGATGAGCGTGAAGAACATGATGATGCTCGCGCCCGTGAGGCGATGCCAGATGTTCGCGCGCCGCGCCCGTCCTCCTAACAAGGCGAAGATGGCGAGGCTCGCGGCGAACCATCCGGCGAAGTTGCTTAGAGGGATTCCGTAGTAAGCGCCCGGCCGCGCCCAACGCCAGTAGCCGAGTTGATTCGCGGCCAGCGGGTCTATGACGAGATCAATTGCCGTCATCCACGCGGCGGCGACGAGCGCGCCGGTCAACGGCGACAAATCCGCGCGCAGGATGCCCTGCCTGACATACGCGACGAGCGTCAGCCACGCGCACGCCATCACGACCGGCACGCCCGAGACCACCGGCCGCAACACGCTCGTGTAAGCGTATTGCCCGAACGGCCAATCGTAATAGACGCCGCACAACTCGACGAGCAACCCGAACGCCCCGACCGCGACGAGAAGCATAAGCTCGCGTCGAGAAGTTGTCGTGAACAGGACGATTGCCCCTGCCACGGCGAGGAAGGCCGAGGCGAGCCAGCTTTGTTCCGCGGCCACCGCGCCGACGAACAGATAATGCCCCGCGCCGCCCGCCCACAATACGGCATAGGTGAACGCCAGCGCGCCCGCGACGACCCGCTGCCACCATGCGCCGCCCGCGCGCTCCGCGTGTGCTCGCCCGTCGTCGCGCATGCGTTTCAATTCTCGCATCTTTCGATGAGTTCGCTCGTGATCTTGGCGGAGAGCAGCACGGTCGGCGTGCCGCCGCCGGGATGCGTGCTTCCGCCGACGTAGTAGAGACCCGCGTAGCGCGCGTCTCTGTTCGGAGGTCTGAGGAAAGCGCGACGCCAGCCGTGCGAGTGCGTGCCGTAGATCGCCCCGCCGGGCATCGAGTAATGCCGGTCGATGCGGCGCGGCGTCCACACGTCCGCGACCGCCGTGTCGGATTCGATGTCGGGGAAACCGCCCTTCGCAAGTCGGGCGAAGACGCGTGCGCGCGCCTCAAGGATGTCTGCTTCCGTCCATTCGTCGCCGTCGTTGGCCGGGGCGTTCGCCATGATAAAGAGCGTCTCGCCCACGCCGTCCGGCACGAGCGAACGGTCGCTCCGGCTCGGCGCGCTGACGTACACGGTCGGGTCGTCGGGGAATTTTCGTTCGTCGAAAAGCTGCGCAAACTCGCGCGCGTAATCTCGCGAGAAATAGACCGTGTGATGCGGCACGCGTAGCATAGTGCTACGGACGCCGACGAGGAAAACGAGACCGGATAGCGACCTCGCGTGCGCCGGTTGCGCGTCTCCCTCGACTCCGAGCATCGCATTTGCGAGCGACGCGTCGCCGTTCATCACCACCGTATCGGCGGGCAGGCGCGTGCCGTCGGCGAGCGCGACGCCCGTCACCTTGCGCCCGTCGCGCTCGATGCGCTCAACGCGCGCGCCCGTCCGTAACGTGACGCCCGCACGTTCGGCCAGCGCGACGAGGCTTTCGACAAGACGATATAGGCCGCCCCTGATGTGCCAGCCTCCGAAGGCGTATTCGACGTAAGGGATAACGGCGAGCGTCGCCGGAGACTCATAGGGCGACGAGCCGACGTAGGTCGGGTAGCGGTCGAAGAGTTGTCTGAGGTGCGTGCTCTTGAAATGCGCCGCTACCGTCCGGTGATAGTTGCCCCACGCGTGCCTGAGCGGCATGTGGCGCATGGCCTTTAGCGAACGCAGGTCGGGCGGATCGCCGGGGCGGCGGCGGAAGAAAGTCTCCCGCGAGATTTCAAACAGACGCGCGCCGAGCTCCATGAAACGATAGAACCCGTCTACGTCGCGCGGCTCAAGCCCGCGCACGGTCGCCAGCCAGTCGGGCAGGTCTGAAGAATAATTGAAGCGCGTCCCGTCGTCGTAAACGTACTCGGCGAGCGGGCGCATGGGAATGAGTTCGAGGTGTTCGTCCATGCGCGCCCCGGCGGCCTCGAAGAGTTCGGCGAAGACCCAACGCATCGTGATGAGCGACGGGCCGGTGTCGAAACGAAACCCGCCCCGCTCCCAACGATTCATCTTGCCGCCGAACGCGGGCGATTGCTCGCAGACCGTGACGCGCCACCCCGCGCGAGTCAGGCGCAACGCCGTTGCCAGCCCGCCGAGACCGCCGCCGATGATAACTGCCTGCTTTCGTTTCATAGTCCGACGGGCGGAGCGAGCCGGCGTTCGAGCGCGACTAAGCAATTAAAGCCTCCGTTAGGAAGGCACAAGATGACGCGCGTGCGGCGCGCAGAGTTAAACATGATGCGATACTCAAATTCGAGATTTGAAATTGCTGCGATCTCAAATTTGAGATTTGAAATTGCTGCGATCTCAAATTCGAGATTTGAAAATTCGAGAGTTGAATTTATTGCGATCTCAAATTTGAGATTTGAAATTTCGAGATTTGAAATTGTCCGGCGCTTTGCCCCGCCCCCCTTGCGTGCTCTCGCGTGCCTCCGTGGTGGAAAGTTCCTATTTTACTCGATTCCGATTTCACCGCTTTTACTCGATTCCGACTTCGCCGCCCGCCCTGTAACGACGGCCTTTCCATTCGACGCCGCGCCCGCTCTTGCATCGCCACCACGACGAGAGGCCGAGCGCGACCAGGATCGCCTCGCCGACCGGGTGCAGCAAGACAGACCACCACGGATGCCTGAACCGCAGAGCCAGCACCGCGCGCATAGCGAGCACGCACAGCGCGACCACAGCGAACGCAGCAGTGCCGCCGCCCGTCATGAAAAACAACGGCGCGCAAATGAAGGGTAGAAGCAATAGCAGGGAATGCATCGCCATGAAAAGCCAGAAGCTCGATTCGCGCCGGAAGGCCGGGTAGAAATTCTTCTGAAAGCCTTTCCAGATTTCCGCGAACGAGCGATACATGCGCACGCTCACAATTCCCTGCCCGTCCAGACACAAGCCCGCCTGCCCGCGCTCGCGCCACAACTGCGCGAGCCTCACGTCTTCAAAGATTTCATCGCGCACGGCGGCGTGCCCGCCGACGCGCGCGTAAGTTGAACGATGCACGAGCAGGCACGCCCCGTGCGCGAGGCCGAGCGAGGCGTCCGCGCGACGGAGCGCGAGCGGCGCGGGGTAGAGCGTGAAGACGACGAAGTTCAAGAGCGGCATCAGCGCGCGCTCCCAGAAACTTCGGAGTTCGAGCGCAGGCCAACAGGAGAGCAGCGTCAAACGACGACCCGACGCTTCGGCCAGCATCCGCGCCGCCGCGCCTTCGGCCAGCCGCGCGTCCGCATCGAGAAAGAGCAACCATTCGCCGCGCGCCGCCGCCGCCAGCCGGGCGCAGGCGAAAGTCTTCCCGCCCCAACCGGCGGGAAGCATAGCGGGCACGATGGATTTCACGCGCGCGTCGCGTCTCGCGTATTCGTCGATGATGGCGGGAGTTTCGTCCGTGGAATGATCGTCGTAAACCAACACCTCGCGGATTGTCTCGCCTTGCGCGAGCGCGGCATCGAGACAGGCCGCAAGATTCCGCTCCTCGTCGCGCGCCGGGATCAGAATGGAGACGCGCGACGCGGGCGCATCGCCGGCGGCGGCCGTCACACGCGGCCACGCGAGCGCGTTCCACAAGGCGACGCCGAGCAACGCCGCCGCCGGGATGATCAGAAGATAGAAAAACATCATGGGACGGAAGGGCGCGGCGCGCCCGGCCGCGGATCGTGTGACGGTCGCGCGCCGGGTGCATCTTTGTCCCACACGCGCGGTCGTGCGCCATGCGCGTCTTCGTCCCACACGCGCGGTCGTGCGTCGAATCGGGACGGCTGTTTCTTCAAATTCGCGCCTCGCTTTCTCTCGCCGCTTCCACCGCTTCCGTCGCGGTCGCCGTCAAATTGTTTGCCCGGCCGTCGTCCTCAAAGACTATGCGTGCGAGTTGCGCCGTGGCTTCGAGTATCGGCAGGTGTCCCGCGCCTCGCAGCACGCCCGCGCGAGCATGCGGCCAGACGCTCTGCCATATCCCGACGGATTTCTTCACGGCGGCAAACGTCCGTTCGCCGTAAACGATGTCGATGGGCACGCCGCGCAGGCTCTCGAATCTTTCGACGCCTTCCACCCCGGCGAGCAGCGCGAGATAGCTCTGCGCCACGTCGTGATCGATCTTGCCGAACGAATGTGTGAGGTCTGTGTCGGCCGTGCGCCGGCTTCTGAGCGATTGATTCGTGAGCCAGCGGCCGAGCGGGTTGGCGAACGTCGTCCGGTAAGCGTAACGCCCGAAGTTTCCGGCGACGAAGACGCGGAAATACCACGGCCAGTACGCGAACGGATCGATCAGGACGAGACGATTGATGCGCGCCCGCGCCCGTTCGGCGGCCAGAAGGCCGAGGATCGCGCCGCTGCAATTGCCGATCAAAGTGACGGAAGCCGGCGGCGGCACGGCGGCGAGAACGGCTTCGGCGATCTCGCCCGCCACCGATTCGAGGGTCAAACTTCGCGGCGCGGGAGACTGCCCGCAACCGGGTAAGTCCGCGCTGTAGAGCGACGCACGCGCGGGGACGTGCGCGGCAAGCGGCGCGAACGTCGCGTGGTCGCCGCTCCAGCCGTGCAGGCCGAAGTAGAACTCACGCTCGCCCGTGCCGTAACGCTTAGCGTACATGGCTCGCGATCCTCTCGGCGACTTGCCGCCCGCCGAGCACGACCATCGGCATTCCGGTGCCCGGCGTCGTGCTCGCACCCGCGTAGTAGAGACCCTCGATCTCGGCGGAGAAATTTTTGCTGCGCAGCGGCCCGAGTTGTCGAAGGTTGTGCGCCGCGCCGAAGGCCGAACCGTCGTAGAGGCCGAACCGCCGTCGCCACTCGACGGGCGTGTAGACATCTTCGCAGAGAATACGGTCTGCCGTCAGGTTGATGTCGTGGCGCGCGAGCGTGGCGAGCACGCGCGCGCGCACGTCGCTCGTCGCCTCGTCCCAGTTCAACTCGGGCAACTCGCTCAACACGGGCACGGGGACGAGCACGAACACCGCGCTTGCGCCTGTGGGCGCGAGCGCGCGGTCGGTGGCCGAAGGCACGCTCACGTAAAACGGTAATCCGCCGGGTATGCGGCCGCGATGCGTGAGGTCTCGGAAGGCGGCGCGGTAATCGTCGGGCAGAAAGATCGTGTGGTGACCTAGATTGTCGATCTCGCCGCCGACGCCCCAGTAAAAAGTGACGACGCCCGGCGTCATCCTCGTGCGCCCGGCCTTCTGTCGAAGGCGCGCGGCGGTGCGCTCTCCGGCGTCGAGCAGAGAGGTGTCGGTCGTCGGCGCGTCAACGTTCGAGACGACGACGGACGCGGCGCGAAACTCGCCGTCCGCCAGTTCCAGCCCCGTAACGCGCCCCGCCCGCGACACGATCCTGCGCACCGGCCGGTTCGTGTGAATCTCCACGCCGAGTTCGACGGCGAGCTTGGCGATGCCCCGGACGAGACCGTAGACGCCGCCCTCGGGCAGCCAGAGGCCGTAGGCCATCTCGCCGTAGGGGAGGATGGTGAACATGCCGGGCAGCGTGTAGGGCGAGCCGCCGAGGTACATCGCATATGAGCCGAGGGCTTCGCGCAGGTGGCGGCTTTTAAAGAAACGCCGGAGTTGACCGTCGAGCGAACGCCAGATGCTCGTGCGTCGCAACTCCGATGCACCCAGCGCGCCGAGCCACTTGAGCGGGTTGTCGACGTTGCGATTCACCATCTTCTCGAAAGCTATACGGTACTTCGCCTCCGCGTCGCGCATGAAGGCGAGCGCGCGCGGGCGCGAACCGGGTTCGAGCCGTTCACACTCTTCCAGAAACTTTCGCAGGTCGCTCGACAGGGTGAAGCGCGTGCCGTCCTGCCAGCGGAAACTGACGGACGGATCAACCGGCAGCAGTCGCACGTAGTCGTGAAGGTTTCGATTCGCGGCCTCGAACAGTTGCTCGAACACCCACGGGTAATTCAGGAGCGACGGCCCCGTGTCGAAGCTGAATCCTTCGCGCTCGATCAAGTTCGCGCGCCCGCCGACGCGCGCGTTCGCCTCGTAGAGACTGACGGCGAAACCGGCCAGCCTGAGATGTATCGCCGCGCTCAGACCGCCCAGACCGCCGCCGACGATCAGTACATTTTTCTCCGTCGTTAATTTCATCGGAAACAAGACCGAACGTCACTTGCGCAAATACGCGAGCGGGATGCGCCAGTATTTGCTCGGCGGCAGGACGGCGAACTTCTCGCGCGCGGGCACGCTCACGCGTCGCTGCACGGCGTCCGGGCTCTGGCCGATGCGCTCGTTCAAGCGACGATAGACGCCGACGCAGGCGCGGATCGCGACCCGGCAATCGGCGGAGAAGGCGTCCAGATTGCGCTCCGCTTCCGTATAGTGCGTTTCGGCGATTGTCGCCAGTTCGCGCAGCAGGCGCGCGAGCGCGGCGTGTTGCCGCGCGTCGCGGATGTCCAGGGCGGCGATGCCTTCGGCGCGCAGCATGTCCTGCGGCAGGTAAACTCTCCCGCGCCGCTGGTCTTCGCCCACGTCGCGCAGGAAGTTGGTCAGTTGCAAAGCGATGCCGAGCGAGCGAGCGCTCGCGGCGGCGCGTGTGAAATTATGCTCGGCGCTCGCGCCGTAGACGTGCGCCAGAAAATAGCCGACGACGACCGCGCTGCCGTAGATGTAGTTGCCGATTAAATCGTCGAGCGTTTCAAAGGGGCGCGGCGCGGCGTCGCGGCGCATGGCGGCGAGAAAAGCGCGATAGTGCTCGTGCGGAATGCCGCGCTCGCGCACGACCCTCGTGAAACTCGCCAGAAAGCACGGCACGCCCGCGCGCAGGGCTTCGCTCAGAGACGACGCGCCGAGACCCCGCTCGTAACCCTCGCCCCATTCGTCTAGCCTGCGCAACCGGGCGGCGGGGGTGAGCGGAAACGTGTCCACGATCTCGTCCGGGTAACGCACGGCGGCGTAGACGGCTTCAACCTCCGCGCGCTTCCCGGCGGGCAGGAACCGGCTGACGATGAAGAAACTCGTGGTGTAGGCACGCATCACGGCGCGCGCCTTCTTTGTGATGACAAGCCACGCCTCGCGCTCGGAGTTTGCCGCGAGAGAGAGCGCGCGCGTTTGTCGTTCCACGGCATCCCAATCTTCGACCGTCCAGACGCGGCCATCCTCAGTTGTACTGTCGGGCGAAAGCATAAAGCCGATCACGATGCGCGCAACGAGACGACGCGTTTAGCCGCCGCCCTCTCATGCGCCGATTTTTTCTTTCAACGAATTACGCAGCCCAAACTTAAACGGATTGCCGGGCGGTCGCGTGCGCCGGACGGAAAAATTCTTTCTCTCATTCCGCACACTCGATACCGGCGCGCGGCGACCGTTTTTATTAACAGGCATCTCGCAACGCGGCGCGCGCCGCCGCACCGTATTGCGCTTCCACGCGCGCCCAGCCGTCCGTCTCCAAAGCCATCCTGAGCCAGTATGTGTAGCCTTCTGGCCGCTCGCGCAAGTCGCGCCGCAGTTCGTCGGGCGTCACCCATTTCCAGTCTTCCACCTCGGACTCCTCGGGGACGAACGCGCCGTCGAACACTCCGGCGAAGACGTGGTCGTATTCGTGCTCGACCAACTCGTTCGCCAATTCGGCGCGGTAAAGAAACTCGAAGGCCGCGCTTAATTCGCAGACGAAGTTCATCTCTTCGCGCAGGCGGCGGCGCGCGGCGGCCGGGGTGGACTCGCCGGGGCGCGGGTGGCCGCAGCACGTGTTCGACCAGAGGCCGCCGGAATGGTATTTCGCCTGCGCCCTGCGTTGCAGCAGAAGTTGGCCTGCGGAGTTGAAGATGAAGATCGAGAAGGCGCGATGCAACTGCCCGGCGGCGTGCGCCGCCAGTTTTTCCGATGCGCCCAACTCCCTGTTGTGTTCGTCTACGAGTATGACCTGTTCCATCACAATCGCCGGCCTTTCGCTTCCGGGCCGTCTCGCCTCAATCGAACTGTCCGGACAAGTGTCCTGTTCCGAATATTCTTCGTGTCAAGGTGAAAGTCCGCCCGGCGCAAAGTTCGCGCACCCGGCGGTGTATTCCGCTCTCCGCGCCGGTTTTAATTGGGCGCACGGAATTATCGAGACGCTTCACTCGCCCGCTTCATTCTCAAGCGATTTGAGGGCGCGTTCGAGCATCGCGCGGTGCGCGGGATTCGTCGCGCGGCCGAGTTGGTCGAGTATGCGCGCCCTCGATAAACGCAGGGATTCGAGTTTAGCCTCGCGCTCCCTGTCTTCGGGCGTGGAATTGTTTTTGCGCAGGCGCGCCTCCGCCGCCGCCTGCTGCCGCTCCAAGGCATCTTCCATCTGCCCCGCCAGTGCGTCTCCATCCCATCCTCCGGCCATCTCGCGTAATCTCCTTATTCGTAGATTGCAATTACATGAAACTTATCTTTTCTCTGTGCCCCCTCTGTGTACTCTGTGTCTGCGGTGGTGAATGCTTATGAACGCTAT
>DASQMC010000026.1:0-279082 GCA_035645695.1 Pyrinomonadaceae bacterium
GCGTTCTTCAGGCGCAAAGGCCGTTTATAAAAAAGGAATCCAAGGGGAAGAAGCTGTACGTAAATTAAGGGGTAGGACACTTATACAAATAGTTTCGTAAATCTTCAAGGAGACTTTCCATGTTTGAGACAGAGCAAGACGTGCTGGATTGGTATGAGGCGCAGCCGCGCTCGGTGACAAAAGAATTTATAGAGTCGTTGAACTGGAAAGAAGTTCGGGAGCACCCGCTGAGTCCCGCGTTCAAAGATGTGATCGTTTACATGCGCGATGTGGAGAGCTTCACGGAGATTTATTACGACGAGTTGCTGCGCACGCCGACCGGAAAAAATCCCGTCATACGCAAGTTTATGGATCGGTGGAGCGTGGAAGAGTTTCAGCACGCCGAACTGCTCAACCGCTTCCTGAACGAAGCCGGATACCCGACGAGCGAGCGCTGGCAGGCGGAGGCGAAAGCGGCCATCCCCTTCCAGTACACTTTCGAGAATAATCTCTATCCACTCATCACCAACTGCTTCGGCAAATATTTCTCGGGCGCGCACATGGTCTGGGGCGCGATCAACGAGATGACGACGCTGCAGGGCTATCGACGCCTCTGGAATCTGGCCGGACATCCCGTGCTCGAACAGTTGCTCCGCGCCGTGGCGCGCGAGGAATCCGTGCATTCGCATTTCTACTGGAGCATCGCCCGCCTCAAGCTCGAACGCTCCGGCTACACGCGTGCCATGGCGCGATTCATTATCGGAAAATTCTGGTCGCCCGTCGGGCAGGGCACGAAGCCTCAAGCCGAGACTGACTACGTGATCGCGACGCTTTTCAGGGGCAGGGACGGCGTGAAATTTTTCGACCAAAACGTCAACCAGCGCCTGCAACTCTTACCCGGTTTCATGGGGCTGGAAAATGTCTCGCAGCGAATTGCAAGGATCGCGCTTTAGACGGTATCCTCTGCGTCTATGAGACGCAAACTTCCCATCATCATTATCGTCGTAGTGCTTCTCGCGGCGCTTGCGGGCGGCGCGTTCCTGATGCGCTCGCCCCCGCAACCGAACATCGCACAGATGCCGCCCACCGTGACGACCGCGAGCGCGCCGGGTGCTACCGCCACGCCCCGCCCGGCCGCCGCGCCCGTCAACCTCCAGAATGCGCACCTGCACGGGCGCGCCGACGCCCCCTTGCTGATCGAAGAGTATGGCGATTTTCAGTGTCCTCCCTGCGGGTTCTTTCATCCGATCCTGAAACGGATCGAGGGGGAGTATCCGACGCGTGTGCGCGTCGCGTTTCATCACTTCCCGCTCAGGACTATACACAAGCACGCCGACGAAGCCGCGCGCGCCGCCGAATCAGCCGCGCTGCAAGGCAAATTCTGGCAGATGCACGACCTGTTATTTCAGAAACAGAATGAGTGGAAAGACGCACAGGCCGCGCGCCCCATCTTTCTGAATTACGCGCGCACGCTCGGCCTCGATATAGGCAAATTCACGCAGGACATAGACAGCCAGATCATACGCGACCGCGTCTTGGCGCATGAAAATCAGGGGTCTGCGCGCGGCGTGACGGGGACGCCGACCGTGTTCGTCAACGGGCGTGAGATACCGTTCCCAGTGATTACGAACTACGACAGTTTCCGCGCCGTCATCGAGCGCGAACTGGCGGCCAAATAAGTGAGCGCGGCGGGCAGGGAAAGCGCCGCGGGCGCGGGCGGGCGAGCACGCGAGACGACAACGTCGTCGCCGCCACAGCGCATCTCGCGTCTCTATTCGCTGGCGGCCGTGTTGTCGCTCGCGGGGCTGGCCGACGCGGTTTATCTCACCGTCGAACACCTGACGGGCAGGAGCGTGCGTTGCAGCGTCACGAGCGGATGCTCGGAAGTCCTCGCCAGCGCCTACGCGACAATCGGCGGCTACCCGCTCGCGCTCTTCGGCGCGCTGGCGTATTTCACGGCCTTCAGCCTCGCCACGCTCGCGGCGTTCGGTTCGCGGGGCGCAGGGAGTCTCTTCGCCGTCCTCGTCGCGCTGATGTTCGCCACGTCCCTCTGGCTGCTCTACCTGCAAGCCTTCGTTCTACGCGCTTTCTGTCAATACTGCCTGCTCTCGGCCGCCATCACGACGCTGCTCGCCTGTATCGTCGTCGCGCGGCGCGTGACGAAATGACCCCTGTCACGACGCCTCGTCACGCTCCCGCCTTGAAACAATCCAACCCCTTTCGCGGCGAAACTCGCAAGACTCTCAAACGTAGTCCCGCACGTTGAGGCCGAGGATGATGTCGCGCCGGGCGACCCATGCGCCCCCCGCGCTCCGTGTCAGGGCGACTATTCCCGAGCCGCCCGCCTTTCGTCGCCGCGCGCGTTCCTGCTGCGTGAGAAGTGGATCATCCTCAAACTCGATATCGTCAATGTAATACTCGTTCCTGTCGGCCTCTTTCACGATCAGGTGGATGTGAGAAGGAATGTTTCTGTCCGGGTATGACGCGGGCTTGATGGTGGCGAACTTATATTCGCCGTTCGCGTTCGTTTTGATCCAGCCGCGCAGCCGCCCGTGCCTGCGTGCGCTCGCGTTCGCGCCGGGCGCGGGCGGGTAAATGCCGCGCGCGTCCGTGTGATAGGCGTAAAGGATCACGCCGGGCGCGGGGGTCTTACCGTCGAGTTGGTAGACGCGGCCGCTCGCCTCAAACAATTCGCCCGGCTCCGTCGCGGCGGCGATCCGCGTCTCCCAGTTTAGCCGCGCCGGCATGCCTTCATAGATGGCCTCGCAACCTTCACAGTAACCCCCCACGCGATTTGCGATCTCCGCACGCGGCTCGACTCTCGAAGGTTGTGTCCGGGCGGGACGGGCGCAGTTGAGCAAAGCTCCGGCGGGCAGCGCGAGAGCAAAGAGGGAAGCGCGTTTGAGGAAAGTCCGGCGTGCCTCGCCGTTTAGTGCTTTGTTCATATCAACCTCGCTTTCGGATAGAGATCGCTCAACTATCAGACGAAGCGAAGCGTTATTTGCTTCCAAAAAAATTCCGGCGGCAAAAGTTGATTCGACTTTTCATGCGAGGCGAACTTGTTTCGCGCGCCGCGTCAAGCCCTGACGAGATAGACGATTGCGGCGACGATCCCGGCCACGAACAGCAGAATCAGGATGAGACAACCGGCGGCGGCGAGTTTCAGATTCCGCGCGCGATTCTTGTCGGGCGGGAGCAGCGAATTTTGCGGGAAATAAGGCGGCGGCGTAGATGTCGGCATTTAAACGTTCCCTTTGATACGAGAAAACAGCGTGCATGTGAAATCTTCGCGGCGCGAGCTGGAAAGGCATCTCCGACATCATGCGGGACGGCTGAATTCTTCCAACTCGCAGCGCAACAGTTCGGCCACGCTCCAGGCCTGAGCGATGCAGCCGCGCGGCGTGTGCGGCGCGTCGGCGTCGAAGATTTCGGAGATTTGTCCGACGCCCGCCTCGTTCAGGTGTTCGCGGAAGGCGCGCACGAATCCACGCGCCCGCGTCAGGTTCTCCGGCGTGCGCCCGTGCGTGCGCAGATGGGCGGTGACGAAAGGGCCGATGAGCCACGCCCAGACCGTGCCCTGATGATAGGCTGTGTCGCGCGAGTAAGCGTCGCCTTCATAGCGCGGCCGGTAATCGGGATGGCGCGGGGAGAGTGAGCGCAGGCCGTAAGGCGTCAGCAGTTCGCGCGTGACCGTGGCGACGACGGAGCGCGCCCGCTCGCCCGTCATGATCGGATGAGGCAGGCTGAGCGCGAAGATTTGGTTGGGACGAATCGCCGCGTCAGGTTCGCCGGCCGGGCTGATGCAATCGTAGAGGCAGTTGTCGGCCTCGTTCCAGAACAGCCCGTGGAAACTCGCGCGCGCGTGTTCGGCGAGAGCTCGCGCGTGATTGCGCATCCAGTCGTCTTCCACGCTCGCCGCGACCTCCTCGATGGTGCGCAGCGCGTTGTACCAGAGAGCCTGTATCTCGACGGCCTTCCCGGCGCGCGGCGTCACCACGTAATCGCCGACACGAGCGTCCATCCAGGTCAATTGCACGTCGTCCTGACCGGCGGAAAGGAGGCTGTCCTGATCGACGCGGATCGAGTAGATCGTTCCGCGCTCGTGCCACTCCAAAAACTCCCTGAGGCGCGGGTACAGGCGCTCGCGTATGAATCCGATGTCGCCGGTGCGGCGCGCGAGTTCGCCGACGGCGTTGACGAACCAGAGCGTGCCGTCCACGTTGTTGTATTCCGGCTCGTCGTCGCCATCCGGGAAGCGATTCGGGATGACGCCCTCGCGCATGTGTGCGGCGAAGGCCAGCAGGATTTCGCGCGCCGTGTCGAATTGCCCGCGCGCGAAGGCGAGACCCGTGAGCGAGATCATCGTGTCGCGCCCCCAATCCGTGAACCAGTGATAACCGGCTATCACCGAACCGAGATCGTCGCCGCGCCTGACGAGAAATTGATCGGCCGCCGCCGTGAGCGTTCGGATGTAAATATCATCTTCGCCGCCATCGCTTTCGCCGCCCGTGATTTCAGGAATGCCCGCCGTGACGCCGCCGCTACGGCGTTCGCGTTCCCGCTCCTCGTATGTGCGGGCGTCGCCGATGGCGCGCGCTTCGGTCGAAGCGATAATGTCGCAGTTTGTGTCTCCGTCAATTCGCCATGAGAGCAGGCAGGGATTGAACAGGTCTTCGTGGAAATCGAAGCCGCGCGCCTGTTCCTCCGGGTACTCGAAGCGCCTGTACCAGTAGCCTTCCGTGGAGACACGCCCCGCGTCGTGGGCGATGAACAGGCGCGCGTCGTCGTCCTGTTTGGAGAGGCTGACGAGGTTCGGCAGAAGTTCGGCTCTTAGAAAAATGTCTAGGGCTTCGCGCTGCAACGAATGATAGTCGCGGAAGGCGACGAGCGGGCGAATCTCCAGAGAAGCGTCGGCCGCGCCCGGCGTCCGTATGCGATAGCGCACGACGGTCGCGTTATCGCCCTGCGGCATGAAGATCGTTTTTTCGACGAGCGCGTCGCCGATTTTGTAAGTGAAGATCGGAAACGGGTCGAGCCGGAAATTGGTCTGTAGCCGGAAGCCTTGCGGGTGGATGGTGGCCGGTTCGTACAGGTTGGTGGAAAGATCGAACCGCTCGCCATCGAGGACGAGCGTCTCCTCTAATTTCGAGAGCAGCACTATGCGCCCGGTCGGCGGCCGGAGCGCGGCGGCGAGCAAGCCGTGGTAACGCCGCGTATTCGCGCCAGTGATGGTGGCCGAGGCGAATCCGCCGAGGCCGTTCGTTTCCAGCCATTCGCGTCGCAGTGCGGTTTCGAGATTTTGGCAGGCTTCCGCGTCGAAATTGATCATCTTCTCAAGTTGCTCCTTCGGGATGGGAAATCTTGTATCACAAAGTGCGGCGGGTGCTGCAAGAAATAATTGCGCCTCGCGTTCAAAGGGCGTGGAGAGAAACATTCCGAAGGGGGAGAACATTTATGCGTAGGACATTGGGGGCGTCGGCGTGCATCGTGCTGATCGCGACTCTGGCAGCGTTGGTCGCCGCAGCAGCGCAGGGCGGCGGGACAGACCGGGGCGGCGGGCAGAGCGCCGCGGCGCAGCGAGCGGCGGGGCGCAACATCGAGCACAGAAACGCTCAAGTAGGATTCGGAGTCGAGGTTCTGGCCGGTGGAAGGGCGCGCGAAACATACCCGGCGCGTGGGAGAGCTTACGTGGAAGCCGTCGAGGGCGAGGAATACGCGCTCAGGCTGACGAACCCTTTGCCGATGCGCGTGGCGGTCGCGCTCTCGGTGGACGGTCTCAACACGATTGACGCGCGACGCACGTCCGCGCGCGAGGCGAGCAAGTGGGTTATCCAACCCTACGGTTCGATCACGGTCAGCGGATGGCAGATGAGTTCCACGCGAGCGCGCCGCTTCTATTTCACGGGCGAGAGGGATTCCTACGCGAACAGGATCGGGCGGGCTTCCGACATGGGCGTTATCACCGCCGTCTTCTTCCGAGAGCGGCGGGATCGCTCTGACATCTATGTCCCGTCCCGCCCGCGCGGATCGCAGTCGAGCGGCGCAGACCGCAACGAATCGAAGCGAAGTCCGCAAAGCGACACGCCCGCCGCGACGAGCGCGCAGAGCGGGAGCGCGAGCGGGCGCGTGATGCCTGCGCCCGACGCCGACGACGAATACGCGGCGACGGGCATCGGGCGTTCGGTGACGAACGATGTGTGGAGCGTGCAGATGGATTTGGAGACGAGTCCGGCGGCGGTGATAACGCTGCGTTACGAGTTTCACGATGCGTTGGTGCGGCTCGGCATATTGCCGCGCAACTACCGGCCGCAGCCCGATCCTTTGCGGCGGCGCGAGCGTGCGCGCGGCTTTGAAGACCGGCAGTTCTCGCCCGAACCGTAAGCGGCGGGCGCGGCGAGGCGGGTTCGGGAACAGAACAGGCGCGCGCGGCGTCTAATCGCGCAGTTCCGTATGAACCGAGATACGCGGAGGTTTTTCAACCATGGCTCAATTCACAGACCCGCTCTCGCACGTCAGGGTGGCCGCGCCTTGTCGCGCCGACTGGGAACGCATGCGCGGTAACGAGCGCGTGCGCTTCTGCGACGCGTGCAGCATGAACGTCTACAACCTTTCCAACATGACGAAGAATGACGCGGAGTCCCTGCTCCTGAGTGCGGAGGGGCGACTGTGCGTGCGCTATTACCATCGTGCGGACGGCTCGATCATGACAGACAATTGCCCCGTGGGCTTGCGGGCGCTCAAACGTCGCGCGTACGGATTTTCGCGCGCGGTCGTCTCCTCGGTCTTGAGTTTCTTCGCGGGCATGGCCGTCCTCGCGGGACTTGAGACGGCGCAAAACTCCATCGACAACCGCCCGGAAGCCGGTCTTGATTTGATCTCCCCCGTGCCGCTCACAATCTCCGAGCCGCAGGAAGAGGTTCCTCAGCCGGAGCAATTTACGATCATGGGAGACGTGGCCTTGAGCCCGAACCTTGCCGGGTGGGATAACGGAGAAGTTATAGCAGGACAAAAGGTGTTTTTGCCCAAACCGGAGAACGGCGTTACAGAATAGCGCGCCCGCAGGTTATCGCCGCCGTTTGAGGTCGGAAGTGTAAAGTTGTTTGTAGGCGCGGTAGTTCGCCATCACTTTGAAGACGTAATCTTTCGATTCCGCGAAGCCGACTTCGGAGGAGAAGACGCCCGCCTCGTCGTGACCGGCACGACGCACCCAGCGCACTACGTTGTCCTCGCCGCCATTGTAAGAAGCGGCGACGGCCTCCGGTAAATTCGGAAACATGCGAAAGAGATCGGCCAGATACGCCACGCCGATCCGGATGTTGACCTCCGGCCTGTACAAATCATCCTCGCGCGGGTTCTTGAATCCCGCTCCCTCCCCGTACTTCACAGCTATCTCCGGCGTCAGTTGCAGCAACCCGCGCGCGGCGGCGGGCGAGCGAGCGCGTTCTTTGAAACTACTCTCCTGTCGCATGATGGCAAGCACGAGTCTCGGGTCGACGTTTCGGCCGCTCGTCGCGCGCAGGATTATTTCACGATAGGGCGCGGGATAAGCGGCGGCGGCGGCTTCAAACTCGCGTCGCACCGAGTTATCGCGCGCTTCGGCGGCGCGTCTGGAGGCATCGTCCAAACGGCGCAGGCGTGCCGTGGCAAGCTCGCCGTAATAAGAAGATGCGCGGTCGGGAATGGATTGATAGGCGGCGGCTGCCTGCGCCGTCTGCTTCAATTGTTCGAGACTGAAGCCGCGCAGGTAGGCGACTTCGTTCGCGGTGGTCTGGACGGCGGGCGTGAAACTCGCGCCGCGCAGCAGTTCGTCCGCGGTGCGCAGAGCCGACGACCATGTGCGCCCGGCCACTTCAAGACGCAGGCGGGCGAAGAGCGCGTTTGTCGCCGTCGGCGTGCCGCTGAAACGCTCGCGCGCCCGCGCGATCCATTGCAGCGCATCTTCGTTTCGCCCGGCCTCTCGCCAACTATCAATCGCATTGAGGTAAGCGTTCTCGATGCGCTCGCCCTGCGGGAAGCGCGTGACGTAATCGCCGTAACGCGTCGCGGCCTCGGCCGTGCGTTCGAGACGCAGGAGCGTCGCGGCGACGTAATAGAACCCCTCACGCCCGTCCTTGTAACTCGTAAACTCGCGCCCCAGCCGGTCGAAAAAAGGAAGCGCATCGGCATACCGGCGTTCCTGATAGAGGCTGCGACCCATGCCGAAGAGCGCGGCGGGGACGTTCGTGTCCGTCGGGTAACGCTTGATGAGCGCCTGCCAGTGTTCGCGTGCTTCGGCGAAGGCGCGGTTGGCGTGGTAGGCGGCGGCGCGGCGCATGTGTTCGGCAGGCGCAAGCTGCGCGAGTTGACCGTCTACGGAGCGGCCTTCGCGGTCGAGTCGCCGCGCGTTGACGAGCGCGGCATCGCCCTGCCCCTGGGCGACGATTGTTTCAGCTTCTAAAGCATATTCGACAACGTCCGTCGGGGCGGCGTTCGAGACGGCCGCGGGCTGCACTTCGACGTGCGTACACGCCGGGGCGAACGCGAGCGCCAGCAGGCCGGCAAAAATATATTGTGTCAATGAAACAAACATAGAGGTCGTTAAGCGAAATTATTGAACTCGATTGATCGCCCGCTTCGCCGTAAGCGGGGAGCGGCAGGGGCGCGTGGTTCGTTCGATGCTTGAACGGCGGAAAGCGTGCGCCGCCGGGCGGGGAGAGCGAATAGGGACGACCGGCCGAAGCGTAAACTTCCCGAGGAAAGCTGAGCGAGGCTTCGGCCGGCCGTCGAATAGAACTAGATGTTGTTGCCGCAGGACGGACAGCCGCAGTCGCAATCAATCGTTGTCGTATCGGCCTTGCCCTGACAATAGGCGCTGCAATACTTCTCGCCTTCGTCGGCAGGGCATGTGCAACTGGCATTAGCGCATTGTTTATTCTCGTCGGCCATATCTCGAATCTCCTTCTGGTGGTTGATGTGGTGCAGGTCAGTGCGAGCGCTATTCTAGCAGCCAATCCCGCGGCAGCGCACGCGTTTACAGTCGCCGTTAATGGTGATCAGGAATCGACCCCGCCGCTTTCCTCTTGAATCTCAAAACTCGAAACGATCTCGGCTCCGGGGCTGAGCGTGGCGGCGACGCTGCAATATTTCGTCTCGGAAAGCTCAATGGCCTGCGCCACTGCCTTCTCCGACACGCCGCGCCCGCGCACGATGTGCCGCACCTCGAAACGCGTGAATTTGCGCGGGTGCTCCGCGCGTCGCGCGCCGCGCACTTCCACCCGGTAATCGGTCACGCGCTCGCGCTTCTTGTGCAGGATCGAGATCACGTCAACGGCAGTGCAGCTACCGAGCGCGAGCAGCAGGAGTTCCATCGGTGTTGCGGCGGCGGAGCGTTCGTGTCGTGTGTCGAGCGTCTGCGCATGGCCGCTCGGCGTGATGGCGACGAAGAGGTCGTCGCCCGCGTAATGAATCGTCGCTTTAGCGTCCTCGGAAGTCATCTTCAAACTCCTTAAAATGTGTTGCCCGCGAGCATAGCACGGGGGCGAACCAGGACGCTGCCCCTGCCTCCGCGCGCACGCTATTTGCATGTAGTTCCGTGTGCGGGAGGATGTTCACCCGGTTATAGTGAAAAAGGCTGTTCCGCGTGCGATTCGGTGAATTTGCATGATACGGAAAAGCATGCAGTGTGCATGATCTTTGTACATAAACAGGCGCTGCCGGCAACGCGGAAACTTTTTATCACTGCGCTTGAAAATTAAGCGGCAACCTTCTTGACGTGATGTTGAATCACACCTGTCGAGTACGGTGGCCGTTCTTTGGAGACCGGAAATTATTCGATGCTTCGCGCGGGTTGCGACGCCAACTAAAGCAATCCAGCGACGGCGAAAAAAATCGCCACGGATGCGAAGCGCGCATCTCTCCTCTTTCTTAAAACATCACTCCCCCCACAATGCGGAAATCACGAGGCGCTATCCGCTACGCTTTAGAGCGGACGCTTTGTGAGAATTTTGGAAAGAATACAAACGAGTGAAACAGCAAATTCGGAGGGAAGAATAAATGAGTAAGGTAAGACAAATTATTTCGGCTTGGATGGTGCTGGCGATGTTAAGCCTCAGCATCGGCGTACAGGCGCAGACGACGCGCCGCCGTCCCGTATATCGCGACAACGCAATTCAAACGCGGCAACTCCTCACGCGCCTTGAAAACAACGCGGAGCGCTTTCGCTTCAGCTTGAGCCAATCGCTCGATCAGAGTCGCCTCGACGGCACGCGCCGCGAAGAGAACATCGCCAACGTGCTCGACGATTTCAGTCACATCGTTGACCACGTGCGCGAGCGTAGCGACCGGCAGCAATTAGTGGCCGCCGATGTTGAAGCGCTGCTCGCGCGCGCTTCGCGTCTCGACCGTTTCGTAACGAATCAGAGCAATCGTCAGGGCAACCGTCAGGGCGGCAATGTGTCCGCTCGCGCGCAGAGCGATTGGGCGGCCGTGAGAGTTGATCTCGATCAACTGGCGGCTATGTACAACGTGGCGTGGAACCGCACGAACAACGCGCCTTACACGCCCTACCCGCCGACGGATAACAACAGCTACAACTACGACACCGGGCTGACCGGCACTTACCGCCTCAACGTGGCCGAGAGCGAAGACCCGCGCCGCGAGGCGCAACTCGCCACCAACAGGTTCCCGGTGCGCGACCGCCGACGTATGAACGACATGCTCATGGCGCGTCTCGAATCGCCGATGGAACTCGCCATCGAACGACGCGGCGATAACGTGACCATCGCTTCGACCCGCGCTCCGCAGATCAATTTCATCGCCGATGGCACGGAGCGCGTCGAGCGTGGCGCGGGCGGCAATACGATCCGCGCGCGCGCCGCGTTTTACGGCGACCAGTTGACCGTCAGCAGCACGGGCGACATCAACAACGATTTCGCCGTCACGTTCGACCCGCTCAACAACGGCCGTCGCTTGCAGGTAACGCGCCGCATCACGCTGCCTAACATGGGCGCGCCGGTCGTCGTGCGCAGCATCTACGACCGCACGGGCGATGTGGCGCGCTTTGATGTCTACAGGGGCGACACCACGACTTACCCCTCCACGGGCACGGTCGGCGGCAACGTTGACGGTTACATCGCCAACGGCACGACCGTGATCGCAACGCTCAACAATGACCTGAACACGCGCAACTCGCGCGAGGGCGACCGCTTCACGATGACCGTGCGCGAGCCTTCACAGTATTCGGGCGCGACCATCGAGGGGCACATCTCGCAGGTTAACCGTTCGGGGCGCGTTACGGGTCGTTCGCAGTTGACTTTCAACTTCGACCGCATCCGCATGCGCGACGGGCGCACGCTTAACTTCTCCGGCTTCGTGGAGAACGTGCGCACGGCCAACGGCGAGAGCGTGCGCGTGGACAACGAGGGCACGGTGCAGGATAGCAGTCGCACGGACACGACCGTTCAACGCACGGCGGTCGGCACGGCGGTCGGCGCGATCATCGGCGCTATCGCGGGCGGTGGTAAGGGCGCGGCCATCGGCGCGGTGCTCGGCGCAGGCGGCGGCGCAGGCTCCGTCTACGTGCAGGGCAGCGACGATCTCAATCTGCTCAGCGGTACGGAAGTGACTATTCGTGCGAGCAGCCCGCAGCAGTAATCGCTGCTGCTCGTCGTACACAGCATGAGCGGGAGGGACATCTCACCCGCAGCCGGGTAAGGGCTGCGCGTGGGATGTCCCTCCCGCTTTTTGCTTGAAGTGATAACTCGATAAAAAACGTGTTGTCCTGCAAAAATTATGGCCGCTATCCTCGTCGTCGACGACGACTCTACGATCCGGGACACGCTGTACGACCTGTTATCCGAAGACCACCTCTGCCACGTCGCGGAGACGGCCGAACGCGCGCTGGGTTGGCTCGCCACGGAAGTTTACGACGTGGTGCTGACCGACATTTCGATGCCGGGCTTGAGCGGCGTCGAACTCCTCGGCCACGTACGGCAGATTCAGCCGCTAACGCCCGTCATCATCATCTCCGGCATACAGGATCAGGGGCACGCCAAAGGCATGACGATGCTCGGGGCATTCGATTATTTATTGAAGCCGTTTAAATTGGAAGATGTCGAGCAGAGCGTCGCACGCGCCGTCGAGCATCACGGGAAGTTGCTCAGGCAGGAGCGGGAGAGCGGTTCCTGAAGGCAAACGAGACGACGCTTGTTTGAAGTCGATGCCGGACTCCGACACGGGACGCGGCGCGCCTTACGCGGCAATAGGCGTCGGTTGGGTGCGGCGTGATTCATTCTTGCGTTGCCTTACATCTTGAATGATGTCCGCGACGCGCTGCATCGAAAACGGTTTCAACACTACAAGGCGCACAGCCCAAGCAGACCCATCAACATGATGAACGGTTGAGCGAAGCGTTGTTTACCTGCGAGTCGCATCATACGGCGGGCGGGTTGGCAGCGGATTTTCGCCCCGGACGCGGCGGCAGGATCAATGCCGGGGAATGAAATACGCGCTTAAGAAACTTCGACATGCGCCGGGGCGTGGAAGGGCGCGCAGATGCGTTGAAGTTACTTGAGAGTTTGTGCGCGTGCGGTGTTGGAGTACGCTGTGCTGATCGCGTCCTTGTAGGCGCGCACGCGGTAGTAGTAGGTCGTGTTCGCGGACAGCCTGGCGTTAGAGTATGCCCTGACGTTCGCGCCCACGTTCGCCACCTCGGCGAACGTCGTTCCGTTCGTGGAACGCTCGATTATGTAACCCGTTTCATCGCTCATATTATCAACCCACGTGAGGTTGATTTGAGTGCGGGAAGCGGCCGAGGCCGTCAGGCTCGTCGGCGAAGTGTCTTTCAATGCCGACATGCAGGGCGTGTTGTCGCCGTGGAGCATCGCGCCAGCGGCCTGCGCGGCGAGGTCGGCGACGAGCACGCCGTCGCCGACAAGTACGCCGTCGCCCACCAAAACTCCATCTCCGACGAGCACGCCGTCGCCGACAAGCACGCCATCGCCGACGAGGACGCCTGAACTGAATAAGAAAGCGCCTTCGCCGATTGTGTGGCCTGAACTCGTGAGAATGCTGTCGCCGACGAGAACGCCGTCGCCGACAAGTACGCCGTCGCCGACGAGCACGCCGTTCGATTCCATCGTACCGTCGCCGAGCAACTTACCGAGGTCGTAAATCTTCTGGTAACGGGTGACGAGCGCGGAGCCGGTCGCGTAAGCGTGGTCGAGGATGATTCCCTGCGACCACTGAAAAGTATGATTTGCGATTGTCGTCCGCGGCGCAGGCAGAGTGCAGGTGTTGCAAAGCAGCGGTGCGCCGAGGGGAAGCGCGGCCGTCGAAACGTCCGCGCGCATCGTCCTGGCGAGACGCATCGCACCGTCGATATTGACCAGCCCCGCGCCTTGCTCGAAATGGTTGAACCCGCCGAGCGTTTGCGCGGAGTACATCAGGATCGCTTTGACGAGGTTGGGCGTGAGAGAGGGGTTGGCTTGCAGCAACAAGGCTGCCGCACCGGCCACGACCGGCGCGGCCATGGAAGTCCCGGAGAGATACATTTGTTCCTTCGCCGGGTTGGCGCTGACGTTCGCGTCGAGGGCGGGATTGTTGGCGACGAGGTAGTTGCCTGCCGACTGTGCGGCGATAAGTTTGTTGCCGGGCGCGACCATGTCGGGTTTGAGCAGGTTGTCGTAGTGCCTCGTGCCGCCGGCATCCGTCCAGAAGGCGCGCGTCGGGCCGCGCGAACTGTAAGAAGCCATTGTGTCGTCGGCGCGCGAGGCGGTTCCGAAGCTATTGGCCGCGCCGACGGTGATGACGGAAGGCTCGATGGCGGGCGAGTGAATCTGGCCGTAAATCTTTCGCCCCGCGCCGTCGGCTCCTTCGTTACCCGCCGCCGCGACCACGACGATCCCTGCATCCGACAGCCGACGCGCCGCCAGGCAGAGCGGATCGTACATGTAAGAATCGATGGCGGCCGTGCCGAGGCTCATGTTGACGACTTTGATCTTGTAAGCGGGATTGGCACGGTTCGTCAAAACCCAATCGAGCGCGCTCAGCAGGTTCGAGGTCGAGCCGCGACCCTGAGAATCGAGCACGCGCAAATTAACGATCCTGGCGTTGGGGGCGATGCCCCTGTAGGCTTCGTGCGATACTTCGCCGTTCCCCGCGGCGAGGTTGGCGACGTGCGAGCCGTGACCGTAAGGATCGTCGGTGCGGTTTTCGCCGGTGAAGTCCTGCTGGTAAACGACGCGCGATTTTTTTGCCCCGTCCGTGAAGGCGACGTGCGCCGGATCGATGCCGGAATCTATGACGACGATGCCGACATTCGACCCGTCGAAAGTGGACGTGCCGCCCATGTTGGCGGCGGCGTCCGCGCCGGTCGTGAGGGTCAGGTGACCGAGTTGTTTCACTTCGCGGTCGAGGGAGATGTACCCGATGTCGGCGCGATTGGCGAGCGCCTGAACGGCGGGCGCGGGCAGGGTAACCGCGCGCGCCTGGAAGTTGGAAAACTTGCGCGACGTGTTGCCGTTGTGATAGGTGATTTCCGAATCGAGCGACGCGCTCCATGCGCCGTTGGGTTGGAGTATGACTTTCACGTACTCGCCGTTTGCGGCTTTGCCGATTTTATCGCGCAAGTCTGCGGCGACTTTATCTTTCCTGTCCTCGAACGCACCCGCGTTCGTCGTCGCGGCGGGGAAGTGCCAAAGGCATAGCGTTGCGAGCATCAAGACGAGCGCGAGCCTTGAGACGAGAGAATGGCGTTTGATCAATTTCAATATATTAAACATGGACTGGGAAGATGACTTGAGGTGGGACTGCTGAAATGGCTTGCGGCTTCAACTTGGAGCGCTGCCGTGGATACCGTTTGCAACCACCATGCCACGGCGGCCAAATGACGGGAATCGATAAAAGGCCGCGAAAAGAAGCGTTTTTTATATTCATGGTTGGGGAGGCGGGCAAGGTCTTCGGTCAGCTTGATAGAATTCGGTCAGTCACCTTGAAGGCATGGCGGGTTTGGGAGCGTGCGCTCTCGTTCGGGGCGGGAGCGTTTCGGTAGTTCCAAGTTCCTTAAGAGACGGAGAAACCTGTGAGCGTCAACGGGCAGTTGCCGGAGGAGATCGAAATTTACCGCGACCGTATGTGGCGGCGTGAACCTGAAAGACGCGTGGAGACGGCGGTAGAGGCGGAGATGCTGATCGAGCGCGCGGGGTTTTGCGCGGCCATGACGGACGCGCGCCGACCGGGCGCATCGCTCTACGTGAGCGTCTGCGGGCGCAGAGACGCGTACATGCCGCGCAACGTTCAGAAAGACCCGGAGAGCAGCCAGACGTGGTTGCTGAAAGACGAGATCATGCGGAGGGGACGCGTCTATTACGCGAAGCTGGCGAAGGGGCGCGCTCTCTTCGTCGCGCCGCGACTCGTGCCGCACCTCAACGCGCTCTGGGGCGTGGCGCGCAAAGATGAGGGCGCGCGTTTGTCGGCGGACGCGCGTGCGGTGTTGAAAGTTTTGCGGCGCGAGTGGGAGATGGCAACGTGCGATCTGAAACCGGCGGCGGCGATGCCGGAGCGTGTGCGGCTAACGCGCGCCCTCGACGAATTGCAGCGCACGCTCAAAGTGATTCCCGGCGACGTGATGTACGAACCCTGGTTCACGTACATCTGGACGCTGGCGGAGACGCGTTTCGGCGCGGAGCTGAAAGTGAGAGTGAAGCGCGAGACGGCTTTGCGTGAAGTGGCGCGCGGCTTTCTGGACGGGGCGGGCATGACGTTGCGCGGCGAACTGGCGAAAGTTACCGGCCTCTCCAGACCCGACGCAGGGCTTGGTAATCGCGCGCTCGTCGCCGAAGGCTACGCCGTGCGCGTCGGGGACGGCGTTTATCAACTCGCGGATTTGGAACGGCGTCTGGAGAGATTGGACGGTTGATCGCTTGTGTTGGCGATCACGGCTGTCCAACACGCCTTTGCGCCGCCGTCGTGAGAATTGCTCTCACGACGGCGGCGCAAAGTAAGGAGATGAAGATCGTCTCGCCGCCGGTGGTTTTGAGATGTTCGTTTAAACGTCTCCTCCCGCTTGTCGTCCTAAACGCGGATCACTCTGCTCGCCGATAGCAAGCGGCTTATTCGCGCGTAGTTCCTGCTCCACCTCTTCACGCGCCTCGCGTTCGAGCCGCGCGGTTTCGAGGGAGTGGGGAATTTGCGCTTCCGCGAGTTCGAGGCGTTGGAGGGCGATGCGCGTCTGTTCGTCGCTGGCGTCGCGACCGGCGGCCGCTTCGATCATGAGCAGGCGCGCTTCGGCTTGCGCGCGCCGCTCGGCGGCCTCTGCTTCGATTCGAGCGAGCCGCTCGCGGTCGCTCCTCAAGTCCTGTTCGAGCGTCGCGCGTCCCGAGGATGGCAGTTGCGAAGTGTTTTTCATGCGGCGTTCGACGGCGATGGTTTCCAGTCTGGCGTTGGCAGCAACACGAGTCGCCGTCAGGCGCGCGGCGAGCGTCTCGCGGTAAGCGTCCGCCAGAAGCAAATTACGCGACTCGATCTCGCGCAGGGTGCGTCGCTCCGACTTCGTCAGTTCGCTCACGAACCACGTCAACTCGTCGCTCGTCACGCCGTCGGCGGCGAGACGGTTGCGTAATTTGTTCTCCCATTGGCGACGATAGAGAAGAAGCAGGACGACTGCGATCAATCCGAAGATCGCGCCGCCCGCGAGCGTCGTCATGGCGACCAGCATGAACTCGCCCGCCTCCGCCCCTGTCGCGGCAGTGAAATAACGGAACAGGAAATAGAGCGGCGCGGGCAGTGCGATGATGAGGAAAGCGAGCCACGGCGCGTATCGCAGGAAGAAGTGCGTCGTGCGCTCTTTGACGGTTAGGCGTTGGTTGCGTGTATCGCTCATGTAAAGTGTTCTTCGCTTCGAGACAGTGTAAGCGATATAATGCCTTGTCAAAGCGGAAAGCGACAAGGCACACAGGAGAGAAGATGAAAAAAGGACTGCCGCCCGTGTTAACGCTGCTCTTGCTGCTTGCAACGGCCTGCGTCGCCTATTCACACGTCGGCGCGACCGTACATAGCGTGCAAAGGGGTGACGGGAACGGCGTGCGCCGCCCCGAAGTTGCGCGCAACGTGCGCCCTGTAACCATTCCCGTAACGCTCAGGCTCCGAGAAGAACGTGCGTCGAGCGAAGAACTGCGCACGGTCAATTTCGTCGTCATGGAAGACGGCGAACGGCAGGAGATACTTTCGACGCGCAGCGCCGCCGACCGCGCCCCTCTCGCGCTGACCTTGCTCATTCAGGACGACCTCGTATCATCCGTCGGGCTGGAGATCAACGGCCTCGCGAATTTCATCCGCCGCCTGCCGCAAGGCTCGTTCGTGCAAGTCGGCTACATGCGCGCCGGGTCGTTGCAGTTGAGACAAAAGTTCACGACCGATCTCGAACGCGCCGCGAAGACATTACGCGTTCCCATCGGTTCGGCCAGCGCCGCGCCCTACAATCCTTATGTTCAGATTTACGACTCCCTGAAGCGTTACGGCGGCGTGCCGCTCGGAACGCGCCGCGCCGTCCTCGTCGTCTCCGACGGACTCGATCTATCTCGTGGCTTCAACAACTCCTCCCCTTCGCAGAGCACAGACCTCGAACGCGCCATCAACGAGGCGCAACGCCGCAGCGTGGCAATCTATGGAATTTACTCGCCGACGGTCTCTTCGGGCGGCAATACGTCTCTCGTCAGTAACGCGCAAGGCTCGCTCGCGCGGCTCGCGGAGGAAACGGGCGGCAGGGCTTTTTTTCAGGGCAGCGGCGCGCCCGTCAGCTTCGATCCATTCCTGCGCCAACTCTCCGACAGGCTCTCGCGTCAGTTCGCGCTGACCTATCTTTCGACGCACGCCGACAAGGGCTTTCATCGGATCAAGATCGAAGCGCCCGAAGCCGATGTGGAGATCAGCTATCCTTCAGGCTACACGCGAAAGTAAACGGCGCGACGTTGCACAGTTTTCCCGTCGCCGATGTTGTAACGATTCGTAAAAAATTCGCGCGTGTGCGAAGGCTGACTTGAAATAATTATCGCTACTGTCTCGGAGGCGTCTGTGTACTTCAAACAATTTTATCTGGGCTGTCTCGCACATGCTTCATACATGATCGGTTCGGGAGACGAAGCGGCGATAGTTGACCCGCAGAGGGATGTGGAGCAATACATCGCAGAGAGCGCGACGCAGGGGTTCAAGATTAAGTATGTGATTGAGACGCATCTTCACGCCGATTTCGTCAGCGGTCATTGCGAGTTGGCCGCGCGCACGGGGGCGGAGATTATTTTCAGCCAACACGCAAACGCCGCCTTCCCGCATCGCGCCGTTCAGGACGGAGACGAGATCAGCTTCGGCCGCGTTACGCTGCGGTTCATGGAGACGCCCGGCCACACGCCCGAAAGCATGTCCGTGCTCGTCATCGACCGCGAAGTCTCGGACAAGCCGCAGAAAGTTTTGACCGGCGACACGCTCTTTATCGGCGATGTCGGCCGCCCCGACCTCTCCGGCTCGCGCGGGCACACCGCCGAAGCGATGGCCGCCACGCTCTATGAAAGCCTGCACGGCAAACTGCTCAAACTCGACGATGAGGTGGAAGTCTTCCCCGCACACGGCGCGGGCTCGATGTGCGGGCGCAACATCTCGAACGAAACTTCATCCACCATCGGCCAACAACGAAAGTCCAACTACGCTCTCGGCGCTATGTCGAAGGACGAATTCGTCAGCATGATGACGACGGGGATGCCCGCCGCGCCAACCTATTTTTCGCGCGACGCCGAGATCAATCGCACCGGAGCGCCCGCGCTCGCAGCGTTGCCGCGCCCGACGCCGCTCGCGCCCGACGCCTTTGAGATTCTCGTGCGAGAGGGCGCGCTCGTGCTCGACGTGCGCGCGGCGGCCGATTATGGCGAAGGGCACGTCCCCGGCTCTCTCAATATCGGGCTGGGCGGCCAGTTCGCTTCATGGGCGGGCAGTTTGATCGCGCCGGATACGCCCTTGCTTCTCGTGACGGAAGATGATTCTAAGGCTGGTGAGGCGGTGCTGAGGCTCGCGCGCGTCGGGTTGGATAACGTCAGAGGTTTTTTGCAGGGCGGCATGGAGGCATGGGTTCAAGCCGGACGCGCCACGGCCGCCGTCCCGCAGATTACCGTCGCCGAACTGAGCCGGAGAATTCAGGAAGAAACGGATTTGCAGGTCGTCGATGTGCGACGCCCCGGCGAATATGAAGGCGGGCATGCCCCGCGAGCACGGCTAGTTCCGCTCTCGGAGTTGCAGGCCGATCCGCTCGACTGGCTCGACCCCGCACGCCCCGTCGCCGTTATCTGCGCGGGCGGCTATCGTTCCAGCGCAGCCACGAGCCTGCTCGAAATACGCGGCTTCCGGCATCTCTACAACGTGACGGGCGGCACTTCGGCTTACGTCGCCGCGGGCTATCCCGTGGAGAAGGAACCCGCCTAACGACGCTCAACACATTTTGATTTATGAGTAAGGGTAAGTTTGAGGGCGGCTAGAGGGTCTCGAACCCTCGACCTCCTGAACCACAATCAGGCGCTCTAACCAACTGAGCTATAGCCGCCACATAACGAAGCGTTAATGAAGCAATACTACCGAAGCGGTCGCCGTCTGACAAGCCCGCAGATTGTTGCGCACTTTAACCGGAAAACCAAACGGAAAGCTGCTGCGAAATAATAATACTCCCGGCTGGACTCGAACCAGCGACCACTCACTTAGAAGGCGAGTGCTCTATCCACTGAGCTACGGGAGCACGCTTTTCGACGCCGCGGATGTTAGCATGCGTCAGACCATAGCCGTCAACCGCGAAACTAAAAAGGCAAATGAGCGTGAGAAATAGAACGCGTGGGGTGTGCTAGTGTCTGTCATGTAGCCGGAGAATAAGAGCGAGTATGAACGAACGAAGGATACAACCGCGTTGGATCGCGCTGCTGGCGGCGACGGCCGCATGTCTCTATCTGTGCTGGTTGATGATCCTGCCCTTCATCAACGTGCTGGCGTGGGCGGCCGTGCTCGTCGTGGTTTTCTACCCGGTTCACCGTCGCCTCGTCGCGCGCACGAACCGTCCGGCCACGAGCGCTATGATTTCGTGCCTGCTCGTCGTCTTCGTCATACTCATTCCGCTCTCACTCATCACGCTTGCGCTCGTGCGCGAATTCTCCGGCGCGGCGCAGGGAATCCAGCATCAATTTAACGCCATCCTCGATCCGAATTCGGCCATCGGACGGATCGCGGCGAGGATTACCGGATGGCTCGGAAACTTCGTCGACGTTGAGCAACTGCGCGACCCCCAGACAATTCAGGAGCGCCTGCAACAAGTGGCCGGTTCGGTCGCGCAACGCACGCTCGGGCTTGTCGGCGGCGTGCTCGGCGTCGTCGTGCAAATCTTCTTTATCATCTTCACCATGTATTACCTCTTCCGCGACGGGGCGAAGATCGTGAACGCGCTCCCGGACGTGTTGCCGCTGGAGCGGGCGCAAAGTGAGGATATTCTGACGCGGACAAGAGATGTCATCAGCGCGAGCGTCAACGGGGTGTTGGTCATCGCGGCGATTCAGGGTGCGCTCGGGGCGATAGCCTTCTTCGCCCTCGGCGTGCCCTCCCCGCTCGTCTGGGGCGTCGTGATGACGTTTCTGTCGCTCATCCCGATGGCCGGGGCTTTTATCGTCTGGGTTCCGGCGGCGATCTTTCTGGCCGTCACGGGTCATTGGGTGAAGGCCGTTTTGCTCGTTGCCTGGGGCGCGCTCGTGATCGGGACGGCGGATAATTTTCTCCGGCCGAAACTGGTCGGCGAGAAAACCAAGCTGCACGAGTTGTTCATTTTCTTCTCGGTGCTTGGCGGTCTACAAGTCTTCGGCGTGCTCGGTCTGGTACTCGGTCCTGTCGTGCTGGCGATCACCCTTGCATTGCTGGAAGTGATGCGCCACGCCGACCGGCCGCCCGCTGCGCCCACCGCTTCCGAACCGTCCTTCATCGAGCATGGAGCCTTAAAAGATAATCCCGCATCTTCGCAGTAAATTCATTCGAGCGTGATGACTTTCCATCGTCGATTCCATCAAAGAGAAGACGCATGCCTGACGAAATGAAAAATCCCTGGACAATAGTTTCGACCAGAAACATTTACGACAACAGTTGGATCAGCGTCAGGGAAGACGCTGTGATCCGGCCGGACGGAGAACAGGGCATTTATGGCGTCGTCCATTTCAAGAATATCGCCACGGGCGTGCTCGCAATCGAGAATAACTTCATCTACCTGGTCGGGCAGTATCGCTATCCGCTGGGACGATATTCGTGGGAGATACCGGAGGGGGGCTGTGGCGAAGGCGAAGACCCGCTCGACGCGGCACAACGCGAACTTGAAGAGGAAACCGGGCTGCGCGCTAAAAATTGGCGCAAGCTCGGAGAATCTCACCTCTCAAATTCCGTCTCCGACGAGCTTGCCATTTGGTATGTCGCGACCGAACTGACACTGGGCGAGCGCCGCCCGGAGGGAACAGAGCAACTGGAAGTCCGCCGAGTCCCATTCGTCGAGGCCTTGCGTATGACGCTGAGCGGCGAAATAACCGATTCCGTCAGCCAGCTGGCGATCATGCAGTTCGGTCTCTTATCAAAAATCTCTCTGTGAATCAGCACCCACCCCCGATTAGTTCGATGTTAGCGCTTGATTTTTCTTTTGCCAAAAAAGGCAGGCCGCCAACCTTGCGGGTCGGCGGCCTGTCTCAAATTATCTGTCTAACTCTTTAGATTGCTGGGGGTATCAATTTACGCGGCATATCGCCCGTCAACGGAAACGGGTTCGGCGAAGACACGACGACCGTTCAACGCGTCGTCGATGATTTCGCGTACGGCAGCCACGTCTGGATTAACATCCATGCGGTCACATGCCTTCAAGTGCCGAAGGATGCCTTCGGTGGCAATGTCGAGCGCAGCACCCGTCAATTTGGAATAACGGCGGGCTTGGATGTGGTCAATAACCTTGAGCCGCTCTTCCAGCGGCAACGTCACATTGAAAGTCACTTTACCTTCTACTCCTTCTCGTTTGGACTCGTATCCCGACGGGCTTCTCCTAATTGATGAATGCGGTATTTTAGATGCCCGGCGTTTAGATTAAGATGCGTTTCTGTCACATTTTCCGCAATATTCACACAAACCAACCCTGGAAATGATCCAACTCAACTTAGGATAATAATACGTGTGTCTGCGGAACGGAGGATTCTAAACGATAACTCTGGAAATTACCAGAAAATTATTTGGCGTTCATGTGCGGACGGCCGACTAAGTCTGATGAAAAAAAGCGAACTATCTGATGATCAACGGGTTAGATTGATAAGTGCGGTTTGATCAGTGAGGATTATGAGTAAAATTCCTAACTAATGGCTAAAATAAATGGAATTGATAAAGACCCCAGGGGAAAAGGGACTGTTTGAAGGGGGAGATGGGGATGGGAAACGTCTGTAGTGATGCAGACATGCGACACCGCTTGCGAGTCGCGCGCAGGTGTATTAGCGCACTTAACTCGCAGGCGGCGATCATAAATGCATGTCGAGCGTAAAAAAGACGGCCGTCGTGAACTTACTTCTTGGGTACGACCGTGTCTTTTAACCCTTTGCCGATGCGGAACTTAAGAGTAGTTTTGGCGGGAATTTGAATCGTCTCGCCCGTCTGGGGATTACGCCCCTCGCGCGCTTTACGTTCCGAGAGCACCAATTTGCCAAAACCCGGCAGAGCGAATTCACCGTTGTTTTTGACTTCGTCGCTCGCCAGTTCGGTCAATTGGTCGAAAAATTCTTTTACCTGAACACGCTTCAGCCCGGTTTTCTCAGCAAAATGGTTGAGAATCTCAGACTGCGTCATGCGTTTTTTGCCTTCTTTAGTCGCCATGTCGAAGTGTGGCTACCTCCTGCGGATTGGGAAGAATAAATAAAACTTGCAATAGCAGATATATCACACAGTCGCCCCTCGCGTCTGCAAAAAAACCCAACTTTTAGGCTTTTTTTAAAAGAAATTCGAGATTTCTTTCGCCAGACGGCCTTCAACTTAACATAACAAGCGAACTCTACTGCTTAAAGACCTAAATTTATGCGTTGGATTCCCCGAAACCACCACGCTCTTGCGTTTATCGCCGCGCCGCCTTTGTTCGCTTACGCCGGGGCGGAGTTTCATTCTTGCACCGGCGGGACGCGTATTTTCTGTTGCAAATTTTCAATCCATCAGTACACTACAATCCACACAAAGTTCCGTTTACCGAAGTTGCCCTGTGCATCTTCCATTGCGAGAACATGAACCATTATCCGGGACACTGTTTCTCCTCCTGAAATTTAAGAAATCTAAGGGAGAATTTCAGCCCTACGGTTCACCTGCGAGAGCACGTTTCATGCTCCGGCGTCTTGTCATGTCCAACCCATTTTAAATCTCTCACCTGTTATAAGGAGGCTCTATGCGTAATTGCCTGAATGCTTTTTCAAGCCTGTTGCTCTCCATCGTAGTTCTCACCATAAGCCTCCCGGTCGCCCGCGGGCAAGGCGCACCACAACCTGACACTCAAAATGAAGTCCTTCGCATCAACACCGATATCGTGCAGACCGACTTGTTGGTGCTCGACAAACAGGGACGCGCCGTGCAGGGATTGTCGCGCGATCAATTTGAGTTGCTTGTCGATGGGCAGCCTCAGCCCATCCTCTTCTTCGAGAGCGTGGAGAGCGGCGGGGTTAAAGAGGCCGCCAAACTTGCGGAGACGAGAGGCAGGACAACCGCAGACGCCGCCAAGACGGCGACCTACGCAAACGCGCCTTCAGGCAGATCGTTCATCTTCTTCATTGACGATCTTCACCTTTCACAGGCCAGCATTCAGCGCACGCGCGAAATGCTCGGCAAGTTCATCGATAAGCTGGGACCAAACGATCAGGCCATGCTCTTCACGCCGACCAATCAGATCGGCTTCCTGCAACAACTGACGGACAACAAGGCCGTGCTCAGACTCGCCGTCTCACGCATCAACTATCAGAGCCAGTTCGCGCCGCAGAGCGGCCGGCGTTCGATGACCGTCTCAGAGGCTCTCGCCATAGACCGCGGGCAGCGCGACGTGCTCGATTACAAGATCAAGGAAACAGTTGACGACATGGGGCTGGAGCGGAAACCAACCGCGGCGGAGGGCGGATCGGCCACCGCGGGCGGGAGCGGCACTGGACAAACTTCCAGCGGTTCGACGCTCATTAATCTGGGCGGCGGGGCGGTGGGCGAGATCAGAGGCGACGGGAGAAGCGCGGGTTTAGACGGCGGCGGCGGGACGGGCATGGGCCTGCGACGCCAGCAGGCCGAGACCTACGTCAAAGGCGAAGCGCGGCGCATCCTCACGCAGGCGAATTCGATCGGCATGATGCTGCTTTCATCGCTCGAAACGGTTGCACGCGGTTCGGCTTCGTTGCCCGGTCGAAAACTCGTCTTCTTCATCTCGGACGGTTTCGTCGTCGACACCAGAAACGCGGCGGCCGGGGAGAGGCTGCAACGCGTTATCGACGCCGCGGCGAGATCGGGCGTCGCCGTCTACACGTTCGACTCGCAGGGCTTGACCGCCGATTTCGCCGATGCGAGTAAGGATGTATTCAGCGACATCGCGGGACGCAGCGGCAGTCAGAACTCTTCAACCACTGCGACCTCCCTCGCCCTTGACGAGTCGAGGGAACTGAAAGCGGTGCTGCGCGCTCTGGCCGAGGACACGGGTGGACGGGCGATCCTCAACCGCAATGACCTCGGATCAGGACTGCAACAGGTGGTCAACGAAACCGCTTCTTATTACGTTCTCGCATGGAAGCCGCAGGTAGTGGAAGCAGGGAAGCCAAAGTTTAAGACCATCAAGGTCAACGTCAAGGGGCGCACAGACCTTCGCGTATTTTCCCGCAAAGGATACTTCAGCAGCCCGCCCGCGCCGCTCCCGTCTGACGAAAAACCCGCAGGCGGCAACAACGCCCCCGTCGCGGTGAAGGCGTCGGAGGCCGAGATGCGATCCGCCATTATCTCGCCATTTCCGAGGCGGCAGATGAATGTGGCGGCCTACGCGGTTCTGACGAACGAGGCCGCGGACGGCTACAGGATCACGGCGCTCACAGACCTCTCCGGCTACTCGTTGGCGCAGGATAAGGGAGAGTTGGATTACGCGGCGGTGGTTCTGGACGATAAGGGTAAATCCGTTTCGGGCGTCGGGCAGAAGGTGAGCGCGCCTTCGGACGAAGACGGCGCCAAGCCATTCAGGGTCACGGCCAAAATGCCTAATACCCTACAGCCGGGACTCTATCAAGTGCGCGTGGCCGCGCGAGATGCGCGCACGGGACGCATTGGCAGCGTCTTCCAGTGGGTCGAGGTTCCTGAATTCAAACCCGGTAAGATGTTCCTGAGCAGCCTGATAATGGCCGAGGCGGCCGGGGGCGTCGAGAAGGGCGCGACGATTGAGGTGGCACGCAGGTTCGCACGAACTTCAAACATGATCCTGCAATTTTCCGTCTACAACCCGGCCCTGTCCGGCAACGGTCAACCGGACGTGATGGTGGGCTTAAACGTCTTGCAGGGCGGGAAAATGTTGATCGGGGCGAGACCCACGCCGCTGCCCGCCGGAGCCGACAAGGCACGTCTGGAATATAGTTCCGGTTTTCCGCTCGGGAACATTCCACCCGGCAAGTATGCTCTACAGGTCGTCGTCGAAGACCGCATCGGAAAGACAACAGCGACGCAGCAACTCGACTTCGTCGTAGAGTGATCGTTTGAAATGTAAGACGCGCGGGCGGGCAATTAAAAGAGTCGGGGCGGAGTGATTCGAACACTCGACCTCTCGGTCCCAAACCGAGCGCACTACCAGGCTGTGCTACGCCCCGTGTAAATCTACCGGCATCTCCAAAACTGCTGAATAAGTTTGGATGCACCGCATTCTGCCAGCGCTTTGACGGCGGGTCAAGGGCACGTCAGGAAAAGCGCGTGTTCAGGTAGAGGCGAACTGCTGCTAGCGCGCGCGAGCGATGACTGATCCGTTGCTTCACCGCTTCGGAGAGTTCGCCGAAAGTGTGTGAATAGCCGGAGGGGACGAACAGGGGGTCGTAACCGAATCCGTTATGCCCCCGTGGATGTTTTGCGATGCTGCCTTCGCACGTTCCGCTGAAGACTTCCGACGCTCCTGTAGACGGGTCGTAGAGAGCAATCGCACAAATGAAGCGAGCAGCGCGCCGCTCGTCGCCGGTCAGGGCGAGTTCTGCGAGCAGACGCGCGTTGCGTTCTTCGTCCGTCGCGTTCGGGCCGGCGTAGCGGGCTGACAACACGCCCGGCGCTCCGCCAAGCGCGTCGACTTCCAGCCCTGAGTCGTCCGCCAGCGTCCAGAGCCCTGCCTGCCGACCGTAAAGACGCGCCTTGAGCGACGCGTTTTCCGCGAACGTCTCGCCGGTTTCTTCCACCTCTTTGATCTCGGGAAACTCGGAAAGTTGGCGCAGACGAACGGGGAGGCGTACCAGCAAGCCGGTCAGTTCGCGCACTTTCCCCGCGTTGTTCGTGGCGATGAGCAGTTCGGAATGCGTCTGGGCAGTCATCCAATCTATCTGAAATAAAACGCTCGCAAAAGGTAGTTTTGTCGCGCCCAATGATAGTTGGCGAAAAAGTTTTTTGCCAAGCCGAGAAGATTCATGCTAACAATAAAAGACGGGGCGCGTTTGCCAGCGAACGCGTTCGGAATGAATTTTCGAGGATTAGAGATTTGAACGCACTCACCGGCACGGCCTCACAAACAGCAATCCACGACGCACCCGGACATTTCCGTCCGGACGTGCAAACGCGAGAACGAAGCTCCGTGAGCATCGATTCGAGCCTGCTCGAACTACACATCTGGCAACTCGCGCTCCGCAGTTTTTTCAACCTGCGCAATCACTCTTTGAGCGACGCGGAAAAGGCGGAAATCATTTCGCGCGATTTCTCGCCGGAAGTGCGAATCGTGGGGCACGTGCTCAAGCGCAGCCTGCTGTTGAGTCTGAATTGCACGCCGGAAAAGCCGTCCGCGTCGTTCGATATGGAGGAAGGGAACGCGTTCGACGCGATGTCTCTAAACCCCTCCGCCTCTTCGACAGAAGCGGTCGCCTCACCGCTCAACCCTCTGATTAACACGCTCGGCGACCTCTGCGACGTGTGTGATAGCGCGCTCTCATCGAAGGTCGATCTTCAAGTGTGGACTTGCGTGGAACGGATCGTGAGAGGTGAATTGGCGCAGTCGCAGTTTATCAAGCAACTCGAACGGCGCGTCAGCGGCGGAACTTTAAAGCGGCTGCACCCTGAGTTGCTCGAACTGACCGGGCGTATCGCGCCCGCCACGCTCGCGGCGGACATGTCTGTGATCTTTTCCCGGCTTGTGGAATTGCTCGAACAATTGCGCGTGGTCGAGACGCTGCTCCGGCAGGATGCTCCGTTGAAGCAGGCTCTGGCTATTTTCACGCTGGTGCATGAAGAGTCGCGCTCGCTGATCGAATTTATCGAGCGGCGCGCCGTTCGCACCGAAGAGATCGACGGAAAAGTGTTCGACGCTCTGGACTGCACGGGCTACGCCGTCGGGGTGGAGCTATCTCGCGTCTTCGGCCGAGAACTCGTCGGTCTGGTATCTCTACGGCAATCGCCCGCCATCTATACGAAAGTTGAAAACGCGCACGGGTTGTTGCGCGATAGTTTCCGGCAGTCGTTGCTCGCCCTGACTCAGGTGTTCGACCCGACTTTGGACGGCTCGCTCTTTCTTCAATTCTTTCATGCCAGACTCGAACAGTCGCTCTCGCTGCGCCGCGACCTATGGCTGTTGCTGCAACTCGTACTTCAGGCCGAAAAGGATCGCGACCGCCGCCCTCTCGCGCCGCTGCTCGCACATCTCGACGATTTCCAACAGGGAAGTCTGAGCTTCCTGATGTACAAAGACTGGGAAACCTTCGAGCGGTTCGCGGCGGAGGTGCATGCGGCACGCGGCGCAATAGAACTGACCCCCGTGCTTCATCGTTTCGGCACATACCTCGAAGCATTGTTCGGCCAGATCAACATGCGAACCGTGCTCGCCGATCACCCCTTCGATTATCCGGCTTTAGTTGATTAAGTTTCAAGTTTCAAGTTTCAAGTCTGAAAGCCGCTCGTGCTTTAACTTGAAACCTGAAACCTGAAACTTGAAACCTTGTCTTTACTTATCCGCTTCGACATCCGTCGCCAGTTGCACGGCCAACGCCCCGAATTGCCCGAACGAAGATCGAGTGATTTTCTCGAAACCGCCTTCGACGAGGCGCGTCTCGCTGAGCGCGTAGGGCAGCGCGGAAAGAGATTGCTGCAAGGCTGCCGTGTTCGGCGGAGTTTTACGCGCGCCGCTCTGCCTGCCGATGAACGTGATGAAGCGTCGCGCCGGTTCGTAGTCGTTGGTGTAAGTAACGACGTTCGACGCCTCGTTCGACTCGGCGGAACGCGCGGCTTGCCGGTACGCGACCACAGCGCCGAGCGTCCGCGCCGCCGCGCGCTCTTGCAGGCAACGACGCACTTCCTCCGCGCCGCCGATGATGAGGTAGTCACCGGCGAAACTCGCCGCGCCTCTTTCCTCGTCCGCCGCCACCAGCATTTCCGTCTCGCCGATTCGTTGGCTTTTCGCACCCGCGCCGAGCCGTTTTCGCACCAACGACTGCAACGCGACGCGGTCGCGCACAGAGGCTATGAGGACGAGAGATTGGCCTTCGCCGTCCAGCCTTACGGTGGCGACCTCTGTTCCGGCGGCGCGCAGGAATTCGTGCGGGGCATCGATCCCGAAAGGCTTGAGAGATTCCAGAAGCAGTCCATCCAGAAAACGCCCGATGAACGGCGCGATGGTGATCTCCAGTTGGGAAGAGATGGCCGCGTTTAATCCGCGCCATGCCGTTTCAGGGTCGCGGTAGTTGTAGATGGTGAGTTGATTGGTGTCCGCGGGCAGGATGTCCGCGGCGCGCAGTGTGCGCTCGCCGGAAGTCGCCAGAGAAGTTTGTAAACGCGCGGCGAGTTCGTTTTGCAGGTTGAAGTAATAGTTGTCTACAACCGCGCCTTCCGCGAGACGAGAACTCCATGCCGCGCCGCCCAGAATGCGACCGGCGAACTGCGGGATAAGGATCGCCGCCGCGCTCTGCGCGCTCGGGTCTGTAGAGAGTTGGCCGAGATATATCATGGCCGCCGTCTCCAGCAACCGGCGCGCACCCACCGGCGACACGTAGCCGAAGGAGAGAGATTCGGCCGCATTCATACGCCCGCGCATCTCCGCCAGTTGCGTGTCGCCCGCCAGAGAAACGCGCTCGCCCCTGCGAACGGCGAGACAGGCGCGGACGGTCTCTTCGTCGTTCCCGATAATCGCCACGCTCTCCCAGATCGCCGCGACGATCTTTCTTTTGCCGTCCCCGGTCGTCCACGTGATGAAAGTTCCGGCGTCGTCGTCCTGCTGAACGACCGGTTCGCCGTACTTGCGTCGCGCGTAGTTGCCGACGAGCTTTGTGACGGCGGCCTGAACGCGCCGTGCGCCCGTATGAGTTTCCGCGACGAGCGCGATTCGCGGTTTGATGTCCCGCACCGTGCTCGATTCCTCTGTCACGTCGAACCCGAGCACGGCGACCGCCGCCTGCGTGCGCGAGAAGACGACCGCCTCGGCAGACCCGATGCCGCTCCAGGCCGACAGGCGACTCAGCCAGCCGAGCCTTCCGATGTTCGGATTCAGGCCGGCGGGCGTGGAGAGGGCTTGCCATGCATCCGTCGAGGTCAGCCCGCTCACGATCTCGGGCAGGCTGTTGGCTTCGAGGTAAATGAGCGTTTCGGCTGGCACGTAGGCCGACATGTCCACGGCTTCGGGGCGATTCCACCAAACCCAAGCCGCGCCGAGAACTACGAGCGCGAATATTGACAGGGCGATCCTCTGCGGCCAACTCTTCATTCCTGCATCCTACCTTTCGTCAACCGGACGAAGCAAGAACCCGTGGTTTCACACACCTGTTTTGAAAGGAAGTTCACCCGTTTGCGAAACTGGAAGCACCCTCGCCCTTTTCCAGAAAACAACTTGAACAGGTCAGATTGACGAAACAAGGTTCGTGAAATCTATAAGTTAAACAAACAAAATTATTGTTGACACTGCTAAACACGATAGTTTATATTCCTTGTCGAGGGTGGGAACCACATTCCCGCTCTGATTTGATAAGGCGTTGACCGGTCTGCGGCAAGAGCCATCAAGAGCGTTAAGACCGACGGATGAGGCGTTGGACTGACAAAGCCTCTCTCTTTGAAACTCAGCCGATAATGGCACACTTCGCGCGAGCGGAGGTCGCAAAGCCCACGGAAGTCAACGGCAGTCTGAAAGTTGCCGCTGAGTTGGCCGGGTTGCCGAAGGTGAGGCGGTTTGCGCAAAGGATGCAACGAAGCGTCCGCGGAGCGCGGCAGTTTTACCCACCAACTTCACTCCTGGTGATAATTTTTCGTCCTGACTACGTGCGGCCTTAACCTCGCTTCAACTCACCGCTTCTCTCCTGTTTCATAGCGGCATTTTTCATAGCGGCATTCAAGCCATTTAGTCAGCATGTCAACGCGACGCCGACACCGCAGCCACATGAACCCCACTCAATATTCGCCCACGACACCCTCCACGCGCGACGTTCGTTCCAGAACGCGCCGCATTCGCGCCCGCCTCCGGCGAGACCAACGCAGAAGAGCACGGAAAGTTTCCGGGGAAAAATAGAAAATGTTTGGAAGAAAAAATTCTAACAAGAAAAATCTGGTCGGTCTTGACATAGGCTCAAGTTCGGTGAAAGCCGTCGAGCTACAGGGCAAACCGGGCAATCTCGTCCTCGTCAATCTCGGACAGGAGAGCTTGCAGCCGGACACGGTCGTCGATGGGCAGATCATGGAGCTCAATTCCGTCTCCCAGAGTATCGCGAACGTTTTCAGCTCGAACCAGATCAAGACCGAGCGCGTGGCGGCCGGCGTCAGCGGCAGTTCCGTCATCGTCAAGAACATCATCGTCCCGCCGATGAGCAAGGACGAACTCGAAGAGTCCATCGACTGGCACGCCGAAGAGCACATCCCGTTCGACATCGCGGACGTGAGCCTCGACTATCAGGTGGTCGGTTCGAGCGACGATTCGCTGCACGTGCTGATGGCCGCCTGCAAACGCGACTTCGTGGCGAACATCAAGCAGGTGATCCAACTCGCGGGAAAATTCCCGGCCATCATCGACGTGGACGCCTTCGCGTTGCAAAACTGCTACGAGATTAACTACCAGCCGACGCCGGATCAATCGGCCGCGCTTTTGAACATCGGCGCCTCCACGATGAACATCAACATCCTGCACGGCGTGCGCAGCGTCTTCACGCGCGACGTTTCGGTGGGCGGCAACCAGTACACGGCGCTCCTGCAAAAGGAGTTGGGCTTGACGTTCGAGCAGGCCGAGGCGGTCAAACGCGGCGGGATGGCTCCCGGCGAGACCGAGCGGCGCGACATGGCGGACGTGCTCGATACCGTCTCGGACATCCTCGCGCTGGAAATTCAAAAGACGTTCGATTTTTACCGCGCCACGTCCGACGACGGCGAAGGCTCGGTGCAGAAGATTCTCATATCCGGCGGCGGTTCGAAGTTGCCGGGGTTGACGGAATTTCTGTCTAACCGTTTCGGCGTGCCGGTCGAGGCGTTCAATCCGTTTCGCCAGATTAAAGTTGATGCGCGGCGTTTCGACCCGGAATACATGCGCGAAGTGATGCCGGAACTGGCCGTGGCCGTCGGGCTGGCTTTGAGAGGAGTGGAGGCTTAAATGATCAAGGTCAACTTACTGGACTCCGTCACGGATAAGACGAGCGTCGCCGCCATCGAGACGCGTATCGCCAACCCGCGCACGCAAGGGCGTCTCGTGTTGCTCGTCGTCGTCGCCCTGCTGGGCATGGCGATTGTATTCGACTGGACGAGCGCGAACTCGGCGCACGCGGAAGTAACGGCGGAACTGAAACGACAGGAAGAACAGGCCGCGCGCATGCAGGCCATCAAGGTGGAGCAGGCCGAACTGGAAAAGAAGACGCGGGAAATTCAGACGCGCATCGACGCGATCAAGAAATTGCGTTCTTCGCAGCAGGGGCCGGTCGCGGTGCTCTCGGCCATCAACGAGCGCATACCCAGAATGGCCGACTTCCGTCTCGAAAGCATCGAGCAGAAGGGCGGGGAGTTGATACTCAAAGGCGACTCGCCGAACGAATCGGCCGTGACACAGTTCGGGCGCAGCATGGAATTCTCCTCCGGCCTGTTCAGCAACGTCAGCATCGAGACGAAGCGCGAATTGCTCGATAAAGTTACCGGAAGCAGCACGGCTCTGAACGCCGCGGACGACCCGACGAAGCCCGTCGTCAAACTCGACACCGTGACCTTCACTTTGAAATGCAAGTACACCGCGCCGGGGAATCAAACGTCCTCGCCCGCGGGCAACGCGACGCCCGCCGGGGCGCCCGCTCCCGCCGCAGCAGTCGCACCGGCCCAAGTTGCCAAAAATTAGCACGTCGCCTCTCGACCCCGCGCCCGAAGGGAACTGACATCTCATGTTGAAATTAGACGCACTACAACAAAAACCCTGGTACTTCCAGTTTGCGGCATTCGGCTTCGCCGCCCTGCTCGTCTACGGCGGCTTCTGGTATTTCGTTACCAGCGGCACGCGCGAAGAGACGGCAACGCGGCAGGCACAGGTTGACAAACTGCAACAGGAAAACGCCCGCGCGCAGATCGCCTCGCAGCGACTCAACGACTTCAAGGCCGCCTATGCGCGCGCTCAATCCGACTACGAAGATTTGAAGGCGCTCCTGCCCGAACAGCGCGAACTGACGACCGTCTTGCAGGGGCTACAGGATCGCGCTCGCGGCCGTCTCTCCGTCACGCGCTTCACCCCGAAAGAGGACGTGCAGCAGGACTTCTACGCGGGCAAGCCCGTCGAGGTCGAGGTCTCAAGTTCTTACAACAACCTCGGCGCATTCTTCGCCCAGATCGCCGCCTACCAGCGCATCGTCTCGATCAGCGATTTCAAGGTCTCGCGCATGAAGGAACAGAACGCGGGCGGCCAAACGGTTGACGCGCAGTTCCTGCTGACGGCCTATTACGCTTCGAGCGAGACGCTCCAGCAGAGCACGGCGAAACCCGCCGCAAACCAGCCGCAGACGGCCGCCGCGACGCCGGCAGCGCCCGTCGCGAAGTAGTTACCCGACACAAACGCCGCCGGGAAAGGCGGCCAGACCAACTCAGGAACAAAAGAGATGAATTACACCAAGATGATCAAGCAGACCTTGCAGGCGGCCGTGGCCGCGGGCGCGCTCTTTGCTTTCTCCGGCGGCGGCATCGCGCAAGCACAGGAAGCGAGCACCGCCTATCGCGGCGCGGGGCGCGACCCCTTCACGAAATACAAGCCCGTTGTGAAGCGCACGAAGTCCGCGCCGCAGCCGCTCGGCGCGCCTTCAATCGAACAGCGCATCGCCGCCTACAAGACGCAGAAGGCCATCGCGATGAGCGCGCAGCAGCCCGCCCCGAAGCCGACCACCGCGCTGCTCCTCAACGAAGCGCATGTAACCGGCATTTTTCGCACGCCGCGCGGATACGCGGCAATGGTCGAAGCCAAACCCATCAAACTCTCTTACGTCATCTACCCCGGCGAGATTTTCTTCGACGGGATGCTGGTCGCCATCGAAGAAGACCGTCTGGTGTTTCGCAAAGAGACGCGCTGGAGCGACGGGCGACGCGAAATGAAGGTTGAGATGAAAGCCCTCGGCGCGGGGAACGCGGTCAAGGACACTCTGACGACCGCCAACGCACCCGCCGCCGCCTCGCCGGTAGCCCCCGCCGCGCCGAAAGCGAAAGAAGAAGGCGCGCCCGCGCAGCACAGACGTTGAAGCATTCCCACCCGTTCGCCAGTGCGCGCTGTGCGGAAGCCTGAGCCGCCCGGCGCGCACTGACGAACTCACAACTCCCGTCGCACACCCGTCAAGGAGTCCTACCCGTTTCGATCCTGTCGGTCTGTGCTCCCGCTATTTGGAAATACAAACCCGTCGGCAACTTTCGCATTGTGCGGCGCGCGCTTTTGAAGAGTCTCCCGCGAGAGACTCGCACGAGCGTTAGCGCGTGGCGTAAAGCGGCCGGTCACTCCTGACAAAGGAAAAGAACATGCTCAATCAGCAACACCCGCATACGGCGGTCATAAAAAGGGGCGCGCTCGTCCTCCTCTTTTTATGCTCCTTATCAACTTTATCGTTGGCGGCAGGTTCGCGCCTGCTGACCGGCGTTCGCACGTCTGTAAACGGCGATGCGACGCGCATCACGTTCGCCGGGACTGCGCCGCTGGCTTACGGCGTGCGCCGCATTGACGAACGCACGCTTCTGGTCGAACTCCCCGGAGTTGACGCCACGCGCCTCGCCGCTTCATACGCACCGGCTTCGCCGCTCGTCGCCGGTCTCACCGTGCAATGCGCGACGGACAAAACCGGCGCGCCGTTCACGCGTCTGCGCGTCGCCCTACGCGCGTCGGCACGCGACCGCTCATTCCTAGACGCCAACGAACTCGTGCTCGAACTGCGCCCGACGGAAACGCCCGCGCAGCAACCCGGCACGCGCGAAGCTCACGCTTCCGATCAACAGACGCCCGCGAGCAGGCCGTCTCCCACGCCCTCCATCAGCGCATCCGCGCCGGGCGGCGCGGGACAACAGGCGACTCAGGGGCAGCAGTACGGTCAATACGGTTTCGTCGGCGAGCCGATCAACCTGAACGTCGTCAACGCCGACATACGCGACATTCTCAACTACATCACCGAGCAGTACGGCGTGAACTTCATCATCGACTCGTCCGTCGGCTCGGTTCCCGTCACGGTCAACGTCACGGAGGTTCCCTGGAACGTCGCGCTCAATTCGATATTGCGCGCCAACCGCTTGGGGATCGAAACGACAGGCAACATCCTGCGCGTCGCGACGCTCAAGGTGCTGGCCGAAGAGTCCGAGGCGCAGGCCTCCATTGACGAGGGACGCCTCAACGCCTCGCCGCTCGTCACAGAGTTCATTCGCCTGAACTACGCGCGCGCGGTCGGCACGCTGGCGCAAGCGGCGGGTTCGACCGGCGGTTTCTCCGGCGGCGCGAGCAACGACAGCTTCTCCGGCGGCGCGGGCGGCGACGCCACCGGCAAGAGCGGCGATAAGGGCATCCTGCCGATCATCTCGCGGCGTTTGTCCAAGCGCGGCAGCGTCGAAGTGGACGGCCGCAGCAACACGCTCATCATTACGGACGTGCGCGAGAACATCATGGCTATCCGCCAACTCGTCGAATTGCTCGACCAGCCCGAACCGCAGGTCGAAATAGAGACGCGCATCGTGGTCGCCAGCCGCAGCTTCAGCCGCGATCTCGGCGTCCAGTTGCAGGCGGCCGTGTTCGGCTCGCGCGGGCAAGCCGGATCGTTCGAGACGGCTCCGGCCAACGGCGGCCTGCGCCCCGGCGGCCTTCCCGGCGGTCTCGGCAACACTCCACCCGCGACGGGCGCTCTCGGCGCGACGGCCGCGAGCACCGTCATCGGCCTCACGACCGGCATCTTCGGCACGGCGCAAATCGGCGCGCTCATCACGGCCGCCGAAAGTAAAGGTCAGGCGAAGGTCGTCGCCAACCCGCGCGTGACGGCTCTCAACAACCGCCCCGCGCAGATCGAAAGCGGCGCGCAGATTCCGGTCGTCACGCCTCAAACATCCGGCACGGCCGGCAGTGGGAACGGCGAACTCGGAGCCTCGACCGTCTTCACCACCACGTTCGTCTCCGTGCCTTTGCGGCTCTCCATCACGCCGCAGATCACGGACGCGGGCACGGTCGTCCTGCGCGTCACGGCGGAGAACAACAGCGTCAATCGTTCGTTGACGAACTCGCTCGGCACGCCCGGCATCGACACGCAGCGCATGCAGACGGAAGTGCTCGTTCCCGATGGCGGCACGACCGTTGTCGGCGGCGTGATGATCGACAGCGAAGGCGAGACGCAGACGCGCACGCCCGGCATCTCCAGCGTTCCCGTCCTCGGCAATCTCTTCAAGCGCAGGGCCACCACGCGCAACACGAACGAACTGCTGTTTTTCATCACACCGCGTATCTATCGCCCCGACTATAACGGTCGACCGATGTCCGGCACGGTGACAGACCGCAACCGCACGACCACCATTCCGCAACCCGTCCCGCTCGGCAATCCGCAGAGCAATACACCCCCGCCGACTCAGGACGGATCACAGCAGCAGCAACAGATGCAGCCGGGTTCAGCCGATACCGCTCCGGTGGCTCGTCCTTCCGCCACACGCGGCGAACGCCCCTAATCTGTAAGGAGACCGCTAATGTTCAAAGACACGCTCACACGCATGGTTGAGAGAACGGAAGGCGCGGTCGGTGCGCTGATCATGGGCACTGACGGCATCGCCGTAGAGAAGGTCTTGATGCCCGAAGGGCGCGACGCCAATCTCGACGTGGCCGCCGCCGAATTCACCTCGCTCCTGCGCAACGCACAGCGCGCGGGCGGCGACATCGGCCTCGGTCAGGTGCGCGAAGTCGTCGTCGGCTTCGACGACATGAACGTCCTGATGCGTCTCTTTAACCGCGAATACTTCGTCCTCCTCGCACTCACTGAGGACGGCAACATCGGCCGCGGCCGGTTCGAGCTACGCAAAGTCGAACTCGACCTCGCGCGCGAGTTCGCGGTCTAAACTGATAGCAGAAAGCAGACGAAGCGAGGGGAGATAAGTGAGGGCGCTCAAAGCCTCACTTTCTCCCCTCGCTTCTTCTGCTTTTGCGGTTAGGGCAATTTTACGTAGGGCATGCCGCGCGCGATGATGCGCTGGCGGCGCGCGACGCGTTTGGGTTTGAGTTGCGGGTTAAACTCCGTGCGCGGGTTGGGGATAATGGCCGAGAGGAAGGCCGCTTCCTGCGGGGTCAGGTTCGCAGCGGGCTTGCGGAAGTAGGTTTGCGCGGCGGCCTCCGCGCCGTAGATGCCGTCGCCCCACTCGATCACGTTGAGGTAGATTTCGAGGATGCGACGCTTCGATAAATTCTTCTCCATGAAATAGGTGATCGCCGCCTCGCGCGCCTTGCGAACGAACGAACGCTCCGTCGAGAGGTAGAGATTTTTGGATAACTGCTGCGAGACGGTCGATGCGCCGCGTTTGAAACTGGGCATCGCGGGAATCCAACTCGTCTCGTCTTCGCCCTGCTGTTTCGCTTCTTTGGCGGCGTCGCGTTGCGCCTGTTCCCATGCCTTCTGGATGGCCTCGTAATCGAAGCCGTTGTGCGTGGCGAAGTTGGCGTCCTCGCCCGCGAGCACGGCGCGCACGAGATGCGGGGAAATCCTGTCGAGCGGAACCCACTGCTGCACGCGCTTCGGCTGCTCGCCGCGCTCGCGCGCCTCACGCATACGCGTCTCGATCATGGCCGTCGTGTCCGGGTTGCTGTCGCGCAACTTCGCCACGCGCGGGAACGTCACGAGTTCGTAAATCATGGCGAACACGATGAACGCAACCACGCCGAGCGCGATCATCTGGATCAGTTTCCAAATCGTTCTAAACATCGCGGCTACATTATAACCGAACTGAATTCCACCCGGCACCGCGGTCTGCGTCAAACGCTTTGGCGGCGCGGATCGTGTTGCAGTGTATCTCCACCGTGTCGTCGATGTCCGTGGCATAACCGCCGGACATGACGGTTACGACCGGCACGCCGCGCGCGCGACATTCCGACAGGACGAACTCGTCGCGCGCCCGCAAACCCTCGATTGAGAGCGAGAGGCGTCCGAGTTTATCGCCCGCGTAGGGGTCTGCGCCGCCGAGATAAAAGACGATGTCAGGACGGTTCGAGAAGACGCGCGGCAAGTGTTCGGCCAGAGCGCGCAGGTATTCGCCGTCGCCGGTTCCGTCGGGCAGTTCCACGTCGAGCGTCGAGCGCGCTTTGAAGACGGGATAATTTTTCGCGCCGTGCATGGAGAAAGTGAACACCTCCCGGTCGCCCTCGAAGATCGTCGCCGTGCCGTTGCCCTGATGCACGTCCAAGTCCACTACGGCGGCGCGCTCAAGCGCGCCGTCGCGCCTCAGCGTGCGGATGGCGACGGCCACATCGTTCAGCACGCAAAAACCCTCGCCGCGTTCGGGAAAAGCGTGATGCGTGCCGCCCGCGAGATTCGAGGCGATGCCGGACACGAGCGCGGTGCGCGCGGCGCTCGTCGTCCCGCCCGTCGCCAGAAACGAGCGACGCACGAGAGCCTTCGACCACGGCAGGCCGAGCCTGCGCAACTCGCGCGGCGTGAGCGCTCCGGCGCGCAGGCGCGTCACGTAGTCCTCCGTGTGGACGAGCAACACGTCGGCGACGGGCGCGGGCTGCGGTTCGATAATCTCGGACGGCGCGAGCGTCCCCTCGCCGATCAGGCGGTCGCGCACGAGTTCAAACTTGCGTATCGGGAAGACGTGCCCCTCGCCGATGTCTGCGTAGTAGCGCGGCGTGTAAAAGACTTGCATGGCAGTTTTCAGTTTTCAGTTTTCAGTGCTCAGCCTCTGCGCCAACTCAATTTTCGGGATCAGCTAACAGACTGAAAACTGAAAACTGAAAACTCATCTTTTCAATATTGTATCAGGCTGCCTTCGCGTTTGGCGCGGCGGATGGCGCGCGAAAATACCCAGAGGGAGAAGGGCATGAGAACGATGAGAAAGGCGAGGAGCGTGAATATGGGGGCGCGCACTTCGGCGAAGCCCTGTCCTTCGATGAGCACGCGGCGGATGCCGTCGAGTCCGTAAGTCGGGGGCAGGAGCCGCGAGATCGCGCCGAAGCCGCTGCCGAGCAGTTGCGTGGGGAAGAAGACGCCGGAAAAGATGGCCGACCCCGTGCCGAGCAGAATCCCGAACGGGTCGCCGCGTTTGAAAACCATCGCGAAACTCGCCGAGAGGATACCGATTGAAGCGAGCACGAGCGTCGTCAGCAGAAGAATGAAGAACGCCAGCAGGAAGTTGCCCCGGAACTGGACGTTGAAGAAGAGCCAGCCGAAAAAGAAATAAAGGAAAGAGAAGAACGTCGCCTGCACGAAATCCCAGGCGGAACTGGAAGCCACGAGCGTCGGGATGTTGATCGGCGTCATCAACACGCCTTCGAGCGTCCCTTGCGTCTGCTCGGAACGGATGGCGTTCGCGAGGCTTGAGAAGCCGGTCATAAAGTAGTTCAGGACGGCGAGTCCGGTGAGCCACGCGGCGAGCGGGTCGCGCCACTGCGTGAAGGGCGATTCGGCGCAGGGGCAATCGTTCCTCGCGCCGAACGTTTGCGAAACGAAATAGAGCGTCGTCACCAGCCCGAGCACGCTCAGCACGCGCAGAAAGAACGCGAAGCGATAACTGATCTCCAACTGAAAATCCCGCGCGATGAATGCGCGCATGCGACGCAGAAGTTCCCCCGCTCTCTTCAATTTTGCATTCCTCCCGTCGCTTCATGGTCGCTCTCATACTGTTCCAGAACGTCGAGCAACGTAGCCCTCTCAGACTCGCAGGACAGGATGCGCCCCCCCGCCGCTTGCAACGAGCGAACGACGCCGTCGAGCACGTCGTCGTCGACAGAGCGCGTGAATTGCACGAGGAGCGTTGTCTCGTCTCCCGAAAGTTCAAACTCGCCGGGCGCATCGGACAGCGCGCCTCTAGCCTGTTCCGGCGAGAGGCCGCGCGCGTTGAGGCGCACGCGCTCCGCGTTTTTATGCACGGCGCGCAGATTGCCGGGCGTGTCGAGCGCGCGAATCCGGCCGCGCGAGATAACCGCGACGCGGGCGCACAGTTCCTCGATCTCTGCGAGGTTGTGCGAGGTGAGGAGCACGGTCACGGGTTCGTCGGCGTCGCGCGCGAGCGAACTGATGAGAGCACGCGTGGCTGCGGCGGCGAGCGGGTCGAGCGAGCGCGTCGGCTCGTCCAGCAGGAGCACGGGCGGCGAACTGAGCATCGCGCGCGCAATGGCGACGCGTTGCTTGTTGCCCGTCGATAGCTCGCCGAAACGACGGCGCGCGAGCGGTTCGAGTTCGAGGCGCGTGAGCAATTCGGTGATGCGCGCCCGCGCCGCCGCGTCCTTGAGGCCGTAGAGCCGCGCGAAGAAAGAGAGGTTTTGTTCGATGGTCAGACGCCAGTAGAAACTGCGCTCCTCTGCGGTTGCGAGTCCGATCCGTGCGCGCACGGCCACCTCGTCGCGCACGCTGTCGAAGCCGCATACCTGAACCGCGCCCGAGGTGGGTTGAACGAGCGTCGCGATGATCTTGGTGAGCGTGGTCTTGCCCGCGCCGTTGCGCCCGATGAGACCGAAGATTTCGCCCTCGCGCACCTCGAAGCTGACATCGCGCAGAGCTTCGACCGGCTGCGCCGCCCGTCGCCGGAAAAATTTCCTGAGACGCGCAAACGAGACGGGATAAGTTTTTGAGAGTTGGCGGATCGAGATGGCCGCGCGCTGTGCGGGAGTTTCGTGCGCCGGGTCGGCGATCTCCTGTGAAGTGATCGAAGAACTGGTAGGTTGCACTGTCAAGTAATGCTTTTCTCGCGAGACGGTTTAACGTTTGCGCTGTCGCGGGTCGAGATATTCGCGCAGGCCGTCGCCGATGAAGTTGAAGGCCAGGACGGACAGCGCGATGGCGATGCCGGGGACGACGAGCGCGTGCGGCGCGGCCTGCAACGTGGAGAGATCGCGCGCCTCTTCCAGCATCACGCCCCACGAAGGCGCGGGCGGCGGGACGCCCAAACCCAAAAATGAAAGCGTCGCTTCGGCGAGCACCGCGCCCGCCATGCCGAGGCTCGCCTGCACGATGAGCGGTTGAATGGCGTTCGGCAAAATGTGGACGAAGAGGATGCGCATGTCGCTCGCGCCGAGCGCGCGCGCCGCCTGCACGAAATCATATTCGCGCACCTTCAACACCTGCCCGCGAATCACGCGCGCATAGCCCACCCAGCCGATGATGCAGAGCGCGAGGATCAATTTGTTCAACCCCGCGCCGAGAAAGGCGACCATCGCGATGGCGAGCAACAGGCCGGGGAAGGCGAGGAACACGTTGAAGAGATAACCGTTGACGATGCGGTCGATCCAGCCGCCGTAGTAGCCCGCGAGCGCGCCAATGATCGTCCCTACGAAGGTCGAGACAAAAACCACCACGAGGCCGACGCGCAGAGAGATGCGCGCGCCGTAGACGACGCGCGAGAAAACGTCGCGACCCGTCGCATCCGTGCCGAGCCAGTGCGCGGCGGAGGGCGCCGCATAGCGGTTCAGCAGGTCTGTCTCCCCGACATTATGCGTCGCGATGAGCGGCGCAAAGACCGCCACGACGACGAACAACCCGACGACGGCGAGACCGAATTTTGAAAGGCGATTCATAATTTAGTGAATCGTGAATCGTAAATCGTGAATAGAAAAAGCAGTCTTCGTCTATTTACGATTTACGATTCACGATTTACGATTCAGGAAACTCTGATTCTGGGGTCGAGCCACCGATAAATAATGTCCGTGAGCGTATTGGCGAAGATATAAGTGACGCTGATGACGAGGACGCATCCCTGCACGAGTCGATAATCGCGTTTGCCGATGCCGTCGTCGATGAGCAGGAGGCCGAGTCCCGGCCAGTTGAAAATTTTTTCCGTGATGATCGCTCCCGCGAGCAGGACGCCGAGTTGCAGCCCGAGTATCGTGACCACCGGAATGAGCCCGTTTTTCAGCACGTGCTTGTAGACGACCGTTCTCTCGCTCAAGCCCTTCGCGCGCGCCGTGCGCACGTAATCCTCGCCCATCTCTTCGATGACGGACGAGCGCACCATGCGCGTCAGCAGCGCGGAGAGAGCCGCGCCGAGCGTCACGGCGGGCAGGATGATGTCGTACCACTCGAAACGCCCGGAGGGCGCGAGCCAGCCGAACTGTATGGCGAAGATGTAGATCAGGAACGGCCCGAGGACGAAACCGGGCATGCTGATGCCGATGAGCGCGATGACGGATAACACGTTGTCGAGCCACGTGCCGCGATTCTTCCCGGCGACGACGCCGAGCGGGATCGCGATGCTGACGGCGACGAGCAGCGCGGCGACGGCGAGTTGGATAGTCGCCGGGTAGCGCTGCATGATCAGTTCGATGACGGGGCGGTCGGTGCGAAACGAGCGCCCCATGTCGCCGCGCAGAATAGTGCCCCAGTAATCGATGTAGCGATTGTTCAGCCCGTGCCAGCGAAAGTCCCTTCCGCCCGCCTCGTCGCGCGCGTAGGAGAAGAAGAATGCGGGGCGGTCGAGATTGTGCTTCTGGCGAAACTGCTCGATCTGCGCGGGCGTGGCTTCTTCGCCGAGCGTGGCCGTCGCAGGGTCGCCCGGCACGAGTTCGATCAGGAGCGTGACGAGCGACACCACCGTCCACACCACGAGAAGGAGGATCAGGATGCGCCGCGAGACATCGAGTAGCTTGTGCTTCATCTTCGGCGATACGCCCGGCGAATGTTCGGAAGAGTTTTAGTTTGGAACTGCGTGGAGGATGATAGCATCGGAAAGTGACAAGTGACGAGTGAGAGGTGACAAGTTAAAACAAAGAGCTTGTCTTCAACTTGTCACCTGTCACTCGTCACTTGTCACTTAAGAAAAACGTAGCCCGACGGTAGTTGCGTCTTTCGTCGCGCGAACAGCCCCGACAACCGTCGCGCGGGAATGAACACAAAACCATCGGACTACGTTTCGGTTTGCGCTCTTTTGAACCAGCGCAAGCCAATCTCGGATCACTTGCGGCCGGGACGGATGCCCAGATGCAGAGCCGCGATGCCGCCCGTCAAATTCTGATACGTCACCTCGCCGAAACCCGTCTCGCGCATCAATTCCGCCAGCCGCTTCTGATCCGGAAAGCGCGACACGGAATCCGGCAGATACTCATACGCGCCGCGCGAGCCGCTCACGAAACCGCCGATGCGCGGCAACACGCGCGTGAAATAAAATTGAAAAAGAGCGCGAAAACCCGGCACTACGGGGTGCGAAAATTCCAGAATCGCGACGCTCCCGCCCGGCCTGAGCACGCGAAACAACTCTCCGAGTCCGCCCTCGACGCTTGCCAGATTCCGCAGGCCGAACGCGATGGTTACGACATCGAAGGTCGCGTCCGCGAAGGGCAGGCAAAGCGCGTCGGCTTCGACGAACGGGATTGCGCGCTTTCGCTCGCCCGCCTTGCGCGCCGCGACTTCGAGCATCGGGCGACAAAAATCAAGCCCGGTCACGCGCGTCCGTCCGGCTTCGGACAGCGTCAAAGCGAGATCGCCCGTGCCGCAGGCGACATCGAGCGTGCGCGTCCCAACGCCGAGCGCGGGGCGCAGGCGTTCGGCCACAAGGCTGCGCCACCGCCGGTCTATGTTCGCCGAGAGCAGGTGATTTAAAAGATCGTAACGGCGCGCGATACCCGCGAACATCGAGTTGACACGACGCGCATGTTCCTGCCGGCGTTCGTTTTCATTCAAACTGGTTAGTGGGGACACATTAATAAGATTGTGCGCGGAATTGGTTGCAGGCAGCTTGCGATTATTTTGTGAATTAACTACGGCCGCTTCGGCATCTTCGGTTCGGCGGCGGGTGCGGGCGGGGCGGAATCCATCCCCGCCACTTCGATGCCGCCGCTCAGACGCGCCAGTTCGACGCGCAGTTGCGCCGCGTCGCCGACCACGATGCTCGCCAGTTTCGCGTCGCCGCCGAAGAGGCGCGCGGCAACGCGTTGCGCGTCGGCCGCCGTCATGGCAAGCAATGCGCGCTCGTCATCGGCGGTCGTCAAGCTGCGGGTGGCCGCGTCGAGCCATTCGTCGGCGAGAGCTTCGGGGCGTTGCCTGCGTTCATTGAGCGCGGCGAGCGCGACCCGCCTCGCGTTCTCGAATTCCGCGGCCGGGACGGGCGACGCGGCGAGATTCGCGGCGACCGTGCGTGCCGCTTCGAGCGTCTCGGCCGCGACGTTTGCCGGGACAGTCGCTCCCAGCAGCACGACGCCCGCAAGATGATGTGCGTCGTGGCGCGCGAAAGTTGACTTGGCCTTAAACTCTTTCAGCGCGCCGGCCAAGCGTTCGCGCAAAAGCGCGGCGACGACCGAGGCCGCGGCGCGCTCGCGGTCGGTGCGCGAGAGGCCGCGCGCGGCCAGTCGCACCTCGACTTCATTTGCGCCGGGGAGATTGACGATGAGCGTGCGCGCGTCGGGGGCCTCAGGCTGGCGGAAAGTTGACGGCGGGATCGAATCACTCTTGCGCCACGAGCCGAGAAACTGCCGGAAGGCGCGCAGTGCGCGCGGAGCTTCGACGCCGCCGATGAGGACGAGCGTGGAATTGTTGGGATTGATGAAGCGGTCGCGCGCGAGCATCATGTCTGGACGCTCGATCCGCGCGAGACTCTCGGGCGTGCCCGCCGGAGAGCGCCCGTATGGGTATGAGCGGTAGAGCCGGGAGGCGGCGGCCTGATCGGCCACGCGAGCGGGCTGCCCGCCCGTCTCACGCACCGACTTGAGACGCGCTTCGCGCAAGCGGTTCACGTCCTCCACGGCGAGGCGCATTTGCAGCACGGCATTGCGCAGAAGTTCGACGAGACGTTCAAAGTCGCTCGTCTTGCCGCTGAGCAGAATTTCGATGTCGTCGTACGAGGTGTTGACTTCGAGCCGCCCGTCCAACTCTTCGGAGACGTACTGGCGCGTCTCCGCGTCGGGAAAGAGGGCGTCGCCGAGCAGGGTCATCAAACCTTCCTTCCCGGCGAGATCGAAGGCAGCCCCGTTGTTGATCCTGACTTTGAGCAAGACCTGCGGGTCGCCGGGGCGATGCAGGAGCATGAGACGCAACCCGTTCAGCAGTTGTTCGCGGCGCGGCGCGGGCGTTCCGGAGTTTTGCGCCCGGGCGTTTGCCGCAGGCAGGCAGAGCGATAAGAGAAGCACGGCGGCGATGAGCGTCCTGCCGGTGCGCGGTGCTTGAAGCGAAAAGAATTGGCGTTTCATAAAAAATGGCTCGGAAGTTTGACGGGGCGGCGAGAGACGGCCGCGCAAGGGCGGCAGAATAGTCTCGTCACGAAGCGTTTTAGATGCATCAAAACGGTAGCTGGGGATGCCCGTGCATTCTAGGATTCGGCGGGTGTGAGGTCAACCGCACGGAAACTATGATATTTTTATTCACGGTAGTAAACTCTTGTAGCCGACGGGGCATCTCACGATACTCGAAGGCGCGTGCCCTAAAGTCGAGTAACCCAACAGTTTGAAGAAATAAGTTCCCCAATTGAGGCGCGAAGTATGACGACAAAGAGCTGCCCGAAATGTAACGAGGTAGTCCCTGTGCAGTTCGAATTCTGCCCGGTGGACGGCACACCCCTGCCGAACGGCTATCAGCCCGCAGACACAAACACCACCGCGACCAATAATTTCACGCACGAGCGCACCGCTTCGACTGATGCCGTAAATGATTCAGTTTCAGCGGATGCGACCGTTGCCACCGTGGCCGCCGCGCAGGTTCCGGCCGCGAACGTCTCGACGGACGACGCCGCGACGGCGGTGGTTCCATACGAGCGCGGCGAATATCACCTGACATTTTTGGAAGACGAAGGCTTGCTTCGTCGTTTGGCGAAAGAAGTGCGCGAGGTCGGGCACGGCGCCGAATTGACCTGGCCTGAGTTCAAACGCGATCCGGCCGGGTTTGTGAAGCGCGGGACGACCGCCTACGGCAAAGCCTCTTGGCGCGTGGTTTCGCAGAGAAACGTGGCTCTGGGGATTATGTCCGCGCTCGTCCTGATGATAACTGCGGGTGTTATGTTCACGCTGCTGTCGCGCATGCAGGATAAGCACGCGGCCTCGCTCGACGCGGTGCGTGAAGACCTTGAGCTACAGGGACTTGTCACAGACATTCCCGAGGAACAGAAAAAACCGGACGAAGGCCCGGCCGGTAATGCCAAGGGCAAGGGCGGCGGCTCAAAACCGAAACAGGAGAAACCGGGCGGCGGCGGCGGCGGCGGACGACAGGAAGCGAAGCCCGCCTCGTTCGGCAAACTCCCCCCGGCCTCGTTGGAAGTTCCGCAGGTGCGCGCTCCCGACCCGCGACCGCCGACGATCAAGAATCCGGTTATGCCCGTCGCGGCCAGCATCGTCGCAGACCCCACGCTCTTTCCGCCGGACAACCGGCAGATCGCTTACGGCGATCCGAAGTCGCGCTCGACAGAGACGAGTTCCGGCCCCGGTTCCGGTAACGGCATCGGCACAGGCACGGGCGGCGGCGTCGGCTCGGGCGAGGGCGGCGGCGTCGGTCCCGGACGCGGCGGTAACACCGGCGGCGGCGACCGGAACGACGGCGGCGGCGGCCCCGGCGGCGGTGGCGGCGGCGGCGTTGACTACAAAAAGACGTTCGCGGCCAGAGAGGTAACGCGCAAGGCGCAGATCACCTCGAAGCCCGAACCGCTCTACACCGAAGAGGCGCGCAAGAACCAAGTGACCGGCACTGTCCGCTTGCGTCTCATTCTCGGAGCGTCCGGCGCGGTGTCAGGCATCACGCCCGTTTCGCGCCTCCCCGACGGACTGACGGAGAAGGCGATTGAAGCGGCGCGCAGAATCTCCTTCACGCCCGCCGAGAAGGATGGCCGCAAGGTGTCGCAGTACGTCACCATCGAATACAACTTCAACATCTACTAAGGCCACTCCCTTAGCAAAAGCGAAAGCGGCGACCCACAAATCAGTGGGTCGCCGCTTTCGCTTGTTCGTTACCGAGCGAACCGAAAATCAGTTCAACCCGCGCACGATTCGGCCACTTGCCGGATGCGCCGCACGCCTTCCTTGAGGCGTTCGAGCGAGGTCGCATAAGAGATGCGCAGGTAGCCTGCGGCTCCGAAGCCCGCGCCGTCCGTCACGACCGTCTGTTGTTCGTCGAGAAGTTTGTCCGCCAGCTCCGCGGACGTTCTCACTTTTCCACGCAAGCACCCGCGCACGTTCGGGAAGGCGTAAAACGCGCCTTCCGGCCAGACGCACTCGAAGCCCGGAACGTCGCGCAATGCACCCATCAACCACTCGCGCCGCGCGGCGTATTCGGCGAGCATCGCGCTCACATGTTCCTGCGAAGCGTTGAACGCCTCGGTCGCGGCGCGTTGCGCAATGGAGTTGGGGTTGCTGGTGGAATGACCCTGTACGAGCAGCATGGCCTTCGTCCATTCGCGCGGCGCGAGCGCATAACCGATGCGCCAACCCGTCATCGCGTAAGTCTTTGAGAACGACCCGGCGATGCACAGGCGCGCGCGTAGCTCGGGCGCGAGACTCGACGCGCTGAAGACCTCCGCCGGAGAGTAGACGAAACGCAAATAGCACTCGTCCGAGATGACGTAGACGCCGCGCTCGGCGAGGACTTCCATGATCCTGCGAAACTCCGCGGGCGGGATAACACGCCCCGAAGGATTCGAGGGCGAATTGATGATGATGAGTTTTGTGCGCGGCGTGATGGCGCGTTGTACCTGTTCGGCCGTCAACTGGAAGCCGGTTTCTTCGGTTTCGATAAAGACGGGAGTTGCCCCGGCAAACTTCACGATCTCCGGGAAGGTCACCCAGTAAGGCTTCGCGATCAAAACCTCGTCGCCCGCATTCACGAGCGACACGATGGCGTTAAAGAGCGCCTGCTTGCCGCCCGCCGTCGCCATCACTTCCGAAGTGTCGTAATGCGCGCCGAACTCCCGTGCATAATAGTTGACGATGGCTTCCTGTAGGGCGCGCGTGCCGCCCGTCGATGTGTACTTGGTTTCACCCGCGCTCATGGCGGCCTCGGCGGCCCGTTTAATGTGGGGCGGGGTGTCGAAATCAGGTTCGCCCGCCCCGAGATCGACAACGTCCACGCCGTTGGCGCGCATCGCCAACGCCTTCTGCATCGCTGCGAGCGTCGATGATGCCTGCATCTGCGCGATCCGCTCGGAGCATGTAAAACTTTCGAGAGCCGGTTTCGTCATCCCTTCTTTGCGCCGCCCTTCTTTGCGCCGCCTTTCTTAGCGCCGCTGCTCTTTGCGCCGCCCTTGCCGGTGCGCGTCGTCGCGACTTTCTTGGGCGAGGCCGACCGTTCGGCGGCGGGACGTGTGGCCGAAGCCGCGCCGCCTTTCCTGCCGCCTTTTTTCGCGGGGGCTTTATTCTCCGCCTTGCCACGTCCCGAGCCGCTCTTTTTACCGCCGCCGGAAGATTTATTAACGGTAGCCCAGGCGCGCCGCTCTGCCTCTTCTTCCGACGCTCCGCGCTTCTCGTAGCTCTCCTCGATGTGCTCGGCCTGCCGTTTCTGCTTGTCGGTGTAAGCGCTCTTATCGCCCCTCGGCATATTGTTTATGTCTCCTGTGGTTTGCGGACGCAAGCACACGCGCAGTTGTTATCGTTCGCGCCGGGTTTGGTTTGAACGTGCAACAGTATAACACCGGACGGGCGCGTGTAGCGCCGGAAATCAACTCTTGCCGAACTTCCCCTGCATGCGCATTTCGACCGACTCGGGCACGAGTCCCTTGATCGTTCCGCCGAGTTGATAGACCTCTTTGACGAGCCGCGAACTGACGTATGAATAAGCCTCGGCGGGCATCATGAAGACCGTCTCGATGCGCGGCTCAAGCCGCCGATTCATCAAAGCCATCTGCAATTCGTACTCGTAATCCGAGAAGGCGCGGATGCCGCGCACCACGGCGTCGGCCTCTCGCTCGACGGCGTACTGCATCAACAGTCCTTGAAAATTATCCACCACCAGACGGCACGTGCCGCTCTTGATCTCGGCCAACACTTCCGAGAGCATCTCGCGACGCTCGTCGAGCGTGAACAGCGGGCGCTTCTCAGGATTGACCACGACGGCGATGATGATCTCGTCGAAGAGTTTGCAGCCGCGCTCGATGATGTCCAGATGACCGTTCGTCACTGGATCGAATGATCCGGGATAGATGGCTCGACGCATAAAATAGTCTGTACGGGAACAAGAGAAAGCAAGAGGAAAGTATCACAAAAGAAAGTGTCGGCAAAGATTCGAGGAGCCTCGGCGGAACTTCGCGGCGGGCGCGCAGAACGCGCGGGCGAGCGAGGGGCGTTTATCGAAATGCATGGAAATGCCCCGCTTGACAGCGATAGCGCAGGGTGATTCAATAAACTTCGTAAACAAACGTGGTGAGTTAAGGCGACTTGCGGCCACGTAAAATAAACAGCTAAACAGCACGGCCAAGTCTTTCACGGGAAAACGCCCGCATTTGCGATGTCTCAATGAAAGCCCCGCGTTGTTTGGCGCGGGGCTTCCCGTTTATGCGCGCAGTGAAAGCCTGAAACCGGAACGGAGACGAATTAAAACCACATGACGGATTTCCTCCAAACTCTGAAAGACCGCATCGTCGTCTTCGACGGGGCGATGGGAACGAACCTCCAGACGCAGAACCTGACGGTTGACGATTACGGCGGCGCGCAGTTTGAAGGCTGCCCCGAATACCTGCTCATCAGTAAGCCGTCGGCCATCGAGAGCGTCCACGCGGCCTTCTTTGAAGTCGGTTGCGACGTGATCGAAACCAACTCCTTCGGCGCGATCCCCTACGTGCTGGACGAGTACGGCATCGGCCACATGGCCTACGACTTGAACGTCCGCGCCGCGCAACTGGCGAAGCGCGTCGCCGCCGACTTTGCCGCTAAAGACCGCCCGCGCTGGGTTGCAGGCTCGATGGGGCCGGGCACGAAATCGCCCACGCTCGGCCACATCGCATTTCGCGACATCAAGGCCGCATATTACGAACAGGCGCGCGGCCTCATCGACGGCGGCGTCGAGCTGCTCATCGTCGAAACCTGTCAGGACTTGTTGCAGACGAAGGCCACGCTCTCGGCCATCTTTGAATACTTTGAACGTGCGAAGCGGCGCGTGCCGGTCATCGCGCAGGTTACCATCGAACTCTTCGGAACGATGCTTCCCGGCACGGAGATCAGCGCAGCGCTAACCGCGCTCGAACCGTTCCCCATCAACGTCATCGGCATGAACTGCGGCACGGGGCCGCGCAACATGTCGGAGAGCATTCGTTATCTCTGCGAGAACGCACGGCTGCCCGTCTCCGTGCTGCCGAACGCCGGGCTGCCTTCGGTTAAAGACGGCGCGATGCACTATGACGAGACGCCCGAAACGTTCACGGCGCAAGTCACGCATTTCGTCAAAGACTTCGGCGTGAACGTCGTCGGCGGTTGCTGCGGCACGACGCCCGCGCACCTCAAGCTGCTCGTCGAAGCGATGCGGGGCGTGACGCCCAAACGGCGCGAGACGACGGTGCTCCCGGCCGCGTCTTCGATCTACAGCCAGCAGCCCTACGTGCAGCAGAACTCTTTTCTCATCGTCGGCGAGCGCGTGAACGCCTCCGGCTCGAAGAAGATGCGCGATCTGTTGAACGCGGAAGACTGGGACGGCCTCGTCTCGCTCGCGCGCGCGCAGGAACGCGAGGGCGCGCACGTCCTCGACGTGAACGTGGACTTCGTCGGGCGCGACGGCGTCAAAGACATGCACGAACTCGCCTCGCGTCTCGTGACGAACATACGCCTCCCGCTCATGTTCGACTCGACCGAATGGGAAAAGATGGAGGCCGGGCTGGAACACGCGGGCGGCAAGTGCATCCTGAACTCGACGAACTACGAGGACGGCGAGCCGCGCTTCGTCAAAGTGATCGAACTCGCGAAAGGCTTCGGCGCGGCCGTCGTCATCGGCACGATTGACGAGGAGGGCATGGCGCGCACGGCCGACGGCAAGTTGAAGATCGCGAGCCGCGCCTACAAACATGCCACGGCGCAACTCGCATTCCCCGCGCACGACATCTTTTTCGACCCGCTCGCGCTGCCCATCTCGACCGGCATCGAAGAGGATCGCCGCAACGCCGCCGAAACCCTCGAAGGCATTCGCCGCATCAAACAGGAACTCCCCGGTTGCTTCACCATCCTCGGCGTCTCGAACATCTCGTTCGGTTTGAATCCGGCGTCGCGCGTCGTGCTCAACTCGGTCTTCCTGCACGAAGCGGTCGAAGCCGGGCTCGATGCGGCCATCGTCAACGCGAGCAAGATCGTCCCGCTCAATCGCATCGGCGAGCGCGAGCGTGAAGTCGCGCGCCAACTCATTTACGACGAGCGCAAGTTCGAAGGGGAGATTTGCACCTACGATCCGCTCGGCGAGTTCACACGTCTTTTCGAGGGCGTGACGACGAAGAAAGTGCATGTCGATGACGCGGCGTTGCCCGTCGAGGAGAGCCTCAAGCGCCACATCATCGACGGCGAAAAGCAGGGACTCGAAACCCAACTTACGCGAGCGCTCGAAAGTCATCCCGCGCTCGACATCATCAACAACATCCTGCTCGACGGCATGAAAGTGGTCGGCGATTTGTTCGGCAGCGGCCAGATGCAGTTGCCGTTCGTCTTGCAGTCGGCGGAAGTGATGAAGGCGGCGGTGCGTTTCCTCGAACCGCACATGGAGAAGAAGGGCGGCGCGACGACGAAGGGCAAGATGATTCTCGCCACCGTCAAAGGCGACGTTCACGACATCGGCAAAAACCTCGTCGACATCATCCTCACAAACAACGGCTACAGCGTCGTCAATCTCGGCATCAAGCAGACCATTGAAAGCATCCTCGACGCGTTCGAGCGCGAGGGCGCGGACGCCATCGGCATGAGCGGGCTGCTCGTGAAATCTACGCTCATCATGCGCGACAATCTCGAATTGATGAACGAGCGCGGCATCAAAGTGCCGGTCGTGCTCGGAGGCGCGGCCTTGACGCGTCGCTACGTGGAAGACGATCTCAAGTCGATTTATCAGGGCACGCTCTTTTACGCCAAAGACGCTTTCGACGGTTTGCACACGATGGACTCCCTGGTGGGCGCGAAAGGCGACGGCGCGGCGCAGTCGGAGTTGGCGTCGAAGGCTGCGACGGCCGGAGCGGACGGCGGGGCTGCTGCGGCCGAGGACGCGGAAGATTTGATCGGGGAAGAGGCGAAGCTAGGCATCCGCAAGCCTGCGCGCCCGCGCGGCGCGGCCAAAATCGCGGGCGATACGACGCACACGCTGCGTTCGGACGTACGCACGGATGCGCCCATTCCGCGCCCGCCCTTCTACGGGTCGCGCGCGGTGGACGACATTCCGCTCGACGACGTGTTCGCCTTCGTCAACGAGACGGCTTTGTTCAAAGGCCAGTGGCAGTTCAAACAGGGACGCAGAACCCCTGAGGATTATCGCGCGCTCGTGGCGGAAAAAGTGCGACCCGTTTACGACGAGTTGAAGGAGCGTTCCAAGCGCGAAGGATTGCTCACGCCGCGCGTCGTCTACGGTTATTTCCCGTGTCAATCGGCGGGCAACGACCTGATCATTTACGAGGACGACGAGCGCACCGAGCGGCAGCGTTTTACCTTCCCACGCCAACCCGGAGGAAAACGCCTGTGCCTCGCGGACTATTTCGCCCCGGCCGATTCAGGGCGCGTTGACACTGTGGCCTTTCATCTCGTGACGATGGGGCGGCGCGCGAGCGAGTACGCGCACGAGTTGTTCAAGTCGGACAACTACACGGACTATCTCTATTTTCACGGTCTGAGCGTCGAGAGCGCGGAGGCTCTGGCCGAATTCTGGCACAGGCGCATACGCCAAGAACTCGGCATCGCCGCGCGCGATGCGAAAGAGATCACGAAACTCTTTCATCAGGGTTATCAAGGCTCGCGTTTCAGCTTCGGCTATCCGGCCTGCCCGAATCTGGAAGATCAAACGAAACTCTTCAAGTTGCTCGACCCCTCGCGCATCGATGTCACGCTCACGGAAGAGTTCCAACTCGAACCCGAACAATCGACCTCCGCCATCATCGTGCATCACGAAGATGCGAAGTATTTTTCGATAGACTGATCATCGTGAATCGTGAATCGTAAATCGTGAATAGATTAAATCGGGATTTCTCTATTTACGATTTACGATTCGCGATTTACTTTTCACACATGTCTTCGACGGAACTCAAACCATCACCGCGAGAGATTGAGCCGCAACATCAGCAGGGCGGCGAGCCGCTCGCGCCTCTTGAAGAGCCGACGCCGGAAGAACTGGGCGTGCTCGCGCCGATGGAGCGTGTGGCCTTTCGCGTGACGCGGCGGATGAATCAGGACGGGTGGAAGCGTTTCTGGACGTTTTGCCAGCGAACGCTCGGAATGAGTTGGATCAGGCTTTGCACGTACAACCTGATGCGCGTTCACGGCCTCGAACACGTCGAAGCTGTCTCGCACGAACGCCCAATCCTGCTCGTCTCAAACCACCGCTCATTCTTCGACATGTACACGGTCTCGGCGGAACTGTTCCGGCGCACGAGTTGGGAGAAGCGGCTGTTCTTCCCTGTGCGGGGGCGTTTCTTTTACGAGTCGCCTCTGGGTATGCTCGTCAATCTCGTCATGGGTTGGTGGTCGATGTACCCGCCCTTCTTCGCGGCGGGCAGCAACCCGATCCCGGAAAAGCGCGAGTTCGATAAATACTCGATGCGCGTGCTCGTCGACCTCTGCCGGCGCGGGCGCGGGCACTTGATCGGCTTCCACCCCGAAGGCACGCGCAACAAAAATCCAGACCCTTATTCTTTCCTTCCCGCGAAGCCCGGCGTCGGCCGTTTGATCAAAGAGGCGCAGCCACAAGTCGTCCCCGTCTTCGTCGCCGGACTCAACAACGATCTGCCCAAACAGGTGTTGGGTAACTGGACGGGCGGCGAACTGATCCGCGTCCACTTCGGCCCCGCGCTCGATTACACGGAGTTCCTTTCAAGGCGCGACGGCATCCGCACCTACAAAGAGATCGCCGAGTTCGTTATGTCGAAAATCGCCGAACTCGGCGAACAAGACCGCGCGATGTACGGTAAAAGTGATGAGTAATGAGTTACGGTAAAAGTGATGAGTAATGAGTGATGAGTGATGAATAAAAAAAACCGGCAAGTTGAACGCACGACGAGCGACGGCGAAGCAGCCGACGACAAAAAGGGCGACGCCGCTATCAGTGACTCGTCATCTTCAATCGCTGCGTCTTCAACACCCATCGTTCATCACTCATCACTCCCGCTAGTGATCGTCAATCCCGGGTCGGCGGGCGGCGCGACGGGTAGGGCGTGGCCGCGTCTGGCGAGCGACCTTCGCGCGCACTTCGGGGCGTTCAATTGCGTCTTCACGGAGCGAGCGGGCGACGCTACGGCAATAGCCGAACGCGAAAGCGCGGCCGGGAGGCGTTTGATCATCGCCTGCGGCGGCGACGGCACAATGTCGGAGGTGGCGAACGGCATCCTCCAATCGAGCGCGGACGCGGAGTTGGGTATTTTGCCGAGCGGGACGGGCGGCGACTTCCGTCGCACGCTCGACATACCTAAGCGCGGGGCGGACGCCGCCGCTGCTCTAGCCAAAGGCCGCAGTGTCCGAATGGACGTGGGACGCGTGGAATTTCAGGATCGCGCGGGCGTGCGCGCGGAGCGATATTTTTTGAATGTCGCCTCGTGCGGCATGGGCGGCGAGGTAATCCGCCGCGTCGAAGAAAACGCTTCGAGCCTGTTGGCCTCCGCCTCGCGCCGCGTCGCGGGCGGTCAGGCGGCATACGCCATCGCCTCGCTGCAATCGGCCGTCTCGTTCACCCGGCCGACGCTTCGCATACGGCTCGACGACCACCCCGAATTCCGGCTCGCCGTCGTGAATTTGTGCATCGCCAACGCGCGCTTCTTCGGCGGCGGGATGAAGATCGCGCCGGTGGCTAAACTCGACGACGGGCTGCTCGACATAGTGGCCGTCGGCGATCTCGACACGCTCAGGATTTTAACGAACGTCTACCGCCTCTACCTCGGCACACATCTCGGCATGCGCGAAGTTCGGCACGCGCACGCGCGCCGCATCGAAGTGTCCGCCGATAAAGCGGATGATTCCGTGTTGATTGAGATTGACGGAGAGTTGGCGGGCACGCTGCCCGCGACGTTTGAAATATTGCCCCGCGCCCTACGCGTCCGCTGTCCTTAAGTTCCCGGCCATTCTATTCGCAAAAGCGTGCAAACGATCCCGCGCCTCGATCTCGCCCGCGAAGATGTTTCCTCGCATTTAAACGAACGCGCCCTTGCCGAGAAAATTCTCGCGCACGTATGTCACGGTGTCCTGCAATGTATCGGCGGCGTCGCGTGGCGCAAAGCCCAACTCGCGCGCGGCTTTCGACGAGTCGAAGTACCAGAAATATTCCGCCATCTCGACCTCGGCGGGTTCGACGGGCGGTGCGAGCTTCCACTGGCGGTAGAGCGAGTGGAGCGCGCGCGCGCCGGGCACGGCAATCCGCGAGGGCAAGGAGAAACGCGGCGCGGCGACTTTCGTCAAACGTTCGAGACGCCCGAAGAACTTATCGAATGTCCAGTTGACCGAGCCGAGCAGGTAACGCTCGCCGTGACGCCCGCGCGCCATCGCCGCGCGCAACGCCGAGGCGGCGTCGCGCGCGTCAACGAAGCTCAAGCCCCCGCCCGGCACGGCCATGATCCTGCGCGCGAGGAAATCGAGCACGACCTTCGTCGAACTCAGGCGCTCGTCGCCGGGGCCGAGCAGCAAACTCGGGTTGACGATCACGAGCCGCCGCTCCGCGCCCGAGAAATGTTCCAGCGCGACGCGCTCTTGATAATACTTGCTCGCGTAATAAGGCCAGCGCGCGATGATGTCGAGCGGGGGCGGCCAACTCTCGTTGGGCAGCGCCGTCGAGTCGTCGGTCACGGCAGTCGTCCCGCTCGAAGATGCCAGCACGATTGTTTTCACGCCCGCACCCGTGGCCGCCTCGCAGAGCGCGCGCGTCCCTTCGACGTGCAACTCGTACATGCCGTGAGAATCCCCGCGCCCGCGCGCGACACGACCCGCCAGATGATACACGCTCTCGACGCCGTCGAGGGCGCGCGCCACGTCCGCCTTGTTCGTCACCGAACCGGTCGCCGTCTCGACGCCCAACTCGCCGAGCCACGCCGGATTCGTCGTCGCCAGCACGCGCACGTTTCGCTCGCCCGCTTCGACGAGTTGACGTACCAAGTGCGCGCCGAGAAAACCCGTCCCCCCCGTCACCAGAATGTAGGGTTGCGGCCGTTTGACGAGCGCTACGCTCGCGCCCTTTTCCACTACGGCGGCCTTCGCAGGTGCCTTCCGCGCCCGCGCCTTTGTTGTCGCTTTCTTGGTAGCCATATGCAGGGTGACAGGTAACGGGTGACAGGTGACGGGAAAGAACAAGTTTTGCTTTCAACTTGTCACCCGTCACCTGTCACCCGTCACTTTTATACAGTTACTTCTTCTTCGGGCGTGCCGCGTCGTTCGGCGCGCCAGCGTTTGCGCAGAGCTTTGGCGTCGAAGTCGTGGCGCGTGCCGTCGCGCAGGTTCCCGACCTGATGACGGACGAAGGCCGCGATGAGGCGGTACGCTTCGGACTTCGACATCCCGCGCGTCATCTCCTCCAACTCCTCTGCGCCGAGGAACCGGCCGATGCGCGCCGCGATGTCGCGGCTCTTGATCATGTTCGATCCTTTGGGCAACGCCTCGTAAGTGCCGTGCAGGTAGACGGGCAGGATACCGATGCGCGCCGTCAGCGAGAGGAAGCCGAGGACTGGCTTGAAGTCGGCCAGTTCACCCGTCACGGAGCGCGTGCCTTCGGGAAAGAGCAGCGCGTTGTGGCCGCGTTCGAGGAACGCGAGCGCTTGCCTGAGCGACTTGCGAAGGCTGCCGCTGCGCTCCATCGGGACGGTGTTCGTGAAATTGTCCATGTAGGCGCGCTTGAACTTGTTGTCGAAGAAATAGTCGGCGGCGGCCAGCGCGACCATATCGCGCCCGTGCTCGCCGAGCGCCATCTTGACGAGTCCCATGTCGAGGTGCGAAGCGTGGTTGGAAGCGACGAGGAAATTCGTGTGGACGGGGATATTCGATTCGCCCTCGATCTTCATGTGCAGGAACTTCTCGTAGAAAACGCGTTGCAGGGCGTCGAGTCCCTTGTTGCCCACGGTGCGTACGAGCGACGGCACGTAAATCTCGTCGTCGCCGCGCCGCGCGTCGGCCGTCTGTCGTCGCTCCGCTTCCTCACGCTCGGCGGGCGTCGCCTGTCTGGTCACGACGCTCGCCAGTTCGCGCAAATCCCGCACCTCGGTCAGCGTATCGGGCGAGCGCAGCGTCCCTCCCGCCTGTTCGATGGCGGATGCGAGTTCGACGTACATCAAACTGTCGAAGCCGAGATCGGCGAGCCGCGTGTCGAACGTGATCTCGCCGCGCGGGCGGTTCGCGACCGTGGCGACCACTTCGAGCAGCCACGTCGCGCTCCTGTCCTCGCGCGCGTTCGACGGGACTTGCGAGACGTTGCGTTGACTCTGTTCGAGCACCTGCATGGCGGCGACCACTTCGCGGCGTTTAACTTTGCGGGTCGCCGTGCGCGGCAGTTCGCCGTCCCAGAAGTGCAGCGTCTTAACGCGCTTGTAGAAGGGCAGGGAGGAAGACACGTCGCGGAAGTGCTCTTCGACCTTGCGGCGCACCGCGTCGCGCGAGAGCGAGATGTCGTAGTCGTGATCGGCGACGACCATGCACGCCACTCTTTCGCCGATGCCTTCGGCCAGCCCCACCACGCTGAGTTCCTTGATGTAGGGCGAGTCGGCGTAGAGTTCTTCGATCTCGTCCGGGTAGACGTTCTTGCCGTTCGTGTCCACGATGATCTCTTTCGAGCGGCCGACGAGATAGAGATTGCCTTCGTCGTCGAGGCGGCCGAGGTCGCCCGTGTAGAGCCAGCGGTTGACGAGGACGGCGCGCGTGGCCTCTTCGTTGTTGAAGTATCCGCTCATCACGTTCGGGCCGCGCGCGACGACTTCGCCGATGCCGCTCGCATCGGGGTCGAGTATTTTCACCTCGACGCCGGGCAGAGGCTTGCCGACGCTCATGGAGATCAATTTGTTTTGCGGGCGCGTGACGGTCAGGACGGGCGAGGCTTCCGTCAGCCCGTAGCCTTCGAGGATGGTGAAGCCGAGGCCGTGGAAATCCTTCTTCACCTTCTCGTTCAAGGCCGAGCCGCCGCTGATCAAATAGCGTATGCGCCCGCCCAAGCCCGCGTGGATCGGGCGGAAGATGATCTGGCCGAGGTTGAAGGGCGAATGATCGCGTATCCAACTGTTGGCCTCGATCAGGTAATCCGCCGTGTCGCCGACCCAACGGCCGCGCTCGCTGAAGCGGCTCCTGATGCGTCGGTGCAGCAATTCCCACAGCGCGGGCACGCCGACCATCCCGGTCACGTAACCGTTCTTGATGGCGCGCGTCAGTTCTTCGCTTGTCAGTTCCGGCAAATAGGTGATCTGCGCGCCGCGCGAGAGGGGCGTCAGGAAGCCGGTGGAAAATTCAAAGGTGTGGTGCAGCGGCAGGACGGAGAGCACGCCGTCCTTCGTCGTCATGTCGAAGATGGAGGCGAGCATCGAAACCATGCTCGTGAAATTCTTGTGCGTGAGCATGACGCCTTTGGGCTGGCCGGTCGTGCCCGAGGTGAAGATGAGCGAGGCGGTCGTCTGTGGGTGGACTTTCGGCGGCAGCAGCGCGATGCGCTCGTCTTCGACTTTCTGCGGCGGCAGCGCGAAGATTTCCCCGAAACTCCAGATGCGCGTCGTCTCGATCTTCTCCTCGCGCAGGCGTTCGTCGAGATCGTCGTGCTTCGCGCGCAGTTCGTCGCTGATGACGATGCCCGTGGCCTCGCTGGCGCGTATGAAATTGATGATCTCGCCGGTCGAACTCTCCGGATCGACCGGAACGCATGTGCCGCCCGCCTTGAGCACGCCGAAGTATGTCATGCCCCATTCGGGCGCGTTGTGGCTGAAGAGAACGACGCGATCCGCGGGGCGGACGCCCTCGCCCGCGAAGAACCCGGCGGCGCGCGTGGCGAGTTCGTGCAGGTCGCGGTAAGTGTACTGTTCCTTATGCCCGTCGCGTTCGATGCGCATGGCGACGCGCGTGGCATAGCGTTTGGAAGAGGTCTCGAAAAGTTCGAGCAGGTCGCGGTAGGTATAGACGCGCTTCGGCTGCGCGCGCATGTCCTCTTCGAGTTGCGGGAAGATCCATTTCTTGAGGCCGGGGAAATGGATGTTCATCCAGTAGTCGTACCAGTCGAACTTTTCCGGGTGCCACGGCAGGAGATTCTGTTCGTCTTTGCGGATGCGCGAAAAGAGCGAGCGCACGTTGTCGGCGCGGAAGATGTATGCGTTCTCGACCATGAAGGGGCGGAACATCTCGAAGGCTTCCTTCGTCTCGTGCGTCAACTCTTCGAGCCGCTCGACGTGCTTCTTCGCGTGATCCACAAACTCCGAAATACGGCCGCCGCCCCAGCGCGGGCGCACGCGATCCAGCAGCGACGACGCGCCCTTCGCCGCCGCGTTGATCATCGGCGTCGAAGTCCGCTCGAAGCGCGTGGTGGTGACGGGTCGCGTCTCCATATGCGAGGCGATGGTATTGACGATTTTGAAGCCGGTCTCTTTCTCGTCGAAGTGCTTGCGCTTGTAGAGGCCGAGCATGCCGACGATGCGGCGCATGTCGTTCGGATTGCTGTCGCCCGTCGCCGCCTGATAGACGAGGCGTGGCTCTTCGACGCATGCCTCGGCCGCGACGCCGAGCATTACGGCGGCCACCTGATCCACCGGCGTGATGTCGAGAATCAACTTTTCGTTGACGGGAATCTGCGTCTGCCCTTTGAGGGCGATGAAGATAAGCGGCGCGGTCGTCGTGAAGCCCTCGTTCCAACCGGGGAACGGGTAATCCTTCGCCGATTCGACGATGGAGGGGCGCACGATGGAACGCACCATCCCCGTCTCTGCGGCGACGAGTTGTTCGCCGAGACTCTTCGTGTAAGTGTAGATGTTCGGCCAGCCCCACCATTCGGCGCGCTCGATGCCGAGGTCTGTGAGGCGCGTGCGCGTCCACACCTTACGCTCGCGCGCGACGGCCAAACCCATCGCGTCCAAATCATCGGCGTCGCGCCCTTCTTCTATGAGCCGCCTGCGCGCTCCTTCGCGGAAACGCGCCACCTGCATCGCATCGCGCGCTTCGTCTTTCACACGGTCGGCGAGTTTCGCGCAATCGCGTATCTCCTGCTCGACGGAGAACTCCACGCCCGGCAACTCATCCCGGCGCGGGAAATAACCGATGACGGGATCGCTCTCCCACACGGGACCGGAACGATTGCCCGCGACGAAGCACGTCGAGATGTGGACGAGCGCGGGACGGCGCATCCTTTTGGCAAACGCGATGACGTTCTGCGTGCCGACGACGTTGGTGCGCAGCGCGCTCTCCAGCGTCGGGTTGAAAGTGACGTTGCCCGCGCTGTTGATGACGACATCGATGTCGGCGGCGATCAATTGCGCCTCTTCTTCGGTCATGCCGAGATTCGTGTCGCCGATGTCGCCGTTGTAGACGCGCACCTTGTCGCGTATGAAATCCTCGAAGGCGTCGCCGAAGCGTTCGCGCAGCGGGTCGAAGGGCGGCGCGGTGATGACGTTGTTCCAGAAGCGCGTCTCGGATTCGGCGAGCGAGCGCGAGCGCACGGTGAGATAGACGCGCCCGATGTTGGGGAAGCGATACAAAAGCATGCTCAGCGTCACCTTGCCGAGAAAGCCCGTGCTCCCGATAAGGAAGATTTTGCGTCCCTGAAAAATTTCTGTGGGTGATAGCTTCATGCTCTGCTTCACGCTTCGACGTACTCGAAGTGACTTGACGGTTCAGGCACGGGCAGCCCTTCTTCTCGCAGCCCCTCGATATGAAACAGGATGGCTTCGCGGATCAACTGCCCGACCTCTTCCTGCGTTTCGCCCACGGCGACACAGCCCGGCAAGTCGGGCACGTATGCGCCGTAGCTCGACTCGCCCTTTTCAATGATGATCGCGTATCGCATCAAACGTTTTCCTCGATCTCAGCCTGACGCCAGATATTCTTTAATGTTCCGACAGGCACGTCAACTCCCGGCTTGCCCGCAACCGTCACGAGTTAGGGCTTCGCGGGATGGCGAAACTGGCGATGGCTGCCCTTCATGCGCACTAATTGCCAGCCGTCCTCTTCCAATCTCCTGATCACGTCGCGAACTTTCAAACGAACTCACTCCATATCGCAAATCGCGATCACCGGCTGGTGGAGCATCGTGATCTCGGCGGAGCGTCCCTGATAACTGCGCGCCATTGCGATGGCCTCGGTCAGGTTGTCGGCGCGCTCCCAGCCCATCATGGCGGGGACGTGCGCGTTCTCCGCTCCGGCGGCGATAACGTGGCCGACGTGCTGGCGGCCGTTCTCGCCCCAGTACCACATGAAGAACGGGTGCGAGCCGTGATAGGCGTTGCCGCGCCGGTACATCTCTACGTAGCTCGGGTTGTTGGCGAACTCCTGCTCGTACTTATCGCGCAGGACGTTCGCGTCGCGCGATTCGGGCAGCAGGCGGTTGAAAAATTCTATGTAGCTCGGGTGGAAGTTGTGGTCAAACTCGTCCGTGCAGGGGTGATGGAGTATCAGCGTGCCGCCCTTCTTCAAGAGGGGCTTGCCGCGGTACATGTTGAAGTGATAGCCGAGCGCCATCACCTGCACGAGCAGCGGGTTCAAAGTGGAGTTGACGCTATAGGGCGACATGTCGGGCACGGGGCAGATGAGGATGTCGCACTGGCCTTCGATGGGCACGACGTATTGCTCCATGCTGCGGGCGATGATGCGCTCGTGCACGGGGTCTGTGCGCCCGGCGTGGCAGGCGATCATCTCGTAGTTGCCCTTGAGCGAGTTGTACATGGCGCGTTTGGCGGGGCGCGGCATCTTGCTCATCGTGAAGCGCATGGCCTCATACTTCATGCGGTCGAAGGCGGAAAAGTCGTCCTCGTTTCGGGTGAGGAAATTCATGTCCGCGCCGAACATGTGGTTGTTGATGGTCGTCTCGATGTGGAAGACGTTCAGATGCTCGTCGGCCAACTTGCCGACGCGGCTGATGACGCGGCCGAGTTCCGACCCCGCAGGGTCCATGTAACTGTTCGACGCGCGGATCGTGTTCGGGTTGTGGTGCGCGCGCAGAGACTCGTAATCGCAGAGGCCGACGCCGACCGACTTGTGGCCGCCGTTCATCGGGACGAAGTTGAAATTGAGATAGATCAGGAGGTCGCTTTCGGCGGCGCGGCGATTGATGCGCAGCGGCTCCTTGTGGCGCGTCTCGCCGAGGAGGACGAGGTTCGAGGGGTCTTCGGCGTCGTGGTTGTAATAACGGTCGGGGTAAAAGTCGTCCCATATTTTCTGCCCCGACATGCGTTTCATCTCGGCGGGCGTCATCTTGCGATGCAGGGATATGGCGATGATGATATGCACGTCTTCAACGCCGTGGCCGCTCAGCATCTCGACGAGAATTTCAAGCGCGGTCTGTCGGATGTCGGGCGTGTTCATCGGCGGGAGCGGCATCGAGATGTCGTCCACGGCGATTGTCACTTTCATGCCCGGCGTCAGTTGCGCGAACAGCGGGTCGCAGTCGTGCGGGTGGTTGAGCGCGTAACGGATCGCGGCCTCGCGGTTGACCAGACCCTTGAGCGGTTGGTTCGGATAAATCACGCGCGTGCCGACCGGCAAATCTTCCAGCAGGAAGTCCATGCCGGAGGCGACGATGCGCGGCGCACTGTCGCGGTCGATGTAGACGACGGATTCGTGCAGTTTTTTTCGGAGTTGTAAGGCCATAGTTTCAGGTTTCAAGTTTCAAGTTTCAGGACTGAGGTTAAAAGTTTTTAACTTGAAACCTGAAACCTGAAACTTGAAACTCATTTTAAGTTAAGTATCGGCCAATCGTGATGAAGCGCCGTCTGTTTGAGCCGCATGTCGGGGTTGACGGCCGCCGGGTGGCCGACGATGGAGAGCATCGGAAGATCGCTCATGCTGTCCGTGTAGGCATACGACTCGCTGAGATTGATGCCTTCCTGCTCGGCGTAGTTTCTGATCCAGTTGGCCTTCGTGGCGGCGGCGAGGACGGGCGGCAGGAGTCGCCCGGTCGCGATGCCGTTGACGAACTCCAACCGGTTCGAGACGTAAATTTCGATGCCGAGGTACTTCATCAGGGGTTCGACGGAGAAGTCGAGTGCGCCGGTGACGACCACTTGACGCAGGCCGAGGCTGCGCGATTTCTCGATCAACTCGAAAGTGCCGGGGAACACGGCGGGCTTCAGAACGGTTTCAAAAAGCTCTTCGGCGAAGAAGCGTAGGCGGTCTTCGGTCTCGCCCTTGTAGCGTTTGAAGAAGAGATCGTTGAAGACCTTGCGGCTGTACTGGTCGGTCGCGGCGAAGAGGGGAATGCTCAAAACGGTCGTCGCGGTCTTGCGCAGGGAACGCAGCACGCCCTGTTGATTGCGCGCGTAGAATCCGAGCGTGTGCACGAGGTTGGTGCTGACCAGAGTGCCTTCCAGATCGTAAAAAGCGGCGGCTGCCAAACTCTCCTCCTCGCGCGCCTGCGGCTCGAAGCGCCGGGGCTAGCATCGTGTGTCTGCAAAAGTTAAGGCTGAACTGCGTAGGGAGAAAAATATACCCTATTTCGATGGTTTTATGTAGCGAGCCTTTGAGCGGTGGGAATTTTAACGCGCGTCGATATAATATGAGGCAACGTGAAAATAGCAACATGGAATGTTAACTCGGTGACGGCGCGCCTGCCGGTCGTCTTGCAGTGGCTCGAAAAGGCGCGGCCTGACGTGTTGTGCATGCAGGAGTTGAAATGCACGGACGAGCGTTTTCCGCGTGAGGCTTTCGCCGAACTCGGCTATCGCTCGGAGGTTTACGGCCAGAGGACTTATAACGGCGTCGGGATCGTCGCGCGCTCGCCCGTCACGGATGTCGTGCGCGGCTTCCCCGACGACGAAGAAGGCTCGCACGCGCGCCTGATCGCGGCCACAGTCGAGGGCGTGCGCATCGTCAACGTCTACGTGCCGAACGGGCAGTCGGTCGGGACGGACAAGTATCGTTTCAAACTGGAATGGCTCAAGCGTCTGCGGGAATTTTTAGACGACGACTACTGGACTGACGACGAGGTGCTGCTCTGCGGCGACTTCAACGTTGCGCCCGAGGACAGGGACGTGCACGACCCGCAATTGTGGCGCGGCCGCGTCCTGTTCAGTAAGCCGGAGAAGGACGCGCTCGAAAACATCAGGGAGTGGGGCTTCACGGACGCCTTTCGTCAACACGAACCGGGGCATGGGCATTATTCCTGGTGGGATTATCGCGCCGGTTCGTTTCGACAGAATACGGGCGTGCGCATCGACCACGTCTGGGTGTCGGAGAATCTGGCAGCGCGCTGCACGAACGCGTGGATCGACAGGGAGCCGCGCGGCTGGGAACGCCCGTCGGATCACACGCCGGTCGTGGCGGAGTTCAAGTGACGGCGCGCGGGGTTTGAGGGGGACGAGCGTGGACAAAAAGAGACAAGATGCGTTGTTGTTGGCGGGCGCGGGCGTCGGTGCGCTCTTAGGCGTGCGCGCGGCCTTGCGGAAGCGGCGAGAGTTCGATTTTAACGGTCGGACGGTTTTGATCACGGGCGGTTCGCGCGGCCTGGGATTGGTGCTGGCGCGCGAGTTGGCACAAGCGGGCGCGAGGCTTTCGATCTGCGCTCGTGACCCGCAGGAGTTGGAGAGGGCGCGCGCAGACCTCCTGCGGCGCGGGGCAGAAGTGCTGGCATTTCCGTGCGACGTGACGGATAGGGCGCAGGTGCAGGAGTGGGTGCGCTTGTCGGAAGAACGCTTCGGCGGCGTGGACGTTTTGATAAACAACGCGGGCGTGATTCAGGTGGGGCCGGTCGAGGTGATGACGCTCGCGGATTACGAAGAGGCCATGCGTGTTCACTTCTGGGCGCCGCTCTACACGACGCTCGCAGTGCTGCCCGCGATGCGGCGCAGGGCGCGCGGGCGCATCGTCAATGTCTCGTCCATCGGGGGCAAGATCGGCGTCCCACATCTCGTTCCCTACAGCGCGAGCAAGTTCGCGCTCGTCGGGCTTTCCGAAGGGTTGCGCGCGGAACTCGGCAAAGACGGAATCGTCGTGACGACGGTCTGCCCCGGCCTGATGCGGACGGGCAGCCCGCCGAACGCAACTTTCAAAGGACAACACCGCGCGGAGTACGCCTGGTTCAGCATCAGCGATTCGCTGCCCGTTTCGACGATTCAGGCCGAGCGCGCCGCGCGCCAGATCATCGCGGGCTGCCGTCGCGGCGATGCGGAAGTGATCCTGTCGATTCAGGCCGTCGTCGCGATAAAGTTTCACCAACTCTTTCCGGAGTTGAGCGCGGACATACGGGCGCTGGTGAATCGTCTACTGCCCGCCGCGGGCGGCATCGGCGTGCGGCGCGCGAAGGGGGCGGACAGCGGGTCAGCACTTTCGCCTTCGTGGCTGACCGCGCTCGGCGACGAGGCCGCGAAACGCAACAACGAGACGGGTATATAAGCAGGGTAAAAGGGTAAGGGGGAAGGGGTAAAGGTTCAGAGCGAGCGGCGCATGACGAAAGCGCCTTCTTGTCTTTCCCTTTTCCCTTTAGCCCTTCCCCTTTCCCCTTCATCGAGGAGGTTCAGGGTGAACGAGAAACAAAAGTGGCCGGACGTGTTGTGGGTCGTGCGGCACGGCGAGAGCGCGGGCAACGTGGCGCGCGACCGTGCGGAGGCCGAGGGCTTGCATGAAATCCAGATCGACGCGCGGCGCGACGTGGACGTGCCCCTGTCCGCTTGCGGCGAGGAGCAGGCGGCCGCGCTCGGTCGCTGGTTCGGGAAGATGCCGCCGGACGACAGGCCGACGGTCGTGCTCACGTCGCCTTACCTGCGCTCCATGCGCACGGCCGAGATCGCAATCGGCGCATCGGGCATCGCGCGCGACGATATAACTTTCGTCGTGGACGAGCGTTTGCGCGAGAAGGAGTTCGGCATCCTCGACCGGCTGACGAAGTTCGGCATCGAGGCCAAATACCCGGAACAGCAGGAATTTCGCCGCGCGATTGGAAAGTTTTATCACCGCCCGCCGGGCGGCGAGAGTTGGTGCGACGTGATCCTGCGCCTGCGCAACGCCATCGACACCATCACGCGCGAATACCGCCGCGAGCGCGTGCTGATCGTCGCACACTCAGTCGTCGTGCTCTGCTTCCGCTACCTGCTGGAACGCATGACCGAGGAGCAAATCCTCGAAATAGATCGCGCGACAGACGTTGCCAACTGCTCCGTCACTTCATACGTCTACGACCCCGCTCTAGGCAAGAACGGCAAGCTCGTCTTGAGCGGGTATAATTTCGTCGCGCCGCTCGAACGCGAAGGCGCGCCCGTGACAACGGATAAGGATGTTCCCGTCGCGCCCAAGTAAAGTCGCAAAAGTTGCCGATAGCCGTTGCCGGGAGCGGCAGGGCGAGAGAAGGGAAGAGATGGCGGAGAACAAAAGTAACCCCGGCACACGAAACGAGAACAGGCACGCCGCGCCGCACGTCATCACGCCGAAGGCGCTCGGCGCGTGGCCTCTGCCGCAACCCGAAGATGACGACGACAAAGAGGCGCGCGGGCGCGTGCTCGTCATCGGCGGTTCGACGGAGATCGCGGGCGCGGTCGTGCTGGCCGCAACCGCGGCCTTACGCGCGGGGGCGGGGAAGATGCAGATTGCCACTTGCCGCACCCTCGCGCCGCACGTCTCGATGGCCGTGCCGGAAGCGCGCGTCATCGGTTTGCCCGAGACGAAAGCGGGCGGCATCGCGGCGGGCGCGCTCAAACGGATCGAAGAGGAAGTGGCCGGGGCGAAGGCCGTGCTGGTCGGCCCCGGCATGGTTGACGAGGCGGCCACCGCGCGCCTGATGCGTAATCTCCTGCGCTCTCTGGGACAAGCTACGCTTGTGCTCGACGCGGGCGCGTTCGCTTTCCTTAAATTCGAGCCTCGGAGTTTGGCGCGTCTCGGGGGGCGGGTCGTGTTGACGCCGCATGCGGGTGAGATGGCGAGCCTGTTGGATATGGAGAAGTCTGAAGTCGAAGCCGAGCCTTTGCGGACGGTGCGGCGTGCCGTGGAAGAACTGAACGCGGTCGTCGCTCTGAAAGGGCGAGAGACTTTCATCGCCGCGCCCGCGAGCCGAAACGTCTACTGCAACCGTGCGGGGAACGTGGGACTGGCGACATCGGGGTCGGGCGACACGCTCTCCGGGGTCGTCGCGGGACTCGCGGCGCGCGGAGCGTCGCCGTTTCAAGCGGCCGTGTGGGGCGTCCACCTGCACGCGCGCGCGGGCGACGAACTGGCGCGGCGCATGGGGCCGCTCGGCTTCCTCGCGCGCGAACTGCTCGCCGAAATACCCACACTCATGGCGAAACTCAACCGGCAAAAGAAACGATGAATAACCATGCCAATCCCGAACCGAACTTCATCCCGCTCGACTTCACACGCCTCCCGCCCGACGAACAACTCGCGCGCAGCCGGAGTTTTTACGAACTTATGCGCCGCCGTCGTACCGTGCGCGAGTTCGCGGACGAGGACGTGCCATTCGCACTCGTCGAGGCGGCGATAGCCACGGCGGGCACTGCGCCGTCTGGCGCGAACATGCAGCCGTGGCAGTTCGTCGTGGTGCGGGACGCCGAAGTTAAGCGGCGCATCCGCGAGGCAGCAGAGGCAGAAGAGCGCGCGAGTTATGAGGGGCGCATGCCGGCGCGCTGGCTCAAGCGACTCGCCCCGCTCGGCACTGATTGGCACAAACCTTTTCTCGAAATCGCTCCTTACCTGATCGTCGTCTTTCGCGTAGATTACCTCGCCGACGAAGCGACGGGCGAGACCGAGCCGACTTACTACGCCTCCGAATCGGTTGGCATCGCCGTCGGTCTTCTGCTCGCCGCGCTGCACCACGCCGGGCTCGCCACGCTTACGCACACACCCAGCCCGATGCGTTTTCTGGCCGAGATTCTCGGACGCCCCAAAAACGAAAAACCTTACGTGCTCATCCCCGTCGGCTACCCGGCGGCGGGCGCACGCGTGCCGGACATCGGCCGCAAATCGCTCGCAGAGATCATGCGCGTCGTGTGATTTAAGTGGAAGTGTCTCAGATGGTTCGGTAAGTGTCGAAACTGTCCGGCGGGGGCGGTGGCCCCTGCGCCGCCATCTGCCTGAACTTCGCCTCCTGCATTTCGTCGATCCTTTTTACGACCAGAATCGCGAGCACGGCGGCAACGACGAAAGGCGCGTTCATCGCGGAGTTCAATTCAAGTGTTCACGCAGAAAATTCAGAATGAGAGGCCGCGTTAACTGCGACCCCCAGCCGTCGAAGTTGTAATCGTAGGCGTGCTGCGCGTAAGGGATCAGCAGGGCGCGATGCGGGATGTCGTGTTGCGACAGGCTCTTTGAGAGCAGCGTCATGTGGCTGTCGTTGACGAGTTGATCGCGCCCGCCGTGCAGTAGCAGCGTCGGAGGCGACTGAGGATTAACATGCGCTGTCGCCGAAGCGAGCCGCACGGCGTCAGGCGCGGACGCGGGCGTGCCGCCGACGAAGTCGCGTATCTTGCCCGGCCCGTCGAGCACGCGCCGGTTGGCCGGGTGTTCATAGCCCCATTTCAGATCGGTCGGCGCATAAAAGGAGATGACCGCGCGCACGGACGCGTCGGGTGCGCCGCAACCCGGCGGCAGCGCGGCGACGTTCGTCGAGTAAGCGGCGAGCAACGCGAGATGCCCGCCCGCCGAACGGCCGAGCAGCGCGACGCGCGCCGGGTCTACCGCGAATCTCCCGGCATTAACTTTGACCCAATTGACGGCACACTTCACGTCGGCGGTCGCCGCCTGCCAGTTCGGCTGCGGCGCGAGCCGGTAGTCGATGTCGAAGACCGCGTAACCCTGCCGCGCCAGCCATTCATTCCACATCGGGTAATCGCTGCGTTCGCCCGCGCTCCAAGAGCCGCCGTGGACGACGACGACGGCCGGGCGCAACTTCGTCTCTTGAGAACGCAAAAGGTACACGTCGAGTTTGAGCGTCTGCCCCGCGACCGTGGAAAAAATTTCCGTCGTCCGCTCGACGCTCCCGGTTCGATTGTCCCGTGAGCCGAAAAGATATTGACCGAGAGACAACTCTATATTGTTCTCGCGCGCGACGCGCCAACCGTCGAGAGGCGGAATTGACGACAGCCCCGCGGCCGTGACGCCGAGCGATAAGGCGACCCACGCCGCCCGCCCGCTACCGGCGGCGCGTGCCAGCAAACTCAGCACCGCGCCCGCCAACCCCGCCGCGCCGAACCACAAACTCCACTCGCTCGCACCGACGGCCACCTCGAAGATGGTGAAAGACGGCGCGGGCACGACGATCCAGATAGTGAATAGAGTGCTGATGCCGCCGCACAAAAAAGCCGCGACGAGGATTGCTTTTCGTAACATGCGCTAAGGGGTCAAAACGGCCAAAATGCTCCTCACCCGGCCGTCATCGTCTCCGGCTCGCGCGTCGTGAGTTCGCGCCAAGTGAGCGGGCGCGTACCGTCGTCTAGGCGCACCATTGAGACGATGACGGGCACCGGGCAAACGAGGTAACAGAGATTGCGGCGGGCGTGTGTAGTTTGAGCCGGGGTTACGATGATTCGTTTGAACGCCGTTGCCGGATTTGCTCGGCCAGCGTTTGAACGTTCCCCTGATCGAGCCACTGATGGCGTTCGACGGAATAGTCGCCCCAGCCGGTTTCAAATTGTTGCAGGAAGCGAGCCATACCGGCCGCCCCCAATTCGCGTGTGAGAGCTTCGATACCGGCGCGGCGCAACTCCTCCAAAGTTAGATTTTGTGTGCTCATGCTTCAGCCTTCTCCTGCAACCATATTAGCGGGTTCGCGACGCGAATGCGAAGCTGTGCCGAAAACCGGATTGCCAGGCGAAGCAAACGGTCGCCGGTGGTCAGAAACACGTCCGCGCGCCCGCTCTCGGCACAGGACAGGTGCAGCGCGTCGAGGGCATGAAATCCCAGCCCTTCCAGTTCCCATGCGCGTGTCTCTTCCGCGGATTCCACCAAGACTTTGTGTGCAACCGGCGTTGTCAACAACTCGACACGCATCCTGCGTTCCGGGTCAGGCGTTTGCTCGATTTCATAATCAAGAACTTCGCTCCCGATCCACTGCCAGCGGCCTGACTCCGCATGAGTCAGGATCAGAAGCACGGCTTCGGCTTCGAGATGTATTCTGTCCTGCGTTTGATCGTCAAACGGCCTGTTCAGACAGCACACGTCAAGGTAAATTTGTACCATTGATGCCACGCTTACCTGTAAAACCGCGCGCACTCTCACCCGGCCGTCATCGTCTCCGGTTCGCGCGTCGTGAGTTCGCGCCAAGTGAGCGGGCGCGCGCCGTCGTCGAGGCGCACCATTGAGATGCAGCCGGGCACGGGGCAGACGAGGTAACAGAGGTTGCAGCCGACGCACTCGTGTTCGTCAACGACCGGAAAGCGCCGGCCGTTGATTTCGGTGAGGGGAATGCATTGGTGCGCGCCGTCTTCGCAGGCGATGTGGCAGAGATTGCACTGGATGCACTTCGCGTGGTCGATGCGCGCGACCGTCTTGTAATTGAGATCGAGATTGCCCCAATCGGTCATGCGCGGCACGCTGCGGCCGATGATGTCGGTCACACTGAGGAAGCCCTTTTCGTCGAGGTAATTCGAGAGGCCGTCGATCATGTCTTCGACGATGCGATAGCCGTAGTGCATGACGGCGGTGCAGACCTGCACGGTCGTCGCGCCGAGCAGCAAAAACTCCGCCGCGTCGCGCCACGTCCCGATGCCGCCGATGCCGCTGATAGGAACGTTTACCTCCGCGTCGCGCGCGAGTTCGGAGACCATGTTGAGCGCGATTGGCTTGACGGCCGGGCCGCAGTAGCCGCCGTGCGCGGCCATGCCGTTGACGTTCGGGTGCGGTATGAAAGTGTCGAGGTCAACGCCGACCACGGAATTGATCGTATTGATGAGCGAGAGGGCGTCTGCCCGCGCCCGCACGGCCGCGCGCGCGGGCGGCGTGATGCTCGTTACGTTCGGCGTGAGTTTGACGATGACGGGCAGGCGCGTCGCCTCCTTCACCCACTCCGTCACCATGCAGGTGTACTCCGGCACCTGCCCCATCGCCGCGCCCATGCCGCGCTCCGACATGCCGTGCGGGCAGCCGAAGTTCAATTCCACGCCGTCCGCGCCGGTATCCTCGACGCGCTTTGCGATCTCGTGCCAAGCCTCGCGCTTCGACTCGACCATCAGCGAAATCACCAGCGCGTGCTTCGGATACTTTCGCTTACACTCCCTGATCTCTTTGAGATTAACTTCGAGCGGCCGATCCGTGATCAGTTCGATGTTGTTGAGACCGAGCATGCGCTGCGGCCCTGAATCAATCGAGCCGAGGCGCGAGCAGACGTTGCGGATCGGCTCGCCCAACGTCTTCCACACCGCGCCGCCCCAGCCCGCGTCAAACGCCCGCTCCACCATCGAACCCATATTCGTCGGCGGTGCGGACGCCAGCCAGAACGGGTTCGGCGATTCGATGCCCGCGAAGTTAACTTTCAAGTCAGCCATTCGTGTTACCTCTGGACGCTGCTATTGCGACGGCTCATCCGAGCCATTCGTCTGTAGTGATCTGTTTCCGTTGCGCGCCGCCTCGTCGAAAGTTACGTCGCGATAAATCTCTTGCAGGGTGAGCGCGCATGGCACGGAGGCGCATCGCACCGTGTCGGTTAAGTCATTAAATTCCATGAACGTCCACACACCGCTCTCCTGTCTAACGAACTGCGAGACGTGTGGGCGATGTTGGGCGACGAGCAGATACTCGCTGAAGCTGGCGATGGATTTGTAGTAGGTAAACTTGTCGCCCCGGTCGAAACCCTCCGTTGACTTTGAAAGCACCTCCACGATCAAGGTCGGGTTGACAAGCATGTCCAAGCCGTTGACATTTTCAATTTCCGGCGGGCCGCAAAGGGCTGTTAAATCAGGATAGCGATACGGAGGGTATTGCGGAACTTTAACACGCAAGTCGGCTGGGAAAACTTGACACCCGCGACCACGCAACTCCGTATCCAACTTAGTCCCGATATTGCGTGCAATCTGATTATGCGCAAGGCTAGCGCCGCTCATGCAGAAAACTTCGCCGTTCCAGAATTCATACTTCTCTTCGCTGGCAAGCTCCAGCGCGAGGTATTCTTCGAGCGTGTATTTGTGGCTTGGTTGTGACGACATGAAACTTTAAGCTCCCGCATCCTGAACGGGTCAAACGGCTCAACGCCCGCGCGGTTGATTCTCTAGTCTTCGCTCGCGCGGTTGATTCTCTAGTCTTCCATAAACCCGACTCTTGAAAATCCAATTCCTGACGGCTGGCCGATCATCAATGCTTAACTTCGCTCGTCTCTTCATGAAGCGGCACGCGTGCCCCCGCGAATTCGACGCGCTCGCCCGACAGGTGAAAGTGTATGCCCTGCGCCGCCAGTTTGCCCGCCTGCGCCGCATCCACGGCCTCGCGCCCGCCGTTGACGCAATCGCCGCCCGCGAAGAATTTCGGGTTGGCGGTCTGCATCGTGTCCGGGTCAACGACGACGCGCCCGGCTTCGTCGAGTTTGATTTTGGCGATTTGCGAGACCCAATCCACCATCTTCTGCTGGCCGAGCGCCTTGATCACCATGTCTACGGGAATCTCAAACTCCGACCCGGCGACCGTCTGAAACGAGCGACGCCCCACGCCACCTGTCTCGACCGGCGCAGTCCTGACGCAGCGCAGAGAGGCGGCGCGCGTTTTGTCCGCGCCCGCCAGAATCTCCACGGGCGCGGTCTGCCACCAGAATTCCACCGCGTCGCGTTTTGCCAGTTCGTACTCATACTCGTAGGCGGGCATTTCGTGCTCGGTGCGGCGATAGATCATGAGGACTCGCTCCGCGCCGAGGCGTCTGGCCTGCGTTACCGCGTCGACGGCCGTGTTGCCCGCGCCGATGACGGCGACGGTGCGCCCGATGGGGACGGACGCCCAGTCGCGCGTCTTGATCCGTTCGATGAAATCGAGCGCGTCATAGACGCCCCGCAGTTCCTCGCCGGGGATGTTCAGACGCGAGGTCTGTCCGAGCCCGACGCCGAGGAAAACCGCGTCGTGCTCGCTGGCGAGGTCGCTCAACGAGATGTCGCGCCCGATCTCGGTGTTCGTCCTGATCTCGACGCCGAGCCGCGCCACCTGCGCCACTTCTTCCTGCGAGACGCGCTGCGTCATCTTGTACTCGGCCATGCCGTAGGTGTCCATGCCGCCGGCGAGAGGCTTGCGCTCGTAGATGCTGACGGCATAACCGAGGCGCGCGAGATATGTCGCGCACGACAGACCGGCCGGGCCTGAACCGACGATACCGACCCGCTTACCGTTCGGCGCGCCCGCCTTGAGCACGTCGCGCCCGCGAGCGAAGGCGGCGTCGGTCGCGTAGCGTTGGAGCCGCCCGATCTCGATGGGCTTCGCCATCAGGGTCTTTTCCACGCACGCGCCTTCGCAGAGCACGTCAACAGGGCAGACGCGCGCGCACGTCGCGCCGATAGGGTTGGCCTCGAAGATGACGCGCGCCGAGCCGGTCAGGTTGCCGCTCGCGATCTTTTTGATGAAGGCGGGCACGTCGATGTGCGTCGGGCAGGCGCGCGTGCACGGCGCGTCGTAGCAATAGACGCAGCGGTGCGATTCCAGGATCGCCTCGGCCTCGCTCAAAGGCGGCGCGATCTCGCGAAAGTTGCGCTCGATCTGCGCGATGTTGATGGGTGACTCGTGCGTCGTTGACATAGGATTTCAAGTAGGTTTCAAGTTTCAGGTTTCAAGTTTCAGGTCTGACAGGCTCTTCGTTCTTTAACTTGAAACCTGAAACCTGAAACTTGAAACTCTTATCTAGTCCGCCACTATCGGGTCGTAGGTGTCCGGCCTGCGGTCGCGGAAGAACTGCCAGGTGTTTCTGACTTCGCGGATCACGTCGAGGTCCAGGTCTGCGACGACGAGCGCGTCCTCGTCGCGCGGGGCTTCGGCGAGGAACTGGCCGCGCGGGTCGCAGAAGTAGCTCTGCCCGTAAAACTCGCCGATGTCCCACGGTTGCTCGTGGCCGACGCGGTTGATCGCGCCGATGAAGTAGCCGTTGGCGACGGCGTGCGCGGGCTGTTCGAGCCGCCAGAGGTATTCGGACAATCCCGCGACGGTGGCCGAGGGGTTGAAGACGATCTCCGCGCCGTTCAGACCGAGTATGCGCGCGCCTTCGGGGAAATGGCGGTCGTAGCAGATGTAGACGCCGATGCGCGCGTAGGCCGTGTCGAAAGCGGGGTAGCCGAGGTTGCCCGGTTTGAAATAGAACTTCTCCCAGAAGCCGGGGTTGACGTGCGGGATGTGGTTCTTGCGATACTTGCCTAGATATTTGCCGTCGGCGTCGATGACGGCGGCCGTGTTGTAATAGATGCCCGCGATCTCTTCTTCGTAGATCGGGACGATGATGACCATGCCGTGCTGTCTTGCGACCTCCTGCATGAGTTTGACGGTCGGCCCGTCGGGAATCCGCTCGACGGCCTCATACCAGCGCGTCCGCTGCTCGGCGCAGAAGTACGGCGTCGTAAAGACCTCCTGCATGCAGAGAATTTGCACGCCTTGTTTGGCGGCGTCTTCGATTAGCGCCAGATGCTTCTCAATGTTGGCGCGTTTGATCTCTTCGATGGGCGCGTCGGTCGGCGCGGCGTTCGTGGCCTGTATCAGCCCGCATTTCACAGTTCGAGCCATAAATTTATAACGATGAACGCGGAACGATGAACGATGAAGTGAAGACAGAGTTGTTGCTCTTACTTCATCGTTCATCGTTCCGCGTTCATCGTTCTTCCTTTCTAAAGTTTCCCTTCATCAGCAGGTAATAGAGAGCGAACCCTATCGCGAAGGTGACGAACCACGCGTAGGTGTAGAGCGTGTCGAAAAAACCGGGCTGCGTGATTTGCCCGCCCGGCGTTGTGGCCGCGTGCAGGAAGCCGGGGACGACCGGCGCGATGGCCGCGACGAGCGCGACGAGCGCGCGCAGGTTGAACCCGTTCGTGTAAGTATAGCGACCCCGCGGCTCGAACAGATCGCGCAGATCGAGATGCTGGCGGCGCAGCACCCAGTAGTCGCAGATCAGTATACCCGCAATCGCGCCCATCAGGCCGGAATAGCCGACGAGCCACGTAAAGATGTACGCGCCCATCGAAGACATCAACTTCCACGGCATCATCAGGACGCCGATCAGCGCGGTGATGAGTCCGCCCGTTACGTAGGAGATCAGTTTCGGGTTGAGGTTGGAAAAATCGTTCGAGGGCGAGACGACGTTGGCGGCCATGTTCGTCGTCAACTGCGCGGCGAAGATAACGGCCGTGGCGAAGAGTATGACGGCGACGCTGTCGAAGCGTTGCATCAGTTCGACCGGGTTCGGAATCGCCGCGCCGTAAATTAAAAGCGTCGCGCTAGTGACGGCGACGCCGATGAAGGCGAAGGCCGTCATCGTCAGCGGCAGCCCGATAGCCTGACCTAACATCTGCGACTTTTGCGAGCGCGCGTAGCGTGTGAAGTCGGGTATGTTGAGGCTGAGCGTCGCCCAGTAGCCGACGGATGCCGTGAGCGATCCGGGGAAGATCGTCCAGAAGTTATTCTGTTGTTTCTGCAACGCGCTCGATGCAGACAGCACGTGCCCGAGGCCGCCCGCGCGCCACGCCGCCCACGCGAGCAGAGCCGCGCCGCCCACGAGCAGCAACGGAGCCGACCACGTTTCGAGATGCTTGATTCCCTCGACGCCCTTCAGAATTATGAAGACCTGTATGAACCAGAAGATGAAAAACCCGATCCACGTGTGAAGCGCGATTTCGAGCACCGTTGCGCCGCCGAACAAATTGTTCCACCCGCCCCACATCGCGCCAAAGAGCGCGTCGAGCGCGGTTCCGCCGATCCACGTCTGGATGCCGAACCACCCGCAGGCCACAATCGCGCGCAGGATGGCCGGCACGTTCGCGCCGCGCACGCCGAACGATGCGCGGCAGAGCACCGGAAAAGAGACGCCGTACTTCGTGCCCGCGTGAGCGTTCAGGATCATCGGGACGAGGACGATGCTATTGCCGAGCAGGATCGTCGTCATCGCCTGCCACCAGTTCATGCCCGCTTCGATGAACGCCCCGGCCAGCGTGTAAGTCGTGATCACTACGCTCATCCCGATCCAGAGCGCGGCGATGTTCCAAGTCGTCCATGTGCGCTCGCGGATCGTCGTCGGCGCGAGGTCGCGGTTCCACAGGGGACTGGCAGACACGTCCTCGTGCAACTCTTCAAAGTCGCGCTGCGGCGCGAGAGCCTCTTCGCTGTTAGCTACGGTCGCCATAATGCAAATCTCTATTCGAGAATAAACCGAACCGTGACGCGCGCGTTGACCACGATTTGGCCGGGCTGGAGCGTACCCTCCGTCTCCGCCGAGTCGCCGCCGGAGACGGTCGAGGCGTTCGTCATAAAACTGTTTTGCGAAGCCGGGCCGCGCGCCGGGGCTTCCTCTTCGATGGAATAAGCCTTGCCGATCTTCTGCCCGATCTCAGCGGTCAGGGCGACGGCCTTCTCGCGCGCCGCGCGGATGGCGAGCGAGCGCGCCTGATCCCTGTACTTTCGCAACTGCGAGGTGCGGAAATTTATACTGTTGATGCTCGTGATGCCCGATGTCATAACTTCCGAGAGTAAATTCTCCGCCTGCGTCATGTCGCGCAGCGTGAATACTAAATCCTTGCGCACGGAATAGCCGAGGAATGTTCGCGTCTCGTTGCCGCCGCGATAGCGCGGTTCGAGTCCGATGTAATCGGTTTGCATGTCCTCCGGCGCGACTTTGTACCTGCGCGCCAACTCGACGAGCGTTCTTAGCCGTTCGTCGGTTTGCGCCTTGGCGATTTTCAAATCGCGGTTGATGGATCGCACCGTCACGTCGAAGACGACTTCATCCGGCACGGCGCGGACTTCCGCCTCGCCCGTGACGGTGACGAGCGGCAACTCCGCTCTCTGTTGCGCGGCGGCGGCGGATGCCAGACAGATGGCGACGAGCGCGGTTCTCAAAAAGCCTCTCGGTAAGTGAAACATGAGACTCCTTTATTTAACCGGGGATTCGATCTTGATGTCGGCGTTGTAATCCGTCATGGTGACGAGAGTTTTGGTCTTCTTCCCGTCGAACTCGCCCTCGGATTCGGTCTTGCGCGGCAATCCGTCGGCGACGGAGAGCCACGTCCGGGAGGTGTTCTTGAGATTCATGCCCATCGGGTTAGTCTGAGTGTATTCATAGACGAGCATCGGCGCGCCGTCGAGCATGTCGGGGCCGACGAGTTTCACGTCCGCCGTCTTGGTCAATTCGTCGAGCATTTTGGGATCGCGGAAAGCCTTGATCATGCTGCTCGCGTCAATCGGCGACTTCGCCCATTCGCCCTTCGGCGTCTTCATGTACATCGCGCCCTTGACGATGACATATTCCATCGAGGAACCACCCGCCGCGTCGCCTTGTCCCGATTGGGTCATGCGATAGCTGTCGGGCGCGACATATTCGATGAGCATCTTGCTGGGAGCGCCGTCGGCGAGCGTGGTTGTGACGTGCGCGCGGTAGGATTTGGCGTCGAGTTGCGCGCGCATCGCTCTGGTCATCGCATCGAGCGGCTTGTCGCTCTCAGAGATCACGGCCGGAGCAGTGCCGCCGCCTGGGAGCGAGACGCCTCCGCTGCTCGTGCCTATCCCGTCTTTGCCGGAGCTTGATCCGGTTGTCTTACAGGCAGCCGTCAACAGTAGAATAAGGCAGAGCAACACCGCCGGGTATTTAATCTGATGATTCATGGAAACACGCCTCCCGGCGCAACTGTGTGAAGTTTCCCGCTTGAGAGAAAGACCCGTCGCGGTCTCTGCTCGCCTCACATCGTCACGCACGTCCCGCGCTTGATGAAACGGCCGTCGCCCGCCTTGCCCTTGTACTCGCCGCGCTCTATGACGACGCGCCCGCGCGACAACACCGTCTCCACGACGCCCTTGATCCGTTTGCCCTCATATGCGCTGTAATCGACGTTCATGTGATGAGTTGCTGCGCTGATGGTCTGTTCGCGTTCGGGGTCGAAGATCACTATGTCGGCATCCGAGCCGACGGCAATCGTGCCCTTCTTTGGAAAGATGCCGAACATCTTTGCCGCGGCGGTCGAAGTCAGTTCGACGAAGCGGTTGAGCGAGATTCTGTTCTCCACCACGCCGCCGTTGTAGATGAGCGGGACGCGGTGTTCGACGCCCGGCGCGCCGTTCGGAATTTTGGTGAAGTCGTCGCGCCCCAGTTCCTTCTGTTCCTTCATGCAGAAGGGGCAGTGATCCGTGGAGATGACTTGCAGGTCGTCCGTCTTCAAACCCTTCCACAACTCCGCCTGATTCCACTTCTCGCGAAGCGGCGGCGTCATCACATACTTCGCCCCCTCGAACCCCGGCTCTTCATAGTTGTCGTAAGAGAGAAAAAGATACTGCGGGCACGTCTCGGCGAAAGCGGGCAGGCCGCGGTCGCGCGCCGCGCGCACCTGTTCGAGCGCGTCGGCGCAACTCAAATGCACGATGTAGACCGGCGCCTCGGCCATCTCCGCAATCGCAATCGCGCGATGCACGCCTTCGGCCTCGGCGCGCGTCGGGCGCGTCAAACCGTGATACTTCGGCGCGGTGCGCCCCGCCGCGAGAGCGCGCTTGATGATCTCGTTGATGACGATACCGTTCTCGGCATGCATGCAAATCAGCCCGCCGCGCTCGCCCGCCGCCGACATGCCGCGGAAGATCGTCGCGTCGTCAACGAGAAACACGCCCGGATAGGCCATGAACATCTTGAAACTCGTCACGCCCTCGTCCATGATCCGGTGCAACTCCGGCACGCGCTCGTCTTCCAGATCGGTCGTGATCAAATGAAAACTGTAATCAATGGCCGTCTTACCCTCGGCCTTCGCGTGCCAGTTGTCGAGCGCCTCCGTCAGCGACTCGCCCTTATACTGCACCGCGAAATCAATGATCGTCGTCGTCCCCCCGTACACGGCCGCCCGCGTCCCCGTAAAGAAATCATCCGACGCCTGCGTCCCGCCAAAGGGAAGTTCCATGTGCGTGTGCGGATCGATCCCGCCGGGGATGACCAATTTCCCACTCGCATCGATCACCACGTCCGCTTCCATCTCCAACCGTGCGCCGATGACCGACACCACCTCATCCTCTATCAACACGTCGGCCTTGTAATCATCAACGGCGGTGACGATGCGCCCATTACGAATTAGAGTTTTCATAACCTGTTTATCTGTGGTGCTCTATAGCGTTTCTAAAGCTCCGTCTAAAGCCTCGATCAATTCGTCCACGGTGTCCTTCGTCGAGTTGAGCATGAGGCCGGTGCGGATGACGTTGCCGTAGAGGCCGCCTTTGCCGATGAGGACGCCGCGGCGTTTGGTTTCCTCGAAGACGCGGAGGACGGATTGGGGGTCGGGTTCTTTGGTCTCGCGGTCTTTAACGAGTTCGAGTCCCTGCATGAGTCCCATGCCGCGCACGTCGCCGATGACGGGGTATTTCGCTTTGAGTTCTTCCAGCTTCTCGCGGAAGTATGCGCCGACGGTGGCGGCGTTCGCGCGCAGGTTTTCGTCTTCGATGACTTTGATGACGGCGAGGGCGGCGGCCATCGAGACGGGGTTGCCGCCGAAGGTCGAGAAGGTGAGGCCGGGGAAGCTGTCCGCGACTTCGGGCGTGGCGATGGTCATGCCGATGGGGACGCCGTTGCCCATGCCTTTGGCCGAGGTGATGATGTCGGGTTCGACGTTCCAGTGTTCGATGCCGAACCACTTGTCGCCGGTGCGCCCCCAGCCGGTCTGCACTTCGTCGGCGATGAAGAGTCCGCCGTGAGCGCGCGTGATCTCTGCGGCGCGCTCGAAGTAGCCCGCGGGCGGGACGATGAAGCCGCCGACGCCGAGGATGGGTTCGGCCATGAAGGCGGCGATCTGCCCGGTCGTCGTCGTCTCGATCACATCCTTGATGTCTTCGGCGCAGGCGAGGCCGCATTCCGGGTAGCTCAACTTGAGCGGGCAGCGATAGCAATAGGGCGCGCGCGCGTGGACGATGCCCGCGACCTGAGCAGGCAGAGGCCGCCATGTGGAATGACCGATGGCGGAGAGCGCGGTGGCCGAGCGGCCGGAATAGCTGTGGCGCAGCACGACGATCTCGTGTCGGCCGGTATGAAGTTTCGCGGCCGTGATGGCGGTGTCGTCGGCCTCCGTGCCGCTGCTGGTGAAGAAGGATTTCTTGAGGCGGCCGGGCGTGATCTGGTGGAGCTTTTCGGCGAGGTCGCCTTGCGGCCGGTTGGCGTAGAGCGTCGATGTGTGCGAGAGGGTCTTGACCTGTTCGATGATCGCGGCGTTGACCTGCGGGTTGGCGTGGCCGACGCTCACGGTGAGCACGCCGCCGAAGCAGTCGAGATAACGCCTGTCCTGATCGTCCCAGACGTATTGCCCCTCGCCGCGCACGAGCGCGACGGGTTCCTGATAGTAGGTGGCGACGGCGGGGAAGAGAAACTCTTTGTGCTTGCGGACGATCTCAGATGCGGCGACTTGCTGCTCGACTGTGCTCATAAAAAAATGACTCCGGTGAAAAGTTATAGAACCCGTGAAAACTCTCAGGCGGTGGCTGTTTTGTAAGCCGCGCCCTCATAAACTCAGGAGCGTCGCGACGTAGTCTCAGCAGCGTTTCGGCAGCCGATTGAAATGAATCCATCCGGCGGAAGGCGTCTGCGGTCAGTATAAATTTCCCTCGCGTTTGCGCCCCGTGTAGTCGACGTAGACGACTTTGAGTTCGGTGTAGAAATCGAGGGCGGTCGATCCCTGTTCGCGTTCGCCGACGCCGGTCGACTTGATGCCGCCAAAGGGGATGTGCGCTTCGCCGCCGGTCGTGGGCGAGTTGATGTGCGTCATGCCGGTTTCGATCTCGTCAACGAAGCGGAAGATGCGCGCGGCATCGTTGGTGAAGATGGAGGACGACAGCCCGTATTCACTGTCGTTGGCGATGAGCAACGCTTCGTCGAAATCCCTGGCGCGCATGACGGAGAGGACGGGGCCGAAAATCTCTTCGCGTGCGATGCGCATGTCGGGCGTGACGCCGACGAAGACCGTGGGCTTGACGAAGTAGCCTTTGCTCAAGCCCGCGCCTTTGGCGATCTCGCCGCCGCAGACGAGGCTCGCGCCGTCTTCGCGCCCGATGTCGAGATAGGAGAGCACGCTTTTGAACGCCTTACCGTCAACGAGCGGCCCGACTTCGGTGGCCGGGTCGCTGCCGTCGCCGAGCTTGAGCGCTTCGGCGCGCGACGTGATGCGCTCGATGAAGTTGTCGTAAACTTTTTCGTGGACGATGGCGCGGCTCGTCGCCGTGCAGCGTTGGCCGGTCGAGCCGAATGCGCCCTGCGCCGTCGATTCGACGGCCAGATTCATGTCGGCGTCTTCGAGCACGATGACGGGGTTCTTGCCGCCCATCTCGCACTGCACTTTCGCGCCGCGCCGCGCGCACTGCTCATAGAGTTTGAGGCCGATGCCGTTCGAGCCGGTGAAGGAGACGGCGCGCACAGCCGGGTGGTTCACGATCTCATCGCCCGCCTCCGAGCCCGATCCGATGACGAGATTCATGACCCCGCGCGGCACGCCCGCCTCCGCGAACAACTCCGTGAGGCGCACGGCCGTCGCGGGCGTCACGGTCGCCGGTTTGAAGATGACCGTGTTGCCCGCGACGAGCGCGGGCGCGATCTTCCAGACCGGAATCGCCACCGGAAAATTCCACGGCGTGATGCAGGCGACGACGCCGTGCGGTTGTTTGATCGTGTAGGCGAAGTTGGCGGGCAGTTCGGACTGGATGGTCTCGCCGTTCATGCGCCGCGCTTCGCCCGCGCAAAACTCCGCGACGTTCACGGCACGCCTGATCTCGCCGCGCGATTCGGCGAGCGTCTTGCCCTCTTCGCGCGTGAGCAGCGCGGCGAGGTTCTCCGTGTCGTCTTCGAGCAGGCGCGCGAAACGTGCGATGATGCGGCCGCGCGCCGGGGCGGGCGTCGCGCGCCAATCGCGAAAAGCCGCGTGCGCCACCTCGACGGCGCGTCGCGCTTCGTCGCGCAAGGACAGCCGGATCGTGCCGAGCACGTCGTCCGTGTTGGCCGGGTTGACGTTGGTCGCGGTCTGGGTCGCGTCGGAGAGAACCCACTGGCCGTCGATAAAATTGCGATATGTGTCCATAAAAAAAATAGCGTTTCGGTCGCGCGTCTCGGTGGTGAGACCCGTGCTTTTGGTTGCGGTGCGAACAGCAGTGCCGGAGCTTGAACGATTGTAGAGATGGGAGCGTTTCGCTAAGCTATGGCGCGCGTGGCCTCGTGCGTAACGGGGCGATTACGTGTCACCTCAGCTTTACCTGCACTTTATACCGCACAGCCGCACGGCGTTGCAATCTGAATTGATAATGACCACTGAAACGACCGACACTTACACCAGCATGCGCGAACTGCTCGAACTTCGCGCCGCCGAAACCCCCTCCGTAACTTTCCTCTCCGACGCGCGCGACGGGCGGAGTTGGACATACGCCGAGTTCGACCGGGCGGTCAATCGCACGGCCAACATGCTCGCGGCGCACGGCGTCGGGCGCGGCGACGTGGTGAGCCTGCTCTTGCCGAACAGCGCGGAATACGTCATCGCCTATTTCGCCTGTTTCAAGACGGGCGCGCTCGCGGGGCCGGTCAACTCCCTGCTCAAATCGGAAGAGGCCGCTTACGTCGTCGGCAACTCGGACGCGAAGCTGTTGCTCTATCATTCGCAGTTCCGAGACACGGTTGCGGAGATGCGCGGAGAGGTTTCCAGTCTCACGGCCGCGCTTGAGTTCGACGACGCGGCGACCGCCGCCGCCGCTTTCGACGCCGCCCCGGCGGACTCATGGCGCAACCTCGCGCTCGGCCGCGACGACGCGGCGATCATCATCTACACCTCCGGCACGACGGGAAAGCCCAAAGGCTGTCTCCTGACACATGGAAATTTGCTGGCGAACGCGCGCCAGATCGTGAGTTGGCTGAAGTTCACGCCCGCCGACCGCCTGCTCTCCGTGATGCCGCTCTTTCACATGAACGCAGTGATGGTGACGACCATTGCGGCGATGTACGCGGGCGGGTCGAGCGTCGTCAGCCCGCGCTTCTCCGCATCGCGTTTCTGGCAGACGATCTCCGATTACGAAATTACGTCTTTCGGATCGGTGGCGACGATGCTCTCGATGCTTCTCGCCACCTACCCGGAAGGCGTCCCCGCCGGCCTGCGCAGAGAGCAACTGCGCTTTGCTATGTGCGGCTCCGCGCCTGTGCCGGCGGAGGTTCTGCGCCGTTTCGAGGAGACGTTCGACTGTCTCGTTATAGAGGGCTACGGTTTGTCCGAGTCAACCGTGCGCGCGACGTTCAACCCGCCCGGCGCGGACAGACGCCCCGGCTCGTGCGGTCAATCGATAGGCTGCGAGATCAAGGTGTTTGATGAAAACGACGGCGAGGTCGGGCAGGGCGAACTCGGCGAGATCGTCCTCAGAGGCGAAAACATCTTCAAGGGCTATTACAAAAACGAAGCCGCCACCGCGGAGGCTTTTCGCGGCGGCTGGTTTCACACGGGCGACATCGGCTACGCGGACGCGGATGGTTTTTACTACATCGCGGATCGCAAGTCGGACATGATCATACGCGGCGGCGAAAACATCTACCCGCGCGAAATCGACGAACTGCTCTACACACACCCGGCCGTCGCCTCGGCCGCCACCGTCGGCGTGCCCGACCCGCTCTACGGCGAAGAGGTGGCGGCCTTCGTCGTCCTCAAAGAAGATGCTGCGTCCTCCGCCGATGAACTCGTGGAGTTTTGCCGCGCGCGTCTCGCCGACTTCAAGTGCCCGAAGTCCATCCGCTTTCTGGACGAGTTGCCGAAAGGCCCGACCGGCAAAGTGCTCAAGCGCGAACTGGCGAAACGCTTCAAAGCGGGGAAGTGAGTGGGAACCGCCTGCGCATTCGCCGTTCATGAACGCCGTACCAAGTTGACAGGCTAACGAGGCTTGCATTAAAGACCGCGAGCATTTCGATAGATGCCCGTTCACCTCCCTCCGATGTTTGCCGCAGGCTTTGGAAGGTGGCTCGTCAAACAGTTCTGTCCAAAACGAAGACCTCGCAAGTTTTCCCGTCCGGCAGGCAACAATACGAATCCGACTACAGTTTTTGTGCCGGTCAAACAGGATTTGTCGAGTGATGTCGCGCGACATCGCCCTTTTCCTTTGTCCGGCAGCGCGTTCTAAAAAAGTTCGTGGCTTACGGGCGGCGCGTGCGGTATGATGCGGGCAAAATTCCATGACGAGTTTCAAAGCATGGCCGTTCGTGTGAGCCTCTATGCCGGAAGACATCCGCGTTTGAAAGCCGCCTGACAACTATGATGAAAAAACGCTTGACACTATTCACGCTATTACTCGCGCTCTCTCTGAACACGACCGCGCAGCAACGAAACGCGCCCCAACCTGCTGCGGCGGCGACCCCGGCCGCGAACGCTCAGGCCGCGACGCGCGAGCAGCGCATCGCGCAGGCGGCGGAAGCGATGCGCGCGCAACTCGTCGCGCAGCGGCGCGATTTTCACATGCACCCGGAGCTTTCAAACCGCGAGGAACGCACGGCGCGCATCGTCGCCGAACGTCTCAAGTCGCTCGGATTCGACGAGGTGAAGACCGGCGTGGCGCGTCACGGCGTGGTCGCGGTGCTCAGGGGCGGTCGGCCGGGCGGCGGAGTCGTCGCCGTGCGCGCGGACATGGATGCGCTGCCGATTCAGGAGACGAACGATGTGCCTTACAAGTCGCGGACGCCCGGCGTCAAGCACGCCTGCGGCCACGACGTACACACCACGGTCGGGTTGGGCGTCGCGGAAGTCCTGAGCAGGATGCGCGGGGAGATCGGCGGTACGATCAAGTTCATCTTCCAGCCCGCCGAGGAAGGCCCGCCCGCGGGCGAAGAGGGCGGCGCGCCCCTGATGATCAAAGAGGGCGCACTTGAAAACCCGCGCCCGCAGGCCATCTTCGGACTCCACACCGAACCGAACGTGCAGGCCGGGCAGATCGGCTATCACTCCGGCCCCGCGATGGCTTCGTCCGACACTTTCAATATCATCATTCGCGGCAAGGGCGCACACGGCGCGCAGCCGCAGATGGGCGTGGACGCCGTGGTCGTCGCCTCCGAGTGCGTGCTCGCGCTGCAACATATCCGCAGCCGCCGGATCGACCCGCTCGAACCGCTCGTCATCACCATCGGCACTATCAACGGCGGCACGCGCTTTAACGTCATCGCAAACGAGGTGAAACTGACCGGCACGATGCGCACGCACAACGACCGCGTGCGCGAGCGCTCCATCGAGTTGATGCGCGAGACGCTGACCCATGTGACCGCCGCCTACGGCGCGACGTTCGAGTTGAACTTCGAGGGCAGCAACCCGGTTACTTATAACGAGCCCGCGCTCGTCGAACGAATGCTGCCGACCATCCGGCGCGTCGTCGGCGCACAGAACGCGCTCGTACTCAAGCCCTTCATGCCCGCCGAAGATTTCTCTTACTTCCAGAAGGCCATGCCCGGCTTCTATTTCTTCCTTGGCGTCGGTAATCGCGCACGCGGCATCACGGCCGGCTGGCACACGCCCGATTTCGACGTGGATGAAGAAAGCCTCGTCGTCGGCGTCAAGGTAATGTCCAACGTGCTGCTCGATTATCTCGACACGCAGGCGGGGAAACAGGCGGAGAAACAGGCGGAGAAGCGTTGAACGCGCAAGGATGAACGCGGAATAAAAACATTGACCGGCAGAGGGGTGGGGCTTAAGCTCTCAGCCGAAGGATCGGCTAAATCGCGTCGCCCGCCCCTGTCGCAACTTATGACGACCATATTCGAGAGAGGAGAAATGTTATGACTACCATCGTGATCGTAATCCTGATCATTCTTTTGATCGGCGCGGCTCCGGCATGGCCGCACAGCCGTGGTTGGGGCTATTTCCCGAGCGGCACGCTCGGCATCATTCTCCTGATCATCGTCATCCTCCTGCTGTTGAAGCGAATCTAAGAGATAGTTTCAGGTTTCAGGTTTCAAGTTTCAGGTTAAAGCGACAGGCCGCCGCCTCTCCGAACTTGAAACTTGAAACCTGAAACCTGAAACTACCTATATGGCCTCGGTCGCAAAACGCTTGCCGGAAAACGTCGCGGGGGATTTCTACGTCGATGCGACGTGCATCGACTGCGACGCCTGCCGCCAGATCGCGCCCGCGACGTTTCACGACCACGGCGAGCAGTCGAGCGTCTATCGCCAACCCGAAACGGCGGACGAGACAAAGCGTGCGCTGATGGCTCTCGTCGCCTGCCCGACCGCCTCCATCGGAACGCTCAAACATCACAACACGCGCGCGGCCGTTGACGCCTATCCCGCGCGCGTCTCCGAGAACGTCTACTTTTGCGGTTTCACCTCGGAAGCGAGTTTCGGCGCGTGGAGTTATTTGATCGTGCGACCGGAGGAGGCGGGCGGCAACGTCCTCGTCGATTCGCCGCGCTTCGCCTCTCAACTCGTCAAGCGCATAGAGGCTTTGGGCGGCGTTCGCCGGATGTTTCTCACGCACTCGGACGACATCGCCGACCACGAGAAGTTTGCCGCGCGGTTCGGCTGCGAGCGCATCATGCACGCGGCCGACGGAGCGGAGCGGCGCGGCGTGGAGCGCGTCGTCGAAGGCGAGGCGGAAGTTGCGCTCGACGGGGAACTCAGCGTCATCCCCGTGCCCGGCCACACGCGCGGCCACATGGCGCTGCTCTACCGTGACAAGTATCTCTTCACGGGCGACCATCTCGCGTGGTCGCCCGAGCGCGAGACGCTGACGGCCTTCCGCAGCGTCGCCTGGTATTCGTGGGAAGAGCAGACGCGTTCGATGGAGAAGTTGCTGGGGCGGCGTTTCGAGTGGGTGCTGCCCGGCCACGGGCGCATACACTCCGACACGGCCGAGCGTATGCAGGAGCACCTTCGCCGCTGCATCGAGTGGATGCGCAGGACGGCATAACCGTTTGTTGGGCGCTACCGTAGACTGCGGAAGGAGGATGTGTGATGAGGACATTAATTCTGGCCTGCTTCTTTATTAGCTTTGGGAGCGTCACGCACGCGCAAGAGCCGCAGGCTTTTCCAGTGCCGCCGGGCGTGACGGTTGTCAAACACGGCTGGTCGAAGGAGCGGATCGACTGGGAGTTCAACCCCTCGCGCGGTTCCTACGGTTCCGCCGACGTGCGCGGCCCCCTCAACATACATAGCCAGATCGCCGAGCGGGAGCGGGCCGTCAGGTCACGCCCGCCACGGCCGCGTTATGCCTTCCTCTACAGCGCCACTTTCAGGAACGGCGGGGCGAAAGCGATCAAGGCTATTGCCTGGGATTGCGTCTTCTTTGACGCCGGGACGGGGGAGGAATTAGGCCGCCGCCGGTTCGCCGACGCCCGGACGATCGCCCCCGGCAAGACGAGAAAGGTTGCCCGGCTCCTCGCCTCGCCCCCCACCCACAGGATCAGCGTATACGCACTCGGCGAGAGGGAGCGTGACGGGCTGCGTGGACAGGTGATCATCACGCGCGTATCCTACGCCGACGGCACCGAGTGGCGGGGCGGCAGCCCGGTTAACGTTCTGGTAAGGGACAAGTGAGCGAGGGTGGCGGCTGCGATAACTTAGGATGAGTATCAAAATCTGCCGCGCCTAACTACCGCATGCACCCAACCGCGAATAGCGTTGTCTTCATTCGCGAGGCTTGCTTTATTGCTGCGGCTCGTCGCGGCGGGTGATGCCCGGCGTTATTTCCCAGACGAAATAGCCGCCCGTGATTCGCTGAAGATCACGGGCGGCTATTTCGTTGCGCTTTAAGTCCCGGCTAAGTATCCCGCCGTAACCTTCGTAGCCGGTACAAACCTAAACCTGCGAGCACAAAACCCAATCCGCCGCCGATCAGTTTTGTCGTCGCGGTCATCCCTTGAAGGGTGAAGATCGACATGTTCGACGAGACGGAGCCTGCCGAGACGCCCTTCTCGGGCTTCGCTTCCGGCTGCTCGCCGCCCGACTTCGCCGCGCCCGCGCCGCCTTTGAAATCGTTGGCGGGCGTCTGGGGATTGTCGGTGACGGTGTAGAGCTTGCCGTCCGACAGGTACATGCGCCGCAACTCTTCGAGGTTGAAGGGACGCGCGCCGCGTCGGCCGAAGACGGCGAGTTGATTGCCGCTCTCGTCCACGGCGCGGTCGCGGTCGAGACCTTTGGAGATGCCGACCGCCGGGCCCGTCGTGTGGAAGGTGGCGATCAATTTCGGATCGGGGCGCGGGCTGAACCCTGCGTAAGTGGTGGACGTTTCGGGGTCGGTCAATTGCAGTATGCGCATGCCGTTGTGGCCGTCGGCGACATAGGCGTAGAGGCTCGCATTCGTCATGGCGACCTTCACCTGATGCACGTCGTTGAGTTTGCCGTCGGCGTTGTACATCTGTTCGAGTTTCGGCTGTTCCGGCCGCTCGACGTTGATGATGGCGATGCCGTCTTTGCCGTTGGCGACGTAGGCGTAGGTGCGCGCGACGTAAACGTCGTGGGCGTGCGAGAGGCGCACCTCCGCGCCTTCCACGAGGCGCGCCTCCGCCGGGTTCGTCACGTCGATGACCTTGAATCCCTCTTCATCGACGACGAAGGCGTAGCGGAACTGTATGGCGACCGCGTGCGGGTGTCGAAGCGCGAACTGCTTCACGACTTTCGGGTTCAGCGGGTCGTCTATGTTGACGATGACGAGCGACTTGTCGGTCGTGATGTAGGCGTGCGTTCCGGCGATCTGGATGTTGTTCGCGCCGTCGAGCGCGCCGCCGGGGTTCCACGTCAGGGCGCGCTTGAGATAGTTGTTGAGCGGGTCGCCGTCGAGCAGCGTGGCCGCGCCGACGAGGACTAAGCCCTCGTGTTTATCGGCGACGTAGAGATAGCCGTAGAGCGGGTGGATGGGTTGCTCCTGATTCTCGGGCAGTCGCGCGCGCAACGGGTCGAGCGCGAGCGTCGAAGGCGCGGCGACGGCCGTCGCATACTTGGTCTTCACCCAGAACCGCTGCCCGAAGCGCGAGACGGGCGCGGTCGTGATGCGCTCGGAGAAGCCCTTGTGGTCGATCTGCGCGATGTCGTAGATGCGCAGGCCGCCCTCGCCCGCCGCGACGTAGGCATACTCGCCGCGCATCTGCACCTGTAAGACTTCCGGGTTGCCGATATGCTCGTAGTATTCCTTCAACTGCCGCCCGTCGTCCACAAACTTCTTGTAGTTGTCGGGGTAGGCGAGTTTGTGCAGGGTGCTGCCGTAGACCGCCTGCGGGTCTTCGCGTTCGGTGACGGGGACGACTTCGAGCGAGTGCTCGGCGGCTACGTAAACGTAGCGACCCATGAAGTTGACGAAGTTTGTCCCCTGCATGAGCAGTTGCGCCATCCACGCGTTGTTGTTGTTGTCCTTCGAGACGTGGCAGTCCGTGCAGCCTTTGGTCTCCGTGCCTCGGACGGTGTGCGGGACGTGCGTGGAGAACGCCTGACCGCTGAAGCCTTCCGTCGAGATGGTCTGCTGCTGCGAATAAATCCACTCGCGGTTCTGGTTCTGCGAACTGACGAGGACGGCCGAGCGCGAGGCGGCAGGCGCGACGCGATGACCCGTCACGGTGCCGTCTTTGGCGAGCATGAACACGTCGTCGCGCAAGACCTGAAAATTGTAGGTCGTGTAATTGCGCGAATCGTCGCCTTCGTTGTGGCGGTTCGGCATCTTGCGGTTGGCCTTCATCGAGAGGTGGCAGCCGAAGCAACTCGTCATCCACGAAGAGTGGCAGGCAAAGCACGTCATGGATTTGTCGGCGTGCGCGAGCGACTCGTCCTTTTCCGGCACGTCGCCCCACGTTCGGTTGTCCTTGCGGATGGTCTTGGCGTAGCGCGAGAGTTCGTTGTAGTCGGGCGACTTGGGGTCGATGCTGTCAATCGTCTGCTTGACGCGCCACCATTTGCCCGGCTCGACGATGGAGTTCTGCACGATCTCGCCCGCCTTGAGTTCGACCTCGACTTCGCTGCCGTCCCCGGTCTTGATCTTCTTTTTCAAACCGGCGGCGGGCGCGAGTTCAAACAGGGGAATCTTCGCGCCCGCTTCGTCGCGCGCGTAGAGATTGCGCGAGATGTCTTTGTTCCCGCTGCGTGGCGCGCGCAAATTTCGCCCGCGCTCCTTATCTACGAGTTTGCCGCCCTCGATGCCCTGCCCGGCGGCGGGGCCGGTGGTCAGCAGTTTGGCGCGCTCGCGGATCGTGCCGTGGCAATCGGTGCAGTTGATTTCGATGGCGGCGCGCGGCTCGTTGTAGAGGATGCCCGTGCCGTGCGTGTCTTGGCGGAAGTGGCAATCGGCGCAGTGCATCCCCTTTTCGAGATGTATGTCCTTGAGGTGGACGGGCTGGCCTGACTTGTACGAGCCGTCGCCGGAGAAGGCCACGGCGTCGGCGAGTTTCTTCGGCGTGACGGTTTTGATCTGCTTGCCGTAGCCGTCGAGCATGTTGCCCGCGCGGTCGCGTTTGAAGACGGCGCGGTAGAGCCAGCCGTGGCCGTGGTAATCGGCGAAGGCCGTCTGTTTGAGTTGCTTGCCGAACTCGCCGCCGGGTTCGCCGGTCTTGACGAGGAAGTCGTCAGGGGAAGCGCGGTCTTTCCACTTGCGCATCGACCAGAGGCCGCGCAACTGCGCGCCTTCCGGGTTGCGGTCGAGTTTCTCCTGTTCGTCGTCCTGCGAGGGCGCAACCTGTTTGGCCGGGTACATCTTGTCGCCGTCGGTCTCGTTGTCCCACCAGGTGAAGCCCGTGTAGGTGGCGACCATGTTCGTGCCGGGGTGCATGTGACAGGTCATGCACTGAGAGGTCGGGATGGCGTTGGTGAACTGGTGCTTGATCGGGTGTCCCGGCTCGTTGCGCGGGATGTTCGTATCGGCGGTCTGGGTCGTGCCGAGGTTCCCGAATTTGGCGTAAGGGCCGGAATTGACGGGGCTGCGGTCGTTGGCGTAGACGACGTGGCAGGCCGTGCAACCGGACGAGCGATAATCGCCGGGATGATCGTTCGTGCCGAGATGGTTGAGCGTCGGGTCCAGGAGGCGCGTCTTCTGGATGCCGAGATAGACGGGGTCTGTGCGCTGCTGCGTGCCGAGTCCGCGCGCGCTCAAGCCCTTGTCGGGCTTGCCGGGTTCTTCCTCGCGGTCGGGCAATCCCACTTCCAGACGCCGCCTGCCGCCGCGCTCGAAGACGCGCAGGATGTTGCCGGGTTGCGAAACCTCCCAGCGCGGCAACGGGTCAATGAAGGGCAGCCAGCCTTTGAGAAGTTGTTCTTCCTTCGTCGGCTGCGGCACCTGGATCAGGCGCATCGGCGCGCCCGTTTCTTCCGTATAGGCTTCGCCGAAGCGCGTGTCCTTGATGGGGAAAGCGCCGTTGTTGTAGAGCGCCGCGCCCCAGAGCATCCCGCCGTGGCGCATCATGCTGTTGTCGTTGGCTTCGACTTCCGGCGCGTGACATTCGGAACAGGTCTTCGCCGCGACGCGCAAGTCCGCCGGGTTGATGAAACGCACGAACTCCCAGCTTTCACGATTCAAAAGGGCATTGGTGCGCTCGGGGTTCGCGCTCGACGTTTTGCCGCCGACTTTCCAGATGTTCGGATGGCGCGGGCGCACGTGCGCCTCTTCCGTCGTCTTCCCGACGGGGTTTCCGCCGTGACAATAGGTGCAGGAAAGCCCCTGCCCGTCTTTGCCGCCCGCCTCCAACTTCCCGCTCGACGTAACGTGCATCGGCTCGATGTTGTTGTGGCAGGCGACGCAGCCTTCGGTCGCCTCCGCCGCCGCCGCCGCTCTTTGCGAGACGGGCGACGCGGAGTTGTGCACGCGCGCGGGCGTCGTGCCGGGGATGGTTGACTTGTTCGTCGCGGAGTCCGTCGCGGATTTATCGTTCGCGTTCGCGGCGGCCAGTTGCCCCGCTTCGCCCTGCTCGCGGGCGGACGAGCGCGCCCCGCCCGCGAGCAGGGTGAAGCCGGGGACTGCGATGAAAATCAGGAAGATGACCAGCTTGACGCGATCAACTTTACCGGCACCTTGCATTCTGGAATCTCCGTCCGACGATGACTGTCTCTATAAATATTTGATCTTAGAAAATGAATTTCACCTGCGTGAACAGGGAGAACAAAGGCTTGCTCGGATCGATGATCGTCCCGTCGGACGTGCAGTAGTCGGCCACGTTGGGCGGGCAGTTGCGCGTCGCGTCCGTGTAGATGTCGCGGAAGCCTCTACCGGGAACGAAGGTGGACGCGCCGAAGGTCATCGTGATGTTGTTGATCAGGAGCGGCCGGTAGGCCACGCCGAGGCTGTAATCCTGACCGATGCCGTGGCGAATGTTGGGCTGAAACAGGACTTGTCTGAGCGGCTCGGTGTGATGAAAGCGCAGGAAGTTGGCGTTGAAGATGGCTTTGATGCGCTGTGTCACTTCCACGTCCGCGCCCGCGTTGAAGATAAAGATGCCGGGGTTGACGAAGTTGGCCTGCCCCTGCGTCTTGCTGCTGCGAAGCGACGGCAGCAGGCTGTTCGGTTCGACGAGCGAAACGCCCGTCTGCGTCAGGCGGATGCCCTGCCGGTTCCAGAAAGAGAACTGCCCGCCCGCGAAATTCGGATCGTCGAGAATGGAATCGAAACCGCTCGCCTGCGAATCGGTCGGGTTCTTGTCGCCCTGCGCGAAGAAGGCAGAGGATTTGAAGCGGACGTAATCCTTGTCGTAGCTGACTTCGAGCGCGGCCATCTGGCTGCGGATGTTCGTCGGGCGACCGGCAATCGGGTTGTGCGAGTCGCGCCCGAGAGCGAGATAGTAGGCGTGCGAGAGGTTGAAGCGGCCGAGCACGCCGCCGCCGAGGTGGCCGTCGCCGGAGAAGCCGAGGTAGCCGACCTTGACGCTGTGCGGCCGCACGTCGCCGACGAGCGCGGGGCGCACCTGAAATCCGTTGCGGTCGAACTTGCGCGAGGGGCGGTCGTCGTTAAAGAGGAAACTCACCTGCGCCGTGTAACCCTTGCGGCCGAAATCCTGCCGGTAGAGGTTGGCGATGTAGACGTTTTGATGGCGCGTGTCGAAGCGGTTGAGGCCGCTGTTGGTGTCCTTCTCCAACTGGGAAAAGTAAGCGGCGTTGAATTGATACTGGTTGTTGGCGAAGCCGCCGAAGAGACGCGCGCCGAGGTTGTTGTCGGAATAGACGAAGCCGCGAAAGTCCGAGACGAAAGGCTGGATGCCCGCGCGCACGGAGACGAAATCGAAGTTGGCGTTCACGTCTTCGAGTTTCACTTCGGCGAAGGCTTCTTCGAGCGAGACGTGAGTGTCTGTGCGGTTCGTGCCGCGCCGGGGGTCGATGTTGATGACGCCGCGCTCGCGCGCGTTGACGTAGTTGGGCAGGCTGATCGTGGGCGAGATTTTGATCGCCCAGTTGCGCGGCTTGAAGGTGGTCGAGCCGCTGAACATCTCGAACGAGAACTGGATCAGGTTGTTGACGATCAGTGTTTCGGGGCGTCCGAAAAACTCCGCGCTGCCCGGCCGCTGGCTGCTCACGTCGGTCGGCTTCGGCGTGCGGTTGAGTTCCACGGTCGTCGTGTTGACGCCCGACAAAATCATGAAGACGTTCTGGCCGAAGATGGGATAGTCGCCCTTGAGCAAGTTCTGGTTGTACGGGTCGTACCACTTGCCGCGCTTGAAGGGGATGTCGCGCCCGCGCGCGCCTTTATCGCCGTAGCGGTCGTATTCGGGGAAGCGGATGCGCCAGCGGTCGCGCATCTCGGCGCGGTCGGGTAAGGTCGGCGGGCGTGATTCGATGTTGCCGCCCCCGGCATAACCGGCCGGGCGTTCGTTTGCCGTCGGGTCTACGAAAGGCTCCGGCTTCTTCGCCGCCTTCGACGCCTTCAACTCGACTTCGACCGGGCTTTCGCCGCCCGCTTCGACGATGATGTTCTCGCGGTCGAAGCGAACCAGGCCGGTCGCGTCCACGAGGATGCGATACGCGCCCGCGCGGAGTTTGAAAGAGAACGTGCCGTCGGAGGCCGTGCGCGTCGTCGAGCGATTGCTCGTCACCTGATTGATCGCCATGACAATCGCCCCGGCGAGCGGCGTCTTCGCCTCGCCGCGCACGACGCCTTTGATGCGCCCGTGCTGCTCGGCGCGAGCCTGCGACGGAAAGAATGAGAGGATACAACCGACGAGGAGCAGTCTCGCCAGAGAGCGCGTTTGTGTGGGGGTAGGGAACATGAAGCCGTTAATAAAATACGGAGATCGCGGAAAGCGATCTCGCGCGCGTAGTGCAAAGTGAAAAGTCGTGTTATGACGGAAAACTGACCGCTGGTATTTTGCGACTGCTCTGAAGCTCGATTCAAAAAAGCGATGGGCTGTTTTTGTAGCACAGTAGGCGCGGACTGGCAACGGAATTTTTTTTCTCGCGCGCGACGGCGCGGCGACTTTCACACGCGCTTTTCGCGCGCTCCGCCGCCGCCCTGTAAATACGACTTGACGGAACAAAGTTTAATGATAAATTGTAGCCGCTCCGGTCGTTATCCCAACGCTCCAGACGCGTCGCCGTTTTCTGCTGGTTCAGCAATTCGCAAATCATCAAGTGGCCTGCTTCTATGTCTAAACATCAATTACCGTCAGCCCGACGCTCCCTGCCGTTGGCTTGCTTCGCGCTGTGCGCTTTCGCGCTGTTGTACCAACCGTACGACGTGTCGAGGGCGCAGGCTACGCGCCCCGTCCTCATCAGCGAGGCCAACTCGACGCGCGCCGTCGCCGTCGAATCCGTGGCACGACTGCGCGAGCCTTTCGCGCTCGAATCCCGGCACGCCGTCAGCGGCGGCGGCGACCGCCGCACGCGCATTCAACTCTTCGTGCTCAATCTCGAACGCGGCGCGAGCGCGAGCGATATCGCCGTCGAGGTGGAGGACGGCGCACGCCGCGTCTACGCGCTCGCGGTCGAGAGCGTCGATGTCGTGCCGCGGCAGGAGTGGATGCACTCGGTCACGGTGCGCTTGAGCGATCAGATAGGCGACGTGGGCGATGTGCTCGTGCGGCTGAGTTATAAGAACGTGGCGAGCAACCGTGTGCGCCTCGGCATCGGCCACATCGGCGGCGGGTTGCCGGACGATGCGGGCGCAGCGCCGACCGCCGCCCCGCCCGCCACCGCGCCCACCCCGAACACCAACCCCGTCACGGCAGGCACGCTCTCGACGGGCGACGTGCAAAACGTCATCGCGCAGGCCGTTTCGGCGGCGGTCGCTTTGAATCGCGCCGTGACGGTCGCCGTGACGGACAGGGAAGGGAACGTCCTCGGCGTCTTCACGATGACGGGCGCGCCCGCCACCACGCAGTTTCGCGGCAACTCGGGTTTCAACCAGCAGCCGAACCCTGTCACGGGTCTCGTCCAGTTTGGCCTGGAGGGCGCGAACCTTCCGCCCTCCCTGATGCCCGTACAACGCGCGGCGATCTCGAAGGCCGGGACGGCCTCTTTATTCAGCACGCAGGGAAACGCCTTTACGACCCGCACGGCCGGTTTCATCATTCAGGAACACATTCCCCCCGGCGTTGATTTTCGCCCCGGCGGCCCGCTCTACGGCGTGCAGTTCTCGCAGTTGCAATGCTCCGACATAAAGATTCCTGGCCTCCCCTTCGGCCTCTCGGCAGACCCCGGCAGTTTCCCGCTCTATAAAAACGGCGTGGCCGTCGGCGGCGTCGGCATCGAAGGCGACGGCGTCTACACGGTTGACCGCGTTCCAGCGGATTTCGATAAACCCTTTGAAGAAGTGATCGCCGTGGCCGCCGCGCGCGGCTACGAGCCTCCGCCCCTGATTCGCGGCGACATGATCCTCGTCGACGGCGTGCGCCTGCCCTTCGTCAACGTGCGAGACGAAGACGCGCCGCGACCTTCGACCATCCCGTTCGCGGGTTTGCCCGGCGCGGTCGAGTCCAATTTCCCCGTCCGCGCGGCGCAGCCTTCGGCCTTCGTGCCGCTCACGCTCGGTCCCTCGAACGGCGCGGTTGACCGCCGCTTCTTCCCCTTCGTGGGCAGCATGTCCGGTTCGCCGAACGCGCTGACGGCTGCCGATGTGACGACGATCATCACGCAGGCGGCGATTCAGGCCGACGGCACGCGCGCCGCCATCCGGCAACCTCTCGGCAGCCCGGCGCGCGTCTCCATTTCGGTCGTCGATTCCGAGGGGCGCGTGCTAGGCATCTTCCGCACGACGGATGCGCCCGTCTTCGGGTTCGACGTGTCGGCGCAAAAAGCGCGCACCGCCGCTCTCTTCTCGCGCGTCAACGCCGGGGCGCTGCTGCGCGGAGCGGGCTTAGGCAGCTACGTTGATCGCGCCGCTGCGGACGGTGTGGTGTTGAACGGCTCGGTCGCCTTCACGAGTCGCGCCGTGGGCTTCCTGCATCGCCCGTTCTACCCGGACGGCATCAACGGCGAACCGCCCGGCCCGTTCAGCACCGGCATCGGGCAGTGGAGCATCTTCAACGTCGGGCTGCAACTCGATCTCATCAGGGACAACCTCGTACAGACGTTGGCGGCACCGCCGCAGTCCCCGGCCAACATTCCCTGCACGTCGATCCCGAACGTCCCGAACGGAATCCAAATCTTCGCGGGCAGCGTGCCTCTCTACAAGAACGGGGAACTCGTCGGAGCCATCGGGATCAGCGGCGACGGCATTGATCAGGACGACCTCATCGCCGCCGCCGGCAGTCGAGGCTTTGTCGCGCCCGCCGAGATACGCGCCGACCAGTTGATCGTTCGCGGGGCGCGCCTGCCGTTCGTCAAGTTCCCGCGTAGCCCGAACCTCTAGGGTTTTTGCTGGAAGCAGTTTCGCGAATGCCCGCCGCTCGTTTTCCGGCGGCCGACATTGAAAGGGCGACGCTTCGGATGCGTCGCCCTTTTCGCGTCAAATTGTCGTGCGCGACAGGGCAGCGTCGCTTAAGTGGCAGTCGGGAAGCGAAAGTTTCTCGCACGGCGGGAGCGAGCGGGTTTCAGGGTATGGCTTCGGCTCGCTCGCGCAGGACTTCGAGCGTGGGGTTCGAGGGGTTGACCGAGGCGAGTTGCCGGACGGCTTCGAGTGCGGATGCTTTGTCGCCTAGTTGGAGCGCGGCGGCGGCGATGTTTTGCAGAGCCTTCTCATGTCGCGGGTCTATCTTTAGGGTCTTGCGATACTCTTCGATGGCGCGGCGAAAGTCGGGCGGCTGGCGTTGGAAATAGGTGTTGCCGAGGTCTGTCTGAACGTCCGCATTCTGCGGCTGGACGGCGAGGACGCGCTCGTAGAAACCCGCCGCCGCTACGAAGTCGCCCGCATCATATTTCGTGTTGCCCATCGCGGAGAGGGCGTCGGCGTCGCGCGGCTTCAAGTCAATCGCGCGTTGCAGGTAGAGCGCGGCTTTGTCGAATGCCTTGAGCTTGTAGAAGATGGTGGCCGCGTTCATTTGCAGGTCGAAATCTTTCGGCTTGCTGTCGGCCGATTCCATCGCGGCCTGCGCTTCGGCGTTCGTCGCGGCCACGCCGTTCGGGTTTGAGTTGGCGGCCGCCGCCGCGCTGTTGATGTCGGGGTGGCCGGGCGGCAGCGGCGCGCCCGCCTGTGTGGGGTCGAGCGGCGGGGCTAAATCCGTCGCCGCGCCCGGCGCATTCGCCGCGACGGCGGGCACGGCCGGAATGTTGCCGGTGATCTTATTGGCAAGGAAGAAACCCACGCCGAAGCCGAGCGTGAGACCGAGTAGGCACAGGAGAATATTTTTGCTCATAGACGGTTGGAAACGGTCGCGGCCTTTCGGAGAACTAAACCGGAGGCCACGGAGAAGATAACAATTCGCATCAAATCGGAAGAAACTAATGGCCGCGTCCGAAACGCTTTACGAAGCGGCGACCGCCCGCTCGCCGCATCATACACGATGTAGTTGCGACGCCGATAACGCGGCGCGCGACGGTTGCTTCGGGGGGTGAAAAAACGCCGGAGACAGGCAGTTGATGAAGCGTCGTTGATAGGCTATGATGACCCGCACAAGTGAACGACGCGCGCGACTCGCTCCGTAGACGCGCCTGATTTCAAAGAAGTTTCCCTACAGTGCGATTGCTGACATTCATAAACAAATGGCTGCCATAGAAGAAACCAAAAACGAGATAGGTGTAAACCGGATTGCCCCCGCCGTCCGAACCTCCCCCTCGATTATCACGCGGCTGCTCAACCTTTTGAGCAGCGTGCGCTTCGGCGTCACGCTGCTCATCCTGCTCGCCTGCGCCAGCATGATCGGCATGCTCATCATGCAGACGAACGTAGACGGCTTCGACAAATATTTCGCCGGTCTGACACCTTCGCAAAAACTGCTCGGCGGCGTGCTCGGCTTTTTCGACATTTATCACGCGTGGTATTTCAACGCGTTGCTGCTCGTGCTCTCGCTGAACATCGTGCTGGCCTCCATCGAGCGTTTCCCTGGGGCCTGGAATTACATCGTGCGCCCGAAACTCGAAGTCGTCGCCGCGTGGTTGCGCAAGCAGCCCGTGACGACGACGCTCGAAATGCGCGCCGTGAGCCGCGCCGCGCTCGTCGAACGCATCGCCGAAGCTTCACGCAAAACCGGCTTCAAACCCATCATCACCGAAAAGGGCGCGCGCACCTTCATCCTCGCGCAACGCGGGACGTGGAATCGCCTCGGCGCTTATGCCGTCCACGTCGCGCTGCTGACGATCTTCTTCGGCGGCTTCATGACGGCGCAGTTCGGCCGCACCGGCTCGATGTGGTTGAAGCCCGGCGCGACGGCCAAAGACATGTCCGAGACCGTCTTCAAGATCGAGGACATGAACACGTTCCGTCTCGACAAGTCGACGGCCACGCTGCCTTTTGAAGTCACCTGCACGGACATCCAGCAAAAGTTGATCAGAAAAGAAGGCCCGATCACGGCCGACAACACGATTGACTGGATGACGCGCATCAAGATCAAAGACGAGACGGGCGAGCACAATGCGCTCGTTCACATGAATCGCCCTTACGACTATCGCGGCTATCGCTTCTTTCAGGCGAGCTTCATGAACGTCGGCCACGCGCGCAACATCACCCTGCGCCTGACGCCCGAGGCGGGCGGCGAACCGCTGGATGTGAAAGTCGCGCGCGACGGATCGGCCGAACTCGCCGACGGCACCAAGATCAGCTTCGTGGATTTTCAGCCCGATTTTCAGATGCAGGGCAGCCAGGCGGGAACGCAGTCGGGCGAGTACAACAACCCGGCCGCAGTCCTGAACGTGGTCAGCCCGGCGGGCGAGCGCAGCCGCGCTTTCGCCTTCGCGCAGGAGTTGCCGAGCGGCGCGCCCGTCGGCCGCGCCGTGGCCGGTTACAAGTTCCGTCTCGTCGATTTCGAGAAAGTGCCCGAAGCGCACATGCTCTCCGTCCAGCGCGATCCCGGCACGACGATCTTCTACGTCGGCAGCGGGATGCTTTTCGTCGCGCTCTCGGCTGTCTTCTTCTTCTCGCACCAGCGCGTGTGGGCGATCATCGAAGAGACGAAAGATTCGGCGCAGACTTTCTCGGTCGTCCTCGGCGGCAACAGCAACCGCAACGTCATCGCGCTCGAAGATAAATTCAAAAAACTCTTACAGGCCATTACCGGCCAACCCCAAGAGGTAAAAAATTCATGAGTGAAGTTTTAAGCAGTAATGAGATTTTGACCGACTCGGCCGGAACCGCTTCTCCGAAACACGAGGACGGCAGCGTGTGGTCGTTCAAGTCGTACCTGCCCGCCATCATACCCATCGTCGGCTCGATCCTGATGGTGTTGCTTCGTATCCAACTCGGCGGCGACCGTTTTATGACTGACGGCGCGCTGATGATGCTTGCGCTCGCCTGCTATCTGACCGCCGCCACTTTCCACTTGACGAACCTCTACGCGCCGTCGGACATGGCGCAGAGGATCGGTTTGTGGACGGGCTGCCTCGGCGTGTTCTTCAACTTATCGAGTTGGTGCGTGCGCTGGGTCGCCGGGTACGACCGCGAGTTGCAGATCTTTCAGGCGCAGGGAAAGACCGCGGCCGACATGGAATGGGCGTTTCGCTACATCCCGTTCGCCAACCTCTACGATCTGTCGCTCGCCTTCGCCTTCGGCGCGGGGATCACGACGATGGTCATTTCCGGCCGCAAAAACTTCCGCTTCATCGGCGCGATCTCCCTGCCGCTCGCCGCGCTCATCCTTGTGCTGGCGCGCTTCATCGGTAACGAATTCATCAACCTCCCGCCCGTGCTCGATTCCTACTGGCGTCCGATCCACGTCGGCATCGCTTCGCTCGCTTACGGCGTCGCGCTCGTCTGTTTCGCGGCGGCGGTGATCTATCTTTTGAAGGTCGGCACGAAGCCCGAATCGATGGCGATCTGGGCAGCCATCTTCGGCCTCGGCGTCTTCGCCACCGTCAGCCGCTTCTCGGTTTTCACGACGGGCATCTACACGGCATCGACCTTCATGCAGGGCTCGCGCCTCGCGCTTCCGCTGCGCGCCGACATCCCCTATGTCGGGCTGTTCATCATCGTCTCCGGCGTGCTGCTGCTCGGCGTCATCGGGCTTTTCGGCAAATACCTTTTGCACGACGACGAGCGGGCGCGCAACTGGGGTCATTGGCTGCTGAAACTCTCGCTCGTCACGCAGGCTTGCGCCGTCGTCGCGCTCGTTTCGCAGGTCAAGTCGATGACGAACGTCGTCAGCAAGATCAACCCGAACCAGTTTCCGCAGTTCGGCGCGTGGCTCGCCGAACAGCAGGGCATGACCGCCGAACAGGTGCGCACCATCGAGCCGTCGCGTTTCGTCGCCGCCTCGCAGGAGTTCGTCAACGAGCGCGGTTCGACGCTCATCCTGAGTTTGAACGCTAATCCCGTTGAACTCTCCGCGCTGATCACGGCCTTCGCCGCCACGCTCTTCGTCGTCTTCTTCAGCTTCCGCACGGACGTTTTGATCAAGGCTCTGCCTTCGGCCGAGAAACTCGATAGCCTCATGTACAAGACGGCGAGCGTGGCCTTTGCGGGTCTCGCGATGCTGCTCGTGACGGGCGCGATCTGGGCGAACGAGTCGTGGGGTCGCTACTGGGGCTGGGACTCGAAGGAGACGGGCGCGTTCGTCGCGTGGCTCACTTACGGCGGCTTTCTCCATGCGCGTATCGCGCGCGGCATGACCGGCAAACGCTCGGCCTATTTCGCCGTCGTCGCCTTCCTACTGGTTATCTTCACCTACCTCGGCGTCAGCTACCTGTTGCCGGGCTTACACTCATACGCTTGATGAGGCGTGAATCGTGAATCGTAAATCGTGAATAGAAAGAAAACCGCTTTCTTCTATTTACGATTTACGATTCACGATTTACCTTCTTCCCCTTTCTATGAATCGAGAGAATGTCCTGTTTTCCATTATCGGGGTGGGGTTCGGCCTGTTCTTCGGGTTCGGGTTCGCGAGTTGGGCAAACATGCGCGCGGCGGCGACGCTCGTGGGCGATGGCCGCGCCGTTCAATCGGCGTTGCCTTCAAACGGCGTGGCCGATCAGCAACGCCTTGAGACGGCCGCGCAGGCGGCGGTGAAGGCGGCGCGCGAAAATTCTTCTGACTACGAGGCGCAGATGGGCGCGGCGCGCGCTTCCTTCCAGACCGAGCGGTTCGACGACGTGCTGGAATTTCTACTGCGCGCCAACACTTTGAAGCCCGACGAACTTGAGCCGGTCGTCGCGCTCGGCAACGTCAACTACGACACGGGGAATTATCTCGCGGCCGAGAAGTGGTACACCGCCGCGCTCGCCAAGCAACCCGACGACATCAACGTCCGCACCGACCTCGGCCTGACCTTCCTGCTGCGCACCCCGCCCGACAACGAACGCGCGCTGGCCGAATTTCGCCGCTCGCTCGAAATCGACCCGCGCCACGAGCCGACGTTGCAGAACATGGTCGTTGCCCTCACGCGCAAGGGCGACAAGGCAGAGGCGCGCGCCATGCTCGCCAAACTCGAAAGCCTCAATCCTAAAAATCCCGCCCTCTCGCAACTGCGCACCGGCATCGACGCCAGCAGCCCGGCCGAGAAAACTCCGGCGAACGGGAAGAGTTGACGCGCGCAGATGCGTGCGCGCGCCGCGTGTTCAATCGAACCTCGCTATCGGTCGCCTCACAAGAAAGAAGCGGGTTAGTTTGAAATTCTGAGCCGATTTTTACGGCGGCTTCGATTTCAAACTGAACCACTACACACAAGAAAATATCGTTGTCAGTCCGTGCCGACTGTGTTACAAGGAAAGCCCTCTGCTCTGGTGCTCCAAAATTTTAGCGGGCGACGCGTTTGTTCATATCAAAAATGATCTTCTGCGGATTTCTCAGCCGGTCGTGCGTCAGATATAGGAAGAGCCGACAGCGAAAGGACTAACGGGTTGCGACGCGCGCGTCTGTTTCGTCAAATCATCATTGATCTACGTTTTGTTACGCTGGTTGTCATCGTGTCGATCACTGCGATGATCTGCGTCTACACGCGCGCCGCTTCAAAAGAACCCGCCGAGGAAGCCGTGGCGGCGCAGAGGAGCGCACGCGCCCGCCCGTCGCAGCAGGCGCAACGACGCCGCCCGACGCCCGCGCGCCCACGCACCGACTACTCGAATTTTTCGCACGCGACCAAAGGTCACTTTGAAAACTGCTCATCCTGTCACGTGATCCCTTCCTTCCAGAAGCCGGACATCGCCGATTACCCGGATCATCCCGCTTGCATCAACTGTCACCGCCAGCAATTCTTCCGCGGCGCGCGCCCCGTCATTTGCTCGAACTGCCACACCGTCACCTCCCCGAGCAGCGAAGCGCGCTTTAAGTTCCCGAAGGAAACGGAAGCATCGCAGTTCTCCGACATCTTCCCGCACGCCAGCCACATCAAGACGACTTCGCTCTTGCAGTTTGAAAAAGTATCCGGCAGGAAGATGAATATTCAGGCGACCTGCATGCACTGTCATAAAGTTGACGGCATCGCGCGGAAGCCGCCCGCGGGCGCACCGGCGGATGTCTTCGCCGCGCCCGCCGGGACTTTCATGACCACCCCCACGAGCCATGCCACCTGTTTCGCTTGCCACTGGCAAAAGGGCGTTGAGAACCGCGAGCAATTGCCGCTCTCGAACGAGTGCGCCGGCTGCCACAAGAATCTCACGAGACCTCTGATTCAAACGGCCGCGTTGACCGCGCCCTCCGGCGCGCCGCCTACGGTTAAAGCGGCATCGCCCGCAAGTAAAGCAGCGTCGCCCGCAGGTACGGCGAATGCGCCGAAGATCGTGCCCGCTATCGCAAGGGGAACTTTGCAGACCGCTTTGCAGGGCGCGCTCGCCGCGCACACGACTCTCGCGCCGCCGCGCGTCTCGCCAAAGTTCGTACACGAACTCGACCCGCACAAGAAGCGCACGAATGACGAGGGCAAGGAGATCGCCATCACCTGCACGCAATGCCACGCCGCCGTCCGCAAGGCCACGACGCTCGAAGCCATGCAACTCAAGGTGAATCAGGTGCAGTTGATGCCGTCGTGTTCGACCTCGGCCTGCCACACCGCTCTCTCCGGCACGACCGGGTTGAAACTCTCCGTGTTCCGCGAGTTGAGGGAGCGCGGCAAGGATGCCAGGTTCGACTGCGCGCTCTGTCACACGCCGCCCGTCAGCCTGAACCCGGAAGTTCCCTGTAGCCACTACAAGGCCGTGCTCGATTCCGCGAAGAAGGAGAACGAGGCCCTGGAGAAAGCGGGGAAGAAGCCGCGCGGCCTGACCGGCATCGAAGGACTCATCCCACCGCGTTGTGCCGAAAAACCGAAGGAGGGTAGTTAAACCGACGTGCGTCGCGACGACGAAGAACAATTTGTGACGGGTAACGGCGACACAAACGCCGCGCCGCCGCCTCCGCAACGACGCCGCAAGATGAACGCGGGGCGCGTGCTCACGCTCGCGTTTTTGCTCGCCTGCGTTGCCGGTTTGTCGGCCGTGTCACACTTCAACCGCCGCGCCGCCGCTTCCTCCGCTTCTTCCGCTTCAAATTCGCCTGCCGCCCTCGAACCGCCGCCGCAACAGGGTATGAGCGGCGTTGACTTCTCGAAGTTCAAGCACAACAGCCAGCGGCACGCCTCGCTCGCCTGCGCCGACTGTCACAGGCGCGACTCGAACAACTCGACGCGCCCGACGCTGCCCGGCCACAAATCCTGCACCGGTTGCCACCTGCCGCAGTTCGTCACACAAAACATTCCGATGTGTGCCATCTGCCACACGGACTTAAATTCACAGAACCCGCCCGTCAAAGGCTTCCCCTCGCTCGGCAGTTTCAATGCGAAGTTCGACCACGCGCAGCACAACCGTGGCGCGGCGCGACCCGCAACAGGCTGCGTCGCGTGCCACACGCCCGCCGCGCGTCGTGCCGCCGCCATGACCATCCCCGCCGGGTTGGGCGCACACGGGCAGTGCTACAGTTGCCACACGCCCGGCGCGCAGGCGAACGGGCGCGACATCGCCTCGTGCGGCGTCTGCCACTCGCTCACCGCGCGCTACTTCCGCACTTCCACGAATGCGCAAGCCTTCCGCGCCAGCTTCAGCCATGCCACGCACGGCGCGCGCCAGCGTCTGGGTTGCGCCGATTGTCATAATCTGCGCGCCGGTCTCCCGCAGTCACAACAAGTCACCGCGCCCTCCGTCTCACAGCACTTCAACACGACGCGGGCGCAAAGCTGCATGACCTGTCACAACGGGCGACGCGCCTTCGGCGACGCCGATTTCAACGACTGCAAACGCTGCCACAAAGCCCAAACTTTCCGCATGGGCGTCTGACGATCTCTTTTGTTAAATTACCGGGAAGGAAAATTGACAACCCCGTACGGGCGGTCTTATAGTGTTGACGCGCGTAAACTCTACGAGTTCGCGTCTATTGTCCGATTCAACGCTCTACGAAATCCAGCTCTTTATCTCTCCTGATAGTCTCTGAAAAGTTTGTCGCTTGCGGCAGACCCCCCTTTGAAGGACGACCAGCCATGAAACTACTTCTAGTTCTCGCCGCCACTATCAGCTTCGCAGCCATCACTTTGTCCGGCAACGCCTCCGCGCTCGTCGCACTGAGCAGCAAGGTGCAGCCGAAAGAAGTGATCCTCGGCAAAGACGCCAAAGCGACGGGGCAGGGCAGCAAGTCCGTCCTCTTCACGCACGACACTCACTCGTTGAAGCCCTATAGCGCCGACGGCAAATCCGTCATCGGCTGCGCCGAGTGCCATCACACGGATCAACCGAAGTCCGCGCTCAAAGGCATACTCAAAACTTCCGAGCGCGAGGAGATGCTGACGACGGCTTCTCTGGAGAAGGCTGACGCCAAGCCGGTCAAGACCTGCCGCGAGTGTCACGCGCAGACCGACATCAAGCCCGCCGGATGGCCTTCCAACCCGGAAGTTACCTACCCGGACGAGTCAGACCCGATCACGCTGACGAACGAGGAAGCCTATCACCGCAACTGCAACGTCTGCCACGACGCGGTCAAGAAGCGCAACCCCGCGACCAAAGCGCCTGTCAGTTGCGCCCAATGCCACAACGGGAAATAAAACGAATCAAGGGTAGTTTGGAATCGAATACAAAATGCGAAACCTCGTCCTGGCTCTTACCTGCGGAGCCGCACTGGTAGCCCCCGGTTGCGGCACTCAATCGAATACGAACAACACGGCGGGCGGCGCTTCCGGCGGTAACGCGTCGCCGGCCTCGACACGCCCGGCGCAGACCTCGAACATTCCGCCCGTCTCGTCCGCGCACGGCGGCAACCCGCCCGGCGGCGCGCCCGCCGTTAACGGCACGGGCAATTCCGCTAAACCGACCGGCCTCGATACAGCCGCGCTCGACGACAAGATCACGAAGGCCGAGGCTAAGGCGAAGGCCAGCGGCGCAACACAGTCAGACAAACTAGCCGCCGCCGCCGCTTACCTCGAACGCGGCAACCTCTACCGGGATGCCGGGCAGCCCACGCTCTACAAATTCGCCCTCGGCGATTATCGTTACGCCTTGCGCTACCAACCGGACAACGCAGAGGCGCGCGAGAAGATGAATGAGATTGTCGGCATTTATCAGTCGATGGGTCGCCCGGTTCCCGAAAACGGCAACGAGCCGTAAGTCGCAGCTTTAGTCTCGAAATAAGTCGCACCTTTAGTCTCAAAAAAAACAAGAGAGGCCGCCGAAGCAGTTTGATGCTTCGGCGGCCTCTCGCTTTATGCCGTTAGGTTTGTCCGGCGGGGTGGGCGGTGAGGCTGCCTATCCGATCTTGATGCCGATGGCTTCGAGAAACTTCGTCGGGCGGTCGCCGCCGATCATGGCGAAGATGTAATCGTTTTTGACTGTCGCCTTCACTTCCTGCGTGCGCGCGTTCATCAGCACCACTTCGTCGTCGCCGATCTCTTTGATGGCCGTGCCGAAATAGACCTTGATCTTGCCCTCGTCAATGCAATCGTAGACCTGTTGCTTGTTGCCGAACTTGAGATCGTTCTTCAAGTCGCTGCGAATTACGAGCGTCACTTCGTTGATCTCGTCGTCGGGTCGGAAAGTGATCTTCGTGCCGTCGCGGCGTGCGACGAGATCGACCGCTGCCTCGATGGCCGAGTTGCCCGCGCCGACGATGATGATCTTCCGGCGGCGATAAGCCTCAGGGTCGGTCAATTTGTATTTAACTTTGTCCTCGGTCTGCCCGTCGCGCGTGACTTTCATCTCTTCGCCGGGGAGCCGGAGTTTCATCGGCGTGCCGCGGTTGCCGAGCGCGAGGATGACGCGGCGCGCCTTGTAAGTCCGCTTATCCTTCGCCGCGCCCTGCTCGGTACTGATGACGAAATAGTCGCCGTCTTCGGCCTTCTTAACCGATTTGCAACTCTCGTTTTCGTTGACCGCGACGCCGTATTGCAGCATCGTGCCTTTCCACGTTTCGAGGATCACTTCGCGCTGCAAGCCCGCGCCGTCAACGGCGATGCCGCCGCGCGATTCCATCGTCTCCGGTTTGAAGAAAACGTATTTGTTGGCGGGATAAGCGTCGATGGTGGCGAGCACTTTGTCCTGTTCGATGGTGACGGAGCGGAGTTCGGCCTGCCTGGCGAGGATGGCGGCGGAGAGACCCGCCGGACCTGCGCCGATGATCGCCACGTCGAGTTCGGCCTTCGTCTCGGCGGGCGAGGCGTGCAATTCACCGGCAATGTGCTTGACGCAGTCTGCGCCCTCGTTGGCCGCGTTCTTGATGAGCGGCGTGCCGGAAACGTCGCCGATGATGTAGCAGCCGGGAACGTTCGTCATGAACGTCGCATCGCGTGTCGGCACTTTGCGCGGCGGAATCTTCTTCGACGTGTTGATGACGATGCACGCCTTCGGGTTCACCGGGCACTCGACTTGGCACGATGTATCTTCCATGCACTGCGCGCTCGCAATCGACTTGGCGACGCCGCCGACGATTGCCAGCACGTCGTGCGGGCAGGCATCCACGCAGGCGTGACAGCCGATGCAGCGTTCGGTGACGATAACCGGGTGCGGATATGTCGCACCGTCCGGGTCGTATTTCTCGATCAGGGCGGGCGTGAGTTGCGCGTTCGCCGTCTCTTCGCCTTTGTCCTGAGCGCGTGGTTCTTCGAGCAGGAGGCGAGCGCGGCGCGCGTCTCGTAACGCGAAGCCGAGGCCGACCAGGATGAGCGTCAGGCTCATGCCCGCCCAGCCGAACCACGGCAGCCCGCCGAAATAAGCCTTGCCCGCGAAATCATCACGCGTGAACAGGTTGATCGCCAGCAACAGCGCGGTCAGCGCGAGGATGATGAACAGTTGCGACTTTTTCATGGTGTCGGAAAGAAGTTTGTAATTTGAGACTGAGAACTATTTGTCGCGCGCGGTCGCAAGCAGAGAGGGGTTCCAGTGGCGTTTGTCGCGCACGTGCTGGACGTGGCAGGAGGTGCAGTTGGGCGCGTCGGCCGCTAGCAGCGCGCGTCCCGTCTGCACATCGGTCTTGCCGCTGTGACAGGCGGCGCAGGTTGTGCGCGGCGTCTCGCGGTCGAGCGTCGCGCCGTAGGACTTGTGACACGTCGAACACGAGACTTCGCCTTCGAAACCTGCGAGCGCGCCCGTCGTGCGCACGCGGTACAGGTGCAGCGCGTGAAACTGCGCGCTTCGCCGCCCGCCGTCGTCGGTAGCCGCTACAGGCCAGTTCGCCACGAGTTGCCTGAGTTCCTCCGGCTTCTGTTGCCATGCCTCCTCTTCCACACCCTCCCACTTCCATTGACCGTTGACAACCGGATAGCCGAACGTGCCGCCGTGCGGCGTGAACACGCGCCGACCCTGATAGAGTTTCCGGTTGTTATCGTTGTGGCATCCGGCGCAGGTCTCGTCAAAGCGGACGCCTTTCTGGAAATCCGCGTTGAAGGGAGCGACGCCGGGGCGAAACTCCGCGCCGCGATGTTCCGAGTGGCAACTGATGCAGCCGACGCCCGCCGCCTCGTGCGGCGGCGTGACCGTCGCCGAGAAGGCCTCAGTTTGGTGACACGTCGCGCAGTTCGTCTCCATGCTCGTGCGCATCGAATGACACGTCGTGCAGGAGTTTGCATTCGGCTCACGGGCGATGGCCGGGGTCTGGGTAAAAGACGTGCGCGCGTGTGCGTTCGAGACGGGTGCGGGCGAAAAGGCGGACGTGTAACTGAATGCAGCGACTATGGAGAGCAGGCCGACGACCACCACGCCCCAAGTGAAGATCGAGAACGGCCACGGGCGTTCGAGGTCGCGCGTCGGCTTCCAGTTGAAGCGCGCCTTGCCGAGTTTTGGCGCGAGCGGTCGCGGCCTGAGCGGCGAAGGGCGCGACACCTTGCCCGCCTCGCGCTTGCGTTTCTCCCAGAACACATCGAGCGCGCCCTCGTCCGCATCCGCGCCGCTTGCGCCTCCCGATGCGGCGGCGGATGCCTGAGAGTCTGCGCCGGTGTCCACCGTGGGCGGGGCGTCCGGCGTGTGCGATTGACTGCCGGTCAGAACTTCGGCCTCGCCGATGTTCACCGTGGTCTGGTATCTGACCCTGACCGAAAGCACGCTGCCTTCAAAGTCAATGAAAAGAAAGAACGGGCCGATTTGCACAACGTCGCCGTCGGCCAGCGCGGCTTTCTCGTGAACGAGGTCGCCGTTGAGCGTCGTCGAGTTGGACGGGCTGAGGTGGAAGATGTAGAAACGCCCGCCCACTCGTCTGATCCCTGCGTGGAGGCGCGAGACGGTCGGGTGGTTCAGGTTCAGTTCGCTGTCCGGCGCACGCCCGATGGCGAGTCCCTCCGAGATGAGCGTGACCGGATCGAAAGAGCGATCTTCGCGCTTGATGATGAACGTGGTGGCCTCTTGCCGTGTGCTCACTGGAATTGACTCCGCTGCCGGCCTCGGCCGGGTCTTGAGTTGAACAGCATGATTGAATCTTTTTAATGCACCCTGAAAAACACCACTTGAATGATATGCACCAGCATCAATACCAGCATCAGCGACGTGGCGACCACGTGCGGCGCGAGCCACAGTTTGAGCAGTTGATGGAGGTAGATGAGCGAATCGACACGGCGCAGCGTGACGGTCGATTCGATGGCCTCATGCAGCAGTCGCCCCTCGGGGCGATACAGCGAGGGGTCGTCCGCCCCGTAGATGAACGTGCGGCGCAACTCTTCGGGCGACTTCTTATAGGATTCGAGTTCCGCCTTGAAGTCCTCGCGCGCCTGCGAGTGGAGCGAAGTCAAATCTTCACGCCGCACGTACTGGCGCAGTAGATAGCCGAGCGAGAGGTAGCGCGGGCGCACTTTGCGCAGGATGATGTCGCGGACGCCCGCCTGCGCCTGCGAGCCGAGATCGGCCAGCGACTCGCGAAGTTCTTCGCGGCGTGCGCGCAGGTCTTCGATCAGCAGCGGTTCGCCTTCGATGCTCGTCATGATGCGCGGGACGAAGATGTAACAGGCGATGCCGAAGAGTCCCGAGAGGATGACGAGGTCGAAAGAGATCATCAGGAGGGAAGTCAGCAAACCGCCGGTGTCGCTTCCGCCGTGCAGCAGCAGGAGAACTCCGGCGACGATCCCGGCATAGACGTGCGCGAGCATCCAGTAGCGCAGCGCGCCCGCGCGTCGCCGGTAGACTTGCTTCCGGCCGGGGTAGGCCATGACGATGCCGATGCCGACAAGGCCGACAAGGCCGGTCAGCCAGCGCACCGTGAGCCATGTGCCGCCGATGCGGCCGTCGAGTCCGTAACGGTAGATCGCCCAGACCGTGAGCGCCGTGAGGACGACGGTGGAGATGACGCCGCCCGCGTGCCAGAGGCGCGCGGGGATGTCGCGCTTGTGTATGTTGCGCCCGATGGCGTGCGTCTGATCCTGAAAGACGAGGCCGATGCGGTTTTTGACTTCGGTGAAATACTCGCGCGGGTTGACCCGCACGAGCGCGCCCGTCGGGCAATTTTCCTGACACGAATAGGCGTGCGTCTTCGCGCCGGGCGGGTTGAGACCCGTGTTGTTACAGAGGTTGCATTTGACTGCGAGTAGATTCTCCGTCTCGGTGACGGCGGGCGGCGGTTCGGGCGGCGCAAGGCTGAACCACTTGCCGAGCCGCATCCGCCACGTTACGGGCGCGGGCGCGACCGGCTTGCGCGGGATCATCGAGATCGCGTTGTAGGGGCATTGCGTCGCACAGTCGCCGCAGCCGATACATGTCTTCGGGTCGATGTCGATCTGGCCGTTGCTGAAACGACCGATAGCGCCCGTCGGGCATCCGGTCAGGCATTCGGGGTCTTGACAGTGCAGGCAGACGGAAGGCGACAACACGTGCTGGCTCGACGTGCTGCCCGGCTTTTTCGGGCGTTCGATGTGGATGCCGCGCCTGAGCAGGCGCGACTGGCCGTGAACCTTGTGGCATGCGAGCGAGCAGTTGCCGCAACGCACGCACAAGTCCATGTCCATGACGAGCAGGTTAGTGCCGTCCACGATCCCGGTGGAAATCTCTTTCTCGGTCGCGCCGAGTTGGAGCGTGATGCTGCTCTCGACCGCCTCCACATTGTCGTCGGCCTTTGAAAATTCGCCGAACTTGAGCACGACGGCGTCGCGCAATCGTGGGTTGGCGCGCAGGTGCGCGATAGATATTTCGAGCGCTTCGGTGCGCGACAGGATCGTCGCCGTGTAAGACCAGCTTCTGTCTTCGCGAACGCCTTCGAGGCCGAGGCAATTACCCGCGCCGAGAAAATCCAGACCATCCTCTTCGCCGAGAGCCGCGGCGAGGTCGGTCATCGCCGGATTGAAGTCCGCGCCCCTCGTGCAGCGCACCCAACCGTTTTTGATGAAGACGATGTTCTCAATATTCTCGCCTTCGCGGTGCAGGACGTGGTTTTTGCCGTAGACCATAAAGCGGGCGGCGTCGCCCAGTTGTTTGAGCAGGTTCGCGTCGAAGGCTTCGCCAGTCGCCTGTTTCACGTCGACGAGCGTGCGCCCCAGACCGTGTTCGCGATAGGTGACATCGAGATTGCGCCCGAAGGCCGGGAGCTTACGCAGCAGGCGCAACGCGGGACGCGTGACTTCGAGCACGGTGGCGGGCTGCTCTCCGCCCGACGCCTTGACCGTGGCGTTGCGCGGCACGCCCGCGAGGATCGCCATCTCGCCGAAACTGACTCCGGCCGGAATCTCGCCCACCTTCTTCGGCGTGCCGCCCTCGTCGTTCACGTAGGCGTCGCACTTGCCTGCGACCGTAATGTAAAAGGTGTTGCTGCCCCAGTCGCCCTGCTTGATGATCTCCTCGCCCGGCTCGTACTCGAAGAGGCGCACGTAGGGGCCGACTTTCTTGCCGTTGTAGTTGCGACCGTAGGCGATCACTTCCAGATCGAGTTCGTATTTGAAGTGATCGTGCTCCTTATCCCATTCGACGAGTTCCGAGATGATGTCAACTTTGCCGATGGCATCGAGGATGGTTTTATGCTTGGTAATTTCCCGGGGCATAGAAAAAGGATGATTCCAATTTTTTAAGGTAGAGCGATCTGAACGGGAGCGACCGGCGCTGAAGCAGAAGCCTTCAATAACCGTGAAAGGCTTTAATTCTGGACGGCGGGCATTATAGCAGAGTCAACCGAGACCCGTCAGAGTTTGTTAAATCAGTGCAGAGGAAGCCGTATTCCCGCTCCGCGCCCGCGCCCGCTCACGCGCTTTTTTGGAACTTCTCGCGCGGCGCGACGTGTACACGGTCGGGCGAGGCGCGAGCGGAAGTGTATAATAACGCCGCCGCCAGCCCTTAGCATGCAATTGGAAGCCGCGGGCGTGCCGGAACGACGGAAAGTTATTTTCGATGCCCGCCCGCAAACGAAGGCGACCTTTGCCTGTCCGAACATGAGTGCGATTGGCTCTATAGACGAACTGATTCTCCCTCCGCGTGCGTCCGTAGCGCGGCAAACCGCCGTGGCCGAACCGCTCTCCGATCACAGCCTGCTGGAAGCCGCGCGCACGGGCGACGAGGCGGCCTTCGCCGAACTCGTCAGGCGTTATCGCAACCAGATCACCAACTACGTCTATCGCCTGACGAACGATTACGAGTCGGCGGTTGATCTGGCGCAGGAAACTTTCCTGCGCGTCTATCGCGCGGCGGATCGCTATCAGGCGACTTACGCCTTCTCGACCTATATCTATCGCATCGCTACCAACCTCGCGATCAGCGAATTGCGCCAGCGCAAACGCCGCCGCCTCGTGTCGCTGACGGGCTTCTTCCAGACGCAGGATCAGGCGGGCGAGCCGTGCGAATTGGACCCGGCGGACAGGCGTCCCCTACAGGATGCGATGCTCGTTGACGACGAACGCAGCGCGGCCGTCGCACGCGCCATCGCGACCCTGCCGGAGAAGTATCGCGCGCCGCTCGTCCTGCGCGATATCGAGGAGCGCAGCTATGAAGAGATTGGGCGCATTCTTGAGATGAGCGAAGGCACGGTCAAGTCGCGCATCAGCCGCGCGCGGACATTTTTACGAGAGAAGTTGCAGGGCTATTTATAGTCGAGTGGTGGTGTTAAAACATGAATTGTCAGAAGTGCAAAATCGAGATTGAAGACAGAGACCGGCTCCGCGAATATTTGAGCAACGCGGCCGAATCACACATGGCTGCCTGCGCGAGTTGCCGCATCTTCGGCGAGGAGCGTCTCGCGCTGCGGCGTCTGGTCGGCGGGCTGAAACGCGTTTCCGCCCCCGCCGATTTTGAATTCCGCATGCGCGCCCGGATGGCCTCCGAGCGGAGCGCCGGAGCGTCGCGCGCGGCGTGGTTCACCTTCACGCCCGCGGGGCTATCGTGGTCTCTGGCCGGATGCCTCGCGCTCGCCATCTCCGCCTCGTTCTACTTTCAACCCGGCACCGGCGAGACGCCCGCGACCTCTTCGGCCGGACAGGCGCATGTGGCGACGCCTCAATCAACCCAAGCCCCCGTCGCCGCCGCTGCAACAGAAGCAGCGCCGCATGACAACCGGACCGTGAGCAACAAAATCGGGTCGGGCGCAAGCCTCGCCGCGTTTAAAACTTCTCCGGCGCAACGTCGCCGCGCTTTGCCCCCGCGTCTCGCCGTGCGCGAAGTGGTCGAGAGGGAACCGTCTCGCGTAGAGGAGTCAACTTCGACGAGTTTAACCGGGACGACGCCGCGATTTGCTTCGGGCGACGCCGCGCGCGGCGAGGGCGCAACGATTCCCGTGCCGCTCGACGCGCCGGAAGGCCGCCTGAATGTTTTGCTGCGCGATACGAGCGGCGGCGCGCGCACGATCTCGGTCGATTCGGTCTCCTTCGGCTCGCGCGACGTGATGGGACGCCCCGGCGCGGCGTTCAAAAGGGCGTCTCTTTCATCGAATGAAGGTGTCTGGTAGTGCTGTTATTTTGCAAGCGACAAAGAGCATGTGAGTTGCCCGGCGTATCTTGCGGCGGCGGCAGCCGGGGCGGCGCACGCTTGCTCAACTCAATCGTCGCCTGCGCGCTCTTGGCCTTTGGCGCGGCGGGCGCATCAGCGCAGAGGGCGCAGCCGCCTCGTCGCCTGCCGCTGCCCGCCGGCGTGTCAGCCCCTGCGAAGGACGGCGCGACGACGCTTAAGATGCACGAGGCCGCGCCGCAGGTGATCGCCGTCGTTCATCGTCTGAGCGGCTGGAAACTGCGCACTCTGCTGACGCCGCCCGACGCGTCCGTCGCTTCCGCCTTCGACGAGAATTTCGTCCGCACCAACATCGTCGCCGGTTACATTCTGCCCGACGGGCGCACGGTCGTCGCGCGCCTGCCGCAGGCCGAAGCCGAAATGCTGAATCTCGCGCTGGCCTTCCGCTACACGAAGACGCTCGCGGCGGCAAACGTCGATGCAGGGTTATTGCTCGTGCGCCCGGACGGCGCGCAATTCAACGCGCGCTTCATCGGACTCGATGCCAGCACGGGGCTTTCGCTGCTCGAAGCCGACAAAGCGTTGCTTGCACCGGTCTCGGAGATTGATGTCGTACAACCGTTCGTCGGCCAGCGCGTGCGCGTCATCGCACCGGTTCGCGCGGCGCTTGCGCCCACCGCACCCACCGCGCCCACCGCGCCCACCGCGCCCGCACCCGTCGCCCCGCCGTCGCGCTCAGACCATGCGCCCGTCGGCGATGAAGGCGTGCTCTACATGAACCTGAGCGAAGAGGCCGGGCTGTTGCGCGAGGTGAGGCGTTCGCCGTCGGGCAAGGCGATGGAGGTGTTGTTGGATGTCGAACGCCTATCGCCTGAATGGTCGGGCGGCGTCGCTTTGAGCGATACGGGCACGCTCGTCGGCATCATCGAAGAAAGCAACTCCCGCGCGACGCGTCTGATGTCGGCGGAGATTGTGCGTGGGGCTGCGCGACGCGTGCGGGAACGACGCGCCAGCGTGCCGCAGCCGTGGCTCGGGGCGCGCGGCGATGCGCTCGCCCTCGCGCCCCTCGAACAACTTATGGCGGGCGGGTGGACGCGCGAACAGGCGCGCTCGCTCCTGCCCCGGCAGGGCGGCGTGCTGTTGACCTCCGTCGCGCCGGGAACGCCCGCCGCGCGCGCGGGCTTGCGCCCCGGCGATGTGGTAGCGCGAATCGGCCGCCATGACGTGCGCACCGTCGAAGATATGTCACTGATGCTCAAAGAACTCGGCGGCAACACGCTCGCGGATTTTACCGTGCTGCGTGCCGAGAGCGCGCCGCTCAACCTCTCTGTTCGCCTGAGCGAATCGCCGAGTCCGGGGTTGGACACGGCGCGCGCCGAACTCCGCGCCGCACACCTGGAGTTGCGCGCCGCGCAAACGGTCGTGCAGTCGGTGCAGGAAAACGTCGGCCGCTACGAGTCGGTCGTGCGCGGCATAGAGGCTCAGATCGAGCGCGTCAAGACGGACGAGGCGAAGGCGGCGCGGCTGCGGGAAGAGTTGGGGCAGGCTCGTGCGTCGCTTCGTCCGATGCAGGAGCGGGCGCAAAAACTGGCGGCCGAATATGAACTCCTGCGCGCGCGCGTAACCGCGGCCGAAGGGCGTTATCGCGCGGCAAGCGAGGCTTACGGCGGATTGGCCGTCAAATCCCTGTTTGCTTTCGGGCTGGAAGCCGTGCGCATTTCGCCCGCCGGAGCGCAAGCCTCGGGGGCGCATCAGAACGGCCTGCTCGTGATGTCCGTGCGGCCGGGCAGCTCGGCGGCGGAGAGCAACATCCAGCCCGGCGACATCATCGAGTCGATCAACGGCCACGTATTCTCCGACGCCAACTGGAACCTCGACCTTTCCGCCGATTTCGACAACGAACTCTCGCTCGGCATCCTGCGCGCCGGCGAAAAATTCTCCTTCACGTTGTCGCGCACGAACAATTCCCGGTAGTTAAGGCGAAAGTAAAAAGGCGAAAGATAAGCGCGGCACGTAGCGAATCTTCCGCCTCGCTTCCTGCCTTCCCGCTTTCGCCCGCCCTTTTTACCTTTGCCTACATGTTTGTGATACTCTAGCTCAACACTCGTTCGTGTTCTAAAAAATCGCTTTTGCAAATCTTCCCACGGAGGCGACATGCTACAGGAAGCTGTTGAGCATTATCACCGTTTGCTGGCGGATAACGATCTGGCCGAGGCGTCGCGCAAGATGCTTGACGAAGGGCTGGAACGTTCCAAATTGATCTTCGGTGGACGCCGCTTATCGCCTTACCTGCGCCCGCACTTCGTCACCGAAACCGACTTCGCGCGCATCGAGAGCATCTGTGAAATCGTCTGGAGCGCGATCCAGAAGGTGAAGGACGCGGCGGTCGGCAACGACGAGTTGCTGGACGAACTCGGCATTACGGAACTCGAACGAGACCTCGTCGCCATCGACCCCGGCTACGCCGCCGTCTCCCCGACCGCGCGGCTCGATTCCTTTCTGACGGAAGACGCCTACAGCTTCGTTGAACTCAACGGCGAAAGCCCCGCCGGTATCGCCTACGTTGACGCCGCCTACAAGATATTCTCCGAGTTGCCCGTGATGAAACGCTTCAGCGAGCGTTACAACGTGCGCCCGCTCTACGGCCGTCACCTCATGCTCGAAGTGTTGCTGCGCGCATACGCGGAATATTTGGGGCGCGAGCCGGAACGCAAACCGCTCATCGCAATCGTCGATCTGAAAGACCTGCCGACGCAAAAAGAGTTCGAGTTGTTTCAGGAATACTTCGAGAGCGAGGGCTATCGTTCAATCGTCTGCTCGCCGCAGGAATTGGAGTTCAGCGGCGGACGCCTGCGCGCGGGCGCGGACGAGATCGACATCGTTTACAAGCGTCTGCTCGTCAACGAGTACATCCCGCTCATGGGAGAGTTTCCGGCGCTGCTCGACGCGTATCGCGCGGGCGCGATCTGCATGGTCAACAGCTTCCGCTCCAAGTTGATTCACAAAAAAGCCCTGTTCGCCGTGCTCACAAACGAACGCTACGCGCATCTCTTTACGGAGGAGGAGCGCGCCGCCGTCCGCGCGCACGTGCCCTGGACGCGCAAGGTGCGCGCCGAACGAACGGATCATTATGGCGAACAAATCGACCTTCTCGAATTCGCCGCCAACTCGCGCGACCGCCTCGTTCTGAAACCCAACGACGACTATGGCGGCCACGGCATTCACATCGGCTGGAACACCGACGAAATCGGCTGGAACGAAGCCCTGCGCCACGCGCTCTCGAACGGCGATTACCTGTTGCAGGAACGCGTCAGCACGGCGCGCGAACCGTTTCCCGCGCTGCAACCCGACGGCACCTTCGAGTTCGCGGAGCAACTCGTTGACCTCGACCCGCTCCTGTTCTTCGGCAAGGTCGGCTCGGCCTTCACACGCCTGTCCTTCACCGAACTCGCCAACGTTTCGTCGGGGGGCGGCATGGTTCCGACTTTTATCATCGACGAGAAAATTTGAAGCCGTACGTTGCGGCCGCCGTTTGCGTCGCGTAAAACGTACGATGCGTACACGCTGATTCGAGTAAGATAAAGTTAGACGTGAAATCCAACTCGTCCGGCACGAGGAGTGAGAGTTATGAGCGAAGAGATTGGCGCAGCAGATGAGTCGAATTTGCCCGTGGACGAGCGTCGCCAGCACGACCGTTCGCGCCTGATAGTCGATGTGTACTTCGACGGCGCGGACGGCACGGCCGTCGCCAGCACAAAGGACATCAGTCCCGGCGGCCTCTACATGAACACGCAGACCGAACTGCCCGAAGGCGGCCTGCTCACGCTGCGTCTGCCTTTCGCGGAGGGCGACGTGATCGTCAACGCCGAAGTGGTCTACAGCAATCCCGGCCTCGGCGTGGGCGTGCGTTTTCAGGGTCTATCGAACAAAGATCGCTCGATCATGCAGCGCGCTCTGCGCGGAACTTGATGAGCGAGACGGAAGCCGCGAAAGTACGCTTAGACGATTTGCCGGGTGCGCTCGGCGACGCTTTGACACGCAAACTCGAAGGCTTGTACGGGCACGCGGACGGTCGCGCCGCGTTCGATTCGCTCGCCGGAGACAAACAGCAGGCATTGCTGCTCTTTGCCGCCCGCTTGAACGATCTGAATTTGTGGCACGAGATAGAGAACATTGAAAATGTGTACGGCACCGGCGGCGTCGGCATGAGTTTTCGCGCGCGCCGGGGTCTGTCGCGAACGCTCGCCGCGCATGACCGTTTCACGTCGCGCTTCGCCTCGCACGGCGACTGCGCGGAGGGTTTTTTCGAGAGGGGACGTTCGCGCGCCGCCCTCCATTTCCTGCGCCGGAAGGGCGACGCATCGCGCTGGTCAATTCATTTCGATTTGCACGCCCCGGCCTCTACGCCGCTCAGCGCGCTCCGCCATTTTTGGAGCGAGAAGTTGCGCGGCGAGACGCCCGATTGGGAGGCCATTAAATCCGTGCTCGCGTGAGCCGATTGTGGAAAGAGCGCCCGCGCCGGCGCGAGGCGCGAGGGGGTAGCGGGACAATTTTGAAGTTTTCATTTTCTTCCCTCTTAGCTGAAACCGTAGGTCAGGTCTTGTAAGGAGAGCGAAAACTTATGTTCGAGCAATACACGCTTGGCATCGAAGAAGAATTTCAGATCGTCGATCCGAAGACGCGCGAGTTGCGTTCGCACGTCTCGGAGATGCTTGAAGAAGGCAAGATGCTCCTCGGCGAGAAGATCAAACCTGAGATGATCCAGTCGATGATCGAGGTCGGCACGGGCATCTGTCACAACATACAGGAGGCGCGCACGGACATCACGAACCTGCGCGCCATAGTCTCTTCGCTCGCGCGCAAGAACAATCTCGAAGTGGTGGCCGCCTCCACCCACCCGATCTCGCAGTGGCGCGAGCAGAAGATTTACGACGACCCGCACTACACGCTGCTCATCGAGGAATTACAGATGGTGGCGCGCTCGCTTCTCATCTTCGGCCTGCACGTCCACGTCGGCATCAAAGACCGCGAGCGTCAGATTCACATTATGAACGCCGCCCGCTATTTCCTGCCGCACGTTCTGGCGTTGACCACATCGTCGCCCTTCTGGCTCGGCATCAACACCGGGCTGAAGTCTTACCGCTCCGAAGTGTTCAAGAAGTTTCCGCGCACGGACATCCCCGATCACTTCGACTCTTACGTCTCCTTCCAGCGATACGTCAACCTCCTGCTCGAAACGAACTGCATCACCAACCCGCGAAAAATCTGGTGGGACGTGAGGCCGCATCCCGTTTTCGAGACGCTCGAATTTCGCGTCTGCGACATCCCGACCCGCGTCGACGATACCATCGCCATCGCCGCGCTCTTTCAGGCCATCGTCGCCCGGCTCGATAAACTGATCGAGAAGAATCTCGGCTTCCGCCTGTACCGTCGCGCGTTGATTCAGGAGAACAAGTGGCGCGCGGTGCGCTGGGGCTTGCAGGGAAAGATGATCGACTTCGGCAAGCAGAAGGAGGTTCCCGTCCGCGATCTCATACTCGAATTGCTCGAATTCGTTGACGAGGTGCTGGACGATCTCGGCTCGCGCAAGGAAGTCGAACACATCCACACCATCCTCGAACGCGGCACGTCGGCCGACGAGCAACTACAGGTCTTCGCCGAGACCAACAGCCTCGAAGCCGTGGTGGATCGCTTGATTCAACGAACGATGGAAAACGTGCCTACTATCTGAGACTGGGGAAACAGCGCCCGGCGGCCTCTAACGGCGAAAGCCACCGACTCGCGGGTCGGTGGCTTTCGCATTTTTCGACGTTGATTTTTCGTCGCCGGGGCTGAGATTTACGTCGTGTGCCTGAGCGATTCGCGCAGGAAGTTCTCGAAGATGATGCGTCCGTCGCGCGATTCGTTCGGATGCTCCCAGCGCGTCGCGCGCGTCTTGTCCCAATCCTCGAAAGATTTTTCGAGGTGGAATTGCACCGTGTAGATGAGTTGGCCGTCCGTGCGCTTCACGAGCATCTGATTGCGGCAGAAGTAGGCCGTGGCGAGTAGTTTGAAACCTTCCGGCACGCGGTCGAGTTGCAGGCCGTGATTCTGCCAGACGCGCAGGATGCAGGCTTCGACGGTGTAGTCCTGCCAGATGCCAGAATCGCGGTCGCTAACGCCCTCGAAGATCGGGTCTGTGGGTTCGGTGATGCGTATGAAGCGATACTGGTACTCGAACGGGCGGCCTTCGCGCCGCTCGTGCTGCTCCATGTTGTCGAGCGTCACGACGCGTGCGCCGAAACCGAGGCCGACGAGTTGGTGTCCGCCGCAAATGCCGAGCACGGGAATTTTGGTCGTGCGGATAAACTGTCCGAAGCTTTCGACGATGCTCGGATGATAGTAGTCGAAATCGCGCAGCGTGCCGCTCAGCACGATGGCCTGCGGCTGAAACTCCGCGGCCGCCTCTGCGACTTCCGAGACATGCGCGACGCGCGTTTCAGGACGCCGCACCAGACGCGAGATGTTGTTGCGAATGTTGCCGACGGCCAGACCCGCGATCTTACGCTCGCGCTGGAGGTGCGACGAGGCGCGACGCCCCCATTCACGCGCGGCCATCTCCGACAAATCGCGCTCGTCGCGCAGAAGGTTGTCGATGATCAGCACGCGAATTTCTTCGATGCGTTTCTCGATAGGCTCGAAACGGCAAAAGGTGCGCTGGTTGAAAGGGAAAGGGAGCGGTTCCTCTTGATCGATAGGCGTGATTGTCTCTTTAACTTCTTGCATCATCAAATAATAATTTACCAGTTCGGGGTTTGATGTTCAAACGCCGCGCCTGCGTTGTTTAGTGTTCTGGTTGAATTGTGGAATAAGTGTGCCGGCTCCGGCCTCTGCGATTCCGCGGCGAGCCTCCGTTACCAGAGATGTTCGCAGGCGCGTGCGGTAAGCCCTGTTCCGCGCGCCCGCCAGATGTTCGACGAGCAACAACATGCGCTGCCAGCTTGATTCGAGTTCGTCCGCGAGCAGGGAAATACGCGAAATATCGTAAGGGACGGCCACCTCGCTGCAACCGGCGCGGGCGAAAGTTGCCAGATAGCGTGCCGTCGCCAGATCGGGGCAGTTGATACGACGGCGGCCGATCTTCAACTCGATGCCGAGAAGCGTGTGCTGCACGCTGACTTGTTCGGGGCGCACAATAGCGGCGGCGGCGGCTTGTAATTTATGAGAGCGCGTTCGGAGGGGCAAAATCCGCTCGACGTAGTAGCGCGGCAACCACGCCTCGCCGAGCGTCTCCTTGATCTGTGCGGCCAGCGATTCGAATGAGCCGGGCGCAAGTAGCCGCTCCGCCGTCCCGGCCTCCGGCGTTTCCGACGCGATCTTCCGCTTCCCGGTCTTCGTCGCTGACGACATAAAAAGATGATGGTTGACGGGTGACGAGCCGGAAAAGCCGTAAATCGTAAATCGTGAATAGACGAAAGCGGATTCTTTCTATTCACGATTTACGATTCACGATTTACTTTCTTCTCTCGTCACACGTCACTCCAACTGACTGACCACGCGTTGCGGGGAGCGGAAGGCGTCCAACACCTGACCCGGAAAAATCCCCAGATAAAAAACTCCCAGCGCCGTGATGATGATCGCCAGCGCGACGCTGATCGGCACGACGGGCGCGCTCCACGCGGTTGAGCGTTCGCGGAAGAACATCACGACGATGAGGCGCAAATAATAGTAAACCGAGATCGCCGTGTTGAGCACCCCGATGACGACAAGCCCGTAGAACCCCTGATCGAGGGCGGCGCGAAAGACCATCACCTTGCCCATGAAGCCCGCTGTGAGCGGGATGCCGAGCAGGCTCAGGAGAAAGAGCGTGAGCGCGAAAGAGAGAGCGGGGGCGGTAAATCCGATGCCGTTGTAGTCTTCGATCTCGGTGCGACGGTCGCCGCTGCGCGCGATGAGCGTGACGACGGCGAACGCGCCGAGGTTCATCACGGCGTAGGCCAGAAGGTAGAAGGCGACGGCGGCGATGGCATCCGATTGCAGCTGTTCGTCCGCGGCCATGCCCGCCGCGACGAAGCCGACGAGCGCGTAGCCCGCGTGCGCGATGGACGAATAAGCGAGCATGCGCTTGACGTTATTTTGCACGAGCGCGGCGAGGTTGCCGACTGTCATTGTCAGAATGGCGAGCAACCAGAGGGCATTGACCCACGCTGAGTGAAGTTGCGAGGCGTTCGTCGTGGCGGCGATGAAGGGGAAGCCGAAGATGAAAACGCGCATGAAGGCCGCGAAACCGGAAGCCTTCGGCCCGGCGGCCATGAAGGCCGTAACGGGCGTCGGCGCGCCCTCGTACACGTCCGGCGTCCAGATGTGAAACGGGGCGGTCGCGATCTTGAAGCCGAACCCGACGAGCATCAGCGCCGCGCCACCGTAGAGCAGGGCGGGGTAAGCCAGCGCGTTTTCCGCGCCGACGCGCAAGGCGAGTTCTTTGATGTTAGTCGTGCCCGCGCCTCCGTTTGCCAGCGAAGTGCCGCCGTAGACGAGCGCGATGCCGTAGAGCAGGAACGCCGACGAGAACGAGCCGAGGATGAAATACTTCATCGAGGATTCGTTGGATCGCAGGTCGGTGCGGCGGAACCCGGCCATCACGTAGGTGGCGATTGAGAGCAGTTCGAGACCGAGGAAGATGATCACGAGGTCGCCGCCGGAAGCCATCAACATCATGCCGACCGTGGCGAACAGCAGCAGCGAATGAAATTCGCCCGCGGGTAGATTCTCCCACTCTACCCAGATCATCGAAATCAGCACGGTGAGCGCCGAGACGATGAGGAAGACGAGCGTGAAGGAGAGCCGCATCCGGTCGAGCACGATCATGCCGTTGAAGGCTTCGCGCACGCTCGTTTGATCGTCCCACAAGTTGACGCAGACGGCGGCGGCTGCTGCGAGTCCGACGAGCGAGATCGCCCCCGTCACCCAGCGCTGATTCGTCCGGCGCGTGAAGGCATCGACGAGCATGACGAGCACGCCCGCGACGGCGACTATCATCTCCGGCAGGATGAGCGTGAAATTGATGTCAGGCGACGCGGCCTGAGCGGTTTGAAAGGCAAGACACAGGTTCATCTTTTTAACTCAGCGCAAACGTTCGTTACGTTGTTCGGGCGGCGACGGCTGCGAAGTTTGCCGCAGAGAGCCGCTTGCGCCCGCTTTCTCCTGCGCGCGTAATAAGGCATCGAGGCGTGCGCGAATAACCTTTTTATAATCCTCGGCCTGCGAAGTCATGCCCGTGTGTTTCGGGGCGACGAAATTTCCCTCCCGGTCGAAAAAGACAACCATCGGCAGGCGAACGCGTTCGCTGAATTGCGCGAAAGCCGTCTTCTCCGGGTCGCGCAGCACGGGAATCGTCATCTTTAGAGACTTCGCATAGTCGCGCAAAAGTTCATTGGAAGTTTGATCGTCCGATTCGATGCTCACCCAGAGAAACTTGACCGCGCGCCCCGCATATTCCTGCTTCAACCCTTCCAACGCTTCCAGTTCCGCCGCACAGGGCTTGCACCACGTCGCGCCGAACGAGACGAGCACGACCTCGCCGCGCATCTTCGCCACGTCATAGGTCTTCCCGTCAATGCCTTTCAGCTTGATACTGAACTCATCCTTCGTCTCGGCGCGCGACCCCGCAGAGATGGGCAGCAAGCCGCAGAGCACGACGAGCAAACCGGAGAGACGTAAAATTCTAGTTAATTTCAACATACTTTACTTAATCAAAACTTCATCAGCGAATCTGCCTTGTTCAACTTTTCCATCCAACTTTTCCATTCATATTTGAGATTTCAAATTCGAAATTTCAAATTTGAAATTTCGAGATTTCAAGTTCGAGATCGCTACCGCTCCGCGATGACGCCGCCGCCCTCGGTCGCCACAACGCGCGAGCGTACGAGTTCGACCGCGGCGCGCGAACGATTAAGGAACGGCCGCGGGTAGACGCCCATGAAGATCATCAGCGCAAGCAGCGGGAGGAGCAGACCGAGTTCGCGCCGGTTGAGGTCGGTCAGGTTCTTGTTCCGTTCGTTCGTCACGCGCCCGAAGAGCACGCGCTGCAACATCCAGAGCATGTAGACGGCCGCCCAGATGACGCCCGTCGCCGCGAGCATCGTCGCCACGCGCGCCCACGTCTGCGAAAGCGCGGGCGAAGTCCACATGCCGAGCATGATCAAAAATTCGCCGATGAAGCCGTTCAAAATCGGCAAGCCGACGGACGAGAGCGAGGCGAAGACAAAGAGCGTCGCAAACCACGGCATCGGCTTCGCCAGGCCCCCAAACTCGGAGATCATGCGCGTGTGGCGTCGTTCGTAAATCATGCCGACGAGCAGGAAGAGCGCGCCCGTCGAAACGCCGTGATTCAACATCTGGTAAAGCGATCCCTGCATACCCTGTTCCGTGAACGAGAACAGGCCGAGCACGACGAACCCCATGTGACTGACGGACGAGTAGGCGACCAGGCGCTTCACGTCGGGCTGCACCATCGCCACGAGCGCGCCGTAGATGATGCCGATGACGGCGAGCGCGATGAGGACGGGCGCAAAATCGCGCGAGGCGTCCGGGAAGAGCGCGAGGTTGAAGCGCATCAGGCCGTAAGTTCCCATCTTCAGGAGCACGCCCGCGAGGATGACCGAACCGGCCGTCGGAGCTTCCGTGTGCGCGTCGGGCAGCCACGTGTGAAAAGGGAAGAGCGGCACTTTGATCGCGAAGGCGATGGCGAAGGCTAGGAAGAGCCAGAACTGCGCGTCCGCGCCGAGCACCATCTGGCTGCTGCGCAGAGACGCGAGCAGCGTCGTGTAGTCGAACGTGCCGAAGCCCGCCTGGTTTTTGTGTATGTAGTAAAGCGCGATGATACCGACGAGCATCAGCAAGCTTCCAATCGCCGTGAAGATGAAAAACTTCGCCGCCGCGTAGATCCGCCGCTCGCCGCCCCACACGCCGATCAGGAAAAACATCGGCACGAGCGACGCCTCGAAAAACAGGTAGAAGACGAGCAGGTCGAGCGAGACGAAGACGCCGATCATCGCGCTCTCCAAAAGCAGGATGAACGCATAGAAAGCGAGCGGGCGTTTCTCCACCGCGTGCCAACTCGAAACAATCGCGATGGGCACGAGCAGCGTCGTCAGGATGACGAGCCACAGGCTGATGCCGTCCACGCCGACGTGATAACGCGCGCCGATTGCCCCGATCCACGGCAAGTTCTGCTCGAAGCGAAACGCGGCCGAGTCCGTATAGCCGCCGCCCGCGAGCAGCAACAGCGACAGGGCGAAGGTCGCCGTCGAGAACAGGAGCGCGATCCAACGCGAAGCCTTCTCGTTGCGCGGCGCGGCCATACCGTAGATGACGGCGGCGAGCGCGCCCGCGACGGGCAGCAGGATGAGGACGGTTAAGAGCGAACGCTGGAGCATAAAATTTTACAGTTGCGACAGCACGCGGCTGAAGTTGAAAACGAAATAGCCGATCACGAGCAGCGCGCCGAGCAGGATGACGGCCGCATAGCCGCGCACGAACCCGGCCTGTAGCCTGCGCGCGATTTCGCCCCCGCCGCCGACGGCGCGCGCCAGCCCGTTGACCAACCCGTCAACTACCCTCACGTCGAAAATCTTCCACAGCCCCTCGCGCGACCCCGTCTTTATCGGGTTGATGATTGCCGCGTCGTAGGCTTCGTCTACGTAATACTTGTTCTCTAACAGGCGCGGCATCACGCGCAACGGGTTCTTCCTGAAGACCGTCCAGCCGATGCCGATTCCTGCGAGCGCGATGGCAATGGAGATGCCGCTGAAAATCCTCTCCGCGCGAACCTCGGCCGGGTCGTGCGCGTGTTCGGCGGCAGGCGCGCCGCCGTGCTCGCCCTCGCCCACCGAGGGAGGCAACGCGCCCTCGTTTCCGTGCGAGGGGGTTTGAGCGTGAGAGCCGGGCGCGGTTGCGGGCGTTGAGGCGTGATCGCCCGCGCCGCCATGCTCGCCCGCGCCGACTTCCGCGTGGCCGCCTCCGCGCTGCGGGGCGCGCTCGACGACGGGTTCGAGGGCGTGCTCGAAATAGTTGTTCATCGCGCCGCCGCTCAAAGCGTAAGGCACGCCGACGAGTCCGCCGAACGTCGAAAGGATCGCCAGCACGACGAGCGGCACGGTCATCGTCCACGGCGACTCGTGCGGTGTGACGGGGCCTTGATGGTGCGCGTGATCGTCGTCTTCATCATCAACGGCGTGCGCGGAAGCGTGCGTGTCGGAGACTTGCGCGCCGGGTTCGTGGTGCGGGCGGTCTCCTGCTGAGAAGTGTTTTGCGTCGTGCGCCTTGTCGCCCTCGTCGTAGGCGTGTGCGTGCGCCTCGTCGGCCTGTCCCCCGGCGTGCGCCTCGCGGAAGCGCTCGGTTCCCCAGAAAGTCATGACCATCAGACGCGTCATGTAGATGGCCGTCAAGAGCGCGGTCAGCGCGCCGACTATCCAGAGCGTTTTGCCCGCCCACGCCGGAATCGCGGTCGCGCCCGTGCTCCAGGTCTTCCACAGGATTTCGTCTTTCGAGAAGAAACCCGCGAAGATGGGGATACCGCTGATGGCGAGCCAACCCGTGAGCATCGTGGCGAACGTGACGGGCATGTACTTGCGCAGGCCGCCCATGCGCCGCATGTCCTGTTCGTGGTGCATGCCGTGGATGACGCTGCCCGAACCGAGGAACAGCAGCGCCTTGAAGAAGGCGTGCGTCATGACGTGGAAGATGGCCGCGACGAACGCGCCGACGCCGCAGGCGAGCATCATGTAGCCGAGTTGGGAGACGGTCGAGTAGGCGAGAACCTTCTTGATGTCGTTCTGCGCGATGCCGATGGTCGCGGCGAAAAGCGCGGTCAGCGCGCCGACAACTGCGACGATGAACATGGCCGTCGGCGCGTGCGTGTAGACGGCCGAGCAGCGCACGATCATGTAGACGCCCGCCGTGACCATCGTCGCCGCGTGGATGAGAGCGGAAACGGGCGTCGGCCCCGCCATCGCATCCGGCAACCAGACGAAAAGAGGTATCTGCGCGCTCTTGCCCGTCGCGCCGATAAAGAGAAGCAGCGCCGCCGACGTGATGCCGCCCGCAACGAGCGCACCCCACGTAAAAGGATCGACCGGCATCGCGGCGATTGCGGCCATCGCGCTCTTGACGGGCACGCCGATGCCGGTCTTGTCGAAGAAACTGATCGAACCGCTGAGCGAGAAGATGAGCATGATGCCGAGCACGACGCCCCAGTCGCCGACGCGGTTGGCGACGAAAGCCTTTTTCGCCGCGTCGCCCGCTTCCCGGCGGTCGATGTAGTAGCCGATCAGGAGGTATGAACACAGCCCCACGCCTTCCCAGCCGACGAACATCAGGAGCAGGTTATCGGCCAGCACCAGCGTCAGCATCATGAACATGAAGAGGTTCAGGTAGGCGAAGAAGCGATAAAAACTTTTGTCGCCGTGCATGTAGCCGGTGGCGAAGATGTGTATGAGCAGCCCGACGAACGTGATGAAGCACGCGTAGATGCCGCTCAGTCGATCCATCGCGAAACCGATGTCGGCGCGAAAAGTGCCGACCTCCATCCACGTCCAGACGTGATCGAGGATGACTTTCGGTTCGCCCACGAGCGCGCCGTTCGGCCCGAACGCCAGCCACAGCGACAGCGCGCACGAGACGGCGATGGACAAACTAGCGACCGCGCCGATGAAGGCTTCGCTCCGCACGCGACGGCCGACGAGCCAGTTGATGGCCGCGCCGACGAGCGGCGCAAGGATGATGAAACGAAGCATAAGGGCTGTCCGTTGTCCGTTGTCCGTTGTCCGTTGTCCAGCGTCAGTTGTTCAATTTTAACTTTAGCCACATGCGCGAGAGCCACATACAACTGACGACTGACAACGGACAATCTTCAGTTCCTCAACACACTCGAATCGTCCACGTCGAGCGATTCGCGGTTGCGAAAGACGGCGAGGATGATGCCGAGTCCGACCGCCGCCTCGGCCGCCGCCACCGTCATCACGATGAAGACGAAGAGTTGACCCGAGACATCGCGGAAGTAACTTGAGAAGGCGACGAAAGTTAAATTGACGGCGTTCAGCATCAACTCGATGCACATGAACATGGCGATGGCGTTGCGTTTGATGATGACGCCCGCAACGCCGATGGTGAACAACACCGCCGAGAGCGCGAGATACCATGAAAGTGAGACACCGGGCATAAAATTTCCTCTCGCCTATTCTTCCGGCCTGCGCGGGGCGTTTGCCAGTCCGAGCGCCTGCCGCGCTTCGTCGGTGGTCGAAGTTTCGACTTCGGTCGCGTCGCCCACGGCCTTCGGGTCAATCGAGTGGCGCGGCACGACCATCGAGCCGGGGATGGCTACGTCCGTCGGGCGCAGTCCGACGCGCCGCGCGAGCGTCATCGCGCCGACGATTGCCATCAACAACAGGATGGACGTGATCTCGAAGGGCAACAGGTAGGTTGTGAAAAGTCCCGTCCCGATGGAACTCGTCAGCCCGACGTTCGAGGCGTTGCCCGCCATGTTCGGGTCGAGCGGGTCGAGCGGCGAATTGCCCATGAAGTAGAGAATGAAACCGGCCTCGCCGAACAGCACGGCCGCCAGCAGGATCGCGACGGCCGTCAGATAGCCCAGCCGCAACGGTTTATGCTCCTCTTCCTCGACGTTGAGCAGCATGATGACGAAGACGACGAGCACCATGATCGCGCCCGCGTAGACGATTATTTGAATGGCGGCGAGAAACGGCGCGGCGAGCGTCAGGTATAAACCGGCAAGCGCGATGAAGACGCCAATCAGAGAGATCGCGCTATAGAGCGGGTTGCGCTGCACGACCATGGCGATCGCCGAGCCGACGGCGAGACCCGCCAGAAGCACGAAAATTAGAGTCGTCATAAGCAAAAAAGGAGAAGGGCGAACGCGTGGCCGCTAAAGCAATGCCCCGCGCGCGCGCCTGTACCCTCGCCTCACGTTCAGGCGCGGAAATAAATGATCGCGAACACGACCGTCGCCGATAGGACGACGTTTAGGATCGCCACCGGCAAGAGAAATTTCCAACCGAAGTTCATCAACTGGTCGAAACGAAAACGCGGCAGCGTTCCGCGCAGCCAGATGTACAAAAACAGAAAGAAGAGAACTTTCAAGAGGAACGCCGCGGCGCTCAGAAGCCCGAACAGTATACCGCCGGGCGACACGATGAGGTCGAGCCACGGGAAATTCCAACCGCCGAAGAAGAGCGTCGCCGCCAGCATCGAGACCGTGAACATGTTGACGTATTCGGCCATGAAGAAGAGCGCGAACTTGAGCGCGCTGTATTCCGTGTGGAAGCCCGCGACGAGTTCCGTCTCGGCTTCCGGCAGGTCGAAAGGCACGCGGTTCGTCTCGGCGATAGCGGAAATGAGGTAGATGATGAAGCCGAGCGCCTGCGGGAAGATGTTCCAGCGCGGCACGGGCACGACGCCGCCGAGCCACCAGTAGCCCGACTGCTGTTCGACTATCTGATAGAGGTCGAGCGTGCCGGACAGCAGCACGACGCCCACCAGCGCCAGCCCCAGCGAAAGCTCGTAAGAGATCAACTGCGCCGACGCGCGCAGGCCGCCCATGAGGCTGTACTTGTTGTTGGAAGACCAACCGGCCAGCGCGATGCCGTAGACGCCGATTGAGGTGATCGCCAGAACATACAGCAGCCCCACGTCGAACTGCGCGACGACGAGCTTGACCACGCCGATGAAAGGCAGGTTCATCTCGGGGCCGAACGGGTAGACGATGATCGTCATCAGCGCGCCGACGATGGCGATCATGGGCGCGAGAAAATAGACGAACTTCGTCGCCTTGTCGGGGACGATCTCCTCCTTGAAGATGAACTTCAGGAGGTCTGCGAACGGTTGCAGGATGCCGCCGTAGCCGACGCGGTTCGGCCCTAGCCGCCCCTGAATCAGCGCGAGAATGCGCCGCTCGGCCAGCACCGTGTAGGCCACGATCATCAGCACCACGACGAAAGCGATGTTGATGCCGAGCATCTTCAAACCGACGTAAGTAAGTGTGCTCCAATCCATAAGTTAAACGATGAAGTAGGAACGATGAACGATGAACCGGAGGCGGAAGCGCATTTCTTTACTTCATCGTTCCGCGTTCACAGTTCAGCGTTTTTCTAGTCTCCCGCGGCGGCTACGGTCGCGCGGCGCAGTGTCGGGTCAACGGAAATTTGATAGAGCGGCGACACGAGCACCGTGGGGGGCTTCGGGTTGCCGGCGTCGAGCAGGGGGAACTGCGGCGTCTTGCCCGTCAGCGTCCCCGGCTTGAACAGTTCGTGGCCGACGGGCGGCGTGCCCGTGATCTTTTCGCCCTCGATGCTTAACGCTTCGACGGCCGCCCGCAAGGTTTCGAGCGCGCCCGCCGCCGCTGTCTCGCCGCCTTCTCCCGCGATGGCGTGCCTTGCCTGCACGGGCTGGGTCTCATCTTTCAACAGCGCGTACTTCATTCCGGCATAAGCGGGCGTGTTTCGCGCGAGTTCAAGAAAGACTCGACCGGCCGACCACTGGAAGTCGAAATTCACGCCCGAGGCGAGCGCAAGCGCGTCCGTGATCATCCAGTCCGGTCTAGACTGGTGGACGGGCGGGATCGACTGGCGCACGCGTTGGACGAGGCCGCTGTTGTTCGTGAACGTGCCGTCGGTCTCGGCGTAAGAGGCCGCGGGGAAGACCACGTCGGCGTGCGCGGTCGTCTCGGTCTCGAACATTTCCTGCACGACGAGGAAATCGAGCTTCGAGAGGGCATCCGCGCGCCCGGCGAGATGCCGGGGCAGGAAACTGCCCGCGACGTAGAGAGCGCGCAGGGACGCGCCCGCCGCGTCGAGCATCGCGGCCGTATCGAGCGCGCCGTTCATCAGGCCGAGGTCGTGGACGCCGAGGCTGTTGTTGTAGAGCGGCAGCGGGTGGAACAGAAAGCGTCGCCCGACGCTTTCGCCGTAAGCCGACGGGAGGTTCGCCAGAGCGGTTTGCGCCGCCGCGCCGAGCTCGCCGAACATGACGACGACATCGCCCTTCGTCTCTTCGATGATGCGCCGCGCGTCAACCAACTCCTGCGACTCGACGCCCATCTTGTGCGCGGCGGTCGCATACTCGCTGCCCGCGAAGGCGAGCACGGCGGCATCCTCAGCGCCGGGGTTCATGTGTATGAACTGCGTCGCCGCCTGTTTCAAACGAATCGGCACGCTGTTGACGATGACGAGCTTTGCGCCGCCGTTCCGGACGGCCTGTCGTATCTGTCGCCCGGTAAGCGGCTGCAATTCTTCCGGCTCGCCGCCGATCAGGATGATCGTCTTGGCGTGGCGTATGTCGCGGTGCGTCGCGAGCGGCGCGCTCAGAGAAGCGAAGAAGGGCGCGAGCGAGAAGGCTTCCGCCGCCGTGTAATTGTTCGTCGCCAAAACTTCACGCGCGAACTTGAGCAGCGCGTAATTCGCCTCGTTGGTGAGGCGCGGGCTGCCGACGACGCCTACGGAATCTCCGCCGTGCGCCTCTTTGATCGCTTGCAGTTTCTCGGCCGTGTGCCGGATGGCCTCGTCCCACGTCGCCGGGATCAACTTGCCGCCCTTCTTATAGCGGATGAGCGGCGTCTTGATGCGCTCCTCGTGATTGATGAAAGGGTGCGCGAAGCGGCCTTTGATGCAGAGGAATTCGCCGTTGATGCCGTTGACGTAGCGGTCGCGCGCGACGGAACGCATCACCTCGCCCGCGCGCGCGCCTAGCGACATCTGGCAGCCGTCGGAGCAGAAGTTGCAGGTCGTAGTGGTCTGCGAAAGTTCCCACGGGCGCGCCTGATGCCTGTAGGTGGCATCGAGGAGCGTGCCCGTCGGGCAGACTTCGATGCAGTTGCCGCACTGCGAGCAGTTGAGCCAGCCGTCGAACGTGCCGATGACGGTGTTCGCGCCGCGCCCGCCCGCTTCAATCGCGTCTTCGCCCATCCACTCGTCGCAGACGCGCGTGCATCGTTTGCACAGGATGCAACGCTGCGGGTCGTTGGCGACGATGGGCGAGAGAAATTTTTCGGGGTAGTAGTTTTTCTTCTCCTGAAAGCGTTCTTCGAGGCCGCCCCAGTCGAAGACCATCTCCTGCAACTCGCATTCGCCGCCGCGGTCGCAGACCGGGCAGTCGAGCGGGTGGTTCGCCAGCAGGAACTCCACCATGCCGCGCTGCGCCTTCTCGATCTCCTCGCTCTCGGTCGTGACGCTCATGCCGTCCGTACAGATGATCGTGCAGGACGTTTGCAGCTTCGGCATCTTCTCGATACGCACGAGACACATGCGGCAAGAGGCTTGCAGCGCGAGGTCTGCGTAATAACAGAAGGAGGGGACGGCGTGCCCGCGCTTGCGGCACACGTCGATGAGACGCGCGCCTTTCTCCACCTCGTAGGGATTGCCGTTGATCGTGACTTTTATGAGTTCGGTAGCCATGCTTTTAAATTAACGAATCGTAACTTCGAGTGTGTAGCGCGCCGTAACGTCCGTGCCGATGCTGATCTGGTATTCACCCGTCTCGGGCAACTCGCCCGCCCAGTCCCACACGCCGTCGGAGAGGCGGTCGGTCGGCCCATACACCGCGAAAGAGGTCTTCTTACCGGCGACGAGATGGACGCGCATTCGCTGACCCCTTCGCGCGCGCACGTAATAGTCGTGGCTCGTACAAAGTTTAATCCTGTCGCGAACAACCGTCGTCGTGCGCCCGCGCCCGAAGCGCAACTCTTTACGAACGGATTCATCCGTGCCCTGACACTGGCCTGCCACGCTCCTCGAAAGACTACCGGCCGACACGGGCAGGACGGGGAAGACTGCGCCCAGCAGCGTGATCGAAAGAATGAACGCCTTAGTGCTTTTCATCGGTCGCCACCGTCAAACGATTTCCGCCGCCCGGTCAGCCGCCCGCCATCGCCGTCAACGCTTCGGTCTTGACGAGCGGCCTCGCTGCGATTTTCTCAACCATGAACTGAAATACTTCGGGACAATTAAAACCCTGCTTATCGCGTTTTCGAAATAAATGAGTCCGTTTCTGAATTTTGGCGGCCGTTCCCGCTCGCCATCGTCGGCAACGCTTCGGTCTTCGCGAGCGGTGTCAGGTGTTTCCTGAAATCTTCGGGAAACTTCTTGATCGCGGATTGGATCGGCCACGATGCGGCGTCGCCGAGCGGACAAAACGACTTGCCCTCGATGTTGTCGCACAAGTCCAGTAGAAGTTGCGCGTCGTCCGCTTTGCCTTCGCCGCGCGCGATGCGTTTGAAGACTTTGACGAGCCAGTCCGTGCCCTCACGGCAGGGCGTACACCAGCCGCATGATTCGTGCTTGTAAAACTCGGTCAGATTTTTCGTCGATTCGAAGATGTCCACCGTGTCGTCCATCACGATGAAGCCGCCCGAGCCGACCATCGAACCGGCGGCGACCAGTCCCTCGTAATCCATCGTCACGTTTTTGCCTTCGATGTCGGACGCGGGCATGATGTAGACGCTCGACCCGCCCGGAATCACGGCCTTCAATTTGCGCCCGTTCGTGATGCCCTGACAGTCTTCCATGATGAACTTTTCCATGTCGGCGTAGCCCATCGGGAGTTCGTAGACGCCGGGACGGTTGACGTGGCCGCTGACCGACCAGAGCTTCGTGCCGCCGCTCTTCTCCGTGCCTAACTTCTGATAAGCCTCGCCGCCCATCCTGATGATGTCCGGCACGGCCGTCAGCGTCTCGACGTTGTTGACGACCGTCGGGCAGCCGTAGAGACCCGCGACGGCGGGGAAGGGCGGCTTCATGCGCGGGTGCCCGCGCAGTCCTTCGAGCGAGTTCAGAAGCGCGGTCTCTTCGCCGCAAATGTAAGCGCCCGCGCCCGAATGCGTGTAGACCTCGCAACCGAAATCCGTCCCCTGAATCCGCTCACCGACGAACCCTGCGGCGCGCGCCTCTTCAATCGCGCGATCCATGATCTCGATGAGATAGCGATATTCGCCGCGCGTGTAGATGTAACAAGCCTTTGAGCCGAGCGCGTAGGCGGCGATGAGCATGCCCTCGATGAGCATGTGCGGGTCGCGCTCCATGATGTAGCGATCCTTGAAAGTGCCGGGCTCCGATTCGTCGGCGTTGCAGACGACGTACTTCGGTTTCGGCGAATCTTTCGGAACGAAACTCCACTTCATGCCGGTAGGGAAACCCGCCCCGCCGCGCCCGCGCAACGCGGACTTCTTCAACTCGCCGATCACGTCGTCAGGCGACATCCCATTGAGCACCTTGCCGAGCGCCTCATAGCCGCCGTGGCGGCGGTAAGTGTCGAGCGACTCGGAACGCTCCAGAGCGACGCGAGCGAGTTGGAGCGGTTCGCAACCGATTGCACCGATAAACATATTCTTCACACGAGATGAAAATTCAAATTCTTAAATTTTCGGTAAACTTTAGCGCACGCCGTTCGAGAGTTGATTGCTGCGACACAGTTCGATCAGTTCGTCCACCTTCTCCGTGGTCAGGTTCTCGTGATAGTCGAACCCGATCTGCATCATCGGCGCAGTGCCGCATGAACCGAGGCACTCCACTTCGGAGAGCGAAAACTGGCCGTCCTCGCTCGTCTCGCCCGGCTTGATGCCGAGGCGGCTCACGCAGTGTTCGGTGATCTTGTCCGCGCCGACGATCTTGCAGGAGAGCGTGCGGCAAACTTGCAGGTGATACTTGCCGACCGGCTCCGTGTTGATCATCGAGTAGAAGGTTGCCACCTCCCAGATGTCCGTGACGCGCACGCCTAAGCGGTCGGCGAGATAAGCCACGCCCGGCTTGTCGAGATAGCCGCGCTCGCGCTGCACGATGAACATGAGCGGCAGAATCGCCGAACGCTTCAACGGGTACTTCGCCAGATGCCCGTCAATCTCCGCTTCGACCGCCGCCGAAAACGTGGCGATCTCTTCGGGAACGGGCGCTTCCTGCGGCAGAGGGTTGTTGGGCGTGAACTGTTTACTCATAAGAAGCTGTCAGTTGTCAGTTGTTCTTTGTCAGTTGTTCAAATCCGTCTTTAGTAACTTGTGTGATAATCACATGCAACGGACAACTGACCACGGACAACTGACGCATCTATCTATCAATTTCGCCGAGCACGATGTCGAGAGAGCCGATGATGGCGACCACGTCCGCGACCATCTCGCCCTCGGCCATGTGCGGCAGGGCGGAGAGGTTGATAAAGGACGGGCCGCGAAAGTGTACGCGCGCGGGCTTCGGCCCGCCGTCAGATCTCACGTAGCAGCCGAGTTCGCCCTTCGATCCTTCAATCGGGTGATAGATTTCGCCCGCCGGAACGTTGAAGCCTTCGGCCACGATCAGGAAGTGATGAATGAGCGCGTCCATGTGCGTCTTCATCGCCTCGCGATCCGGCAGGACGACCTTCGGCGCGTCGGCCTTGACCGGCCCCGGTTTCAGACGGCCGAGAGCCTGCCGCGTGATCTTCAGAGATTCGCGCAATTCGCGCATGCGAACCATATAGCGCGCCCACACGTCGCAACTCTGCTCGACCGGAACCTCGAAGTCGTAAGTTTCATAACCCGTGTAGGGGTTCGTGCGCCGCACATCGACGGCGACGCCTGAACCGCGCAGGCAAGGGCCAGTGACGCCCATATCTATTGCGTCTTCGGCCGTGATGATGCCGACGCCCTGCGTGCGCGTCTGGAAAATCCTGTTGCCCGAGAGCAGCGTCTCAAACTCGCCGACGGCCTTCGGAAACTTGTCTATAAACTGCTGCACGCGCCGCTCGAAGCCCGCGGGCAAGTCCATCATCAGCCCGCCGATGCGAAAGTAGGACGGCGTCAGCCGACCGCCGGATGCGGCTTCGATCAAGTTCAAAATCTTCTCGCGCTCGCGAAAAGCGTAGAAGAAGACCGTCATCGCGCCGATGTCGAGCGCGTGCGTTCCCAACCAGACCATGTGCGAAGCGATGCGCTGCAACTCGCACATCAGCACGCGAATTACCTGCGCGCGCTCGGGAATTTCGAGGCCGAGCAGTTTCTCCACGGCCATCACGTAGCACAAGTTATTGCCGAGCGGGTTGAGGTAGTCCATCCGGTCGGTGATAACGATGCCCTGCTGGTACTTCTTATACTCGAACAGCTTCTCCATCCCCGTGTGGAGGTAGCCGATGTCGGGCGTACACTTGACGATCATCTCGCCGTCGAGCACGAGTTCGAGACGCAGCACGCCGTGCGTAGAAGGGTGCTGCGGCCCCATCGAGATCGTCATCTGCGTGTCGAACGGCTGATCGACGACCTCGAACTGCGGCGGAATATTTGCAACCATAGGTTTCAAGTTTCAAGTTTCAAGTTTCAAGACTGAGGTTTCTTCGTTCTTTAACTTGAAACCTTAAACCTGAAACTTGAAACTCTACGAAAGGCTGTACGGCTCGTAGCCGCGCAGCGGGAAGTCTTTGCGCAGCGCATGTCCCTGCCAGTCGTCGGGCAGGAGGATGCGGCGCAAGTCGGGATGGCCGTCGAAACGAACGCCGAACATGTCGAATGTCTCACGCTCATGCCAGTTGGCGGTGCGCCAGACGCCAGTTACGGTCGGCACCTGCGCATCCTCTTCGCTCAACACCACTTTCAGCCGCAAGCGATGAAATTTCGTGGTGGAGAAGAGGTGATAATTGACTTCAAAGCGCGGGTCTTCCTCCGGCCCCCGGTCAACGCCGCAGATGTCCGCCAGAAGATTGAACCCGAATTGCGGCGCGGTCTTCAGGTACTCGCACAACTCGACGATGTGCTCGCGCGGCACGACGAGCGTAACCTCGCCGAACGCCTCGATCACCTCCGACACCGCCCCGCCGTGCGTCTCCTGCAACGCGGAGATCAGCCCCGTCGCCGCCTGATCCTTCAACGGTTCGCTCCCGGCCTGCCCGGCTATCGCCTGTTCGCGCTCAATATCTTTGCTCATAAGAAAGTAAGCGGTGAGCAGTGAGCAGTAAGCAGTGAAGCAAAACTGCTCACTGCTTACTGCTCACTGCTTACATCTAAGATGACCGTCGTCGCTCGTGCCTCGATGGAATCGTGTAGGGGCGCGAGACGTTCGCTTTCTCGTCCGCGTCCTGCGCCGCGGCTTCGTTAAGGGCGGAGATGCCCGAGCCGGGGAGCGTTCCCGGCGGCACGGCCTCGCGCGCCTGCTCGGTCGGGATGTCTCGCCGGTCGCGCAGGGATTCCTTCATCACCTTGTCCTGCAACATCATCACGGCGTTGATGAGCATCTCCGGGCGGGGAGGGCAGCCGGGGACGTACACGTCCACGGGGACGATCTTGTCCACGCCCTGCACGATGGCGTAGTTGTCGAAAACTCCGCCCGACGTGGCGCACGCGCCCATCGAAATAACCCACTTCGGCTCCGGCATCTGATCATAGATGCGACGCAGCACCGGAGCCATCTTGCGCGAGACGCGACCCGAGACGATCATCACGTCGGCCTGTCGCGGGCTGGCGCGAAACACCTCCGAGCCGAAACGTGCGAGGTCGTTGCGCGCGCTCGTCGCGTTCATCATCTCGATGGCGCAACATGCGAGGCCGAACGTCGCCGGCCACAACGAAGATTTGCGTGCCCAGTTGACGAGTGCGTCGAGTTTCGTCGTCAGCACTTCCGGCAACGCTTCGGCGATCTTATTTTCGAGACCCATAACAGTAAAACTCCTGAACCGCCCTAACACTTTAAGCCGCGGCGCGATGCTCCAACTCCGCCCTGCGCCCTTCTTTTAAGGCCAGCGCGCGCGCTTCGGCCTCCGCTTCCGTCCGCGCCCGCTCGTTCCAATCAAACAAGCCCTTCTTCAACACGTAGAGGTATCCGACCAGCAGCAGCACGACGAACAGCATCATCTCGATGTAGATCAAATTCCTCATCGCCGCGCCCTGCGCCGCCAGCGACTTGAAGACCACCGCCCACGGCATCAGGAAGATCAACTCGATGTCGAAGAGGATGAAGATCATCGCGATCAGGTAAAACTTGACCGAGAAGCGTTCGCGCGCCGACCCGACGGGGTCTTTGCCGCATTCATAAGGCATCAACTTCGTGCGCGTCTGTTTGCGCTGCCCGACGAGTTGCGAGAGCAGGATGTTGCCGCCCGCGAAACCTCCCGCGACGAGGAACATCAGCAGGATCGGCAAGTAATCTTTCAGGTCGAAATTACGCACACCGGCCTCCCGTCAGCTTGTGCTGAGAAGAGCGCAAAAGCCGCTCTGAAACTAGATTGAGAATGATGGCACAAAGTCATGGTAGTGCAAGGTCTAAAGGCTGTCAAGGGAGAGAACGCACCGCGCAAAAGCAGCGTTTATAAGGAGATTGACCCTCTTCGGAAGCCTATGTTACTGTTTCAAACGGCGACCTCGCCGGCAATCCCTGAGCAATATTTTACCTCCGCCGCGCCCGCGCGCTTTCCTGAAATCGTCGTGATCACTGGCTTCAACACGGATATAGAATTTGACGGCGTGGTGTACCACGTGCAGACGGAAGACAAAGGACTCGACACGCCTTTGATCCTGTCGCTCGTTTACGTCGGAGGCGCGATTCTGGCAAGCAAGCGTTCGACCTATCACGACCTGCTCAGCGACGGATTCGACCCGCTCATCCTCACCGAGAGACTCCAACGCCAGCACAAACTCATTTGCGCCGCCGTCAAGGCCGGGCGTATCAACGACCTCAAACGCCTGTCGGCGGGCGACGCGGGCGGCGAGACCGCGCCCGCGCCACCCACGCCGAAACCGGTGGCGGCGGCGGCGAAGGCTCCCGCGAAAACCGCAGAACCCGCCCCCGTCGTGATCGACAAGATCGCGCCCAAATTTCAACCGGTTGAGGAGGAGGTGGACATTCTCGCTCTGGAAGATATCTTCGCGGAAGTTGAGCCGCCCGTCGCCCAGCCGCGACCGCCCGTCAGCCTGCCGCAGACGCTTCCCGCGCCGCCGCCCGCGGCAGAACCCGCACGCCTGGTGGGCAAGCTGGAAGATGATTTCATACAGGTGGAGGCCGAAGGCGCGTTGCATGTGAGCCTGTTGGAGGAGCAGGAATTTCACGCGGGCGAAGTGGTGACGATCCGCATCCGTGTCAGTCGCGGCGCGGGCGATGGCCGGGAAGCGGCGGCGAACGTGCCCGTGACGGTCAAAGTTCTCGGCACGGAGTTTCGCCCGTTGATTTTAACCACACGCTCCGACGGCGACGGCGTAGCGACCATTCACGCGTGGCTGCCGCGCTTTACGAAAGGCCGCGCGGCGGTGCTCGTGCGCGCGTCGCTCGACGGCTTCTCGGCCGAATTGCGCCGCGTCATTCAACAGCCCTAGAAGGGAAATATTTTGCGCGTCCATGTCAACGGTGAAAGTCGCGAACTGCCGGAGGAACTCACGCTCTCCGAACTTGTCGGCCAACTCTCGCTCGCGCCCGAACGCCTCGCCGTCGAACTCAACCGCGAAGTCGTGCGGCGAGCCATGTGGGAGGCGACGACGTTGCGCGACGGCGATCAGGTGGAGATCGTCCACTTCGTCGGGGGCGGCGGCAATTCGGCGAAGCCCGCCGCCGAAATTCAACGAAGCCCGCTGTCGAAGGATTGCGGCCGGCAATGAAAGTGTATAAAGTCTGCGAGCCTTACGGTTTTTAGAACCCCCCGCGCCGGTAGCCGTATAATGATTTCGGCCGGCGCTCGTCGCGGCGAGGCGACCTAAGCGGTCGTCAGGTCGCCGCCGGAAAGCATGTCGCTCAGGCATCAAACGTGATCGCCCTTTTCATCATTGCATTCGCCCTGTTCGCTGCAACCGCATACACCTTTTATCGCAGGCAGCACGCGTCATCTGACTATCACGCGCGACTCGGAACCGGAACTCCGACCCCGCGCAGCCTGTTCGACGATCAAGAGACTCACACGCAACTCAAACGTCTCCGAGAGGCTCAGGCCGACAAAGATGCCGATGAGCGCAAAGCGTCGCTTTTAAGACGTGCGAGCGAGGGCGACCTGACAGTTCTCGCCGAAGCGCACCGCGCCAAAGACCCCGCGCTTTACGCGTGCGCGCTGGATGCACTGCTCGACCGTGCGTCGAACTCGGAAACAGATTTGCACGCGCTCGCCGCCTTCGTCTCAGGCGACACGGAACTGCGCGGAAGCCCACGCCTCGCCGCCGCCTATACGAAACACTGGCACGAGCATCCGGATCGCCAGCGCACCGCCCGTATGCTCCATCTGGCTGCGCTCTCTGACGATGCGAGCACGTTTGAGCGCGCCGTCGTCGCGGCGACCGAAGCCTCGCGAACGGGCGGCCTCAAAGAGATCAGGCGCGAAGAATTGTCCGCGCTCGTCGAGAGCGAGTACTGGGTTTTGAGTTCCGACGCGCGTCGCACGGCCGCCGGTTTCGCTTTGAAACAACTCCTGACCGCGCTACGCGTAAAAACGGAGTCTCCCAATGTAGAAAGCTGACGGAATGTAAAGACTGCGGCCAGCAGCAGCAACTGTTCTGCATGCGCCGCGAAGCACGGGGGGGTTGGATTCTTTAACCGTTGCATCGCAACAAAGGAAGCGACATGGACATCAACGATATCTTTAGTAGTGCGCCCCTCCTGATATTCATCGGAATCGTGGCTCTCGTCTTGCTCGCCCTGCTGGGCAAAATGTTCGTCAACGTGGGCGGGCGCGAAATCGCCATCAAGGAGCGCCGCTATCTGGGCGCGAAGATGCCTCCGGGGCGCGTCGTCGCCACGGAGGGCGAGGTCGGCATACAGGCCGATGTGCTCAAGCCCGGCCTGCACCTCATCAAGTGGCCGTTCGAGAACGTGGTGCGCAAAGTGCCGCTCATCGAAGTCGGCGCGGAAGAACTCGGCATCATCGAGGCGGTGGACGGCGAGCCGATGCCGCCCGGAAGAATCTTCGCGCCCGACCGCGCCGAGAACGCGCACAACAATTTTCAAGACCCCATCGCGTTCATCAAGCGCGGCGGCGTCAAAGGCATCCAACTGCGCACGCTCCCGCCGGGGCTATGGCCGATTCACCCTTACCTGTTCCGCGTCTCGGTGGCGAAGGCGACCGTCATCCCACCGGGCAAAGTCGGCGTCGTGACGGCGGCCGACGGCGACCAACTCGATGCGGGGCGTTTGCACGGCAAGGCCATCGATGGGCATCGCAACTATCAGGACGCCGAGCAGTTCATCGCGAGCGGCGGGCAGAAAGGCCCGCAGGTGGAGATTCTGACGCCGGGCACTTACCGCATACTTACGCAGTCCATCTCGGTCGAAGACGGCACGGAGACAAAGCACGGCCTTTTCTTCGTGCGCCACTACGACGCGACCGTCATTAACGAAAATAACATCGGTCTCGTCGAAGCACTCGACGGCGCGCCGCTCGACCCGCGCGATTACGTGGCGACGCCCGTGCAAGGCCACGACAATTTTCAGGACTGCAACGAGTTCATCACCGGGGGCGGACAGCGCGGCCCGCAGAAGGACATACTGCTGCCCGGCACTTACTACATCAACCCGCTCGTCTTCAAGGTGATCCCCGAAACGGCGAAGGAAGTGAAGCCGGGCGAGGTCGCCGTGATCGTCTCGAACATCGGCAAAGACCCCGGCGAAGAAGTGCGCCGCGTGATGGCGGCGAAGGTGCGCGAGCGCATGGAGCGTGAGGAGCATGATCACGTAGAACAGGCCGCCGCGCGGCTCGACAAACTCGGCGACGAGAACCGAAACATCATTGAGATACAGGAAGACCTGCTCTCCGGCGACCCCGCCGACCGCCGCCTCGACGAGGGCGCGCACGAAGCCTACGTCGTGCCCGAAGGCTATCGCGGCATACAGGAAACCGTCGTCGGCCCCGGCCGCTACTACGTCAACACGCTGGCGATCACGCCCATCGTCATCCCGACGACGAACCAGACCGTCGAATGGACGGCGGGCGAAGTGAATCAATCGTTCAACCCGTTTGAAGTCATCTCGAAAGACGGCTTCACGATGCAACTCGAAGTGCGCGTCGTGTTTCGCGTCAAACCGGAAGACGCGCCCTTCATGGTCGCCAAGATCGGCTCGATTGATAAGCTGATCCAGAACGTGATGCATCCGCTCATCGACTCGATCTTCCGCAACCAGGCTTCCGAATCGTCGGCGATGGCCTACTTGCAGAATCGGCACGAGGAGCAGGAGCGCGCCGAGGCGCGCGTGCGCGCACACCTGTTGAAGTATCACGTGGATGTCGTCAACGTGCTCATCTGCCACATCCACCTGCCCGCCGAGTTGATGAAGACGCAGACCGAGAAGATTCTCGCCGAGCAGCGCCAGAACATGTACGACGCGCAGCGCGAGGCCGAAGAGAAGCGCATCCAACTGGCACGCATCAGCGCGCAGGCCGACAACCAGAAAGACCTGATGGCGGCCACCGTCGGCGTGGACATCGCGGGCAAACGCTCCGAGCAGCGCAAGGCCGAAGCCGACGGCGAGGCTCACTACATTCTCGCCACCGGCAAGGCCGAAGCCGAGAAGGTGCGGCTGATGGGCGAGGCGCAGGGCGTCGCTTATCACGAACAGGTCAACGCGCTCGGCGCGCAGGGCGTCGCGCTCGTCGAGACGCTTCGAGTGATCGGCGAGAAGGGCGTCCGCATCACGCCCGACGTGATGGCTACCGGCGGCAACGACGGCGGCGCGGGCGGCGGACTCGGCACGCTCCTCCTGCTCAATCTCTTCCGGGATCGTTTGCCCGCTGGAGGGGTGGGCGGCGAAAACGGGGCGAAGCTGGCGACCAGCGAAAACGGCGGGAACGGCGGGAACGGGTCGAAGTTGAAAGGCTAATCTGCTGCTCGAACGACTCGGCTATCACAAGCGTCTGCCCTATGGGGCAGTTGAAACAACGAGAGCGTTTGCCCGAAAGGGCAATTGAAAATAGCCCGCCACTTCAGCGCCGGGTAAACTCAGGTTAGAAATAAATTGAGTCCCGTAGGGACGGTTGAATAAACTTTCAACCGTCCCTACGGGACTCGACTATTTTCGCTGCGTTATTCCCAGCGATAAATCGCTGGGCTATTATCAACCGTCCCTACGGGACTCAATTTATTTCATAACACCATTACCCGGCGATAAATTGTCGGGCTATTATCAACCGTCCCGGCGGGGCTATTTCAAGGTTATTATCAATCGTCTCTGTACGACTATTTCATAAGAGACTTTTGATTCAAGTCGAAACTGAGTGTAAAGTCGTTTTATAATTTGTTGGGGAAGAATTTTTATCGCTATGTCAACAGTCGCAGTTAAACAAACGGAAACTTTCGAGATCGGGGGGCGCACCTTCGCCTCGCGCCTGATCATCGGGACGGGGAAGTATCGCACTTTTGAGGAGATGAAGGCGGCGCATCGCGCGTCGGGCGCGGAGATGGTGACGGTGGCCGTGCGCCGCGTGCCGCTCGACCGCAGCAGCGAGTCGTTCCTCGATCACCTCGACCCGGCGCTCGCCATCCTGCCAAACACCGCCGGGTGTTACACGGCCGAGGAAGCCGTTCGCACCGCCCGCCTCGCGCGCGAAGCCCTGAACACAGACCTCGTCAAACTCGAAGTCATCGGCGACCAGACGACGCTCTTTCCCGATAACGAGCAGACGCTCGCGGCCGCTCGCGTGCTCGTCCGCGAGGGCTTCACGGTGCTCCCGTACTTTAGCGACGATCTCATCATGGCGAAGAAGTTGCTCGACGCCGGGTGCGCCGCCGTGATGCCGCTCGCCGCTCCCATCGGCTCGGGTCTCGGCGTGCAGAACCCCGCGAACCTCTTGATCATGCGCGAGCAATTGCCCGACGCCACCATCATCGTCGACGCGGGCGTAGGCACTGCGAGCGACGCGGCGATTGCGATGGAACTCGGCGCGGACGCCGTCCTGATGAACACCGCGATTGCCGAAGCGCGCGACGCCGCGCAGATGGCCGACGCGATGCGCCTAGCCATCCGCGCCGGGCGTCTCGCTTATCTCGCCGGCCGGATGCCGAAACGCCTCTATGCCAGCGCGTCCAGCCCGCTTGCGGGCGTGATCAGGTGAAACGGGTTTTCATTTATGAGCAGCGACGCTTCCAAGCCTCCCTTAAAATCGGTTGAAGTGAATATCTTCAATCAGGTTTATAGCCTGCGCACGAACCGCGAGATCGAACACATCAAACGCATCGCGGGACTTGTGGACGAGCGGATGCGCCTTATCTCCGCGCACACGACGGCGCACGACCTCGCCAAGATCGCCGTCTTCGCCGCGCTCAATATCGCCGACGAACTGAGCGACACGCGCGAGCACTACGAGAGAGAAGTTCAGAAATTACTCGCGAGCCAGCCCGAAAGCAGAGACGACACGGAAAGCGCGGCGGTTCCCCGACAGGAGATCGCACAGGCGGAGGACGCCGCATCCGACGATGCCCCGAAGACCGCCGCGCGCGGATCATGGTTTGAAGACATTTTCGACTCGGACGAATCCGATGCCGCAAAGGGACGCAACGAGCGTCTGAGCAGCAAAGTCTCCGCCAAGCTCCAGAGCCTACGCCAGCAGCAGCAGCAAACCAGACAGGAAACCTCCTTCTCCATCGAAGAAGACAACTAATAAGACAGTGACAGGTGACAAGTTAATTCAGAAACCTTGTCTTTAACTTGTCACCTGTCACCTGTTACCTGTTACCTGTCACCTTTAAGGGTTCGCCGCCTTCGGGCTGACGTTTGAAGTCGTGCCGTTGCGGCGAAAATCCCTCGCGTTGTCGTTCGTGTCGGCGGCGTTAGGACTGCGTATGAGATCGTTAGTCGTGCCGCTCGTGAACATAAACAGCGTTCCCTCGCCGTAAGCCGAGAACACGGCCGACGGAGGCGTCGCGCCGCCCTGATACGCAACCCCGTCCAACCGGACGCCGCCGATCTCGATCTTGATGCCGCCCGTCGTGTTGTTGAGATCAAAACCGCCCGTGGCGTCGGCGTTGAAGTCAACCGGCACGCCGAAGGTGTCCGCGCCGCCCGCAATGAGAAAATAGCCGTGCGGCCGGATCAGGAATTTGTCGCCCGCCGAGTTGCGGACTGTGAGCGACAGGGGATTGTTGCCGGAACCTGACGGGCGGAATGTGAGGACGAGGCCGGTGATGTCGAGTGTTTGGCCGGTCGCGTTGTATAGCTCCACGAAATCTCCGCGCGCCTGCGTGCCGGAGGCGGCGAATGCTACGAGCGCCTCGTTGATAATGATTTGGCCGGCGGCAGGGGCGGGCGGGGCTGTGACGTTCAAAGTTGCGGGCGCGCTCGTGATATTGCCGGACGCGGCGGTAATGCCGGTCGTCCCGGCCGCTCTGGCGGTCGCCCGCCCGCCCGCGTCGATGGTGGCTACCGCCGCGTCGCTCGTCGTCCAGTCGAACGAGACGCCCTGCATCTCCTGATTGTTCTCATCGTAAGCCTTTGCATTGAACTCCTGTGTCGCCCCGACGCCGATGGTCGCGGATTGCGGCTCGATCTCGATCCGTGCGATGTTCCGGGGCGGTGGATTCACCGTAAGTGTCGCCGGGTTACTCGACACACTGCGGCCGCCGTCGTCTTCGGCCGAAGCCGTGATGCGCGCCGTTCCGCTGGCGCGACCGCCAACCGTCGCTCGCGCTTCGTCGCGCCCTGGGGTGTGTTCAACCGAAACGAGCGCGGCCACCGCCGGATCATCGGAAGTAAAGTTGATTGAAGAGAACGGGAAAGGCCGTTCGTATTGATCGAACGCCTGCGCCGTGAATTGCTGCGCGCCGCCGACGTTGATCGTCGCCGTGTCCGGAGACAGGAGAAGGCGCGTGAGGACGGGCGGCGGAGGATTGATCGTCAGCGTCGCCGCGGCCTCAAGCCCGCCCGCGCGGGCGCGAATCTGAACGCTACCTGCCGACGCGCCGCGCGCAGTCGTTTCCGCGCCGCTCGCGGGCGCGACGGACGCCTTGCCCGCCGCGCTCGAATCCCAAACGAAGGAAACGTTTGATACTTCGACTTCGACGCCGTCGAGCAAGGCGTAAGCCCGCGCGCGGAAAATTTCCGATGCGCCGATCTCGACCGTGGCGACCGCAGGTTCCACGGAGAGGCGCGCGAGGGGCGGCGAGTTGAACGACGTGCCGTCGGCGCGTGTACCGGGCGAAAAGGAGCGAGTCGCGGCGTTCGTCGCAAGCGTGTGAGCGACGAAGTCGCCGCCCGTCGAATTCAGTGCGGCGTCGGGCGAGCGCGTCAAGGATTGATCCGCGGGCGCGGGATGCGCGCCGGGCGCGGCTGTGCCGTAGCTATGAGACGTAATTGTGACCTCCGACGAGCCGGACGGGAGCTTGAGCGAGACGGAGTCGCCCGCGTCGTTTAATCCGAGCGACGCGGCGGTGAAGATGCTTGAGCCGCCAAAGGCCGGATCGGCGCGCGGCGGCGTGCCGCCTCCGAAGACGACGAGCGGCGCACGGGCTTCGAGAATAGTGCCCTGGGGGAAGGTGAAACGCCTTGCGGTTGCATCTGCGATGACGATGCCGGAGATGTCCACGGGCGACTGCGAAGGGTTAAATAACTCGATGAACTCGTCGTCAACCGAATTGCGCAGGCCGTCGCGATTGGCGTCGCCCTCGACGGCGTGCGTCGCCGGATCGTCGGGCGGCACGTCGGCGAGTATTTCGTTCAGGACGACGGGGACGCGCACTTCGAGCGATGCCCGCCCCGCAACCGTGCCGCCCGCCCCGTCCGACACCGAAGCTATGATCGTCGTCGTGCCGATCCCGCCGCCGCGCGCCAGCCCCGCAGGGTCAACCGTCGCTATGAAAGCGTCGGCGGAAGACCACGAAAATTCAGAACCGCTCGCGACGGGAAGGCCGTCCGGGTCGAAGGCTTGCGCGCTGAATTGAACGGCGCGGCCGCGATTGACCGACGCGACGCCGGGCGTGACTTCCACCCTCGCCACTTTCGGTCGCGGCGCAAGCACGTTGAGCCTCGCGGGCGTTGATCGAACGCCGCGCGCCACGGCCGTAATTTGCGTGTCGCCCGATGCGATTGAACGCGCGAGTCCGTTACCGTCAATCGTCGCAATCGCCGCGTCGCCGGATTGCCAGCGGAAGACGACGCCTCGAACCTCAATCCCGTTCGCATCGAAGGCGCGCGCCGTGAACTGTTGTTGCGCTCCCCTTTCGATGCTCGCGGACGAAGGCTCAACCTCGATGCGCGTGATGGGGACGTGGTTGAGAAAGGGCGACCCGTCGACGCGCATGCCGGGCGAGAACAGACGACCGCCGCTCGCGGGCGCGATTCCGTGAGGTGTAAATTCACCCGCGACATCCGGCGCGCGGGTGAGCGACTGATTGCGGTCGCCGTCGGGTTCGAGCGTGCCGCCGTAAGAGAACGCTTCGACGAGTGTTCCCGCCGGGTCGAGGAGTTTGACGATGCTGCCGCCGTTCGTAAGCGACAAACCTCCCGTCGAAGCGGTGAAAACCGTCGCGCCCGCGAACGCCGTGTGAGCGGGGTCGAACGTGGCCGCTTGCGCGCCGCCGAAGACGACGACCGACGTGCCGGGCGCGATGATTGTACCGGGGGCGAATGTGTGGCGCACAGTGTCCGCGCCGCCGCTGCCGCGAGTCGTGAGTTGATAGCCGCCGATATTCAGATCAAACGGTGAGGCGTTGACGAGTTCGATGAACTCGTCCTGCGTCGAACTGCGCGTGCCGTCGTGATTGGCGTCGCCAGCCGCGCCGTCCGGCGGGTCTGCGAGAATTTCGTTGAGAACGAGCGCGAGCGGGAAGATCGTCAGACGCGCCGTCGCGGAAACCTGGCCGGAAGCGGCGGTGATCGAGACTGTCCCGGCCTGTATGCCGCGTGCGACGCCGCCCGCATCGACGGTCGCGATGCTTTCGTCGGATGAGTTGAAAGTGACGGGCGCACTTGTGATCTCGAAGCCGTCCGCATCACGCACCACGGCAGAGAAACGCATGGAACGGCCGACGCCGAGAGACGACGACGCGGGCGCAAGCGCGATGCTCGCGGGGCGGCGCGTGCCGTTGAAAGCGATATGCGCCGGGTTGCTCTCGCGCCCGTCGGCGCGCACGACGAGCGGAGCGTTTCCTGCTCCGGCGAGCGCGCGCGTGAGTAAGACGTGAATCTCGTCCAGACCGGGCAAATCGGGCGAAGGCAGAACGTTTTCAACGGGTAGAGCGCGCCCCGCGATTGTGACGACCACGGATTCGGCGCGACGTACGCCGGTCGAGTAGATGATCAGGCGTCGCGGGCGGTCTGCGGCGTCAACGGGATCGAAGGGGCTGCGCAGGGAGGTCTCCGCGTCGAGCGCGACCGCCGCGCCGCTGCCGTCGCCGCGCTCCGTGAAGACGCCGGGCGCGGCGCGAAGCACCGTGATGAATGCGCGCGACTCGCGGCCGTCGTGGTTGAGCGCGACGATTTGAGCCGTGCCGGTTTCGGTTTCCGCAGGGACGTGGAAGTTGATCTGTGTGGGCGAAGCGTAAAAGAGTTGCGCGCGCCGCCCGTTGACGGTGAGCGATGCGCCGCCGAGCGTTCGGGGAAATGCGCCGTCGGCCGACCGTTGCCCTCGCGCAACGTAGAGTGCGAGATTGACGCCTCTCACGACCGCGATTTGATCGGGCGCGACGGCTTTCACGGTGGCGGGTTCTTTGCCGAATGTTGCGCCGTGCAGAACTTGCAGGTTGGCGAAGGATGGCTCGCGGGCGTCGAGACTCGCCAGATAAATCTCGGAGTTGTTGGCGAAGTCGCCGCCGGAAACCGTCTGGCCGAGGACGCGCGGAAAGTTGAAGGCGACGAGCGACCCGTCTTCGTTGAGAGAAGAGACGACTTCGGCGGTAGCAGTCGCAGGCGCGTCCGTGACGCGGGAAAATTTGCCGTCGGGGAGATCGTATAGATACAACTCGACGCTCGCGTCCGTGTTGCCGCCGCTGAAGACGTTGCGGCGCGTGGCGAAGGCGATACGCGAGCCGTCGCCGCTGATGGTCGGGTGCAGCGGAACGTCGGCGGCGCGCGAGCCGAGCGTGGTGATCTGGCGGATTCGCTCGTTGCGGCCGTCGTAGAGAAAAACCTGCGTCGTGCGCGCGGCCGTCCGCGCCGAATAAACTACGCGTCGCCCGTCGTCGCTGATCGCGCGGCCGTAGGTCAGCGACAGTTCTTCAACGTCGCCCGCGATGACGCGCGTGGAGCTACCCGCGCGTTCAAACAACATTAAATCGCGCGTGTGCGAAGCCTCGCCGCCCGCTGTTCGAGCATCGAGGATGAAAGCGATGCGCGAGCCGTCGCCGCTGATCTTGGCGTCGCTTGAGCCGGGCGTGTGCGTTGTGTCTGTGATTTGGGTGATGGTGCCGGTCGTGTGGTCGTAGAGGAATATTTCGAGGTTCGCATCTGCATTTGCGCCCGTGAGGTCGCGATTGGAGGCGAAGGCAATGAGCGAGCCGTCTTCGGAGATCGAGGGCTGGAAATTTCCGTGGGCAGCGCGCTCGGCCGGGTCGCGGGGCGTCGTGTGAGTGATTTGTTGCAGGCTCTCGCCGTCGAATAAAAATATCTCGGAATTACCGTCGGCGTTTTTGCCCGTGAGGTTTTCGCGGCTGGCGAAGGCGATGCGCGAGCCGTCGCGCGACATGGCCGGAGAGGGCGCGCGCGATGCCGCCACTTCCTTGAAAGTTGCGCTTTCCGCCGACAGGTCAACGCTAAGAGTGTGAAAACCCGTCGCGCCGCCTGTTCCCGTAAAGACGGCGTTTGATTCAAAGGCGATGCGTCGCCCGTCGCCGCTGATGGTGGGATTGAGGTTGAGAGCGTGTTCGGGCGTCACGGTGATGCGGCGTGCCGCGCCGGTTTGCGAGCGCACGGCCGCAGTAGTAGCAGCCCACAGGCAGAGCGCGAGCGCGGCGAGGAAGAAGGCGAAGAGTCGCCTTGCGTGAGTGTTCAAGGTCGTGCTCCTGAACGGCGCGCGGACGCGGGGGTTGCCGCCGGGCGAGCCGGTGCGGATGGTTGTTTACAGGGGCGTGGACGGGTGGGTCGAGCGGTTCGGCAACGAGAGCAGACGAATTTGCGCTGATGCCGTCAGGTCGCGCGGCGCGTTAAAAAATGCAGTCTGAGGTTAACGCCGCCCGCGCGCGTGTCTCCTAAGCTTGTCGCGCGGCATTCTACAACCGGGCGCGAAAAATACAAGCGAAAGTTGCTGACAAAAAAGTTGCAGCGGTTAACCGGCCGCGCCCGTCGTTTCGCCGCGCGCGCCGAACTCGGGCAGCGCTTCGAACACTTCGAGGGCGTAGCGGACGTTGTTGAAAGGGGCGGACACCTGAACGCCTTGAATGAGATCGCGTACTTCGAGCAGGGATTCGCGCGCGATCTGTAAGCCCTCGTCGCGGGCGGCCTCTTTGCCGATGTCGGAGGCGCGGCGCATGCGTTCCATGATCTCGGGCGTGACGCGCACGCCCGGCACTTCGTTGTGCAAAAACTCGGCGTTGCGATAAGAGACGAGCGGCCAGATTCCGGCGACGACGGGGATGCGCACGTGCTCGATCATTTTCAGGAAGTCGCGCAGTTGTCCCACGTCGAAGACGGGTTGCGTGATGGCATACTCCGCTCCCGCTTCGACCTTGTACTCGAAACGCTTGATCTCCTCTTCGAGGTTGATCGCGCCGGGGTTGACGCCGACGCCGATGCAGAAAGAGGTCGGGCAGCCGATAGGGTTGTTGCCGAGGTCGAGGCCGTGATTGAGCTTGTTGACCATGTTGGTCAGGCCGATGGAATCGATGTCGAAGACGGCCGTGGCGTCCGGGTAAGGCCCCATCTTCGGCGGGTCGCCGGTGATCAAAAGAAGGTTATGGAGGCCGAGCGCGGCCGCGCCGAGCAGGTCGGACATCATGCCGAGCAGGTTGCGGTCGCGGCAACAATAGTGGAGCACGGCTTCGAGGCCGATCTCGCGTTCGACGAGCAGCGCGGTGGCTTGTGCGCTCATGCGCGTCTGCGCGCGCGGCCCGTCGGGGATGTTGACGGCGTTGACTCCGGCGGTCTTGAGCAGTCGAATTTGATCGAGCGTCTTGGCGGCGTCGCAGCCTTTCGGCGGCAGCACTTCGACGGTCGTCACGAACTCGCCGTTCGTCAGACGCCGCGCCCAGTTGGAACGCTCCGCCATCGGCACGACCTGAATGTCCGAGGGCTGCAATTCCTCTATGCGCGCGGGTTGCTCGGGCTTGAACGCGATGCGCTGCTTGCGCGGCGAGGCGGCGCGCACGGCGTCGGAGATGAGCCTGATGTGCGCGGGCATCGTGCCGCAGCAGCCGCCGATGACCTTGACGCCCGCCTGAATCAGACGCTTCGCGTACTTCGCCATGTACTCCGGCGAACTCATGTAAAACTGCCGCCCATGCACGTCGCGCGGCAAACCGGCGTTGGGCTGCGCGGACAACTTCTTGTCCGTCACCTTGCGCATCTTCTCGATGGCCGTGAGCACATCGGCCGGGCCGACGCCGCAATTAAGGCCGATCACGTCCGCGCCCCATTCGTCGAGGCGCGTGGCGAGCACTTCGGGCGTCGTGCCGTAAGAGGTGTTGCCGTCGCCGAGGATCGTCATCTGCGCGACGACCGGCAGGTCGCATAGCTCGCGCACCGCGGCCAGAGCCTGACGTATCTCCGAGATGTCGGAGAAGGTTTCAAGGACGAACATATCGACGTTTCCTTCGAGCAGCGCGGAGACCTGCTGCTTGAACATCTCTTTCGCCTCGTTGAAAGAGGTGGGGCCGTAAGGTTCGATGCGCAGGCCGAGCGGGCCGATTGCGCCGGCGACGTAGCAGCGTTCGCAGGCGGCTTCGCGCGCCAGTCGCGCGGCGGTGATGTTGATCTCGCGGAGGTTCGCCTCCAACCCGTACTGCTGTAGATTGTGCGCCGTCGCGCCGAAGGTGTTCGTCTCGATCACGTCCGCGCCCGCGCGCACGTACTCCTGATGCACCTCGCGCACGAGATCGGGGTTCGTCAGGTTCAATTCGTCGTACGAGCGGTTGATGTAAATGCCCTTGGCGTAAAGCATCGTGCCCATTGCGCCGTCAAACACCGTGATCTGATCGCTCGAAAGCAGGTCGCGAAAGTTTTCCATAGAGAGGCTGTCCGTTGTCCGTGGTCAGTGGTCAGTTGTTCGCCATCATCTTTAGCGACCCGTTTGGGGAGTCACAAAACAACGGACAACTGACCACGGACAACGGACAAAATAAAAAATCCCGCGCCAAACAACGCGGGACTTCAAAAAATCGTCTCGAAGTAGGTGGCGCTTCGATTGAAGTGCCGTGCTGTTTAGCTGTTTATTTTATGTGGCCGCAAGTCGCCTTAACTCACCACGTCTTTTTTCAAACGCGCTTATACGCCCGACCGGCAGCGACTGTCAAGCGACGCGCCCGCCGGGCGGGGCTGAGCATTTAACAGACTTTGAAACCGGGCGGCGCTCCTTGAAACTGTGCGCGCGAGCCTTGCGTATCAACCGTGAATCTCCTTGACAGGCGCGGTCGATTTTGGCTGAATGCTTCCAGCGCTCAAAAGTTAACCGCATACTTCTCCCCGAACTTTCAAAGTGACGCCGGAACTCGCGCGCACGCGGCCGTGCGAGTCTGAACCGGCCATAGTAAAGTAATGACACCGCATCAACTTAACTTGCAGGAGAAATCCATAGTGCCTAAACGTTTGAAACTTTTCACACTCGCTTTTATCCTTCTCAGCCTTTCATCCCACGCCTTCGCGCAGGATAAAATGCTGACCATCGACGAACTCTTCGACCCGGTCAAGCGCGTCAACTTCAGCGGCTCGACGCCCGCCCCGCGCTGGCTCAAAGACGGCAAGACTTATCTCATGGCGGGCGATCCCTCGAAGCCGGGAACGCCGCGCCTCGTCCGCGTCAACGCCGTGACGGGCGACTCGGCCGCATTCTTCGACGCCGCGAAAATGGCGTCCGCGCTCGACGCGTTGCCGGGCATGTCAACGGAGGACGCGCGAAGCCTTGCCAACCGCACGAGCTATCAGATGAACCCGGCGCAGACCGGCGCGCTTCTCAATCACGCCAACGATCTTTTCTATTACGAGTTCGGCGGCGAGCGCGCGTGGCGTCTGACGAATTCGCCCGACGAAGAGGTCGGCGAGACGTTCAGCCCCGACGGGCGCATGGTCTCCTACGTGCGCGCCAACAACATCTACATCGTTGACCTCGCCGGGCAGAAGGAGCGCGCGCTCACGAGCGACGGCTCGCCTAAAATCCTGAACGGCCGCCTCGATTGGGTCTATCAGGAAGAACTCTACGGGCGCGGAAATTTCGAGGGCTACTGGTGGAGCCCGGACTCGAACATGATCGCCTACCTGCGTCTCGACGAAACGCCCGTGCACGAGTTCGCCGTGGTGGATCACATCCCGGTCAGGCAGGAACTTGAGATCACGCCCTATCCGAAGGCGGGCGATCCGAACCCAATCGTCAAACTCGGCATCGTCAACGCCTCGGGCGGCGCGACGCGCTGGGCGGACACTTACAAGTATCTCCCGACCGATTTTCTAATCGCGCGCGTCGGCTGGACGCCGGACAGCCGCCGGGTCATCTTTCACGCGCAGGATCGAGAGCAGAAGTATCTCGATCTCAACCACGCCGACGCGTCGAACGGCAAGACCACGACGCTCTTTCGCGAGACGACCAAAGCGTGGGTTGAGGCGAAAGACAACAACCCGCGCTATTTGAAGGACGGCTCGTTCCTCTGGCTGAGCGACCGCAACGGCTGGCAGCACCTCTACCACTACGCGGCCGACGGCCGCTTGATCCGGCAGGTGACGGACGGCAAATGGGAGATTCGTTCGGTCGAGGGCGTGGACGAAGCGAAGGGCATCATCTATTACACCGGCACGGAGGCGAGCCACATCGCGCCGAACGCCTACAGCATCAAGCTGGACGGCACGGGGCGCGTGCGCCTGACGCAGGGCGAAGGTTCGCACCGCGTCGATTTCAACCCGACCTTCACGCACTTCGTACATTACTGGAGCGACATCAACACGCCGCAGCAGGTGCGTCTCTTCGATGCGAGCGGCAAACTCGTGCGCGTGCTGGCCGAGAACAAAGCCGTCGCGCTCTCGCAGTACAAACTCGGCAAGGCCGAACTGATGCAGGTCAAGACGCGCGACGGCTTCGTGATGGAGGCGTTGATGATCCGCCCGCCCGGCTTCGACCCGTCGAAAAAATATCCCGTGATGTCGTTCACCTACAGCGGCCCGCAAGCACCGCAGGTGCGAAACGCCTGGGGCGGCGGCACGTATCTATGGCATCAACTGCTGGCGCAGAAGGGCTACATCGTGTGGATTTGCGACAACCGCACGGCGAGCAACAAGGGCGTGGAATCGGCGTGGGGTGTCTATCACAACTTCGGCGAACTGGAACTGCGCGATCTGGAAGACGGCGTTTCGTGGTTGAAGTCGCAGCCCTACGTTGACGGCTCGCGCATCGGCATCTGGGGTTGGAGCTACGGCGGCTTTATGACCACCTATGCGTTGACGCACAGCCGCAGTTTCAAACTCGGCATCGCGGGCGGCAGCGTCACGGACTGGCGCGATTACGACAGCATCTACACGGAACGTTACATGGGCACGCCCCAGAACAACCCCGAAGGCTATCGCAAGGCTTCGCCGCTCCACAACGCGAAAGACCTCAACGGCAAAATCCTGCTCATCCACGGCCTGATGGACGACAACGTCCACGTCCAAAACACCATCCAGTTCGCCTACGAACTACAGAAGGCGAACAAGCCCTTCCAACTCATGCTCTATCCGAAGTCGCGCCACGGCGTGACCGACCCGCTTCTCCTCAAACACATGCGACAGATGATGACCGACTTCATCGTGGAGAATCTCTGAGACAGGGGAAAGGGAAAGGGGTAAAGGGTAAAGGTAAACACAAGAAGCGGGACGCAGCAGATTGAGTGCTGCGTCCCGCTTTCCGTTTGGACGCGCCCGCTGCCGGGGACGCTAAAAAACCGCTTGCGGGGCGATGATACGACTGACCGGCCATTACTTACTGAACTCGACCAAATCCCACAGATTGCCGTATAAATCCGCGAACACGGCCACCGTCCCATATTCCTCGGTTTTCGGTTCTCTGACGAACCTGATGCCCCGCGACAGCATGTTTTTATAGTCCCTCCAGAAGTCGTCGGTTTTTAAGAACAGGAAAACCCGCCCGCCCGTCTGGTTTCCGATGCGGCTTCTCTGTTCTTCGCCGACTCCTTTCGCCAGCAACAGACAACATTCTTCCGAGCCTTTCGGCGCGACTAAAACCCAACGCTTCGTTTCGCTCTGGGCGGTGTCTTCGACGAGAGTGAAATCTAATTTCTCCGTATAAAATTTGATGGCTTCGTCATAATCGCTTACCACCAAGGCAATGTGCGCGATACTTTGTTTCATAGTATTAATTCGCTTGCGGGCGAGCCGGCCGTATTGACGCCTTCTCTAACTTCGCTGGCAGCGCGGGCAGAAGTAGGTCGAGCGTCCGGCGTGCGTGATGCGGCGGATTGCGGCGCGACAGTCGAGGCACGGTTCGCCCTCGCGTGCGTAGACGCGCCAGCGACCCTGATAGCCGCCGTCGTAATAGCTGCCGTCGATATTTTCCGGGTCAACGTTCATGGTCGAGCCGTGAGCGATTGCTTCGTTGAATACGTCGAGGATGGCGCGGTGGAGCCGGGGCAGGCGGCGCGCGGAGATTTCGGCGGCGGCGCGGAAAGGATTGATGCGCGCGAGGAACAGAGCCTCGGCGGCGTAGATGTTGCCGAGACCGGTGACCTTCGTCTGATCGAGCAGCGTTTCTTTCAAAGTGCGGCGCGTGCGGGCGAGGGCGGCGCGCAGGTAATCGGTCGTGAAGTCGCCGGAGAAGGGTTCGGGGGCGAGCAGGCGCAGTTCCTTCGTGTCGGCCAGTTCGGCCGCGCCGACGAGTTTCATCATTCCGAAGTGCCGCTGGTCTGAGAAGACGAGCCGCCGTTCGTCGTCGAGATAAAAGACGGCGTGAGTGTGCTTCGGCAGGGTCGCGTCCGGCGGCGGCAGGGTAAATCTTCCGGTCATGCGCAGGTGCGCGATCAGCACTTGCGCGCCTTCAAACTCAAACAGGATATGCTTGCCGCGCCGCGCGACGCGTTCGATGCGGCGACCGCGCAGGATACGCGCGAAGACCGCGGGCGGCGTCTGCGGCGCGAGACCGGCGCGCAGGAGTCGCGCGGCGACGACGCGGCGCGAACCGACGAGGCCGTCGAGGGCGCGCGCGACGAGTTCGACTTCGGGGAGTTCGGGCATGAGCTTCGGCGTTAATTCTATTCGATTTCGTTAGTGGTGATTGAGAGGTGATTTTAACGCAGAGGGCGCGGAGTTGAAGACGCAGAGAACGCGGAGAAGAAATAGTTTTATCTCTGCGTTCTCTGCGTCTTCAACTCCGCGCCCTCTGCGTTAAAAATCGCTTTCAATCCAAAGCGACCCTCAAGGAAGCGTTTGCGCCATCGCGCAGCCCGCGTCGAGCAACGCGTTCATCTTCTCGATGGAAGTGGCTTCCGAATAGATGCGCAGGACGGGTTCCGTGCCGGATTGCCGGAAGAGCAACCACGATTCGTCGCCAAAGGTGAGTTTCATCCCGTCCATGTGCGAGAAGCCGTGGACGGCGTGACCTGCGATGGCACCGGGCGGCGAGACCGAAAGTGATTCGATGAGGTTCAGCCCGCGCGCCACTTCGATGTGCAGATCGCGCCGCCCGAAATAGAACTCGCCGAACTCACGATGCATCTCCCTGACCAAGTCCGAAGGCGGCTTGCCCGCCGCGACCACCGTTTCGAGAAAGAGAAGCGAGTTAAGTATGCCGTCGCGTTCCGGGATGTGGCCTTTGACGCCGACGCCGCCCGATTCCTCCGCGCCGATCAGGATGTCCTCGCGCAGCATGAGGTCTGCGACATACTTGAAGCCGATAGGCGTTTCGTAAAGTTTCAGATCGTGTGCGGCGGCGATGCGTTTAGTCAGCACCGATTGCGAGAAGGTGCGCACGACGCCGCCCGTCATCCCGCGACGGCGCGCGAGGTGCAGCAGCAGGAGCGGCACGACTTCGTGCATCGTCATCGTCTCGCCGAGTTCGTTGACTGCGCCGACCCTATCGGCGTCGCCGTCGGTCGCCAACCCGACGAGCGCGCCCGTCTCTCTGACGCGCTCGCGCAAAGGCGCGAGGTTGAGATGTATCGGTTCGGGATTGACACCGCCGAACTGCGTATCGCGTACTGCGCGAATCGTCTCCACTTTGAGCGCGCCGCCCCCGAGGAAACTCTCCACCCATAGGCCGCCCGACCCGTGCATCGGATCGACTACGACGCGCGCGCGCGCCCCCGCGAGCCTTTCGAGATCGACGTAAGACGCGATCTGCGCGCGATAGCTTTCGAGCGCATCCTCCAACCCGCCGCGCGCGGCTTGCGAGAGGTCTGTGCGGCGCGGCGGCTGTGCATCGACGAGGGCTTCGACGGCGGCGGTCGTCTCGCGCGTCGCGCTCCCGCCCCACGGAGCTTTGATCTTGAAGCCGTTGAACTCCGAGGGATTGTGCGAGGCCGTGATGACGACGCCGCCCGCCGCCCCGCGCTCGCGCACCGCCCATGAGACGAGCGGCGTCGGAACGTCGCCGTCAAACATCGCCACGCGGATGCCGTTGCCGGTGAGCACTTCGGCCGCGCGCGCCGCAAATTTCTCGGACAGGAAACGGCGGTCGTAACCGACGACGACGTGAGGCGCGGTCGTCGCCCCCTCGGCGGCGTGCGTTGCTTGCCCTGTTTGATGTGTGCCGTTGAGAAAGTCCGCGTAGGCTTGCGCCACGCGTTCGAGATTGGCGAAGGTGAACTCGTGCGCGATAATGGCGCGCCAGCCGTCCGTCCCGAACAGGATCGGCGTGCGCGCGATGCGTTCGGGAATTGTGCGCCCGCTCATGACAGGCCGCCCGTCTGCGTGTAGTCGGTGAGAGAGGTTTTGTCGCCGAGCGTCGCGCCCGCGCCCACACGCGCCTCGCGCCCGACGTGGCAGCCGCGCCCGATGATCGCGCCGGAGACGCGCGCCCCCGCCCCCACGCGCGCGTGCGACCAGATGACGGAATTTTCTACCAGCGCGCCCTCCTCGACGTAACAACCCGCGCCGAGCACCGAATTGACGATTTGCGCGCGCGCCTTGATCGTGCAGTCGCCCGCGATGAGCGAGCGGTCGTCAATCGAGACTTCGGCGGGCGTCTGAAATTTTCCGCGCAGGCCGGCGAGATCGACGTGAGCCACGCGCCCCGCGAGCAGGTCGTGATGCACTTGCAGGTAGCGTGCGGTCGTGCCGATGTCGATCCAGTAGGCGTTCGCGGGGATGTGCGCGTAGAAAGGTTCCCGTCGCGCGAGCAGGTCGGGGAATAGTTGATACTCGAAAGAATAGTTTTCTCCCGGCGGGATGAAGTCGAGCACGCGCGGTTCGAGTATGTAAGTGCCCGCGTTGATCGTGTTGACGCTGATCTCCTCGGGCTTCGGCTTCTCCAGAAAGCGGCGCACGCGCCCGTCCGGTTCGGTTTCGACCAGACCATACGCGCTTGGATTATCGACGGGCGCGAGCACGAGCGTCGCCGTGGCGCGTCGTTCGTTGTGCTCGTCGATGACGCGCCTGAGGTCGAGGTCGGTCAGGATGTCGCCGTTGAAGACGACCGTCGGTTCGCGAATGAATTCTTCGGCGAACTTGTACGCCCCGGCCGTGCCCATCGGTTGCGGCTCGACCGTATACTTGATCCTCACGCCATGTTCCGCGCCGTCGCCGAGGAGTTGTTCGATCTTGTCCGGCTGGTAGGAGAGCGACAGCGTGATGTCGGTGATACCGGCATTGCGCAGCGTGTCGATCTGGTAGAGCAGGAAAGAGCGGTTGCAGATGGGGACGATGGGTTTCGGCGTGTGAACCGTGAGGGGGCGTAGCCGTGTGCCTTTTCCGCCTGCGAGAATGAGTGCCTGCATGAAATTTAAAAAGGACGAGAGATGGAATCACACCACGCCTGACGGAAACGCTCCGGCGGGCGCGTCGGAGTCTAACACCGGCGCGCAGGCATTGCCAGTTGAAGTCCAACCGCGCGCGTCAAGCCCACCGTGCGCGCGGGCCGGAGCTTTGCTTGACTCTCAAAAGTGCCAACGTATAATCGGTTAGTAAATCGTGAATCGTAAATCGTGAATAGATAGTTGCCTATCGCGTGTGATACAGATAAACAGGCGATTGAATGTTTAGCACCATTTACGATTCACGATTTACGATTTACTTTTTATTTGAGGAGTCATCATGCCGGATAACACAGAGGCGGTCATCATCAGCGCGGCGCGCACGCCGACAGGGAAATTTCAGGGGGCGTTAAAGGATTTTTCCGCCACCGATCTCGGCGCGATAGTCGTGCGCGAGAGCGTCAGGCGCGCGGGCGTAGCCGCGGAAGACGTGGACGAAGTGATCATGGGCAACGTCGTGCAGGCGGGCGTGGGGCAGAATCCCGCGCGTCAGGCCGCACTCAAGGGCGGGATTCCTTTCGGGGTCTCGGCCGTGACGATCAACAAGGTCTGCGGGTCGGGTTTGAAGTCCGTGATGATGGCGGCGCAGGAGGTGAAACTCGGCGACGCCGAAATCGTCGTCGCGGGCGGCATGGAGAGCATGTCGAACGCGCCCTACCTGTTGCCGAAGGCGCGCGAGGGCTACCGGCTCGGCAACGGCACGCTCGTCGATGCGATGATTCACGACGGGCTGTGGTGCGCTTTCGAGAATTATCACATGGGCAATACGGGCGAGGTCGTCGCCGAACGCTACAACGTGACGCGCGCCGAACAGGACGATTACGCCCTGAACTCGCACCGCAAAGCGGCGGCGGCCATCAAGGCGGGCAAGTTCAAAGACGAGATCATACCCGTGGAGATTCCGAATAAGCGGGGCGCGCCCACCTTGTTCGACACGGACGAGGCCGTGCGCGAAGACACTTCGCTCGAAGCCCTCGCCAAACTCAAACCCGCGTTCAAGAAGGAAGGCGGCACGGTGACGGCGGGCAACGCGCCGGGCGTCAACGACGGCGCATCGGCCGTGGTCGTCACGTCGCTCGAACGCGCTCGCGCGCTCGGCGTCGAGCCTCTGGCGCGCATCGCGGCGCAGGCCACTTCGGGCATCCAGCCGGAACTCGTGATGATGGCTCCCGTCGAGGCGATCCGCAAAGTCCTGAAAAAGGCCGGGTGGACGATGAACGAAGTTGATTTGATCGAGCTCAACGAAGCGTTCTCCGTGCAGGCCGTCGCCATCATGCGCGAACTGGAACTCGACCCGGCGAAAGTTAACGTCAACGGCGGCGCGGTCGCGCTCGGCCACGCCATCGGGCAGTCGGGTTCGAGGCTCCTGACGACGATCCTGTACGAGATGAAACGTCGCGGGGCGCGTCGTGGTTTGTGCGCGCTGTGTCTCGGCGGCGGCAACGCCGTGGCGATGGCGGTGGAGCGATAAATGACGACCGAAGAACACAACAAGACGCTGGGCATCTGCCATCTCGCTTACGGCGGGTTGAGCACGTTGATGATGTTCGCCGTGCTCTTTTTTTTCGGGGCGATCATGTTCTCGATCCCCGAAGGCGGGCCGCCCGCCGCCGTCTTGATGATCATCCTGACATTCATCATGGCGTGGTCGCTGGTCTTCACGCTGCCGTCGTTCATCGCGGGCTATGCGCTGCTGAAACGCAAGTCATGGGCGCGAACCGCGAGCATCATCGCGGCGGTGGTGGAAACGATGAGCTTCCCGCTGGGGACGGCCGTGGCGATCTATTCTTTCTGGTTCATGTTCAGCGACGCGGGCAAGGCTTTGTATGAAAATAATTTCGCCCGCATGCCGGGGCAGCCTTACGCGCTGCGCGATACGCCTACGCCGCCGTCGGCCACAGGGTGGGACGCACGGACGAGCAGGGAACGCGAGCGACAATACCAGCCGCCCGCGCAGCCGCCGGACTGGCGCGGCGAATAAATAATCGGGGAGACGAGAAAAGTGACGGAGATAATCGGCGTGGTCGGCGCGGGGACGATGGGCAACGGTATCGCACAGGTGGCGGCGCGTGCGGGCTACACGGTCGTCATGCGCGATGTGAAAGACGAGTTTCTCGAACGCGGCCTCAAAAGCATCGACCGCAGCCTGCAACGCGACGTGGACAAGGCGCGGCTCGCAGAAGAAGAGAAGCGCGCAATCGTTAACCGCATCACAACGACGACCGAGTTGGACGCGCTGAGAGACGCGCAGTTCATCGTCGAAGCCGTGACGGAAAATTTCGCGGTCAAAGCGGAAATCTTCCGCGCGCTCGACGAACTGACGCCGCCCGAAACGATACTCGCCTCGAACACTTCTTCCATCTCGATCACGAAACTCGGCGGGGCGACGCGCCGCCCCGACCGCGTCATCGGCATGCACTTCATGAATCCCGTGCCCGTGATGAAACTCGTGGAAGTGATTCGCGGCATCGCCACCTCCGACGACACTTACGCGCGCACGCACGCGCTGACCGAGCGGCTCGAAAAGATTCCGCTCGAATGCAACGATTCGCCCGGCTTCGTCTCTAACCGCGTCCTGATGCCGATGATCAACGAGGCCATTTTCGCGCTCTCGGAATCGGTCGCCACGCGCGAGAGCATCGACGGCATCATGAAACTGGGCATGAATCACCCGATGGGGCCGCTCACGCTCGCCGACTTCATCGGACTCGACGTGTGCCTCGCCATCCTCAACGTCCTGCATCAGGAACTCGGCGACCCCAAGTATCGACCCTGCCCCCTTCTCAAGCGTTATGTTGACGCCGGCTGGCTCGGGCGCAAAACGGGGCGGGGATTCTATGAATACGGTGACAGGTGACGGGTAACAGGTGACAGGATGAAGACGGGTTTTAATCCTGTCACCTGTCACCCGTCACTTGAAAAAAGATGCGAAGAAGTTTTCAAGAGATACGTTGCCAGAGATGCCGCGCGGCCAACCCGCTCGGCGAGGAGTTGTGCGGGCGTTGCGGGACGCGCCTGATGCTCGTCGTCGAGCCTTCGACGCTGCGTTTTGAGGAAGGTGCGACCGATAGCGCGCAAAACGCGGAGGGGTTGATGGAGCGCGTGTCTCTGTTGGAAAACAATCTGCTGCGCTTTGCCGAGCGGCTCGAAAAGGGGTTTGAACTGCTGTTGAAGCAGTCGCAGATCTCTCTGTCGGATCACACGCTGATCGAAAGTTTGATCGATTTGCTGGTCGAGGCCGGGAAGATTGAACGCGAAAAACTGAACACACACTATCGCGCCGCGCTCGCCGGAGAGAAGACGCCGGGAAAGGAACTGAGCGATGTTGAATTTTTGCGCGCCAACATCGTTGACGATTATCAGGGTAAGGACGTGGAAATTTTCGCGGGATTCGTCGGGCGCGGGTTGGAGCTATTGGGGGCGGGGAAGACCACGGGCGCGAAGCGCGAGTTGGAACGCGCCGCCGCGCTCGCTCCCGCCCATGCGACGCTCAATTTCATCCTCGGCCTGCAATTCTTCCGCGAGGGCAAACTCGCGCTCGCCCGAGCTTACCTACAGCGGGCGCATGAAGCGCAACCGGCAAGCACGCAGGTCTACCTGTTGCTAGGCATCGCTTGCGGCGACGAGGGCGAGGTGGAACAGGCGCGCAAACTGCTGCTCGACTCAATCGAGAAGCGCGGCGCGTCCTACGCCGCGCATTACGCGCTCGGTCGTTTCGACGCGGATGAAGATAATTGGGCGGGCGCGCACGCGCATTTCAAGCAAGCGCTCGCCGCGAGATCGTGCGCCGAAGCGTATTATGCGTTGAGCTTCGCCTCGGCGCGTCTGGGGCGTCTGCGCACCGCGCTCAGGGAGGCCAAAAAGGCCGTCGAGGCCGACGAAAACTACGGGGCGGGTTTTCAGTTGCTGGGCCATCTACAAGCGCAACTCGGCGAGCCTAAACTGGCGCAAAAAGCCCTGGCGACGGCGCGCTCGCTCGGTGTATCAACCGACGCGGGGCGGGGCGCGAAAAAACGGCAGGCCGTTGTCTCGGACGAGATGCTGCTGCACGGATTTTTCGGCGCGGGACGGCATCGCCGGAAACGACTGTTGACCGGGGGCGACAAACGCCTCGCCGACTTGCTGCGCAAGGACGCGCTGGCGAAAGTCGGCTTTGGCACGTTGACACCCACGCGTTGACCGCTATAATTGCTCCTTTTGCGTGCGCCGGAGATTTGCCGCTGTGCGCGCCTAGCGGGGACGAGCCATGCGGATTGAAGTCGAAAAACTGAGCGAGGCCGGACTCCCGTTCGCAGGCGTTTACGCCCCGGACGAGCTGCAACTCGAAGACGAACTGACGCGCCTCGTCTCCGAGGCAAAGCTCGAAGGACGCGCCAGCAAATGGCGCGAGCAAATTCGCTTGCGGGGCAAGATCAAAGCCTCGGTCGAGGTTCGTTGCGACCGCTGCATCACCCCGGTCGTGTTCCCCGTGGACGCCGATTTCGACGTGACCTACGTGCCCGAGGAAGTGTTGACGACCGAAGCCGAGGCGACCGAATTACAGGAAGACGACCTGACGTTCGCCACTTACGCAGGCGACGAACTCGATCTCGACGAACTGGCGCGCGAGCAGCTTTTACTGGCCTTGCCTTTGCGCCACCTGTGCCGCGAAGATTGCAAGGGATTGTGCCTGACGTGCGGCGAGGATTTGAACACACAAGCCTGCCACTGCGAGCAGCAGGAGATAGACCCGCGCTGGGCTGCGCTCTCGGCGTTGAAAAAAAACGGAAATGGTGAATCGTAGACGGTTCAAACGATTTTTCACTATTTACAATTCACGATTCACTATTTACTTACGGAGTTATTATGCCTAATCCAAAACGACGACATTCCAAAGCGCGCACCCGCCAACGCCGTGCGCACGACGCGCTGCGCGCCCCGCAGACGCAGACCTGCCCGAACTGCCAGGAGCCGCGCATGCCTCATCGCGTCTGCCCGAAGTGCGGCCATTACAAAGGCCGTGAAGTGGTTCGCGTCAATTCTGAAGTCTAAGCGAAATTGCAGCGATTTCGGGCGGTCACTTCCGACGCCCGCCTCAAGATGAAGCAAGGACGCCAACTGACGGGCAAAGTCGTCGTGGATGCGATGGGCAGCGACCGCGCGCCGCATCCTGAAATCGACGGCGCGTTGGCGGCCGCGCGCGACTTCCGCATCGGCGTCATACTCGTCGGCCAGCCGGAAAAGGTTGTGCCGGAGTTGCGGCGTTGCGGGTGGCGCAAGGACGGCGATCACGGCATCGAGTTCGTAGAGGCGGCGGAAGTCGTCGGCATGGACGAGGCCGTCGCCATCGCAGTCCGCCGCAAGAAAAAGAGTTCCCTGCGCATCGGCGCGAAACTCGTCGCCGAAGGGCTGGCCGATGGGATGGTCTCGGCGGGAAACACAGGCGCGGCCATGGCGACGGCCAAGATGGTCATCGGCATGTTGCCCGGCGTAGATCGTCCCGCGCTCGCGGCCTTGATTCCGACAAAGGCCGGGAAACCCGTCCTGCTGCTGGACGTGGGCGCGAACTCGGATTGCAAGCCGCACCAGATGGCACAGTTTGCCATCATGGGCGACGCTTATTCGCGCTCGGTGCTCGGAACGAACCGGCCTTGCGTCGGCTTGATGAGTATCGGCGAGGAAGAGGCCAAGGGGAACGAACTGACGAAGGAAGCGTTTCCCCTGTTGCGCGAGTTGAGCAGTTTGAATTTCGTCGGGAACGTCGAGGGGCGCGACGTGTTCACGGGCGCGGTTGACGTGATAGTCACGGACGGCTTCACCGGCAACGTGATGCTCAAACTCTCCGAGGGCTTGCAGGACGCCGTGATCTCGCTTATCAAGCGCGAACTGTCCGCCACGGCCATCTCGAAGGCCGGAGCGATGCTGGCGCGCCCGGCTTTCCAGCGTTTGAAGAAGAAACTCGACTATTCGGAATATGGCGGCGCGCCGCTCCTCGGCGTGCAACGTCTGGTGGTGATCGGCCACGGCAGTTCCAATGCGCGCGCCATTCGCAGCGCGGTGCGCATCGTCAGGGAGTTTTCCGAGCACGGCGCGGGCGACCGCATCGAAGAGGGCATCGCCGAAACGCACGCGCGCGAGCTGGAGTTGGCGGACGTGAAGTTTCAGGTGTCGAAAGTTGGAGATTAAAGATGGCGAACACGAACGCCCGCATTCTGAGCACGGGGCGCGCTTACCCTGAAGGCGTATTGACGAACGCCGACCTCGAAAAGCTGGTCGAAACGTCGGACGAGTGGATCACTTCCCGCACGGGCATCAGGGAGCGTCATAAGGCCGCCGACGGCGAGTACACTTCGCAGTTCGCGGTTCGCGCCGGGCAGCAGGCCATCGAGCGCGCGCGTATCGATCCGTCCGAGATCGACTTGCTCATCTGCGCCACCGTCACGCCCGACCAGATACTCCCCTCAACCGGCTGCCTGATTCAGACCGAACTCGGCGCGCACCGCGCCGCCGCCTTCGATCTGGCCGCCGCCTGCTCCGGCTTTCTCTACGGCGTAACGCTCGCCAACCAGATGATTCGCGGCGGGCAGGCTCGCTACGCGCTCGTCATCGGCGCGGAAGTTTTGACGCGTTACGTTGACTACACGGATCGCGCGACCTGCGTCATCTTCGGCGACGGCGCGGGGGCAGCCCTGCTCGGCGCGACGGAAGGCGACGAGCGCGGCATTCTCGGCACGCGCATCCGCTCCGACGGGCGCTTCGCCGAACAACTCTACGCGCCCGGCGGCGGCACGCGCCTCGGCATCTCTGCCGACAACGTGACTTCGGGACAGCACTACTTCCGTATGAAGGGCAACGAGTTGTTCAAGGTGGCCGTGCGTTCGATGGCCGACGTGTCGCGCGAGGTGCTCGAAGACGCGGGCTACAAGGGCGAAGACGTGAAGCTGTTCATCCCGCACCAGGCTAACCAGCGCATCACGGATGCCGTGGCGAACAATCTGAAAGTCGATGCCGGGATCGTCTATTCCAATATCGCCATGCACGGCAACACTTCTTCGGCATCGATCCCGATTGCGCTCGACGAGTGCGTCGAGCACGGGCGCATCGACGAAGGCGACCTCGTCCTGCTCGCTTCCTTCGGCGGCGGCGTCACGTGGGGCGCGGTCTTGATGCGCTGGTAAGAAAAGAGAAGGGGTAAGGGGCAAAGGGTAAAGGGCAAAGGTGGGAAACGGATTTCTTCCTTTCCCCTTTTCCCTTTCCCCTTTACCCAAATTTAGAATGACTGTCGCATACATATTCCCCGGACAAGGCTCGCAGGTTACAGGGATGGGGCGCGAACTGGCCGCGCATTCGGTGGCCGCGCGCGAGGTGTTCGCAGAGGCCGACGAGGCGCTCGGCTTTTCGCTCTCCCGGCTCTGTTATGAAGGGCCCGACGAGGCTTTACAATTAACCGAGAACACGCAGCCCGCGATCCTGACGGTCTCGGTTGCGGCCTTGCGCGCGATGGAGGCGGAGGGATTGCCGTCGCCCGCTTTTGTCGCAGGTCACAGTCTGGGCGAATACTCGGCGCTCGTCGCGGCCGGCGCGCTGACGCTCGGCGATGCGGTGCGGACGGTGCGTGCGCGCGGCCGGTACATGCAGGAGGCCGTGCCCGTCGGCGTCGGCGCGATGGCGGCCATTCTCGGCGTGGACGCGGAGACGGTTGCGAGCGCATGTCGCGAGGCCGCGTCGGAGGGTGAAGTTTGCAGCCCCGCGAACATCAACTCGCCGAAGCAGATCGTGATCGCCGGAAACGAGGCGGCGGTCGAGCGCGCGATGGAGATTTTGAAAACACGCGGGGCGAAACGCGCGAAAAGGTTGCAGGTGAGTGCGCCGTTCCATTGCGCGCTGATGCAGCCCGCGCAGGATCGCCTGAGCGTGGACCTGGATTCGCTCGAATTTGCGGATTTACGCGTGCCGCTCGTACGTAACGTTGACGCGACCGCGATCCGCGCGGGCAATGAGGCTAGGCAATCGCTCGTGCGGCAGGTCTCTTCGCCGGTGCGCTGGATGGAGTCTGTGGAGTTTCTGGCGGGCGCGGGCGTCGAGACGTTTATCGAGGTCGGCCCCGGCAAAGTTCTCGCCGGTCTCGTGCGCCAAACGATTCCCGACGCGCGCTGTCTGAACGTCTCAGACCCTGCGAGCCTTGAGGCCACGCGCGCCGCGCTCGGCGAGAGTCAGGCCGCGGGCGGTGGCAATTAACGTGCGAGCGTGCTTTAATTTGCGCTTAACACCGAAACAAGTTTTTCTATTTTTTAATTGACCGAAGGAGCAGAACTACGATGCCCGATCAAGCAGAGATCGAGAATAAAGTGAAACAAATCATTGTGGACGAACTCGGCGCGGACGAAAATGAAGTGACGCCGAACGCCCGCTTCATCGACGATCTGGGAGCCGACTCGCTCGACACCGTCGAACTCGTCATGCGTTTTGAAGAGGAGTTCGGCATCGAAATTCCCGACGAGGACGCCGAGAAAATTCAGAGCGTGCGCGACGCCTACAACTACATCCAGCAGCATTTAGAGAAAGCTTAAAGCCGGACGCGACCGGTGGCGGGCAAGAGCCGGCCGCCGCCGTTGCTGCAAGGTGCGGCTCGCGCAATCTGCACGCCGCCGTTTTATCCCGGCAGGAAATTTCCGTCGCCTTGAAAGGCGCGCGCGACAGACAGGATCGCGCGCACCCGCCGGGGCTACGGCACGAGCAATCCCTCGGAGGGAGGAGCAGTAATTTGAAACGTCGCGTCGTGGTTACGGGTCTCGGCCTCGTCACTCCCGTCGGTTTGACAGTTGAATCCACGTGGGCTGCCCTGTTGGAAGGGCGCAGCGGCGTGGGCTATATAGAGAAGTTCGATACGACGAAGTTCCCGGTCAAGATCGCGGCCGAGATCAAGGAGTTCGACCCACTCAAGTTCATCGAGAAGAAGGAAGCGCGCAAGATGGGCGCGTTCATCCACTATGCCATCGCCGCCTCGGATGAGGCGATCTACAACAGCGGTATCATCGAGCCGGGGCATAAATTCGCGGACGACGTGTCAGAGCGCGTCGGCACTTATATCAGCAGCGGCATCGGCGACTTCTGGGCTATCGAGCGCGAGCATTCCAAGCTCCTCGACGACGGCCCCGGCCGCGTCTCACCCTTCTTCATCCCTTCGGCCATCGTCAATCTCGCCGCCGGTCAAGTTTCCATCCGCTCCGGCGCGAAGGGGCCGAATTCGGCCACGGCCACGGCCTGCGCCGCCGGAGCGCACGCCATCGGCGATAGTTTCAGGATCATCGAACGCGGCGATGCGGACGTGATGATCTGCGGCGGCGCGGAATCGGCCATCACACCCATGAGCGTTGCCGGATTCGCCGCCATGCGCGCCCTCTCGACGCGCAACGACGACCCGGCTCACGCGTCGCGCCCGTTCGAGCGCGACCGCGACGGCTTCATCATCGGCGAGGGCGCGGGTATCCTGATCCTAGAAGAGTTGGAGTTCGCCAGGGCGCGCGGCGCGAACATTTACGCCGAGATCGTCGGCTACGGAGCCACGGCCGACGCCTTCCACATCACGATGCCGGACGAAACCGCATCCGGCGCGGTGCGCGTCATGCAGATGGCTTTGCGTGATGGCGGGGCGCAACCCGGACAAGTCGATTACATCAACGCTCACGGCACTTCCACGCCCTACAACGACAAGTTTGAAACGCTCGCCATCAGGAAAACCTTCGGCGAGCATGCCGATAAACTCGCCGTCAGTTCCACTAAATCCATGACGGGGCATTTGCTCGGCGCGGCTGGCGGCATCGAGGCCGTCTTCTCCGTGCTGGCTATCACGCGCAACATGCTTCCGCCGACGATCAACTACGTCAACCCCGACCCCGAATGCGATCTCGATTACGTGCCGAACGAGGCACGCGAGGCGCGCATCAACTATGCGCTCTCCAACAGTTTCGGCTTCGGCGGCACCAACGCGGCTTTACTTTTTAAACGTTACGAAGAATGAGAAAGAGCCGTCGGCCGCCAGTTATCAGTCATAAGCTTTAATGCTTTTGCTGATTGCGGGCGGCTGGCGGCTGACGGCTTTATTATGAAAATCATCGTGCTCATGAAACAGGTCGCCAACAAGGACGCGATCCTGCGAATCAACAAGAGCGAGACGTGGATCGAGGAGGGCGACCTCTCCTACGAAGTCAACGAGTCGGACGGCTACGCGCTCGAAGAGGCATTGCGTTTGAAAGAGAAGCACGGCGGCGAAGTCGTCGTCTGCTCGCTCGGGCCGCAGCGCGTCAAAAGTGTGATCAAAGACGCTCTCGCGCGCGGGGCTGACCGCGCCCTCCACATCGTCGGCGACGACACAGTTCAATTCGGGCCATACGCGGCGGCTAAAGTTCTGTCCGAGGCGATCAAAGACGAGCAGGCCGATCTCGTCCTGACGGGCTTGCAGTCCGACGACAACGGCTACGCGCAGACGGGCGTGATCCTCGCGGAATTGTTGGGGCTGCCCCATGCCACCATCGTGATCGAGGTTGACGCCGCGGGCGAGGGGTTGCGTGTGAAGAGAGAATTGGAGAGCGGCTGGTATCAATGGTACGCGATGCCGCGCCCGGCGCTGCTCACGATCCAATCCGGCATCAGCCAGATTCGCTACGCGACGCTGAAGGGCATCATGGCGGCGAAGAAGAAAGAGATCAAAGAACTCGCGCCCGCCGTGGACGCCGCGGGCACCTCTTCCCATCAACACATCACGAAAATATACTTCCCGCAAAAGACTAAGCAGACACAGTTCCTCGGCGGCGGCGACGCCAAAGCCGGGGCCGCGCAACTCGCGGAGAAGTTGCGAACCGAAGCCAGAATATTTTAAGAGCCGCCAGCCGTCAGCCATCAACAGTCAGCCGGGAGCGTTGACTTTATTGAAAGCCGGCGGCTGATTGCCGATAGCTAAATTTATATGCCAAACGGAATCATCGTTTTCGCAGAGCACCGTGGCGGTGCTTTCAACAAAACTTCCTTCGAGGCCATCGCGGCCGCTCAACAACTCGGCGCGTCGCTCGGCCAACCCGTCACGGCCGTCGTGCTCGGCGCGGACGCCGCTCCGGCGAGTGAAGTCGCCGCTTACAAACTCGATAGGGTTGTCTCTGTCGAGAATCCGAAACTGGCCGACTACACGCCCGACGGCTACGCCGACGCGATGGAAGGAGCCGTGCGAACGCTCGACCCGCAGTTCGTCATCATGCCGCACACGTATCTCGTGCGCGACTACGCGCCGAAACTGGCGGCACGCTTCGGTAAGGATTTAATCAGCGATTGCGTGCGCGCCACCGCGACGGACGGTGCGGTGACGTTCTCCCGTCGAATTTTTCAGGGGAAGATCGACGCCGACGTGGTGGCGAACGGCGAGCCTCCCGTGTTCGCGACGTTCCAGTCGGGCGCGTACCGCGCTGATCAGGCCGAGCGCGGCGGGGAAGCGGCCGTCGAGTCTCTGCAAGTCGAAGTCGGTGAAGTGAGGATGCAGCCGGAGGAGCCTTTCCAGGAGGTGAAGCAGGCCGTCGATCTGACGAAGGCCGACACCATCATCGCCATCGGTCGCGGCATCAAGGGGCAGGAGCACATCGCGCTCGCACAGCAGTTGGCCGATTTGCTGGGCGGCGAGGTCGCGGCCTCGCGCCCGATCTGCGACGCCGGGTGGCTGCCCATCGACCGCCAGATCGGTTCGTCGGGTCAGACCGTCACGCCCAAACTCTATATCGCCCTCGGCATTTCCGGCGCGATCCAGCATCTCGTCGGTATGAAGAACGCGAGCACCATCGTCGCCGTCAACAAAGACCCGGAAGCGCCCATCTTCGACATCGCCGACTACGGCATCGTCGGCGATTTGTTCGAGGTGATTCCCGTGTTGACGGAAGAGATCAAAAAACTCAAAGGCTGAGGGCGAAAATCGTCCGTCCCCCGTTCGGAAGGCTTTCAGAGGCGACGCGTTTATCACGCATCGCCTCTGATTTTTTCAGGAAGGTTGGCGCGCACCGCTCAACTCGCGCAGATCGTTCAAGACTTCGCCGGGCTTCCACTCGTTGCCCCGATAAAGTTTATAAAGTTTGCCGTCGGGAGCGATGACTGCCGTTCGTAGAGAGTGATCGACCAGTTCTGCTTCCTGTTTGTAGATCAAACCGAAAAAATCGGCCACGCGCCGAATCTCTTCCGGATCGCCCGTGGCGAATTCCCAGCCGTCAAACTTTTCGCTCTGGTAGTTCTCCGTGTGAGCCGCGCCGTAGCTGCGCAGGACTTGCGGAGTGTCGTAGGCCGGATCGAGCGTGATGCTCAGCAGGTGCGCTCTCGCGCGCAGTTCCGGCAACTTGTTCAACTCACGGTTGATCTCTGCGAAATTCTTACTCATCAAGGTACAGTAATCAGGCAGGGGACAGCGCGTGTAGATGAACGTTACGACGAGCGCGCGCCCGCGATACTGTCGCAAGTTAATTTGTTTTCCATCCTGATTGACGAGCCGTGCGTCGGGAGCGTCTGCGCCGATTTCGGGTTCGGACGGCCCCGAGGCGGGCGTTGCTTTTGCGGCGGCACCGGGAATGGCCTGTGTAATGGCCGGATTTTCCAGGCGTGTCCGTTCGTCGTCCACCACCAGCGTCGCCTGTATCGTATCGCCCGCACGCATCACATCGAAGGCCGAGTCTTCCCGTAGAGTGAAGGGCATCGTCATGGCTTCCATAAAGCCGGGTATTTCTTCGTGCTGGATGACGACCTGTTGCTGCGCCTTGTTGAAAGAGACGATCTTGCCTTTCAACTCATAACGCTGTACGCGACTTTCATCTGGAGCCGCGGAACACCCGACGAGAAACGCGCACGCGATTGCGATTAGAACTTGCAGTGCGTTGCGCCGATTTTTACAGATTGTCTTATGCCTCATAAATCACGTCGTCGTAGATAACATCGAAATAAAATTCTCGCTGAACACATGCTTTGTATAACACGCTTCAAATCAACTCTTCCATCCACCGCGAGCGATGCGGGAAAAGCGCGGAAAAGTTTCACCGCCCGCAAGCGGTTGTGAGCCTGAGAAAGCAATAATAAATATTGCTTTTCCCAAAAATGAGAGTAGGATGCTTCGCGATTGAGACTAAAAAGGGCAATCGGTCGCACACGGAGACGAATTTGTAAGTCTGCACGGAGTAATTTCTGACAGTAAGTTTACGCGTTTAATTGTTCCCTCACCGGCATTGAAAAAGAAGGCCGCGTAAATGTGGGAGGCTCGCGGGTAGTTGGACTGCCCGCGAGCCTCTCGCATTTGTGCGAAGCGTTATCAATAGACCGGAATAAACGAGAAATTAACGGCACCGGGCGCGCCGCCGTGCGTGATAGAGTGTTGATGAAATATGGTAGGATTGCCCCGATCCTTTCACCGTCTATGTTGACCATGAACGAAGAGAAGCGGCGCGCGAAAATTCTTGACGGGGCGCGTGTGGCCGAAGATATCAAGCGCGAAGTGAGCCGCGAGGCGGCACGCCTGAAAGACGAGCACGGGTACGTTCCGTGCCTTGTTGCGGTGCGCGTCGGGAATGACCCGGCGTCGGCCGTCTACGTTCGCAATAAGGTGCGCACCTGCAAAACGTTGGGACTTCGCTCGGAGCATCACGAACTGCCCGAAGAGACGACGACGGACGAGTTGCTGGCGGAAGTCGGAACGCTCAACGCGCGCGACGACGTTGACGGGATACTCGTTCAGTTGCCGCTGCCGCGTGGCATTGACGAGGCGCGCGTGATCGAGGCCATTGACCCGGCGAAAGACGTGGACGGCTTTCATCCGCTCAACGTCGGTCGCCTCACGCTCGGGCGCACGGGCTTCGCGCCGTGTACGCCTGCCGGGATCGTCGAACTGCTCACGCGCGAGAGCGTCCAAATTACCGGCAGACACGCATGCATCGTCGGCCGCAGCCACATCGTCGGTCGGCCGCTAGCGCAACTACTGCTGCAACACGATGCCACCGTCACCGTCTGCCATTCGCGGACATCCGAACTGGCGTCGTTGACGAGACAGGCCGACATACTCGTCGCCGCGGTCGGGCAAATCGGACTCATTCGCGCGGAGCATGTGAAGCCGGGCGCGACGGTGATTGACGTGGGGATGAACAAACTCGCGGACATCGAGACGGCAAGAGACTTTTTCGGCGAGGGCGTTGCGGCGCGCCTGGAGGCAATAGGCAAACGCGGTTTCACTCTCGTCGGGGACGTTCATCCGGCGGAGGTAGAGCGGGTGGCGGGCAGTTTGACGCCTGTGCCGGGCGGAGTCGGGCCGTTGACCGTGGCGATGCTCATGCAAAACACTCTGACGGCGGCGCGGCTGCGTCGCGGGTTGTCCTGAAGCACGGCCATGTTGCGCGCGGGACTCACAGGTTCAATCGCGGTCGGCAAATCTTTCGTCTCGTCCGTGCTCGCGGAGTTGGGATGTCACCTGCTCGATGCAGACCGGACGGCGCGCGAAGTGGTTGCGCCGGGAAGTGTGGGGTTGCAGGCCGTCCTAGAGGCTTTCGGCGCGGGCGTGCTACAGCCGGACGGCGCGCTTGATCGGGCGAAACTCGGTGCTATAGTCTTTAGCGACGAGTCGCGGCGAGCGAGCCTGAATTCGATTCTCCATCCGCTGATCATCGAAGCGCAGGATGCATGGCTGCGGCACTGTGCGGAGCAAGACCCGTGGGGCGTGGGCATCGTGGATGCCGCTCTGATGATAGAAACGGGCAGCTATAAGCGATTTGATAAGCTGATCGTTGTGTGCTGCCGCCCGGAATTGCAACTCGAACGTTTGATGAAACGCGATGCCTTGACGGCGGATGAAGCCGTGCGACGAATCGCATCACAAATGCCGCAAGAGGAGAAAAAGAAATTCGCCGATTATCTGATCGACACTTCGGGCAGCTTCGACGAGACGCGAGAGCAGGCCGTTGCCGTTTATGAGAAGTTGAAATCGCTGGCGACCGGGCATTGATGTATTCAAAGGATCGATGAATAAGGGATACATAGCAGTTGTCGAATATCGTCTGGCGCGCTTGCGTGCGTCGGTGGCCGTATGTCTCGCGGTGTGCCTGACGGTTGTGAGCGGGGGGTGCTTTTCGAGCGACGAAGGCGAGACGTTTTACGGTCAAGTCAGCGTGCCGGGTCGCCAGGAATTTCGTTGGAGTGATGGCGGGTTGCCGCGAGTTTTCGATCCCGCGCTTGCGGCCGCCCCGCCCGACACGGACGTTGTGCGCGCGATGTTTGAAGGGTTGACGGAATACGACGCGCGGACTTTGAAGCCCGTTTCGGGCGTTGCGCTTCGTTGGGAGTCTGACGCCGAAGATCGGGAGTGGACTTTTCATCTCAGGCATGACGCGCGCTGGTCGAACGGCGAACCCGTAACGGCGCACGACTTCGTGCGTTCATGGCAACGCACGCTGCAACTCGGCGAGCGCGCACCGCACGCCAGACTTCTAGCCAATCTGGAAGGCGCGCGGGTTAAAGCGCCGCCTCCGCCGCCCGTCACGCCGTCGCCTGCGCCCGCGAGGGCTGATGAAGGCGTAACAGGAGGGACGGCGCAAGTTGCCTTGCCGCAGGCCAGCCCCGTTCCCGCGAAGGTCGAACTCGGCGTCGAAGCTCTCGACGACTTCACTTTAAAAGTGCGTTTGCAAAGGCCGGATAAAAATTTCCCAGCGCTCGTCGCCCATCCGGTGTTTCGCCCGGTGCATAAGGCGAAGGGCGCGGGGGATGAGGAGCGGCAAGAATCGTCGGAAGCGGACGACGAAGATCGCGCCGGGGGCGCACACCGACGCGCGAACGATGCGCCGATCATCACGAACGGGGCGTTCAATCTGAGCGCGCAGGCCGACGACGGGGTTGTGCTCGAACGCGCGGACAATTATTGGAACGCGAAGATCGTCGCGCTCGAACGCGTCCGTTTCGTCGCAGCGCCCGATGCGGAAGCCGCGCTATCGGCCTATCGCGCGGGCGAAGTCGACGCCGTGACGAACGTCAACATCGAACCGCTCGCGATGAAACTGCTCACGCCTTATAAAGATTTTCGGCGTGCGACCTTCGGCGCGTTGACCTTCTACGATTTCAACACCACGCGCGCGCCCTTCAACGACCGGCGCGTGCGCCGCGCGCTCTCACTTGCAGTTGATCGGCAACGTCTCAGCGCGGATACGCTGGGCGGCGCGACCGAAGCCGCCGTCAAGTTTTTGCCTTCGACCGGCGATAGTCTCGAAGAAAACGCGGGGGCGAAAGATCGCGGCCTTGCTTTCGATGCGGAAGGAGCGCGTCGCCTCCTGGCCGAAGCGGGTTACGGTGGCGGGAGCAAATTTCCGCGCATACGCCTGTTGGTGAATCGCAATGAGCAGCACCGCACGGTGGCCGTCGCCATCGCGGGGATGTGGCGCAACGTGCTCGGCGTCGAGACCGAGATCGTGTTGCGCAACTGGGACGAGTACGAAGCGGCTCTGCGCAGCGGCGATTACGATGTGGCGCGGCGCAGCATGGTCATGCAAACGCTTGACGAAGAGAGCAACATGCTGTCCATGTTCGACCCTGAGAGATTGAATTTTGTGACGAATTCCGAGACGGGCGGCGACGGGGCGGAAGCGAGCGCTTCACCAACGCCGCGCCCCGATGCTCGCGGCGACGCGCCGACGGGAGAAGCCGCAACAGACACTCCGGCCGAAAAAAAAGCGCCGCAGCAAATTTCCACGGAACAGCAGGCGCTCGAAGACCTGCCCGCAATCCCGATCTATTTCGCGTCCTCTTACGCGCTCGTCAAACCTTACGTCGCGGGCTTCAACCCCAACCTGCTCGACGCGCCTTCGCTGCAACACGTGCGGATCGACACCGGATGGCAGCCTCCGAAACGCGACACGGCGATCAGAATCGTCAGCAACCGTTAGGCACTCAGCCGGTTCGCCATCCATCTCCTTCACGATTTGAACACGATTTGAAATAGACACATTCTCGATGAGCCAAGACCAACCGCTCCTGTCAGTCAGAAATCTCTGCACCTATTTCGGGAGCGAAGACGGAGTGGTAAAGGCGGTTGACGGAGTTAGTTTCGATCTCATGCGGGGCGAAACGCTGGGAATCGTCGGCGAATCGGGTTCGGGAAAATCCGTCACGAGTCTCTCGCTGCTCCGGCTGATTGCCGAGCCGCCGGGGAAGATCGTCCGTGGAGAGATCGTATTTAAAGGACAGGATATGCTGTCGCTGCCGCTCGAAGCGGTGCGCCGGATACGCGGCGAGCGCATCAGCATGATCTTTCAAGACCCGATGACCTCGCTCAATCCCTTCATGCGCATTTCGGCGCAGTTGATGGAGTTGACGCGGCTGCATCTCCGGCACACGAAACGAGAGGCGCATGACCACGCCGTCCGCATGCTGGAAATTGTCGGCATCCCCGACGCGCGCCGCCGCGCGGACGATTACCCGCACGAGTTTTCGGGCGGCATGCGCCAACGCGTAATGATCGCGATGGCGCTCTCGTGCCGCCCCGAACTACTGATCGCGGACGAGCCGACCACGGCGCTCGACGTAACCATTCAGGCGCAAATTCTCGAACTCATTAGAGACCTGAAAAATCAGACGGGGTTGAGCGTCATTCTCATCACGCACGATCTGGGCGTGGTGGCGGGAATGACGGATCGGGTAGTCGTGATGTACGCGGGAAAAGTTTTCGAGCACGCGCCGACGCGGGAATTGTTCGCCCGCGCCGCGAATCCTTACACTAAAGCGTTGCTGCGTTCGATGCCCGACCCGGAGACGACCGTAGGCGCGCTCTATCAGATACCGGGACTTCCGCCCGATGTCGCGCGCCTGCCCGCCGGTTGCCCCTTCGCGCCGCGTTGCGAACGCGCGGAGGATGTCTGTCGCCGTGAGTTTCCGCCTTTCGTCCAACTCACGCGCGAGCACTTTTCTCTCTGCCACTTCGCCACGGAAATTTACAATCAGCCGGACAAACGCCAGCCATGAGCACGATTGACCGAACTGACGACTACTCCGGCGCGCAACCGTCTTCCGCCTCAGGCGCGGAGGGCGAGGAGCCGCTGGTCGCCGTGCGTGATCTCGAAGTGCATTTCGATCCCGGCGGCCGTGTGTGGGAGAAATTCGCGGGCGGGTCTGACAGCCGCCGCGTCGTGAGGGCGGTGGACGGAGTTTCGTTCGAGATCAAATCGGGCGAGACATTGGGGCTGGTGGGTGAATCGGGCTGCGGCAAATCCACGCTCGGCCGTGCGCTGTTGCGGCTCACGCCGCACACGGGCGGGCAGGTCTATTTTCGCGGTCGCGAACTCGCGCATTTATCATCCGCTGAGTTGCGCCGCGCGCGCCGTCACATGCAGATGATCTTTCAAGACCCTTACGCCTCGCTCAACCCGCGCATGACCGTCGGGCAGATCGTCTCCGAGCCTTTGGAAACCTTCCGTATAGCGCACGGGCGCGAACTGGCTGAGCGCGTGGGTGAGTTGTTGGAGACCGTAGGTCTGAACGCACGCCACGCCGGGCGATACCCGCGGGAGTTTTCCGGCGGGCAACGCCAGCGCATCGGCATCGCACGCGCCCTCGCCGCGAACCCGGTCTTCGTCGTAGCCGATGAACCGATCTCCGCGCTCGACGTGTCGATTCAGGCGCAAATCCTGAATTTGCTCGAACGCCTGCGACGCGAACGCAATCTCACCTATCTTTTCATCTCGCACGACCTGCGCGCCATACGTCATCTCTCAGACCGCATCGCCGTCATGTATCTCGGCAAATTCGTCGAACTCGGCGCAGCCCCGAGCGTATACTCCGAGCCGCTCATGCCTTACACGAAAGCTCTGATTTCGGCGGTGCCTTTCCCAGACCCCGAACGCGAGGCAGCCCGCCGTCGCGTCGTGCTCGCGGGCGACGTGCCTTCGCCGCTCGATCCTCCGGCGGGCTGCCGCTTTCACACGCGCTGCCCTTACGCCATCGAAACCTGCCGCGAAGTGACACCCGCTCTCGCCGAGATCAAACCCGCACACTTCGCCGCCTGCATCCGCATCAGCCCCGACCAACCGGACATCGAACAGGTTGAACGCGGCGCCGCGCCCGGTCTGAAAAATCGCGAACAAGTCTCGGCTTCGTGAAAAAAAAGATCGATTCGTCGTTTACAGAAAAGGATTGCCGACACTTCATCTCGCTTTGGGCGATGATTCAACCGACCTCGTTTAAATCTTTCTGTGGAATACTCTTGTCTCTTGGCAGCCGGACACTTATACTGCTGTGAGGGCGGCTCAAGCCCGTCCCTCTCGTGTCCGGTTCGGATTTGGCGCCCGATTTAAATCCCGTCGCCGGACTTCATTCCCCAGACTCGCCCCTTAATCACGCTACGGGTGCATCCCAACGCAATCGGATTCAGCATGGAAAACACTGCCGCAACGGAGCGTGCGAAATTCCAGAACGACGAGCCGCAGGCGCTTCCCGAATGGGAACGTTTGCAGGCGTCCGTCGCGGCTGAGACCGATCTCGCGGTTCTTCTCGTTGACGGACGCCAACCTCCGCAACTCGCCATCTCCAACAACAACTCCATCTGTCAAGCATTTCAGAGTTCGACGACGCACGCGCACCTCTGCGACCCCTACTGCGGCGTGGCCTTCCAACGCGCGCACGAGGCGGGCGAGGCGACGCACTATCGCTGCCACGCCGGGCTGCATTGTTTCGCGATGCCCGTCGGGCAGGGCGCTCCGCGCCCGCTGGCAGTTATCGGCGGGCGCGCTTTCCTGTCGAGCGCGGACTATCGCGAGCTGGCCGAACGCTTTCGCAAGGGCGACCTGCGCGAGTTGCTGTCAACCGAACTGTTCCGTAACGTCATCTTCGCCTCACGTCACAAGCTCGACGAACTGGCCGCGCAAATTGTCGAAATATCGGCCAGTGCGGGCGCGCAAAACGTCGAGAGGGAAGGCGAACCGTCAGGGAAGGGGCGCGGCGCGGCGGGAGCGGTTGAACCGCGCGGCAACGAACGGGGCGCGGATGAGAAAAGGCCGGGCGATGTCTATTTTCCGCCGGGCATAAAACTGCAAGCCGCTTGCGAGACCGTGGTGGAAAAGTTTCGCACGCGTTTTAAATTCAAGTCCGTTGCGCTCATGCTTCAGACGGAAGAGGGCTTTGCGCCCGCTTGCGCTCTGGGTAGGTTCAAAAACAGGCTGCCGGATTTATCCGGCACGGGGAAGATCGGCGCGCAACTGAAACTGGCGGGAAGCGCTTCAGGCGGCACGCTCGGAGTCGGGCAAGTGTTCGCGTTTCAGGGCGAGGACGCGGAACTTTTCCCGCTCGTCGTCGGCGGCGAGTTGAAAGGCGCGCTGCTCGTAGGCGACGGCAAGTTGTCGGAAGAGAAGCGGCGCGGCGTGGGCGAATTTTGTCTTGAGATCGCGATGCCGCTCGAAGTGCTGCGCCTGCGCGGAGAGTTGGAGCGCAGCATGCGCGCCTCTTACCACCTGCAAGCCTTCACGCAGCAAATCAACGACGTTGAGCCGGGCGAAGCCTACGCGGCCATCCTGCGCCACTCGACGGAATTGCTCCGTTCCGAACGCGGCTCGCTGCTGCTGTTCGACGAGGCATCGAACGAACTCGAAGTGAAGGCCGCGGTCGGGCCGCGCGCCGACGTGGCGCAGGACGTGCGCCTGAGCCTGAGCGGGAGCGTCTCCGGCGCGGTTCTGCTCGACGGGCGCCCGCGCGTCGTGCGCGACCTCGCGGCCACGGAGTTGCACCGCGCGCCCGCCGAGCGCAAGTACAAGACGGATTCTTTCATCAGCTACCCGATCATCACGGGCGGTCGCAAGGTCGGCGTCATCAACATGACTGACAAGGCGGGCGGCGAGGCTTACGACGAACTCGACCTGCAACTGCTTGAAACGATGGTTCCGCAGATGGCGCTCGCACTCGACCGCGCGGGCTGGCATCAGAAGGCGACGCAGTTCCAGTTGCTCTCCATCACCGATCCGCTGACGGGTTTGCTCAACCGGCGTTACCTCGAAGAGCGTCTCGGCGAGGAGTTCGAGCGTTCAAAACGCCATCGCTTCCCGATGAGCTTTTTGATGATCGATATTGATAATTTCAAGGAGTATAACGACCGCAACGGCCATCAGGCGGGCGACCTCGCACTCGAAATCACGGCGCAGTGTTTGAAGTCCGCCCTGCGTTCCGCCGACGTGGCTTCGCGTTACGGCGGCGAAGAGTTCAGCATCCTGCTGCCGCAGACGAGCGCGACCGAGGCACTCGTTATCGCCGAACGCATTCGCAGCCGCGTCGAGAAATCTTCCTACCCGCACGGCGAGAACCAGCCGGGCGGATCCATCACGGTCAGCATCGGCGTCTCGGCTTTCGGGCCGAAACTCGAAACCCCCTCCGGCATCATCGGCGCAGCCGACCACGCGCTCTACGTCGCCAAGAGCCGCGGCAAAAACTGCGTCGTCTCCTACGTCCCTCCCGCAGCCAACCGCAACGCACCCACCCCCGCCCGCGATGTCAACTGATAACATCTTCAAGGCCGCCCCGGCCAGACGCATACTAGGCCGCATCGCACCGGAAAATTTCATCGGGCGAAGCGAACATCTGCGCGAGATCGCCGCGCTCGCACCTCCCGCGTCGCCGCACAGGGGTCTGCTCGTTCACGCCGCCCCGGCCGCGGGCGCGTCGGAACTTTTGCGGCAAGCCTACGATAAACTCTTTCAGCAGCGCGGCGCGGCTTCGCCGATCTATTTCGCCTTCACGCGGCAGGAGCAGACCGTCGCTGCCGTTGCGCGTCGCTTCCTGCACACATTCCTGTCCCAACTCGTCGCGCACCGACGCGGCGATCCCTCGTTCGTCAACGCGCCGCCGTCCCTGCGCGACCTGATCGACCTCGCAGACCCCTCGGACTACGAATGGGTGGAGAGACTCGTGATGACCTACGAGCGAGCGCGCGAAGGCAGCGACGAAATCGCGCTCGTGCGCCTGTGTTTCAGCGCGCCGGTGCTCGCCGCGGCGCGCGGCGCGCGTTCGGTCGTGCTGTTGGATGAGATTCAGAATGTCGAAAATTTGCGGGGCGAGGTCGAACTCGGCAGCGAGATCGCTCAAGTGTCGATGCACGGCGAAGTGCCGTTCGTTCTGTGTGGGCTGAGGCGCGGACTGCTCGACGAGTTGAGCGGCGGAAACGCGCCGCATCGTTTCGACGGCTTCGGCACGCTTCACCTCGAAGGGTTGAAAGAGGCCGATGCGCGCACGCTCGTCGAGCGGCTGGCTTTCACCGAGCGCGTCGAGATCAACGACGAGACGCGCGATCTCATCGTGCAGTTGTTCGGCGGCAGCCCGTTCTACATCACCTCATTCCTCTATGCGGCGCGGCGCGACAATGTTTCGCTCACGAGTTTTCTCGAATGTCAGAAAATATACGTTGACGAGGTTTTGGGCGGCCGCATCAACCGACGCTTCAACTCCATCCTCGAAGAGATCACGCCCACGCTCACAACGCGCCGCGCGCTCATCCGCCTGCTGTACGATGCGGCGACGAACGCCGGGGGCAAGTCGCCCGTCGAAGCCTGGCGCAGGCGTCTGGAACTTGAGCCGGACGAACTCTACCCGCTCATGTTCGCCCTACACGTGCGCGAACTCGCCAGCTTCAACGCCACTTTCATGGAGATCGGCACCGAGAGCCTCTGGCGCGATTACCTGCGCGCCAGCTACCGGCTGCAAGTGGCGGCCGAACCGCGCGCGCTCGTCGTGGCCGACACGCTCGTCGAAACTCTGAAACGCGCGCCGCAGACGATGGCGCGTCATTATCGCCGCGCCGCCGCGCTCAACCTGCGTGACCTGCTCGCACGCTTCGACGCGCAGCGGGTCGCAGCCAGCCTTTTACATTACGACCGTTTCAGCCGCATCTATCGCGGCGTCGAGACCGAAGAGATCGAACTCGGGCTTGACGCCGAGACTGATTTAATCCGCCTGCCGCAGATCGTTCATGCGGCGAGTTGCGCTTCGTTTTACCCGGCGATGCTGCTCGTTTGCGACGAGGAGCGTTGCGCCGTCGCGCACGGCTTCGACGCGATGCCGTACACCGATGCGAACGAAGTCGTCTGGCTCACGGCCGAGATTGATTCCAAACTGGAGGCGGGTCGCGCCGTCACCGAAGTATGGTGCGACCGGCTGATGCAGGTCGGGCATTCCTGCGGCTTCAAACGCCTCAAGCTGTGGCTGGTCGCTCCGGAAGGGTTTTCGGCGGAGGCTTCCGAATTGTTGAACGAGAGAGGGGCGTTCGGTTCGAGCCGCAAACAACTCGAACTCCTGACGGCGCGCCTCAGTCCGGAACCGGCGGACGGCCGCGCCGGGACGGAGACGGAAGCGCCCGACGAGTTCGAGATGGTGATCCCGATGGGCAGCGACACCGAACTCATCGCCGCCCACACCGTCGAGCAGATCGCGCGCCGCCTGGACTTCCTGCCCGAGGCCATCAATCAGATCAAAACCGCCCTTATCGAGGCGTGCATCAATGCCTCGGAACACAGTCTCAGCCCCGACCGAAAAATTTATCAACGTTTTCGTCTCGAAAGTGATAAATTAGTTGTCACTGTATCAAGCAGGGGTATAATCGTGCCCTCTCCCCCAATGGCCGGAACCAACGGCAACGACGCACGAGAAGAGAATAACGGACGCCGCGGGTGGGGTCTTAAACTGATTCGGACTCTGATGGATGAAGTAGAGTTTGAACGGGTTGACGACGGCACGCGTCTCCGCATGACGAAGTATCTACGTCGATAGAGGGGTCGTAACAAAAATGGTTGATACTCACGACCGTTCGCCGGTGCGTTCTGAACGTAGCGGCGACATCGCCGTCATTTACGCCAGCGACTATCTCAACAAGCTGAGCGGCGAGCGCATCGAACGCGAATGCCGCTCGCACCTCGGCGCGGGCTGCCGCGCGATTGTCGTGGACTTCAAAAATACCGGGCTGGTCAACAGCATCGGCGTTTCGATCATGCTCGGCGTTATCGACGCGGCCGAGCGGGCGCACGCCCCGCTCGTCTTCTCGAACGTCAACGATCAGGCCGCGCAGCTCTTCGAGATTCTCGGCCTGACGCAGCACGCATCGATTGCCGCCGACGAACACGCCGCTCTACGAATGCTGTCGGATGTAGAGTTGACCGGACGCTACGGCGTCCCGGTCGGCAAAAACGCTTGAGCCGATGTCAGAACAAACGACCAAACTGATCCACGCTTTCTCAGCGCTCGCCGACCTCGGCGAAGAACTGGCCGACACGCGCGACTTCGAGGACATGGTGCGCACCACGCTCCACGTCGTGCTCGGCACGCTCGGCGTACGGCGCGGAGCCGTGGCCGAATACGTGCCGGGCGACGATGCGCTTCGCTTCGTGGCCGCGTGGGGTTTGGGCGATGACCCGCCCACGATTCTGCCGTTCGCCGCAGCGAGCGCGCAGATGCTGTCTGCTCCGCAACCGCGCGCCCTGTCGCTGTCCGACACGGAGCAACTCGAACTCGCGCGACATCACCTCGGCGAACATCTCTTCAAGACGCTCATCCAATTTCGCCTACAGCTTAGCGTGCCGCTCGTCGTGCATAAAAAGTTCGTCGGCTTCATCCTGCTCGGCGACAAAGCGACGGGCGAGGAGTTCGCGGCGGATGAGAGGGAAGTGGTGCGCACGATGGCGCGGCATATCGCCGTCGGGATTTACAATCACAGGCTGCTGCGCGAAGTCGAGCGGCGCGCGGAAGAAACGCGCGGCCTCTACGACGACCTCCGCACCATTTATCGCGACACCGTGCGCGCCTTCGCCGCGGCGATTGATTGCAAAGACAAGTACACGCAGGGGCATTCGGAGCGCGTCGGCAAGTACAGCGAGATCATCGCGCGCGAGATGGGTTGGAACGAGGAACAAGTCGAGGGAATCGCCGTCGCGGGCTACCTGCACGACATCGGCAAACTCGTCGTCGAGCGCGACATCATCAACGCGCCCTACAAAATCGACGCCAAGCAGTCGTCCGAATTAAATCGCCACCCGGCCGCAGGCTACGAGATACTCGCGCCCATCAAGCACCCTTACGCGGATATTCCTCTGATGGCGAAATACCACCACGAACGCATCGACGGGCGCGGCTATCCGGAAGGTCTGACCGGCGACCAGATACCGCCCGGCGCGAAGATCGTCGCCGTCGCGGACTCTTTCGACGCGATGACCACCGACCGTACTTACAAGCGGCGTAAAGTCTTCACAGAGGTCATCGAAGACTTTCGGAAGAACGCCGGCAAGCAGTTTGAGCCGGAAGTGGTGGCCGCGCTCTGCCGCGCGATGTTGAAGGAAGTTAACGGCGAGGCGAAAGAGCGCCTGATGATGAAACTGCTCGGCAAGGGCTATCTCGAACCCGAAGAATGCCGCCCGCTGCTCGTCGAACTCATCGCCGAACTGGAATCGCGCGAGGCTCTCGCCGCCGGGAGCGCGTAGGGTTAGATTCTAAATGACATTCATTATGTGGCGCGTTTATAGGTGAGGGGCAGAGTGGCTGCCAGATCGCGCATATCTCTCAAGAGCACATCCGTAAACCTACTTTCGATCAAAGGCTTATCCATATTCGCGGCTTCGTTGTAGAACCAGGACGGGGGTTATCATCAACTTTCGGCAACTCAAACCATGCCGCCATATAGCCCTGATGCGAGAAGAAGCAAAGATAATGCTCAGGCAGTTGGAAGGAGACATTATTCTCGGCTAATAACTCACGAACTAATTTGGTGTTATCCTCAGCATTGGCGATAAACCAATTACAGCCTACAAAGATGCCTCGATAATCCTTGCCCATCCATTTCAGATATTGTTTGTAAGCCAGCGGCAATTCGTAGCCAAAAGACTTCTCCAGCCTCTGAATCTCAAAATCCCGGCAACCTTTCGGCCTACCTTTATACGGCTCGACGTGCGCCCGGTGAAATTCTTTGATTCCGGCTAGATAGTCTATTTCACTGGCCTTCATCAGCACATCCGTCTGTAAACGAAGCGAGATATGAAATAACAAACTATTGAGCGGCGGGCGTGCAGGCGGGGCCGAGCAGCGCGTCCTTTTTCAAACTTATGATGGGATGTTGGTCGGCCTCCGCGTTCAACTCAAGCCATTCCTGATACTGTGCGGGCAAGGTCGCTTCGGAAAAGATCGCCTCGACCGGGCATTCCGGCACGCACGCGTCGCAGTCGATGCAGGTTTCCGGGTTGATGTAGAGGCGATCAGGCAGTTCGTGGAACGCTTCGACGGGGCAGACCGCGGCGCAGTCAGTGTATTTGCAATCAACACAAGCCTCGGTCACGATGTACGTCATCGTCGCTATGTCTCCTCGGTAAATTCAACTCAAATCAATTTCACGCGGCGCGGACTGGAGGCTGGCTGGAGTTACGTCTCCCCAGCCTCCACGTCAGCGCGGCTGGATGCGCAGGGTATAACTGCAAATCTCGATCTTATCGTCGGGCGCGACCGGCACGCTCTCGTCGCGCGGAGCCTCGACGCCGGAGACGAGCGTGACGTTGCGGCCTTTGGCGGTCAGCCAGTATTTACCCTCGGGGTCGCGTGAGAGCGTGGCGTGGACGCGGCTCACTTCCGGGTCGCCCTTGATCGGTAAATCGACGGCGACCGACTTTGAGCCTCGCCCGATGTTGATCTCCGGCTTCGTGATGGGCACGACCGTCTGCCTGACTCCGCCGCGCCACAGTTCAATCGCGTACAACTCGACGATGCGCGGGCTGACGCGCGTCACCTCGCTCTCCGGCGATTCAGATTCCGCCAGCGCGCCTACTGCGTCGGGCGTTGTTGCCGCGCCGATCTCGGCGGCGGGTCGGGCAGTCACCATCGTGTGGCCGCTTTCGGTCGCGTCCCAGACGGGCTGCACGCGAAACTGCCCCTTCTCCAGCGTGCCGTCAACGCGCAGTTCGACGGCGAAAGACTTCGTGGCGAGTTGCGTCGAGCCGCTCAACTCGCGCGCGCGTTCCGAGAGCACGTAGAAAAGCCCCTGTTCCAGCCCGCGCCGCTTCTCGCCCTGCCAGTCCTTGTCGTCCTCGCTGCTGAGATAGACGATGTACTCGGGCGGAATGTAGGTCTGCCCGCCGGGCGGCGTGAACATCTCGCGCTGCATCACGATCTCGATCTCGCGCGCAACCTTCACCAGAAACTCTTCCCAGACGCGGCGCGGTTTCGCCTGCTCGTCAACGGAGGCGAGCGGGTCTTCCTCGCCCTCGCCATCAATCCACTTGCGTATGGATTCCAGTATGCTCACGTTTTAATCACCTCTCGCGAATTAAACGAACCAGCCTGACTCGGATAAAAAATTATCTTAACCGCGTCCCGTCGAGCCAGCCACGGTCGGCCGACTCTTCGGAGTTTCTGGGGAAACCCCTCTGAATAATTTCCACCTCGCACCAGTTGCCGCTCACTTGCAGGATGCGCACGCGCGAACCGCCCTCCACTTCGCCGATGCGGTTATAAGTTCGGTTGGGGCCGGTGCGCAAGTTTACATTAGTCGTCGTCAACATCTCACGTCCCGCTTGCAGGCTGCTCGCATTCGCGCCCGGCGCGCCCGCCGCCCCCGTCCCCGCCGCGGTGCGTGAGGCGGCACTATTCTGACGGCTGCGCACCTGATACTGGATGCCGAGCAGGAGCAAAGCGAATCCCGCCAGGAGCAGTACGGCGACGATCCACGGGCGCGCGTGTTCCGTGAACCATGTCTTGCGCGGCATCAGCGACGCGCGCTCCAATGGCTGCGGGTGCGCGCCGCGTGCATGCGATTCCTGAATTTTTTGCTCGCGCGCGGGATGGACGATTGCCCCTTCCGCCGCCTGGGTTTGCGGCGCGGGCGGTTGTGCCAGCGCGACGGGGACGACGATGCGCGGGCGCACTTTCGCGCCGCCGGTGTGACGCGGCTGCTCGTCTGGGCGCACGAACTGCGCGGGCGACGGTTCGGGCGGCAGCGGCGCAAGGCGTTGGCTCTGACCCTTGAGTTGCGAGAGGGCGCGCATCTGCTCATCGTTCGGCTGCGAGAGCAGTTGCGTCTTCGGCATCAACGCGTCGCTAAGTTCGTCCCAGAATGCGCGCACGCTCTGGTAACGCTTCGCCGGGTTCGTCTCCGTCCCGCGCCTGAGAACTCGCAGCACGAACGTCGCCCAGGGCGCGCCCGCCAAACGTTCCGGCAAATCCGTGATCGGCCGTTGTGAGAACCGCCTCGGGGCTTCGCCGGTCAGCAGCATGTAGGCCGTTTTGGCGAGCGAGTACACGTCGGCGGCGGGTGTCAGTTGTGTCACCGGACTCGTCAGCGAACCCGTACCGTACATGCCCGCCTGCATCAGCGGGTGATGTTCCGGCGCGGCGTACACATCGGTTCCGACGCGTGTGATCAAGCCTTCGCCCGCCTCGATCTTGGCGACGCCGAAGTCCGCGATCTTCACCACCTCTCGATCAGCCGTGAGCAACAAATTCTGCGGCTTGATGTCGCGATGAATCACATCGTGCTCGTGCGCGTGGGCGAGGCCGTCGCAAATCTGGTCGAGGTAATAGAGCGCGCGGTCGAGCGCGAGGGGTTGGCTGCGGCACAGGGCGGCCATGTCGCCGCCGGGCAGGTATTCGAGCACGAGGTAATGAAACGTCTGCCCGGCCATGTCGATGGCGGTGCCGTGGCCGAGCCGGTTGATGATGTTCGGGTGGCGCACGCGGTCGAGGGCGACGGCCTCGTTGCGGAAATTTTCGATCAGCGTGTGTTCGAGTTCTTCGTCAATCGAGCCTTGCAGGAAAAGATTGAGAGCTTTGATCACGACGAGTTGCGGCGCGCCGCCTCCGGCCGCCGCGTCGCGTGCGAGATAAACTTCCGCATAGCTGCCGCGACCAAGACATTCGAGAATGTCGTAGCGCCCGTCGAGCCTGCACTGTTGAAGCCTCAGTTCACTCATGCGTCACAGAACTCTACTCGAAACCCGCCTCGCACTTCGCGCGTTGGCCGTTTACTCGTCGCCCCTACCCCTAACGCTCCGGCGCGGGAACGGTGTCAACCGAGGGGGGAACGGTGGCCGCGCCCGGTTCTTCGATGACGCCGCCGAATGAATCGGATGCTAGGCGCATCGCGTCGGCGTTGTTGGAACGAAGCGCGGCGGCGGCTAGCGCGAGGCGCGTGTCGAGGCGCACGGGGTCGCGCCCCGGCGCGCGTTCGGCGTCGACACGGTCGCTTGCGCGTTTCAGTGCTTCGACCGCCTCCGGGTACTTACCGGACAAAAAGAGAGCGCGCCCGTAGAGCGCGAGGAATGTGGCGTCTGTTGAATCGAGCGGCCGACCGCCGTTCTCGCCCGCCATGCGCTGCGCCTCCGCGCCCGGAGACAAATCGACGGCCGCACGCATACGCGTGTAAGTATCGTTGATGTTCAATTCGCTCGCGGGCGTCGGCGCTGCTGCGGTCGCCGCGGGCGCGGCGGGCTGGTTATCGCTCGCGGTTACGGGTTCGGCCGCCGTCACCCTGTTCTGCTGGTAACGCATGCCGCCGTAAAACGCCGCCGCCGACGCGGCCAGTAGCAAGAACAGGACGCCGAGCCAGCGGCCCGCATTGCCCGTCGGGCCGCGATCCACGCGAACCGGCCGGGCTTCTTCATGCGCCGGAGCCGAGGTAGCGGCGGTATCGGCGGGGGCGACAACGTTGAAAGCGCCGGAAGCGGCGGCTTCTTCCGTGCTGATCCTCAGCTTGCTGTTTCCCACGCGCGGGGCTGCGCTGGTGTCGGGCAAACTGTGCGACGCCGATGTGGTGAGCGGATTTTGAAATTGCTTCGTAGACGTAGCGACGTTATGAAGTTGACCCGCGCCCGCCGTAGACACTTGCGCCGGGCGTTCGGTCAGCAACGTGCGTTCGTCGTCTTCCGCCGCCGTGGCGTCGGACGCCGCGCGTCCGTTTGCGCCGACTCGGATGACGACCGCCGTGAGATTATCTTCCGCGCCGCGTTCGTAGCAGCGTCGCTTCATCTCCTCGCAGGTGGCGTCGAGCGTGTCGCCGCCGTGGAGGAGTGCCGTGATCTCTTCGTCCGAAATGTGGCGCGTGATGCCGTCGGAGCAGAGCAGGAAGATCGTGTTGTTTTCAACTTCGATGGTCTTCATGTCAACTTCGACCGCCTGTTCGGCTCCGAGCGCGCGGCTGATGACGTTGCGGCTCGGATGATTCGCCGCCTGCTCGGGCGACATCCTCCCGGCGCGAACTTCTTCCTCCACCACGGAATGATCTTCGGTCTCGCGTTCCAGCCGCCCGTCCGGGTGGAGCCGGTAGAGACGCGAATCGCCGACGTGGCCGATGGTGGCGCGGTAGCCGTCGAGGTGGAGCGCGACGATGGTCGTCGCCATCATAGAGAGTTGACGCTGTTCGTGCGACATCTGGTAGATCGAAGCGTTGGCGCGCTGGATGGCGATCTCCATCAGGTCTTCGATGTCGTCGCCTTCTTGGTGGTGGCGGAAGGCTTCGCCGAGCACCTCGACGGCCGTCTGCGAGGCGACTTCGCCCGCCTGTGCGCCGCCCACGCCGTCGGCCACGGCGAAGATGCGCCGCTCGGCATCGACGAGCATCGAGTCCTCGTTGAGCGGTCGCTTCTGGCTCAGCCCGCGGTCGGTGACGGACGCGATTTCCACTTTTACTTCGGCCTGTTGTTCGCTCATTCAACCGCCTCCGGAATGAAAGGTTTGCCGGCAGTGGTGGTGTGTGGCGCAGCAGGGGCTTGCGGGCGCGGTTGCGCGGAAGCCGAAGCGGCATCTCGCGCGTTGCGGTTGGAAAACGCCATCAACATGCCGAGCATGGCAAAACTTGTGATCAAACTGAACCCTCCGTGACTGACAAACGGCAGCGTGATGCCCGTCATCGGCAGGGCGCGCGTGATGCCGCCGATGTTGACGAGCGCCTGAAAACCGATGAAGGCGGTTAAACCGGCGGCGCAGAGTTTGGTGAACATGTCGCGCGCGTCAATCGCCGTTCGCACTCCCGCGTTGACGAACACGATCAGGGCGAGGATGACGAGCGCGCCGCCCGCGAGTCCCAACTCTTCGCCGATGGCCGCGTAAATATAGTCCGAGTCGGCCACCGGGATCACTTCGGCGAAACCGAGGCCGAGGCCGCGACCAGTCAGTCCGCCCGAGGCGATGCCGAACGTGGCCTGCGCCGGTTGGAACGCGATGCGGTCGAACCATACGTCAACGTTCACCGTGTCGCGCATGGCCTCGCTCGATTGCGCGAGTTCGCGCATCCGCTCGTCGCGCGCCAGCGCTTCGTCGTAATCTTTCTTCCACCACTCCTCGTTGGGCGAAGGCGGGTTGAATCCGTCGAGCCAGAGGTGGAAACGCTGCTTGATGCGCGCGGGGAGCGCGGCCTGAACGGGGCGCGAGAGCGTCGGCAGGAGCGGCACTTTCTCCTGCACGCCCGGCGGCAGCGACCCTGCGACGAGCACGCCGATGACGAGCACGACCGAGCCCACGAAGACGAGAAGTTGCGGCCAGCGGCGGACGGCGACGAGATAGAGCGTCGCGTATGCACCGCTGAAGACGAGCATCTGCCCGAAGTCCTTCAATGCGAAAAACGGGATGAAGGGGATGAGCGCCATCACGATGAGCGGGATGATCGCCTGCGCGCGGGGCATGCCCCAGTAAGTTTTTGCGAGGTCGCGGTAGTAGGCGGTCAGGATGCCGGCGAAACCGAGCAGGAAGGGAATCTTCGACGGTTCCCACGGCGTCATGTTGCCGAGCGTCTTGCCCGCGCTCGACGTGACGACGGCCGCCACCAGCGGCACGAGCGTTATGAGCACGAGGATGAAAGAGTGTCGCTGCACCCAGTTGAGAAAATCGTCGCGCATGCAAAACTGGTACGCGACGGCGAAGGCGAGGAAGGCGAGTATGGGAATCCACGTGTAGCCGGAGGTGAGCACGCGTCCGACCGTGACGTTCGATTGCTGCTCGGCCTGGCTGAGCAACTGCTGATCGACCTGTTCGCGGTTCGTCGAAAAGCCCAGCATCTTCTTCTTGTCGTCGTCGTAAAACTTATTGATGAAGCGCAGGCGTTGCACCTGCGTCTTCTCGGCGCGGGCTTCGGCCTTGTTGCGCGAGCCGTATTCGGGGTCGCTGTAGAGGCGATACTGGACGAGCATGCCGAGCGAAAAGAGCAGGATGCCCGTCGTGTACAAAGCCCAGTTGCCGCGATACTTCATCTGCCGCGCCAGCCAGAGCACTAGGAAGAAGATGGGAAGGTAGAGCAGCAGATCGCGCACCGCGCTGACGGTCGAAGGCTGGTAGCCGCGCAGCAGTGCGGCGCGCGTCACGGCCACGTAGCCTGCAATCTGCAAGCCGACGATCACGAGCAGGATGAAGAGATGTGTCGAAGCGCGGTTTTTCATAAATGTCGGGTAATGCTCAACTCTGTGCTCACAATTAAAGACTGAATAAAGACTGAAATTTTCAAGCGCGAACTTTACTGCCTCGCCGCCACGGCGCGCGGCGTCGGCTTCGTTTGCGCCGGGCGCGGGGCGGGCGGCTGTTGCTGTCCGGGGCGTGGCTGCGCCGGACGCCCTCCCGGCTGCGCCGGACGACCGTCGGGCTGCGCCTGCGGCTGTTGCTGTCCGGGCGCGCCGGGGACGTTTCCGAGCAGCCCCAAATCCTTCGCCTTCAGCACGAGCGCCGCAGCGATGGGCGCGGCCGCCTTCGAGCCGTAGCCGCCGCCTTCGACGATGACGGCAATCGCGAGTTGCGGATAGTCGAGCGGCGCGATGCAGAGAAACCAACTGTCGATGCGCTTCTCCTCGGAGATCACTATCTGCCGGTATTCACGAATGATGTTGCCGCGACGGTCGCGCTCGAATTTCTTGACCGTCTTCGGCTCGCCCGTCTTCGGATCATATTCGGGCACGTCCTTCTGCGCCGTGCCGGTCTTGCCGCCCGAGCTGATCCCTGCGGCCTGTACGGGTGCGAACACGCCGCGCGCCGTGCCGGATGCGCCGCCCGTGACGAGTCCCATGATGCGGCGCATGTCCGCCGCCTTGTCCGGCGAAACGACTTGATTGTAAACGGCGGGCGGCTGGTTAAACTCGATCTTCGGCTTCATCAGTTTGCCTTCGAGATTGGCGATGGCCGCGGCCGAGAGAGCCATCTGAAACGGCGTCATCTGACCGGCATAGCCCTGCCCGAAACCTTCGATGGCGAGATCGTAAGGCCGCATCTTCGCGCCCGTTACGATGGTGGCTTCGCTCGGCGCCAGAGCGCGCGCCAGAGCGGTGTTGCTGGCGTTCCAGATTTCCGGCTGGCGGCGCGAGCGCGTCGCCTCTTCGGGCGTGTCGTATGCGCCGATGCCGATGAGTTGCGCGGCGTGCTTCAAACGCTCCACGCCCATCTTCACGGCCGCCTGCGCGAAATACTGGTTGCAGGAGACTTCGTAAGCCTTATCCACGCCGATGTGGCCGTGAACTTCGGCCGGGCCTTGATCGTCGTAGATGACTTTCGCGCCGGGCTGCGCGTAGTAGCCATTGCCGCTGCACAGGTATTTGTCGTTCTGCGTCCCGGCGAGATACTGCGCGATCATGGTGACGGTCTTAAAGGTCGAGCCGGGGATGTAGTAGCTGCGGAGCGAGCGGTTGACGAGCGGGCTGTTGCGCTTGTCTGCGTCGAGTTTGATCCACGTCGCCTCGTCCTGCACTTCGGCGAGCGTATAGGTCGGGTTGCTGTACATGGCGAGCACTTCGCCCGTCTGCGGGTTCAGGACGACGACCGCGCCGTGGCGGTCGCGCAACTGTTCGACGGCGGCTTTCTGCAACTCGCTGTCAATCGTCAGACGCACGTCGAGATTGGCGGGCTGCTTGATGTCGCGCTCGAAGAGCACGTCTATGGCTTCGGGAGCCGCGCCGCTCTGCACGCCGAAGAGGGCGCGTTCGATCCCGGCGTCGCCGCGCTCGGAGCCGAACAACTGCGCCATCTCACGATCCATCGGATACTCGCGCACGATGCGCCCGTTATCGCCGCGCTTGTAGAGAGCCAGCGCGTTTTCGAGCTTGCCGGAACGATCCAGAATCCAGCCGCGCAGGGTTGATTCCGAGAGACGGCGGTTGCGCAAATCCTTGTAGTTGAGGTCTGAGAAGCGGTCGTTGCGTTCTTCGGCGTACTGCGCCCAGTAGACGTGAAAGCCGAAGACAGTCAGTGCGAGAATGAGAAAGAGCCAGCGCAGGGCGTAGAGGCCGCGATTCGTCGAGGTGGCGCCGAGCCGCTGCCTGACTTCCGTCGGCAGGTCGGCGGACGCAACGGTGGCTAGAGCCGAACGCCGTCGCCGCATTCCGAACACGAGCGACAACGCCAGCATCAGGATCATCAACGCCAGCCCCGCCACGTAAATCAAACTCAACAGTGCGGGCTGCTTCTCAGGAATGACTTCAAGAAACATATTGTTTAAGTGACAGGTGACGGGTAACAGGTGACAGGATGAAAACAAGTCTTTTTAACTTGTCACCTGTTACCCGTCACCTGTCACTGCTTTCTGAACCTGACCTCGACATCGCCGAAGCCGACGACATCGCCGTCTTCGAGTTGGCGCGCTTCGCCGTAATTGATGCGCCTGCCGTTTATAAACGTTCCGTTTACCGAACCTGTGTCGGAAACGAGCAGAGTTCCTTCGCGGTTCATCAAAATGGCGGCGTGAATCTTGGAGACGCTCGCGTGCGGCAGCGACAGATCGCAATCCGTCGCGCGCCCGACGCTCAGGCGTTTGCCGCCCGGTTTGAAATAGAGCGTGCTTTCTTCCGACTCCTTGCCGACGTTGATGCGCGCGTGAACGGCCACGTTCTTCGGCGCGGCTGCGGCGGCGGCGGGCGCGGCCACGCCCGCCGCTATCCGCGCGCGCTCCTCATCCTCGCGCCGCAACTCTTCCTCGAACGCGCCGTAACTCGGATCGACCGTGATGCCCGTCGTGAAAATATCTACGAGCGTTTCCACCTCGACGGGCGCGAGCGTGCGCAGGCGTTGGTCGTTGATGTGGTCGATGGCGGCGGCCAACACCTCGTTCTCCAACTCCTTGACCGCTTCGGGCGGCGCTTCCGAATGCGTGCCCCATTCGATCTTGAGTTTCATCAGGTGCGGGGCGATGCGCCCGCCGCGCCGCGAATCATCGCGCGCGCGCTCGTCTATCAGACGATTCATGCGTTCGATCAGGCGCGTCGTGGTGAAACCGCTCTGAGGCTCGACGGCTCGACCAAGCGAACGATCAACTACAGCGCCGACGCGATCCAGCACGCGGCGCAGTAGTCGTTCGGCCAGCGCCTCGTCGCGTTTCGGCGCGCTCTCTTTTTTCTCACTGTTGTTCATGCGAATCTATACGTCCACACGCCGACCCGGTTCAATCGTTAAGACTAGGCTTAAGAATAAACTACGTGCGCAAAAAGCGCGCGACCGAGGGGGAGGGAATTGTAAACATTTTAAGTCGCCGCCCATTTTAAGGGGAAAAGGGGAAAAGTAAAAAGGGGAAAGGCGGCGGCGGGGTTTTCAAGGTGGGATTACCGCGCTTCGTTTGATTTTTAAACGCCGGAACTAACACTGCGGCGGGCAGAATAGTTATCCCGGCTCTCCCGGCAGACCTCTCTGCCGCGCCGCCTCGTAGAGTATCACGGCGAGCGCGACCGCGACGTTGAGGCTTTCGACGGGCGTTCGCATAGGGATGCGTATGCGCCGGGCGGCGGCGCGCGTTTCCGATTCGTCGAGTCCTGCGGCCTCTTCGCCCATCAGGACGGCGTGCGCGCCCGTCCAGTCGAGCGCGGTATGCGTGTGGGTCGCCGAGAGGTCGGCGCTGACGGTGCTGATGCCGCGCTCGGCGCACCACGAGACGACTTCCGAAAAGTCCGCGTTCGTCCACAGGGGCAGGCGGAAACTCGAACCCATCGCCCCGCGCAAAGCTCTCGGAGAAAGCAGATCGGTCGTGCCGTTTGTCGCCACGACGCCGGTCGCGCCCGCCGCCTCGGCCACGCGCAGCATCGCCCCTGCGTTCGCGGGGTTGTTGATGCGATTGAGGACGACGATGAGCGGATTGGAATGCACGGACTTTTCAAACTCCGCACGATCCGTCGCGAAACGGCGAGCCAGTAAGACGACGCCCTGCGGGCTTTTCGTGTCGCCGAGAGACGCCAGAATTGGCTCGCTGACGGGGGTGAGGCGCGCTTTGAGTTCTCTCAGACTGTCGAGCAGCCGCGCGCCGCGCGCGTCCGCAGCGAACTTCTCCGTGTAGAACACCTCCCGGCAGTCCAGACGCGCGCGGGCGGCCTCTTCGCACAGGCGTAAGCCTTCGATGAACAGCGAATCCTTCGACGCGCCTTTGCCGACGGCGCGCGCGTGCCGGACGAGCGGATTTTGGCGGCTGGTAATCATGACACGCACGGCCGGCGGTTTTTCTTTAGTCCCACGGCGCGTTTATGATGAAACAATTTCGCCGCGACTTTATGCCTCGCGGTCGGGGCGGGGCAAAGGTTTCCGTGGCGATGGTTGAACGGGAGAGTCATTGTAAATGAAGAGAAGTGTGCTCGTGGCGGTTGATGACCTGTTTTTCGCCGCGAAGATTCGCGCGGCGGCCGACCATCTCGGCATCGAGGTGTTGTTCCCGCGAAGCCCGGAGGCTTTAGACGAAGCGGCGAAAGAAGTAGCCCGCGCGCTCGTCATAGTCGATCTGCATTTACAGCGTTACGATCCTTTCGCCGTCGCGCGTCGCTTCAAATCGGACGAGCGTTTGCGCGAGACGCCGCTCGTGGGCTTTTTCTCTCACGTACAGGTCGAGTTGCAGAGGCGCGCAAGCGACGCCGGTTTCGACCGCGTGCTGCCGCGTTCGGCCTTCACCAAACGCCTGCCGGAAATTTTGCAGGGACAAATCTAGCGCGCCGGTAATTACCCGGAAGCCCCTGCGCGGGACGAAAAGCATGATGTGTCGAACGCTTTCCGCTCCCGGCAGGGGCTTCCCCGTTTTTATTCTAACTTCAGCCGACCGGCGCGGGCGCGATCACTTCGTGAATCGCGCGCACTTCCGCCACGAGTTGATCATACTGTTCGAGCGTGAGAGCCTGCGCCCCGTCCGAAAGCGCGCGTTCCGGCTGGTCGTGGACTTCGATGATCAGCCCGTCAGCCCCGGTGGCGACACCGGCGCGCGCCAGCGGCGTCACCATGTAGTTTTTGCCCGTGCCGTGGGAAGGGTCGATCACGACCGGCAGGTGCGATACGCGGCGGACGGCCGGGATGGCCGCGAGGTCGAGCGTGTTGCGCGTGTGCTGCGCGAAGGTGCGTATGCCGCGTTCGCAGAGGATGACGTTGTAGTTGCCCTCGGCCATGATGTATTCGGCGGCGAGCAGCCATTCGTCGAGCGTGGCGGCAAGGCCGCGCTTGAGCAGCACGGGCAGCGGCGAACGCCCGGCGCGTTTGAGCAGCGAGAAGTTCTGCATGTTGCGCGCGCCGAGTTGGATCACGTCCGCGTAGCGTTCGACCAGATCGACGCCGTGCTCGTCCAAAGCCTCCGTCACGATCTTCAACCCGTAGGCTTCGCGCACGTCGGCCAGAATCCTCAAGCCCTCCTCGCCGAGACCCTGAAAGGCATAGGGCGACGTGCGCGGTTTGTACGCGCCGCCGCGAAAGAAGCGCGCCCCGCTGCGCCTGACCGTTTCGGCAATCGCAAAAGCCTGCGCGCGGCTCTCGATGGCGCACGGCCCCGCGATGAGAGCGAGTTCGTCGCCGCCGATGGCCGCGTCGCCGACGCGGACGACCGTCTTCTCCGGTTTCAGATCGAGCGAGATCAATTTATACGGCTTGGTGACCCGAATCGCTTCCGCCACGCCGGGCAGCGCCTCGAAGCGGGTCGCGTCAACCGAGCCTTGATTGCCGGTCACGCCGATGGCCGTGCGGTTCGCGCCCGGCAGCGGGTGCGCCCTGTATCCGAGTTCCGTCACGACGCTCACTACATAAGCAATCTCTTGCTCCGTCGCGTCGGCTTTCATAACTATCAGCATATAAATCTCCAAATAAGACCGCGAAAAGTGAATCGTGAATCGTCAATAGTTTAAACCAGTTCTTCTCTATTCACGATTCGCGATTCGTGATTCACGGCTTTGCTACATTCTTTCCGGGACACTGATGCCGAGCGTGGCAAGCGCGGCGGTCAGTTGGCGACGAACAATGTCGGCGATATTGATCAGCACTGCGCGTCGCGTTTCATTTTCTTCGGCGATGATGCGGTGGCGGTGATAGAAGAGATTGAACGACTTCGCGAGTTGAAAAGTGTACTTCGCCAGATAGGCCGGTTCGGCCTGCGCGGCGGCCTGCGCCGTGACTTCTCCGAGGCGCGCCGCCTGCGTCAGCAGCGACCAGAGTTCGTCGCCGCCCTCGCCCGCCAAAACTCCTCGCACGCCCGCGGCGGCCGTTTCATCTTCGCTCAGCCCCACGGCGAAGCTTCGCGCCCGCGTGAGCGTCTCCGCATCGAGCTTGCGAAAGATGGAATTGGCGCGCACGGCGGCATACTGGCAATAAGGGCCGGTCTCGCCCTCGAAAGAGAGCGCTTCTTTGAAATCGAAGGCGATGAGGGAATTGCGCGTCCACTTCAACAGAAAGTAGCGCAGCGCGCCCGTGGCGATGGTGCGTGCCGTCTCGAATTTTTCTTCCGGCGAGAGTTCGGCGTGGCGCGTGTCAACTTCCCTGAGGGCGTTCGCTTCCAGACGGTCGATCAGGTCGTCAACCTTCACGCCCAGCCCCTTGCGCCCGCTCATCTCGATGAATGGACGCGCGCGATCTTCCGCGCTCAATTCGAAACCGAGTTCCTCGGAGGCGGCGGGTGAAAGCGCGACCATCTCGTAGGAGAGATGGACGCTCGGCTCGCGCGCCAGTCCGGGGACGACGGCCTGCACGCCGCGCTGCACAATGTCCTGCGTGTAGGACTGGCGCGAGTCGATGACGTTATAGACGATGCTCCCGCCGCCGAATTTCGGCGGTTGATACGCCACGCGCGCTTCATCGGTCGGCGGCTGGCTCGTCGTCACCCAGACGACGTGGCCGTCCTCGTATTGTTGAAACGGCTTGTAGTAAAAATCTAGGCCGAGTTGGCCGAGTTTCCAGAGTTGGTAGGCGATGTCTTTGCCCGCGTAGGTAACCGTTCCGTTCGAGCGGACGATGATCTTGTCCGCATCGTGCTCGTCCGTCCCCGTGTGCGAGGCGGAAGGCATCACCCAGCAACCGGCGCTGCGGCCTTCGGTTTCGAGGCGGATCGTGCCCGTCTCTTTCAAACGCCCGAAGGCGCTGTCCCAGAACCGCAGGTGGAGTATTTCGGATTCGCGCGGCAGCACGTCGTAACGAATGCCGAGGCGTCCCATCGTCTTCAAGTGGCACTCTACGATGCGCGTGGCGATGTATTCGGCCAACTCTGCGGTCGGGTTGTCGCCCGCTTCGACGGCGTGGAGCGTTTCACTCCGCAGCTTCAACAACTCAGGGTCTTCTTTGGCCTCCGCGTCGCCGTGGCGGTAGAAGAGCCCGACCTGCGCGTACAAATCCCAGCAGTAATAATCGAAAGGCCGCTCCGGTGTCAGCGACTCGTCCAGGCGGCGCACGTCTTCGAGCGTCATTCGCTCGATGTGCATGAAGCCCACAACCACGTCGGCCACCTGCACGCCCGTGTTGTCTATGTAATTCTGCACCTCTACGGTCGCGCCCGTCGCACGCAGCACGCGCACGAACGTATCGCCGAGCACGCCGTTGCGCAGATGGCCGATGTGCGCCGCCTTGTTCGGATTGATGTTCGTATGCTCGACGATGACCTTTGACCCTTCGCCCGCGCCTTCGCCCGCCTGCGCATTTGCGGCCGGAGCATCCGACGATTTGACGAGGTGTTGGAGGCTCTCCGCGCGATCATAAAAAACGTTGAGGTAGCCCGCGCCCGCCACTTCGACGCGCGCCACGCCCTCTTCCGCTTCCAGCGCCGCTTTCAACTCTTCTGCAATGGCGCGCGGGTTGGCTCGCTCGCCCTTCTCCTGTTTGAGTCGCTTTGCCACCTCGAAGGCGACGGGGAAGGCCACGTCGCCGAGTTCCGTGCGCGGCGGTATCTCGCCCTGCACGGGTGGAAACGAAACGAACTTCTCCTCTATCGTGCTGCGCACGCGCGCGCTCAGACGTTGTTGCAGTTCCAGCAGATTCAATGGTGCGGTTTCCTCTTGTCTCGCGGTCGATGAAAGCGGCGGCGCAAAATCGCACGGCATGGATTCACGCGCTGTTCCTAAAAGAGGGAAGTATAGCGCAGCGTTTAGGCGGAGGCTAATCGCGTCGAAATCCGTAGCGCCCCCGTTTCAGCTTTCCTCTGTGCCCGCTCCGTGTCCTCTGTGCCTCTGTGGTGAGTGCCGATGAACAAGCATTCACCACCGCAGACACAGAGAGCACAGAGGGGGCACAGAGAATAAATCAAATCAGGTTGCCGCCCCGAAATCTCTTCGCTTGACACTTCGTCGGTCGGCTCTGCTACCATCGCCGCCTGAATTCGATGCCGACACAGATCGAGCCAGCTTTGCTGACGGAGTTGCGCGGGCGACTGCGAAAAGCGCGCCGCGTGTTCGTGCTGACGGGCGCGGGCGTGTCGGCCGAGAGCGGCCTGCCGACGTTTCGCGGCGGCGGGCAATCGGCGGTCTGGAAGGGATTGCCTTTCGAAGTGATCTCGTCGGCCGGGATGCTCAAGCGCGATCTGCCCGCCGTCTGGGAGTGGTTCGATTACCGGCGCGACAGCTTGCGCAATTTGCAGCCGAATCCCGCGCACCGGACGCTTGCCCTCTGGCAGGATAGATACGAACGCTTTCGCCTCGCGACGCAGAATGTCGACGGCCTGCACCACGCCGCAGGCTCGCGCGACGTGCTCGAACTCCACGGCAACATCTGGACGGCGCGTTGCACGGAATGCGAAGCGCGCGCCTCTCTGCGCGACGAGCACACCTGGCGGGAACGGCCGCCCCTCTGCCCTTCGTGCGGCGCCGCGATGCGTCCCGACGTGGTCTTGTTCGGCGAGATGTTGCCCGCAGGAGTTTTTGAACAGGCGGCGATGGACGCGGCCTCGTGTGATCTCTGCTTCGTCGTCGGCACCTCGTCGCTCGTCTATCCCGCGATGCGCCTGCCGGAGATCGCGCATGAAGCGGGCGCGTACACGGTAGAGATCAACCCCGAAGAGACGCCGTTCTCCGCGCTTTGCGACGCGGCGATTGGGGGACGCGCTGGCGAGGTTTTGCCGAAATTGGATTACTGATGCGCACACTCTATTTCGATTGTTTCGCCGGGGCGAGCGGCGACATGATTCTCGGCGCGCTCGTCGCCGCCGGGGCGGACGCGCACGCCCTGCGCGAACAACTCGCGTTGCTCGATGTCGGCGGGTTTGAAATCTCGTTCGAGACTGTTGATCGCTCAGGCATCAGCGCGACGCACGCCGTCGTGCGAACGGCCGACGAGCGAAAGCATCGCCACCTGAGCGCGATTCTCAAGATCATCGCCGATTCGCGTCTCGGCGATACGGTCAAAGCGCGCGCCTCGCGCATCTTCGAGCGTCTCGGCGAGGCCGAAGCGCGCGTTCATAACGTGCCGGTCGAGAAGATTCATTTTCACGAGGTCGGCGCGCTGGACGCCATCGTGGATGTCGTCGGGGCGTGCATCGGGTTTGAACTGCTCGGTATCGAACGCTTCGTCTCGTCGCCGCTGCACGTCGGGAGCGGGACGGTCGAGATGGCGCATGGGCGTTTCCCAGTGCCGCCGCCCGCCGTCGTCGAACTGCTGCGCGACGCGCCCGTCTACGCCACGGATATCAAGGGCGAACTCGTCACGCCGACCGGCGCGGCAATCATCTCGACCGTCTGCGCGCAGTTCGGTTCGCTCCCCGCGATGCGCGTCGCCGGGTCGGGCTACGGCGCGGGCACGCGACAGTACAAAAATTTCCCGAACGTGTTGCGCGTCATAATCGGCGAGACCGAAGAGGCAGGAGCGACGAGCGAAAAACTTTTCATGCCGGGTGAGAAACTTTTCATGCCGGGTGAAAAACTTTTTATGATCGAGACGAACCTCGACGACGCATCGCCGCAGATCGTAGGCTACGCGATGGAGCGCGCCTTCGCGCTCGGCGCGCTCGATTGTTTCCTGACGCCAATTCAGATGAAGAAGAACCGGCCGGGCGTCGTCATTTCAATCTTGTGTCGCGCGGCGGAGCGCGAGGCTTTGACGAAGTTGCTGTTTGACGAGACGACGACGCTCGGCGTGCGTACTTATGAAGTCGAGCGTCGCGCGCTGGAGCGCGAGTTCCTGAGCGTGGAGACAGTGTTCGGCGCGATCAATGTTAAGGTTGCACGACGCGGCGACGGAAGCCTCGTCAATGTCGCGCCGGAGTATGAAGATTGCCGGGCGGCGGCCACAGGCGCGGGCGTGCCCCTGCATGTGGTGGAAACGGCGGCGCGGGCGGCCGCTCACGCGGCGATGGCTGAGAATGGAAAAGATGAAATCGAAAGAAGTTGATCTGGAGAAGATCGCCGCAGGCGTCAGGCTCATACTCGAAGGCATCGGCGAAGACCCCGAGCGCGCGGGCTTGCGACGCACACCGCAGCGCGTCGCGGAGATGTACGCGGAACTCACCGCCGGGATGCGCGAAGACCCGCACGCGCACGTCGAGCCGCTGCCGGGCGACACGCACGACGAACTCGTCATCGTCAAAGACATCCACATCGCCTCGATCTGCGAGCATCATCTCGCGCCATTTGTCGGCCGTTGCCACATCGCCTACATTCCGAAAGGCGGGCGCATCCTCGGCCTCTCGAAGCTGGCGCGTCTGTCCGACACGTTCGCGCACCGCTTGCAGGTGCAGGAGCGTCTCACCTCCGACATCGCCGACACGATCTTCGACGGTCTGAAACCGCTCGGCGTGATGGTCGTCATCGAAGCCGAACACACTTGTATGACGCTGCGCGGCGTCAAGAAACCCGGCGCGCTCACGATCACTTCGGCCATCCGCGGCGCGTTTCGCAAAGACCCGCGCACGCGCGCCGAAGCCATGTCTCTGATACAGGGACACAGATCGTAAATAGTGAATCGTAAATCGTGAATAGTCGAGAAGTGGATTTTGTCTATTCACGATTTACGATTTACGATTCACTCCTTATGAAAACTTTCTACGTCTCGACGCCGATTTATTACGCGAACAGCCTGCCGCATCTGGGGCATCTCTACACGACCATCGTGGCGGATTGTGTGGCGCGCTACCGGCGACAACGCGGCTATGAGACGTTTTTCCTGACCGGCACGGACGAGCACGGCATCAACGTCCAACGCGCTGCGGCGCGAGCCGGTCGCACGCCGAAGGAGCACGTCGATTACATCGTCGGCGAGTTGAAGGGGAGCTTCGCCGCCTTCGGACTCGACGGCGCGCACGGCGGCTACGACATCTTCATGCGGACGACCGAGCCGTTTCACTACGAGGCCGTCGCACAATTCTGGCGGCGCATCGCGGCGGCCAAAACGCCGAAAGGGCGCGAGGCGATTTACAAGGGACGCTACGAGGGCTGGTTCTGCGCGCCGTGCGCGACGTTCAAGACGGAAGACGAATATGCGCGCCCGGAGCGCGAGGGCGACCCGCCGCTGTGCCTCGTTCACGAAACGCCGCTCGACCGCGTGGCCGAGGAGAGCTACTTCTTCCGGCTCTCGGATTACTCCGAAGCCTTGCTCGCGCTCTACGAGTCGCGGCCTGATTTCATCCGTCCCGACGTGCGGCGCAACGAGGTCGTCAGTTTCATCAGGAGCGGCCTGCAAGACCTTTCCGTGAGCCGTCTGAAAAGCTCCGTCAGTTGGGCGATCCCCGTGCCCGACGACCCCGAACACACGATCTACATCTGGCTCGACGCGCTCTCGAACTACATCACCGCGCTCGGGTGGGGCGACGCTGATGGCGAACGAGAACGCGGCTTTGAGAAATTCTGGCCGGGCACGCATCTCCTCGGAAAAGACATCCTGCGACAGCACGCGATCTACTGGCCTGCGTTTCTACTGGCCGCCGGTATAGAGCAACCCGCCGCCATCATCGCGCACGGAACGTGGCTCGACCACGCCGGACGTAAAATGTCGAAGACGCTCGGCAACTCGATTGACCTGCCGACGCTCCGACGCCATTTCTCGACGGACGCGGTGCGCTACTTCTGCCTGCGCGAGATGGTCTTCGGCCAGGACAGCAAGTTCGGTTACGAATCGCTCGTCGAACGCGCGAACAGCGATCTGGCGAGCGGCCTCGGGAATTTGTCGAGCCGCACGTTGACGATGATCGGGCGTTACTGCGACGGCCGCATTCCCGCGCCCGACATCGAAGACGAGCGGCGCTTGCAGGCCAAGCGCGCGGGCGTGGATACGGACGGGCAGGAACTCGCCACCACGCTCGAACATGCGCGCGATACCTTCGTGCAGCTTTTCGAGGACTACGCGTTCAGCCGCGCGCTCGAAACAGTGTGGACTGTCATCGCGCGCGCGGACAAGATGATCTCGGAAGCGAAACCGTGGGAACTGGCTAAAGACGAATCGCAGCGGCAGACGTTGAACGCCGTCCTTTACCGCGCAGCCGAGACGCTGCGCTGGCTCGCCGTGCTGCTTCATCCCGTGATGCCCGACGCCACGCGCGCCATCTGGACACAACTCGGACAGGCAGACGACATCTCGAAAATTGATCCGGCAAAACTTCTCTGGGGAGGCACTCAACCGGGGACGCACATAGGCGAAGTCGCGCCCGTGTTCCCGCGCATTGATAAAGTAAAAATTATGGCTGAGATGGAAAAAGAGAACGAGACGAAAGAGGCCGCGAACGCTGAGACGAGCGCGCCGCATTCGGGAACGCACGCGACCGAGGCCGATGCCGTGCCCGGTTCGGCGAATGCCGCCGAGACGAAGCCCGAGCCGCCGCAACGAGGCGCAACCGAAGCTGATGCCGTGCCGCAGGCGAGCGCGGACGCCCCCGAAGGCATCGCCACGTTCATCGGCATCGAGGATTTCATCAAGGTCGAGATGCGCGTCGGAGAGATATTGACGGCCGAGCGCATCCCGAAGTCGGACAAACTGCTGCGCTTCACGATTGATCTCGGCGAAGCCGCGCCGCGTCAAATACTGGCCGGTATCGCCGAGTATTACGAACCGGATACGCTCGTCGGGCGCAAGGTGGTGGTGGTGTCGAACCTGAAACCGCGCAAGCTGCGCGGCTTCGAGTCGCAGGGCATGGTGATGGCGGCATCCGTCGGCGACGAAGGCCGCCCCGTCCTCGCCACCTTCACCGAAGATGTGCCGAACGGGGCGAGACTGAAATAGCAACGGGCAAGGGGGAAAGGTTAAAGGGCAAAGGGAGAGCCGGCATTTCCTTTTCCCCTTACCCTTTCCCCCTTACCCATCTTTTTTATGTTTGTCGATTCACACGCACACATAGACGGGGAAGCGTTCGACGCGGATCGCGACGAGGTGGTGGCGCGTGCGCGCGAAGCCGGGGTGGTGGCGATCTTGAACGTCGGCACGGGCGACCCGCACGGCGGCGAACTGGAACGCGCGGTCAGTGTGGCCGAACAATACGAAGGCGTGTATGCGGCCGTCGGCGTTCATCCGCACGACGCGCGTTTGTTTGACGAGCGTGCGGCGGAGCGCGTCTACGAGTTGGCCGGGCGCGGCGGGCGCGTCATTGCGTGGGGCGAGATCGGGTTGGATTACCATTACGACAACTCGCCGCGCGAGGTTCAGCGCGAGGTCTTCGCGCGCCAGTTGCGCATGGCGCGCGAATTGAACTTGCCGGTCGTCATCCACACGCGGGAGGCCGACGACGACACCGTGGCGACGCTCAGGGCGGAGTTGGGCGGCGCGGGCGCGGGCGGCATCATGCACTGTTTCAGCGGCGGACACGAGATGGCCGAGGCCGTGCTCGAACTCGGTTTTATGATTTCCTTCGCGGGCAACGTGACCTTCAAAAATGCCGGGGCGTTGCGCGAGGTGGCGCGGCGCGTCCCGCTCGAACGCCTGCTCGTGGAAACCGATTGCCCGTTCCTCACGCCCGTCCCTTTTCGCGGGCGGCGCAATGAGCCTGCGCGCGTCGTGGAAACGGCGCGAAGTCTCGCAGAGTTGCACGGCGTCGAACTCTCGGAATTCGGCCGGATCACGACCGGCAACTTTCGACGGTTCTTCAACCTTACCCACACGGAATAACGGCTTAACGTTTCGCGCGCCCGCGCCGCCTCAAACACACGGCCGGGGCAACTTTTACACCGCGCGCGTTAATGTTATAAATGCAGCGGCGCGCGGGATGTGAAAAGTTGTTCTAACTCGCCTCGCGTCACGCGCGCCGCCGGTCACTAACTTATGGCTCAACAAAATTCATTCGACATCGTTTCGCAAATCGACCGCGCCGAGATCACGAACGCTCTCGACCAGACGATGAAAGAGGTGCGTCAGCGTTTCGATTTCAAGGGCAGCGCGGCGGCCGTCGTGCTTGAGGAGGACGAACTGATCCTCACGGCCGAGGACGAGACGAAACTGCGCAACATGAACGACATCTTGCAGCAGAAACTCGTCAGGCGCAGCGTGCCGCTCAAAGCTTTCAATTACGGGCGCATCGAACCGGCGGCCGGCGCTTCGGTGCGCCAGCACGTCGCGATTCAGCAGGGCATCCCGACGGACAAGGCGAAAGAGATCGTCAAGTTCATCAAAGACACGAAAGCCAAAGTGCAGGCCTCGATACAGGGCGATGTCGTGCGCGTCGTGGGCAAAGACCGCGACACGCTTCAGGACATCATCGCCAAACTCAAGGCCAGGGATTTCAACATCAATATGCAGTACACGAACTACAGGTCGAATTAGTGACAAGTGACAGGTGACGGGTAACGGGATGAAGGCATCTGTCGTTTTTCCTGTCGCCTGTCACCCGTCACCTGTCACCCGTCGCTTATGAGCCTCTCCAGTCATCCCGCCGTCGAAGCGCCGCAAGTAGCGGCGACGCGCATCTTTAGTCTGATCGCGTCGGAACTGGCTTCCGTCGAGGAAGAGTTCGAGAGGCAGGCGCGCTCCAACATCGAAGTTATCGCTTATATCGGCGATTACCTGCGCGCCTCCGGCGGCAAGCGCGTGCGTCCCGCCCTCACGATCCTGTCAAACTACGCCGCGGGCGGCGACGCCGCGCAGCCCAACGTGATACGCATGGCGACCGTCATGGAGTTTCTCCACACGGCGACGCTCGTTCATGACGACATCATCGACAACGCCGCGACGCGCCGCGACCGCCCCTCGATCAATCAACGCTTCGGCAACCAGACGGCCGTGCTGATGGGCGACTGGCTCTACATGTCCGCCTTCGAGGCGAGTCTGTCCGAACGCTCACTGCCCGTGCTCGACATCCTCACGGCCGTCACCCGCCGCATGACCGAGGGCGAGCTTTTGCAGTTGACGACGCTCGGCCGCGTGGATGTCAACGAAGAACAGTATTTCGACATCCTGATGCGCAAGACCGCATATCTCTTCAGCGCGTGCGGCGAGATCGGCGCGATGCTCGGCAGCACCGATGCCGAGACGCAACTGGCCTTGCGCAACTACGGCATGAACCTCGGCGCGGCCTTCCAGCTCGTGGACGACCTGTTGGATTTCACCGCCACGGACGACGCGCTCGGAAAGGCCGCCGGAGTTGACCTGCTCGAAGGCAAACTCACGCTCCCGCTCATCTATCTCCTTGAAACCGAACGCGACCGGCGCGCCGCCATCCAGACCGTGATGCGCGAAGGTACTTACGACGCCATCTCGCGCGCTTCTCTGACGAGGGCAGCAGAGCAATCGGGCGCGCTGGAGCGTGCGCGCAACCGCGCCAACGATTTCGCCGCCGCCGCCCGGAATTCTCTTGACGCGCTGCCCGACACAAAGTACCGTGATGCCTTGAGTTCGATCCCGACCTTCATACTTGAGCGCGACCGTTAAAACACCGTCGAGGCCGTATCGCCGAAGGATGAAGACTAACAACGCACGACCCCGTTCGGCCGAATCGCAGTTGAAGCGTCTTTTGTCCCTCAACGCTCATTGTTCGCCCTTTTGTATCTTATGCCCGACGATAATCTCTTAGCCACGCTCGAACAGAGCCTGCGACAGACGCGCGCCACGCGCAACCGCCTCGCCGCGCGACTCGCCGACCTCGAACTCGAAGCCGATAAACTACGCACCGAACTCGGCGAGATGGACGCCATCGCCACGCAGACCGAGGCCGCCATGTTCCGCATACTTTCGTCCGTGCTCAACAACGTGCCGTCGCAGCAGGGGTCGCCCTCTGACGCAGAGATCGAAGTGGCCTTGCGGCGCGACGATTTTCAAGGGCGCAACAACCGGCAGCCGACGTATCAAACCGTGCCGCGTTCGACGCTGCCGCCCGTCCGCGCGGACGTAGAGGTGACGAGCGAGCGTTTTCTCGACCGCACGATCCCGCAGGCGACCGCCCTGCTCCTGCGCGAATCTGGCGCGCCCCTTCACGTCAACGAGATTTACAACCGCCTGCTCGAAGGCGGATTCCAGTTCACCGGCCACAACCCCACGATCAGCATCGCCGTCTCCCTCAACCGCAACGGGCGTTTCCGCAAAGTCGCCCCCGGCACGTTCGATCTCACCATCCGCGACGCCGCGCAGGTCTCTTAAAAGCCGCGCCGGTCAAAGTCAACAAACATCGGCGGTCTTGAATTCATCCCGCTTCGCAGACGTGTGTTGCCGCCCTCGACGGGTTACACTCGTCGCCACATAATTTGTCGGTATTCAGAAAGGTTAGTAAATAAAGTGAAAAAACTTGAACAGGGCTATACGTTCGACCCGCACGCGGGCGCAACTTACAACTTCGAGCACATGCAGCTGGCGGACGCGGAAGCGAGGGCGCAGGTAGCCGAGACTCCGCACATCGTCGAGGCGATCAACTGGACGAACAACGATGGCGGCGTCGTGCATTACAATCGCTACTTCGCGCACAATTTTGACGAGGCGCTCGGGCTCGCAGTCCGCCTCAGGATCGGTTTCGAGGAGGGCGTGGAAGAGGTTGTTTCGATCCGCCCGGCCACCAAAAGCGAGGCGGCCGGGGGGAACAAAGCCTCCGCTCACTTCCTCGAATTGATGCCGCTCGCCATATCCAGCATTGATAAATAAGCCGCCGCCCGCGCGACCGCTGACCCCGACCGTTTTCGGCTGGCGTCCCGATTTGTTTTGTACTCTGTGCCCCCTACGGTGTTCTCTGTGTCTGCGGTGGTGAATGCCGGATAATCGAGCATTCACCACAGAGTTACAGAGAACACAGAGCGGGCACAGAGGAAAGCTGAAACGGAAAGCACCACTTGTTTTTGAGTTGAACTTATGCGAGCGATGATTCTTGCCGCCGGCTACGGCACGCGCCTCTGGCCTCTGACGCTCGACCGCGCGAAGCCCGCGCTCCCTTTCATGGGTCGCCCGCTCGTCGGCTACGTCGCGGAATATCTGGCGCGTTTCGGATGCGACGAGATCATCGTCAACCTGCACCATCGCCCCGAGTCCGTGCGCGCCGCGCTCGGCGACGGCCGCGACTTCGGAGCGCGTCTGAGCTACATCGAAGAGCCTGAGATTCTCGGCACGAGCGGCGCGATTGAAAACGCGCGCGACTTTCTCGACGGCGGCACCTTCATCGTCGTCAACGGCAAGATCGCAACCGACATAAACCTCCTCGACGCGCTCGAAACGCACCGCCGCACGCGCGCTCTCGCCACTCTCGTACTTCGCCGCAATGTCGAACGCGAACGCTACAGCACGGTCGAAGTCGAAGACGGTCTGGTCAGGAAGTTCGGCGGCTATCCCGTCTTCACGTCCGATAACGCCGGAAGCGCGTCTCGCGCTTCTGAACAGGGCAGCGCGGGCGAGGACGATTTGCCGCTCATGTTCACGGGCATTCAAATACTCGAACCGCGAATCTTCGATTACATCCCGCGCGGCGTCTTCTCGCATTCCGTGACGGACGTGTACATCCCGGCCATCGCGCGCGGCGAAGGCATAGCGGCGCACGTCGGCGGCGGAATGTGGCACGAACTATCCACCATCCGGCGTTACCGCGACATCAGCCTCGCTCTCATGCGACTCGAAGGGCGCGACGTTCAAATTGGCAGGGGTTCCGTCATCAAGCAGGGCGCGGACGTGCGCGAGACGATTCTCTGGGAAGATGCGCGCGTCGAAGCGGGCGCGCGCGTCCGGCGTTCGATTCTCGGCGCGGGTGTGCGAATCGGCGCAGGAGAAGTTATCGAGGACGCGGCGGTCGTGCGTGCCGCGCTCGTCGGGCTTGAGGAACGTCCGGCGAAGGCTCTGGCGGGCGAGGTTTATGGGGATAATTTTGTCGTCCCACTCGCGCAGTGATACAATCCCACGCGCTCCGAAAAAAAATAGATTGCGGGCAAAAAAGAGATTTGCCGTTAGCGAGCGGCCGATAACGCGCTCCGAGTCTCTCCGCCCTGTGCGCGCCGTACACCAATGAGTCACCCGTCGGGCATCACCGCGAATGCGTTTCTCTCCACGGCGCATGAACGTCTCAAAGACTATCTCGTCCGCGCCGGTTTGGACGCGGCGCAGATCATCGCGCTCACGCCCGACGCTTCGACCCGTGAATATTTCCGCATTCCATGTAAGGGGCGCGGCAAGGCCGTCGCCGCCGTCTATCCCGAGCCGTTCGACCCGGAAATTCACCCGTTTCTGGATGTCACGCGCCTCTTCGTCGCCGCGCGTCTCCCCGTGCCGGAAATTTTAGACATCGACGCGTCGAACGGCATCATCGTGCAGGAGGATTTGGGCGACCGGCAACTGCGGCGCGTCTTCGAGACCGCGAACGAAGAGGAACGCGAAGTTTATCTCGAACGCGCCATCTCTCTCATCGCGGACATCCAAGCCGCGACCTCTCTCGCCTACGAACGCGACTCCATCGCCTCGCGCCTCGCATTCGACGAAGCCAAGCTCTCCTGGGAGTTGGAATATTTCCTCGAACACTATTTCAAAAGCTACCGCGGCGAAACTCTGAAACACGCGGAAGAGGCCGAACTGCGCGTCGAGTTAAACGACCTCGCCTCGGAACTGAGCGCGCGCCCGCGCGTGCTCTGCCACCGCGATTTTCACACGTCCAACCTGCTCGTCGACGCGGGCGACCGCCTGCGTGTCATAGACCATCAGGACGCGCGCATGGGGCCGGCCAGTTACGACCTCGTTTCGCTGTTGCTTGACCGTCAAACGTGCGTGCCCTCGCTCGCGGAGATACGCGAGCGCAGGTTATATTTTTTGGAGGAGCGACGGCAGCGCGGTCTCGATGCGCTCGACCCGGACGAGTTCGGCCGCGAGTTTCGTTTGATGACGGTGCAACGCTGTTTGAAGGCGGTCGGGACTTTTTCGTATCAAAGCGGAGTGTGCGGTCGCGCGGAAGTCTACGCCCATTTCATCAACCCGGTGCTCAGGATCGTCTTGCAGGCGTTGGAATGGCTGGCGCGTTTTCCCGTGCTTCGTGCGACCATTCGCGCGCGTGTCGGCGACGTTTGAGACGACCGAAATTTATCCGTGACCGGAACGTAACCCGTAGATGGTAGAAGGTGGAAATGGCAACTGAAGAAATCGAACAGGCGGAGGGGACGCCCGAGGGCGAAAACTCGTCGCATGTCTACATCAATCAACTATCGAAGCACGTCGGCCGCGAGGTGACGTTGCGCGGATGGCTCTACAACCTGCGTTCGAGCGGCAAACTTTTGTTTCCGCAACTGCGCGACGGAACGGGCATCGTGCAGTGCGTCGTCTTCAAAAAAGCCGTCACGGAGGAACTCTGGGACGCGCTCAAGAATCTGGGTCAGGAAACCGCGCTCTCGATTCGCGGCACGGTGCGCGCGGACGAACGCGCGCCCGGAGGCTTCGAGTTGGATGTCGTCGGCGCGGAAGTGTTGCACGCGGTCGAGGGCTACCCGATCACGCCGAAGGAACACGGCACGGAATTCCTGATGGATCACCGCCACCTCTGGCTGCGCTCGCGCCGCCAGCACGCGATCCTGAAAGTGCGCCACACGGTGGTGCGCGCCGTGCGCGATTTTCTCGATAACGATAACTTCACGCTCGCCGACGCTCCCGTCCTGACGCCCGCCGCGTGTGAGGGGACGACGACGCTCTTCGAGGTTGATTACTTCAACGACGAGAAGGCGTACCTGACGCAGTCCGGTCAACTCTACAACGAAGCGACGGCGGCGGCCTTCGGGAAAGTCTATTGCTTCGGCCCAACCTTCCGCGCCGAGCGTTCCAAGACGCGCCGCCACCTGACGGAGTTCTGGATGGTCGAGCCGGAGATGGCGTTCGCGCGTCTGGACGATGTGATGAATCTGGCCGAACGTTTCGTCTCATACATCGCGAGCCGCGTGCTCGAAGAGCGGCAGGAAGAGTTGAAGGTGCTCGAACGCGACACCGCGAAACTCGAACTGATCGTGCCGCCGTTCCCGCGTCTGCATTACGACGATGCCGTGCGGATGCTTCACGAAGGGCACGAGCGCGGCGACCTCGAAGCGCGTTTTGAGTGGGGCGGCGACTTCGGCGCGCCCGACGAAACTTACATCTCGAAACAGTTCGAGAAGCCCGTCATGGTGCATCGTTATCCGGCGGCGATCAAAGCCTTCTACATGGCGCGCGATGCGGAACGCCCGGAATTGGCCTTAGGCGTGGACATGCTGGCGTCTGAGGGCTACGGCGAAGTGATCGGCGGCGGCGAGCGCGCCACGTCGCTCCAGTATCTCGAAGAACAGATCGCGGCGCACGAACTGCCGCGCGAGGCTTTCGAGTGGTATCTGGATTTGCGACGCTACGGCAGCGTCCCGCACGCGGGGTTCGGCATGGGCATCGAACGCTGCACCGCATGGATGTGTGGCATCGAGCACGTGCGCGAAACGATCCCGTTCCCACGCATGCTCTATCGTCTCAAACCGTAAAAGCGGTGACAGGTGACAGGTTAAAACCAAAAACATGTCTTCATCCTGTCACCCGTCACCTGTCACTTGTCACTTGAATTGACATGAGCACTACACAGGAACGCATCGTGACGATCTTCGGCGGCTCGAAGTGCGGCGAGGACTGCACCGAGTACGCTGAAGCGCGCCGGGTGGGGCAGCTTTTGGCGGAGGCGGGTTTTACGATCTGCACGGGCGGCTACCTGGGCGTGATGGAGGCCGCCAGCCGCGGCGCGCACGAACGCGGCGGGCGCGTGCTCGGCATCGTGATGAACCAGTTTAAGAAAGAGCCGAACCGCTTTCTCACGGACAAAGTGGCGACGCCGCATTTTTACGACCGCCTGCAACACCTGATCGCGCGCTCGGTCGGCTTCGTCGCGCTGCGCGGCGGGATGGGCACGGTGACGGAACTCTCGCTCGTCTGGAATAAGATTCAAACGCGCGTCATCGAGCCGCGCCCGCTCGTCCTGCTCGGCGATTGCTGGCCGCCCGTCGTGGAGGCTTGGAGGGAACACCTCGTCGTGAGCGACGAAGACGTGCGGATACTCGATCTGGCTGCGACGCCTGAGGAGGCGGTCGGGATCATCGTGGAAAAGTCGAAAGGAGTCAGTGTATGAATTGCCAAAAGTGTGGCGCGGGTTTGATCAGCGGCGCGCAGTTTTGCGGATCGTGCGGGACGCGCATGCAGCAGCCCGCCGAACAGTCTTCCGCTCCGAATTATGCGAGCGGCGGCGGCATCGGCGGCGGCGCTCCGGCGGGGAGCGGCGTGGGCGGCCACGGCATCCACATCGACGCGGATGCGCGCGGGCAGGGGCGCGGCTACAGTTTCGAGGTTTTGCACCAGCCGTCTTTCGCGCTCGCGGTGGTTCAGTTGCAGGCGGAGCAGTCGATTCTGGCCGAGGCGGGGGCGATGGTCTCGATGTCGGCCAACGTCGAATTGCAGTCGCAAATGAAGGGCGGGCTGATGGGCGCGCTGAAGCGCGCGGTCGGCGGCGAGTCGGCCTTCGTCTCGACTTTCACGGCGCGCGGCGGCCCCGGCGAAGTCAGTTTCGCCCCCGGCGCGCCGGGCGACATCGCCGCCATCGAACTCAGCAATCAAATGTTCATGGTGCAGTCGAGTTCATACCTTGCGGGCGACGCCAACCTGACGGTTGACACGAAGTGGGGAGGCGCGAAGACGTTCTTCGGCGGCGAGGGATTGTTCGTCATGCAGGTGTCGGGCACGGGATTGTTGCTGCTCACGTCCTTCGGCGCGATTCACCGCAAGCGACTGGGCGCGGGCGAACGCTACGTGGTCGATACAGGGCATCTCGTCGCGTGGGAAGCCTCGCTGCAATACTCTCTGCGGAAAGCCGCATCGGGTTTCTTCCGCACGATGGTAAGCGGCGAGGGCGTCGTGGCGGAGTTCGCAGGCCCCGGAGAGTTGTTGATTCAGACGCGCAACCTTGCGGCCTTCGCCGGGCTGTTGAAGCCTTTCTTCCCGACGCAGGGCGGCGGCGGCAGCGGCGGCTTCAACATCGGCGGGTGATACGGCCGCACGACGCTTCGGAGAGTTATGTCAGCTTTAAGCGAACAGCCTAAATCTTCAATCATCAACCTGCTCCCCGGCGACGGGCGGCGTGTGAGTATCATCGGCGTGCCGCTCAGCTTCGGGGCGGGCACGGCGGGTGTTGACCTCGGCCCGGCGGCGATGCGCGTCGCGCGTCTCAACCAGCGGCTCGCCTTGCTCGGCTATGAGGTGCGCGACCTCGGAGATATGCGTCTGGAGCGACCGACATCAATCGCGGCGGCGCAGGACAAGGCCAAGTATCTGCACGAGATCAGCCGCGCCTGTGAGGAACTCGCGGCCGAAGTGCAGCGGGCGATGCGCGCGGGCGAGTTTCCGATCATACTCGGTGGCGATCATTCGATTGCGGCCGGGTCGGTGGCGGGCGCGGCGTCAATCTTTCACGAACGGCAGCAACCTATCGGCTTGATCTGGTTCGACGCGCACGCGGATATGAACACGCCGGAGACATCGCTTTCCGGCAACGTCCACGGCATGCCGCTGGCCGCGCTGCTCGGCTACGGCGCGCCCGAACTGACTCATGTCGCGGGCTTCGCCCCCAAGCTCGACCCGCGCTATTGCGCGCACCTCGGCGCGCGCGACCTCGACCCGGCCGAGCGCGAGTTGATCCGCAAACTCGGAATGCGCTTTTTCACCATGCGCGAGATCGACGAGCGCGGGATGAGCGCGTGCATGGACGATGCGCTGGCGATAGCAAAGAAAGCGCCGGGCGGTTACTTCGTCACGCTGGACGTTGATGCGCTCGATCCGGGCGACGCGCCCGGATCGGGCACGGTCGTGCGCGGCGGTCTGACTTATCGCGAGTCGCACCTGGCGCTTGAAAAGATCGCGGAGGCGGGCGGCATGATCGGCTTCGAGGTGGTGGAAATCAACACGGCTCTGGATGTCAACAACCGCACGGCGGAACTCGGCGTCGAACTCATCCTCTCGGCTATGGGGAAAACAATACTTTGAGTGACAGGTGACAGGTGACGGGTGACAGGTTAAGAAAGCACGCTGCTTTAACCTGGCACCCGTCACCTGTCACCTGTCACTCCTTACTGGGGTGTGGATTGAAAAGAAAAATCAGGGTCGGGGTGATCTTCGGAGGGCGTTCGGGCGAGCATGAGGTGTCGTTGCGCTCGGGGCAGGCGTTGATCGAGTCGATTGATCATAAGAAGTATGAGGTGATCCCGCTTGCCATCACGAAGACCGGAGAGTGGCTTTCCCCTGCCCGTGCGATGGAATTGTTGCCGCGCGCAACCGCCGGGTTGTTGTCGCGGGAAATGGGCGAGCACAGGGAAGCGTTAACTGTCCTTGGCGACCCGTCGCGTTCCGGCCTCGTCGCCATGGAAAGCGAAGGCGGCCGTCCGGCGTCGCTTCCGGTTGACGTGATCTTCCCGGCGCTGCACGGAACTTACGGCGAAGACGGCACGATTCAGGGTTTGTTCGAGATGGCGGGCGTGCCTTATGTCGGGTGCGGGGTGCTCGCGTCGTCGTGCGGCATGGACAAGGTGGCGATGAAGATGTTGTTTCACGAGGCGGGACTGCCGCTCTGCAAGCACATCTGGTTTACGCGCGCGGAGTGGGAGCGGGAACGCGCCGCCGTGCTGCGTCGTGTGGCGCGACAACTCGGGTTTCCGTGCTTCGTCAAACCGGCGAATCTGGGCTCGTCGGTCGGGGTGTCGAAGGCCACGGACTCGCGCACGCTCGCGGACGCCATCGACCTCGCCGCGCGCTACGACCGCAAAATAATCGTCGAAGAAGGACTCGACGCGCGCGAGATCGAGTGCGCCGTCATCGGCAACGACGAACCGGAGGCGAGCCAGCCGGGCGAGTACATCATCCACGATCAACAGGGCGCGTTTCTGGATTACACGGAGAAGTACAGCAACACGGGACACGTCGAGTTCGTCGTGCCCGCGCCCGTCACAAAGTCCGTGGCGACGCGCATCCGCCGCATGTCCGTTGAGGCGTTCAAAGCGATTGACGGGGCGGGACTCGCGCGCGTGGACTTTTTCCTCCGGCGCGATACGGGCGAACTTCTCATCAACGAACTCAACACCAGTCCCGGCCTCACGGAAGTTTCCGGCTACCCGAAACTCTGGGCGGCCTCCGGCCTCTCCTTCCGACAGGTCATAGACCGTCTTATTCAACTCGCCATCGAACGACACAAAGACAAGGCGCGTAACGAAACGAGCCTGTGAACAAAACGATGAAGGCGGAACGATGAACGATGAAGTAGGAGACAGAAAACAGAAGACAGGATTCAGAAGTTAAGACACGCGTGTTTTATTCCGACTCCTGTCTTCCGTCTCCTGTTTTCATTCATCGTTCATCGTTCCGCCTTCATCGTTAATCTTACGTGTCAGGCGTAACGTGAATAGACGCTTTTGACTTTGTCGAGGAAATCGCGACGGTCGATGAGGAAATAAAGTTTCGCGGGAGCCGCGCCGCCCGACAGGTTCTCGATCAATTGTTCCAACACCTCGAACACGTCGCGCTCGTTGATGCCCTGCGCTTCGAGTTGGCCGGAGTAACGCAGGCGGCGGACGAGTTCGACGAGCGTGAGCCGCCCCTCGAAAGTAATGCCGCCGTGCGCCTGCGAGCGACTGACGAGATATTGAATCAACAGCGCGTCCGCGTAGAGCGAAGGCGAGAGATAGAGGCGCGCGCCCTCTTGCTCCCACCCTTCCGGGAGACGCTGCGAGCGTCGCACGACGCGGACACGCTCGAAAATGTTAGCCCAATTCGTCTTCGGCTCTTTGCGCTCCAACATGTGACGCGCGACCTTGATGAGCCACGCGTCGTCCGTGAAATCGAGTTGGCGGCCGAGCGCGTCGAGCCATGAGAAGAAAAGGGCGCGTTTCGTGGAGCGCGATTCGATCAGGGAAAACTGTTCTTCCGGTTTGGGGAGAGATTTGACGAGTGCGCGACGCGGGGCGTCAGTTGATTTGCCGCCTTCGATGCGGAACGTATCGAGGCGCGCGTGCCAGCGTTTCGCTGCGTTGCAGTAGGGGCAGCGCGGGTGTTTTTCGTCGCTATCGAAGAACGGCCGCCCCGTCGCGTCGGCAGTCAACTCTTCGGCCGTCGGCGCGTATCGTTTGATCTCGGAGTAAGCCGTGCGCGGCGCGAGGCCGAGTTGCTTCGTGAAGAGATCGAAGATGCAGGCGAGGCACACGAGCCTCGTGAAGGCGTTGACGGCGTCGGGCGGGAAAGCGCTGAAATCCGGAGCGAGTCTTTTGCGGGCTGTTACCATGAAGATATTTTACAGCAGGGACGGGATTTTTACCGGGCGGGCAGAGACGCGAGGCGAGAAGATAAGATGATTCTGAAAGATAACCGCGAGACGCGCGCGCGTGCCGCCGCAATCATTCGCACGGGCGGCCTCGTCGCCTTTCGCACGGATACTTTCTATGGACTCGGCGCAGACCCACTCAACCGCGACGCGCTGCATAAACTGCTCGCGTTGAAGGGTAGGGAAGACGGCAAGCCGATCCTACTCGTCATCGGCGACGCGTCCGAGGTGACGCGCTTCAACGCACGCGGCGGGAAATTATTCGATGCCGTCAGCGCGCGTTACTGGCCGGGGGCTTTGACGCTCGTCGTCGGCGCGCGCCCGGAGTTGCCTGTGGAATTGACGGCGGGAACCGGAACGATTGGGCTGCGCCTGCCCGACGACGAGGATGCCCGTGAACTCTTACGCGCGTGCGGCGGCGCGCTCACGGCCACGAGCGCGAATCGCGCGGGCGAGCCGCCCGCACGCACAGCCATGGAGGTTGAGCGCGCATTCCCGCACGGCCTCGAACTCATCATCGACGGCGGCGCGGCGCGCACGCAGGAACCCTCGACCGTGCTCGATGTCAGCGGCGACGAGGCGCGATTGATACGCGAAGGCACGATCAGTTGGAGGGAGTTGCGGGAAACGATTCGAGAGGTTGTGTAAGAGACAGGCTGCCAGCTGCTGGTTGTCCGGCGCTCGCAGCGGTCACGCCCGCCGCAAGAAGCTCGATTTGTACAACCTGCAACCGGCAACGGAATGCTGACGCCCGTCTCCTCACTTTACTTGTCCACCGTCAGGCTGCGCACGAAAGTCCAATCCCCGGCGGCGGCGACCTTGATGTTGCCGATGCTCTTGCGCGCGATCACTATGTTGTTGGTGTACCAGAGCGGGAGCATCGGCATTTCACGGCTGATCAAATCCTGCGAAGCGGCATAGAGCGTTTTCGCTTTGGCGCGGTCGGCGGTCGTGACGGCTTCGCCGAGCAGCTTGTCGAGCTCGGGATTGCGATAGCGGCCGCGGTTGAAGTTTCCGCCCGTCAGGTAGGTGAAGAGGTCGCGCAAAAAGATCGGGTCCTGGTTGCCGCCGACCCAACGCCCGGCCGTGAGTTGGTATTGTCCGTTGCGCTGCGCCTCGCGGAGCGTGTTGTCTTCGAGCGTCTCGATGTTGACGGGGATACCGACTTCACGCAACGAATTCTGTATAACGCCCGAGAACTGGCGGACGACCGAGTTGCTCGCGGAGATTTTGAAGTTGATCGGTTCGGCGAATCTCAAACGGGGGCCGTCGCCGTCCGGGTCTGTGAAGCCCGCCTCGTCGAGCAGTTTTTTCGCCTGCGCCGGGTCGTAACTGTAGGTCTTTTGCCCGGTCGAATAAGCCCAGGATTCCTGCGGGAGAATCGAGTGGGCGATGCGCGCCTGCCCTTGAAGTAGATTCTTGATGATGCTCTCGCGGTCAATTGCGTAGGCTATCGCCTGCCGGACGCGCGCGTTATTGACGGGCGCACTCTCGTTGTTGAAACCGATGTACTGCACGTTGACGCCGGGCGACTGTACCAACTGGAGGTTCGGGTTCTTGCCGAGGTTGACGTAAGCGTCGGGCGAGAGCGCGGTGTTGACGGCGAGGTCAACGCGCCCGGCGACGAGTTCCGCCTGCTGCGTGTTGGCATCGAGGATAACCTTCACGCGCAGGCGTTTGATGTTGGGCGCGCCCTCCCAGTAGCTCTCGTTGGCTTCCATATCGACGACCTGCTGCGATTCGTCGTATTTGACGAACTTGAACGCGCCGGAGCCGACCGGTTTGAGCGCCTGCGACTCGAAAGTGTTTTCGGGGATGATGGCGATGGGGATCAAATTGGCGAACAACTCAAGCCACGGGCGGCGCAGGCGAAAGACGGCCGTGCGCGGGTCGGGCGCTTCGACCGAAGTGATGAGCGGCTGCTTGCTCGCGCCCGCGCCCTCGAAGAACGGCACGGCCTTCGGCGAATCGGACGCGAGGAATTTATCGAAAGTGTATTTCACGTCGGCCGAGGTGAGCGGTTTGCCGTCGTGAAACTTCACGTTGTCTTGCAGGGTGAAAGTGACGGCGAGACCGTCGGGCGCGGTTTCGACGTTTGAGGCCAATTCGCCGACGTAGTCAAACTGTTCGTTCTTGCGCATCAGTTGGTTGAACATCAACTGGCGATAACGCTCGCTCGAAGCGTCCGTCCCGCGCAGCGGGTCGAGCGTCTTCTGGCTGGCTTCGAGCACCATCACAAAGGCATCGCCGCCCGCGCGCCGGCATGACGCGCCCGACACTGCGAGCAAGCCGAGCAGCGCACAGAACAGCAGGCAATTAGTGAAAGGAAATTTATAAGCGCCCGTAGCCCCCTGCCCGCCGCATCCTGAATTTCGGGTTCGCATCAAAGTTTGCCTCCATAGGTGTAATTGAGTTTGCGGTTGAGCTCGGCCACTTCGCCGGAGATCGCATCGAAGCGCGCCGCGTCGAAGGGAAGCGGCGGTTGGATGAGAGTTTTGAAGTGTGAGATGCGTGCGAGCGATGCATCGACGCGTTCTTCGCTGAGTGTGCCGTCGCGCACGGCGGCGAGGAGCGAGTCGAAGCCGCGCCTGATCAAATCGGGGCGGGCGCAGATGAGCAACATGTCCTCGCCCGCTTCGATGGCGAGACGCACGGTCTCTTCGATTTCATAGTGGCGTGCGATTGCGCCCATTTCCAGATCGTCCGTGACGACGAGACCCGTGTAGCCGATTTCGTGGCGCAGCAGTTCGGTGACGATCTGCCGGTTGATCGAAGCGGGGATGAGCCGCCCGCCCGCCGTCCCGCTCCTGAGATCGACGAGCGGAAAACCGCCGTGGCTGACCATCACGGCGTGAACCATGTTGTCCTCGCGTTGGAAAAGTTCGATGTAGGGCGCGAGGTCTTGCGCGATGAGTTGGTCGTGAGAGAGGTTGATGATCGGCATCTCCTCGTGCGAATCAACTTCGCCCGCGCCGATGCCGGGAAAATGTTTGGCGCACCCGAGGCATCCCTCGCCCTGCAAGCCACGCAGGTAGACCATCGTGTAGCCGAGCACTTCGCCCGGCGAGCGGCCGTAGGAGCGCGAGTAGAGGCCGTTGGAGAGCAGGTCGCGGTCGTCCGTCATGATCGAGAGGACGGGCGCGAAGTTCATGTTGAAGCCGAGCAGGCGCAGAGCTTCGCCCGTGAGACGGCCGAGCGCGCGCGCGGCGGCGAGGTCGCCGTGCTGGCGAATGGTGCGCGCCGCGGGCATCGGCGTGCAGACTTTCCGCAGGCGGTCTACGAGTCCGCCCTCCTGGTCGATGCCGAGCAGCGGTTCGACGCGCACGGTCTCGCGCACGCTGTCGAGCAGCCCGCGCAACTGTTCGGCCGAGGCGACGTTGCGGCCGAAGATGATGACGCCGCCCGGCTGCACGTCTTCGACGAGCGAGCGCGCCGCGGCGTCGAACTCCGTCCCCGGTAAACCTATGTAGAGCAGTTGCCCGACCTTTTGTTCCAGCGTCAGTGAAGTGAAGTTGTCAATCATCAGGTTTCAAATGGCGAAATAGTGCTTGCTGTGGTTGAAAGATAAAAGGGGCTATGAAAAGCGCGTCGGCCGATTGGCACGAGAGGCGCGCGGGCTTAGAGACAGCGCGAGAGAGGACGCAGGCGAGGCGACCGAGTGCGACGGGCGTACTTACTTGGTGGCTGGTCAAACGATTCGCGTGCGTATGTTTTTCAGGAGAGTACGGATTTCTTCGGACGAGAGGTTTTCTACATCAACGCCGCGCAACTCGTCAAGCAAGCTCTGATTAACCGTGTCGAAGAGCGTTGACTGCGCCGCGAGAGCGCGCCTTCCCGCGCGACGCGCCGCCTGCCCCAGCGCGTCGCCGCCGTTCTTTTCTTCCGCGAGAACTGAGACGGGCGCGGCGTCCGAATTTGAGAACGCGGCCGTTTTGGCAGACTCGGCGAACACGTCGAGCTCGTAGCGTTCGAGGCGTCGCAACACGTCGCGCGCACGCGTCAGCACATCCGGCGGGAGACCGGCGAGGCGCGCCACTTCGATGCCGTAAGACTTTGAGGCGCGGCCGCGTTCGAGCTTGTAGAGGAAGATCACTTCGCCCTCGCGCTCGGCCACGCGAATTTGATAATTCTGCGCGCCGGGCAGGCGTTCGGCCAGTTCGGTCAGTTCGTGATAATGGGTGGCGAAGAGAGTTTTGGCCGCGTGGTCGGCCGAGTCGTGGAGGTATTCGGCGACAGCCCAGGCGATTGAGAGGCCGTCGAAGGTGGACGTGCCGCGCCCGATCTCGTCGAGGAGGACGAGCGAGCGCGGGGTGGCGTTGTGCAGGATGGCGGCCGTCTCCGTCATCTCGACCATGAAGGTCGAGCGTCCGCGCGAGAGGTCGTCCGACGCGCCGACGCGCGTCCAGATGCGGTCGAACAAGGGCAGGCGCGCACGCTCGGCCGGGACGAATGACCCGACCTGCGCGAGCAGCGCGATGAGCGCGACCTGACGCAGGATGGTTGACTTGCCGCCCATGTTGGGGCCGGTGACGATGAGCAGACGATCCGTGGAGTTGTTCATGTAGAGATCGTTCGGGATGAAGGGCGTCTCGCTCGTCGCCTCGATGACGGGGTGACGGCCGCCCGCGATCTCTATCTCGTCGCCGTCGTGCAGAGACGGTTTACAGTAGCGTTGGCGGACGGCCGTCGTGGCGAGCGCGGCCAGCACGTCGAGCATTGCGATGGCGTGCGCCGTCGTCTGCAAACGCTTCGTCTCTGTCGCGACGCGGGCGCGGACTTCGGCGAAGATGGTCGCTTCGAGTTCGCCGATGCGCCCCTCCGCGCCCAGCACCTTCTGCTCCAGACTTTTGAGTTCGGGCGTGGTGTAGCGTTCGGCGTTGGCGAGCGTCTGCCGCCGCTCGTAGTCGGCGGGCACGCGCGCGGCCTGACCTTTCGACACCTCTATGAAGTAGCCGAAGACGTTGTTGAAACGCACGCGCAGGGAATTGATGCCGGAGCGCGTGCGCTCGCGGGCTTCGAGAGCGGCGATCACGCCTTTAGCGTCGCCGCTGATGGCGCGCAGTTCGTCGAGTTCCGCGGAGTAGCCGGCGCGGATCGCGCCGCCGTCCGAGAGGTTGAGCGGAGGGTCGTCGCTGATGGAGGCTGCGATCACCTCACGCACGTCCACGAGTTCGTCGGCGTTCTCGCGCAGGACTTGCAGGAGCGACGACGGAGAGTCCGATAACGTCTGGCGTATCATTGGCACTTGTTCAAGCGAACGGCGCAGGGCGGCCAGATCGCGCGGCGTGGCGGTGTTCATGCTGATGCGCGCGATGAGCCGTTCGAGGTCGGCCACGTCTTTCAGGAGCGACTGCGTGCGGTCGCGCTTCATGTGCGAGCCGTGAAAATCTTCGACCGCGGCGAGACGCGCCTCGATCTCGCCGCGACGCACCGAAGGGCGCAGGAGCCACGCGCGAAGCAGGCGCGCGCCCATGCCCGTGACGGTCGAATCGACGACGCCGAACAAGGTGTGAGAACGCCCCGCGTTGTTCTGAGCCTCGACGAGTTCGAGATTGCGCACGCTGACGGCGTCGATAACGAGGTGATCCTGCGACTCGAAATAAGTGATGTCGTTGACGTGCGCGGCGGCGTCGCGTTGCGTCTCGCGCGCGTAGCGCAGGCACGCGCCCGCGGCGGCGACAGCATCGATCTTGCCTTCCAGCCCGTAGCCTTCCAGCGTCTGCGCGCCGAACTGTTCGAGCAGGAGTGTGGCGCAGGTGATCGGTTCCCACAGCCAATCGTCGATGGGCGAGAACGAAATGCAACTGTTGCCGAGGTTGGCGGCAGGGGTGGCGACGGAGGGACGGGCGAAGGGAACGACGTTCGTGTCGCCGCCGCCGTTCGAGTGTGCGGGCGGTTCGGCGTGCGCGCCGCCGTTGCCGTAAGAACTCTTGATGAGCGGCGCGAGCGAGGCGGGAAAGAGCAGTTCGCGCGGGCTGTAGGATTCGATGTCGGCGCGGATTCGCTGCCATGCGTCGGCTCCGCGCGCCTCGGTCGCGCGAAATTCTCCCGTCGAAAGGTCGAGGAAAGCGACGCCGTAAGAATCGCCCGCGCCACAGACGGCCGCAAGGTAAACGCACTCACGCGACTCCATCAACTGCGGGTCAATCGCCGTGCCCGGCGTGATGACGCGCACGACTTCGCGCCGGACGAGTTTCCTGGTCTTCGACGCATCCTCCGTCTGCTCGCAAATGGCGACCCGAAATCCTTTCCGGATCAACCTGGCGATGTAGCCAGAAACCGAATGATGCGGCACGCCGCACATCGGGATGCCCGCCGAGCCTCGTTCCTTGTGTCGGGCGGTGAGCGTGATTTCGAGTTCGCGCGCGCCCGTCACGGCGTCGTCGAAAAAGAGTTCGTAAAAATCGCCGAGCCGGAAAAATAGGATCGTGCCGGGGTGCTGCTTTTTCAGTTCGTGATACTGACGCAGCATCGGTGTGAGTGTCGGTTCAGCCATGTTTCATCCAGAGAGAGGTGTCGCGTGCTAAGTAGGTAATGTATTGGATCAACCTGCGGCAGGCAAGTTAGGAAATTGACTCATTGATCCATTTCTTCATTGAAACAATGAACAGATGAACCGTTGAATCAATTTTACTTATCTGAGGACGCGTATATCGCGTTCGCTGATGATCTTCCAGCCGCGATTGGTTTTTTGCCAGATGATTTCCTGTAAGACCTCGCCGCTTTGCGACTGTGAAGCTTCGCCGCGGCTGTAGGATTTGCGGAAGATGGTGGCGGCCGTGTCTCCGTCTTGCCCTAAGGTGATCTGCGGGTCGCCGGTACGCTGGATGGACAGGCGCGATTCATTAAAAAGCCGCGCTTTTTCGGCGCGCACGGCGGCGCGCGTGGTGTTTTGGGCGAGATAAAAGGCGGTCACTTTCGGCATGTAAAAGTTCGTCACCTGTGTCAGGTTGCGCGAGTTGTGCGCGGCGAGCCAGCTGTCGATGGCCGAACGCAAGGCGACGCGTTCTCTCTCCGCCGCAACCGTGGCGGGCTGCTCGTCTGTAGGCTGTGGCGAAGGGCTTGAGGTCGCCGCCTGCGGCGCGGGCGCGGCATCGGGTTGAACTCCCGGCGTAGGGGCGGCGGGCGTGGGCGCGTTGTTCGAGTTCGCGTTCGCCGCATCATCGCCGTCCGATTTGCGCCAGGAGTAGAGCAACAGGCCGAGCAGGACTGCGAGCGCGAGCGAACCGAAGACCAGCGCGAGAGGGAATCGGCGTCGCTTCGGTTTGAAGGAACGCGCCGGAGACGGGTTGACGATTGTTGCCGCATCGTCTTCGTACTCCGCATCGTCTTTGAATGCAGCCTCGTCCTCTTGCGACGCGCCGCCCGCACGTGACCTTGTGAAGGCAGCGGGAGAGCTTTCGCCGGATGGCTCGGCCGTTCCGTAGGCGGTCGATGCGGCTGCGGCGTGCGAGATGGATTCGACGGGGGCAACCATTTCCGGGGAAGATTGCGCCTGCTCACCCGGAAACGATGCGGGATCGTCAAATGTCGGCTCGCCGGCGCGGTCTGTATGTCGCTCGTCGGCGTGAAGTTCGGTCGGCGGCGCTGCGTCCTCCAATGGAAAAGTGAGAATATCGGGGGGCGCGTCGCTTGTCTGCGCCGCCGCGCTCATCTGCACGGTCGTTGAGAATCTATCGTTAGAAGGAATGTGCAGGGCGAGCGGCGCGTCGTCGTCCGGCTTAAGTTCCTGACTGATGTCCTGCAATCTGGAGGCAAATTCGTTGGCGGTCTGCGGGCGCGCGTCCGGCTCTTTGGCGAGCGAGTCGGCGACGAGCCGGGCGAGGGCGGGCGGCGCGTCGGGTCGGAGTTCGCGTATGTCGGGCGGCGTCTCGCGCACGTGCTTGAGCGCGATGGCGGTGGCCGAAGGCGCGTCGAAAGGCGGGCGACCGGCGAGCATCTCGAAGAGGATGACGGCGAGACTGTAAACGTCCGAGCGGGCGTCCGAGTCGTGACCGGCGCACTGTTCGGGCGACATGTAGCGTGGCGTGCCGATGAGCGCGCCGGCGGCCGTCAGAGGGTCGCCGCTCGTGGTCGTCTGTTCCAGCAGACGCGCGATGCCGAAATCCAGAACCTTAGCCTGAAGTTCGCCCCGGTGGTCGCGCGTGAGAATAATGTTCGACGGCTTCAAATCGCGGTGGACGATCTCGGAATGATGCGCCGCACCGATGCCGTCGCCCACCTGACACGCGATCTCCACCGCCCACTTTAAAGGCAGCGACCCTTCGGCGTTCAGATATTCGCGCAGGGTCTGACCGTCGAGCAATTCCATGACGATGTAAGCCTCGCCGTCGGCGAGCGCGCCGTAGTCATATGTGTTGGCGACGTTCGGGTGGTTGAGCCGTGCGGCGGCGCGCGCTTCACGTCGAAAGCGTTCGAGCGCAAGCGGGTCGGAGACGGAATCGGGCAAAAGCATCTTGACGGCGACGGAGCGTTCGAGTTCGACGTGCGTGCCGGAATAGACCGCGCCCATGCCGCCGCGGCCGAGCAGGCGGTCGAGACGATACTTTTCCGCGATGAGGCGAGGGCCGGGGCGCGCGTGCGTCAACTGCCCGTGCTCCGCCACTTCGCAGACAGCTTCCGTGTCCTCGTAACAACGCCTGCATGTACGGCAGATTTTCATCCGACCAAAACACTCCAAACGTTTTCGCTGGCAGCCTCGACCGGTAAAGCGCAAGTGTGCGTCGGGTGCGGCTGGTTGGAACTATCCGAAGAATAATTCGGCGACGTGATAAATTTCCTCGCTCAGTTTCTTTGTCTCACGCACGGCCTCGTCGAGCGGGAAACTGACGACGCGCCGGCCGTGCAGCGCGGCCATGTGTCCCCATTCGGCCGCGGCCACCATGTCGTAAGCCTTGATGCCGAAGCGTGTGGCGAGCACGCGGTCGAAGGCGGTCGGGCTGCCGCCGCGTTGAACGTAGCCGAGTTGCGTGAAGCGCGTCTCGATGCCGGAGATGCGTTCGATCTCGCGCGCGACGAGCATGCCGATCCCGCCGAGACGGCCACGCCTGTAAATCTCTTCCTGATTTTCTTCGCTTAAAAAATTCTCTTCCGGCACTGGCCGCGCGTCTTCCGCGACGACGATGATCGAGAACGCGCTGCCCTGCGCGGCACGTTGGCGCAGGAAGTCGCAGACGCGCGAGAGGCGAAACGGGTGTTCGGGAACGAGCACCACGTCCGCCCCGCCCGCGATCCCGCCGTAGGCCGCTATCCAACCCGTATGTCGCCCCATCACCTCGACGACCATCACGCGATGATGAGATTCGGCCGTCGAATGCAGGCGGTCGATGGCGTCCGTCACGACGCTCACGGCCGTGTCGAAACCGAAAGTGAAATCCGTGCCGCCGACATCGTTATCAATGGTTTTGGGGACGCCGACGATTGGATAATTATGCTCGCGCCACATGTCGCGCGCCGTGCGCAGAGTCCCGTCGCCGCCGACGACGATCAGGCCGCCGAGTTCGTGCTTCTCCCAGTTGAGACGTATGCGTTCGAGGTGTTTCGCATCGTCGAACGGGTTGGTGCGCGACGTGCCGAGAATCGTGCCGCCGCGCGGTAGAATCCCCGAGACGGAAGCGCGCGTGAGCGGGACGATGTCGTCTTCAATAAGGCCGCGCCAGCCGTTCCTGATACCGACTACCTGCGCGTCTTCGACCAGTGCGCGACGCACGACGGCGCGTATAACTGCATTTAGACCGGGGCAATCGCCGCCCGCAGTCAGTATCCCTATGCGCACGCCCATCAGTACAACCGAGTGGAAAAAGCTCGACCTTGAGCCACCTTGTTTGCTTGAATTTAAAGTCGCGCCTATAATCGCGCGGCATACCAGTCGATGTCAAACTTAAGAAGCGAAAGTGATACCACACGACCGCGAGACGCGCCCCCTGAGGCTCCGTTCGCGGCCACGCCGACCGCGCCGCTCATCCTCGGCCTCGACACGACGACCGAAGTGAGAAGCGTCGCCGTCGTGCGCGGTGAACGCGTGCTGGCAAGCACGCGCGGACGCGTGTTGAGGGAAAATTCCGCGCGAGTGCTGCAAGATATAGGCGAAGCGCTGGCTGCATCCGGCGTCAAACTAGACGACATAGAACTCTTTGCGGTGGCGACCGGGCCGGGCAGTTTTACCGGCCTGAGATCGGGACTTGCCACTATCAAGGCTTTCGCGGCGACTTTGAACCGACGGGTAGCGGGCATCTCCACGCTCCACGCCATAGCTTACGGTTGCGGCTCCGCGCCGCGCGTGGTGGCATGTCTACCGGCGGGGCGCGGCGAGGTCTTCGCGCAATTGCTTTCGGTCGAGGACGCGAAAGCCGTCAGAGAGTTGAGCGAGCCGTCTCACCTGACTCCGGCGGCGTTATTTGAGAAAGCGCTCGGCTGGGGCGGCGACTTGCGTTGGGCGGGAGCCGCGGCGCACGCGCACGCCCTGGCGCTCGGCGAGTTTGCCACGGGGAAGGGAATCAACTGGCGCGTCGAAGAGTCTCCTGTAAACGAACTCCACTCGGAGAACCACAACGGTTGGACGCTCGCGCCGCCGCAGGAGTCATACGCGGAACAGGTCGCCGCGCTCGGGTTAATGAATTACCTTGAGGGAAGTACTCTGGTCGCGGAAGATTTGCGGGCGCTCTATGTGCGCCTGTCAGATGCGGAGTTGAACGAGAGATGTCGCGCGTAAACCTCGCCGCCGAAACCGGGCAGAGCGATTACAAAATCGAGCCGATGACGCCGCACGATCTGCTCGAAGTGGTCGAGATCGAAGAGGCGTGCCGCCTGAGCCTGTGGGGTTGGGATTCCTATTACGCCGAACTGGCGCGGCCTGAAGCGATCATGATCGTCGCGCGCCGGGAACGCGCCGACAAACTGACGGGGCACGCCCTCTATGGATTTCTCAGCGCGAGAGTCTCCGCACAGGAGTTGCACATCAATAACATCGGCGTCCATGAATCGGCTCGCAGGCGCGGCATCGGAAACGCGCTGATGCAGGCAGTCTTCGCCTCGGCCGGGAAACTCGGAGCGCACACGGCCATCCTTGAAGTGCGCGCCGGCAACGTCGCGGCACAGGCGCTTTATCGTAGATACGGTTTTGAAATCGTCGGCCGGCGTCGGCAGTATTACCGCGAGCCGCCCGAGGACGCTCTGATGATGCGCGCGGCGCTGAAATCTCCCACTTGATTCAAGCGCGGATTTTAGCTACCATTTTCCCATCGAAATCATAAACGCGCTAAGGGCAGTAATGATCTTGTCTCGAACGCGAATTGTTCACACCACCCGAACGCATCTGCCAAAAGGAGGCTTCCCCGAAATGGAACTGACCAACACGGACAGCTTGAGAGAAGAATTGATTATGAACGACCCTGAGTTTCGCGAATTGGCGCGCGAACACACGCGCTATGAGACGCGCCTCAGCGAACTGACCTCCCTCGCTTACCCGAACGACGAGGAGCAGTTGGAAGAGATAACTCTGAAAAAGAAGAAGCTGGCCGTGAAAGATCAGATGCATGAGATTATGCTTCGTCACCAGAAAAGTGAAGAATCCGCGCACTGAAGTGCCGGGCAGACCCGCAGAGCTTGGTAGATAGCTTTAAAAGATACAGGAGGGGACGCCGTAGAGTGGAAATACGCGCGCCCCCCTTCTCATTTTCCCTTAATGCAAAATAAGAACAGGATCGAAACGTGATAAGAGACGGCCTCCCCTTTGTCCTGATCCCGCTGGCGGCGGCGTTGCTCGCGGCTCTCACCGGTTACTGGTATCTTGCAGTTCCGGTCCTACTGCTCGCCCTCTTCATGGCCTATTTCTTCCGCGACCCGGAACGCGCGTCCCTCTCCGAACAGGACATCATCGTCGCCCCGGCCGACGGGCGTGTGACGCGAGTCGCACGAATTATCCCGAGCGATCCGCAGTCGCCGCAGGTCGTGAGCATTTTCCTGTCCGTCTTCGACGTGCACATCAATCGCGCCCCCATCGCCGGCGAGATCATAGATGTCGCTTACACGAAAGGCCGGTTCATGATCGCTACGCGCGAGGAGGCGAGCCTCGTTAACGAGCAGAACGCCCTGACGATCCGTGGGGAGCGGATGACGGTCGTCTGCAAACAGATCGCGGGCGTGTTGGCGCGTCGTATCGTGTGCTGGAAGCGTCAGGGCGAGAAAGTTAATCTGGGAGAGCGGTTCGGTTTGATTAAGTTTAGCTCGCGCACCGATCTGGTGCTCCCGCCGGAGGTCGATGTCAGTGTGCGCGTCGGAGATCGCGTGCGGGGCGGCGTCAGCTTGATCGGGAGGCTGCGAGGATGAGCACAGAGCCGGAGAAAACCGTGGACGACCCTACTGCTGCTTTGCGGAATGAGCGGCGCGGCATACGCAAAGGTCTCTACCTGATCCCTTCCGCTTTCACAGCGGCAAACATCGGCATGGGTTATTTCGCCGTGATGGGAGCTTTGCGCGGTTTTCAGTTGCTCGAAGGCGGGACGGAGGCGGAACTTATTCAGGCCACTTCTCATTTCGACAACGCATCGCGCGCCATCGGCTGGGCGGTGGTCTTCGATGCGCTGGACGGCCGTATCGCGAGACTCACTAAAACCACTACCGAAATCGGTGTGCAACTCGACTCAATCGCCGATGTCGTGACTTTCGGCATTGCACCCGCCGTCCTCGCTTATGCCTGGGGATATGGCTCCGCTTTCGCCGAGGGGAGCGGCGCACATAAGCTGGGATGGTTTATCTCCTTCATGTTTCTGATCTGCGGAGCTTTCAGGCTGGCGCGATTCAACGTCCAGGCGACGCGGCCGCGCGTGCTTGCGGAGGGATTAGTCAAGGTTGACAAGAAAAACTTCGTCGGTCTGCCGATCCCTATGGCCGGAGGCTTCATCGCCGCGCTCGTACACTTCTCGCCCTCGCCGCTGTCCTTCCACGGAGTTGAACGTGGCGCCGTCTACAGCGGATTGTTGATGGGCGGGATTGCGCTTCTTTCGGTTTTAATGGTGAGCACGGTTCGTTATACGAGTTTCAAAACCGTCGGCATAGGAAAGCGAAGCACGCGTCTGGCCGTCCTCGCCATTGCCGCTTCGGGGATGCTGGTGTGGCTATATTCCCGTTACGTCCTCGTCTCCATCGTCGGAGCATACATCTTATATGGGCTGCTCGGGCGTTTGGCCGGTTTGTTCCGGCATCGCGGCGCAAATCAGCATTGAGGATGTCTCTCGCCAGTCACTCTGCTACGTCGAGATAACAGGTAAAGACTTGAGAAAGATTTTGCCCCGGCAAACCACTCGCATCCGGCGATCAAGGATCGCTGTCTGAAGGCGACGCGGCGAAGGCCATAAGCCCGCGACGGGTTGGAATCAACAAGAGATTGTCCGCTAGAATCGGCGTGGCTCCCGTAATACCCTCTTCACCCACCGGCAACGTGTTCAATTGTTTGCCGTCCCGCAGCGAGAGCACGACACAAGCATCACCACCCAGAGGAGCAAAGAGCGCGCTTCGGAGATCTATCAGGGGCAGCGCCGCAATGCGTCCGGCCAACTGCCTCTTCCAGATAAGATCGCCGCTACGCGGGGTAAGTAGATAGACGAAATTGTCCAGCGAAGTGACGACGATACCATCGTTCGTCAATACCACCGCCTGCACGGCCGCCCCCGTTCTGCGTCGCCATAGCAGCCGACCGCTTATTTCATTATAGGCATAGACATAACCGTCGGCCGAACCAAAGAAAATCGTATTATCCGCGACGGCCACGGTGCCCCGCAAAGCGCCACGAGTCCGATAACGCCAGAGAAGCGTTCCTGACGATTCATCGAGCGCTAAGAGGTTGCCGTCCTCACTGCCGATATATAATCGTTTATCGTGGAGAGTTGGAAAGGAAGAGAAGGGACTTGTGTGCTGGTATACCCATAAAATTTCGCCGGTCGCTTTGTTGAAAGCGTAGACGCGTCCATCCGCGGAGCCACCGAATAGTTTTGCGGCAGAGGAAGTGAGTCCTCCCTGAATAGGGAAGTGAAGTGTTCTCATCCACAGAGTGATACCCGTGGCCTGACTTAAAGCACGGATCGCCCCGGTGGAATGCAAGGTTTGGCGTGGATTATTAGGGTCTTCAGTTCTGGAGGCAAGATAAACCCCGCGCTCATCCGAAATCGGAGAGGTGGAAAAATCTCCTCCGATTTCGGTTCTCCACAGAAGTTCGCCGTTTGAAACATTCAGGGAGACAATTTCACCCGAAGTGAGAGGCAAATATAGATGCCCGTTATTAGAAGATGGGGAGAAATTAGTGGTATTTTTAGAGTCAAACTGCCAACGGACTGTTAACGGGGAGGAAAACATTAATACCTGTTTCGCCGTTTTATCATCGGTGGGCTTGCTTTGAACGTTCGCCGGAAAAATGAGTAAAGTGAAAAAAAGACAGAGCGTGCTCAACATGTTTTGATAAGTATGAATTTGAATTTTCCCGCTCATTTTGCTGCAAATGTTAAAATTCAGCGGAAATCCCGGGGTTTATTGTTATGATGTCTTTTACTTCAACACCCGAATATCGTGAAAACCATCAACGTCTCCGACGCTCCCAACCCATTGGAGGATGCCTGTAAAGTGGAAATTGCTAAACATGATCTCATCCTTATACTTGATTTCGGCTCGCAATACACTCAACTGATCGCGCGCCGCATACGCGAAGCGGGAGTCTATTGTGAAATTCTTCCCTTCAATGCGCCGCTGGAACGAATACAACAACTCCGGCCGCGGGGAATCGTACTATCCGGCGGCCCTTCATCCGTCTATGATGCAAATGCCCCAAAACTGGATGATGGGTTTATTGAAAAAGTTAATTGCCCGCTTCTGGGCATTTGTTACGGGTTGCAACTCCTGGCGGTGGCTCTCGGAGGGGAAGTCAGCCCCTCTCGGAATAGAGAGTACGGTTATGCGAGGCTCTCTATCACCGAAGCCGAGAGTCCGCTGTTCGCCGGATTGCCTCAGGAAATAGATGTATGGCTCAGTCACGGGGATTATGTGACGAAAATGCCGCAGGGGTTTCGCGCCACGGCCGTAACAAGCGGCGCGCTTAATGCGTTCGAGAGCTTAAGCAAGCGCATATATGGGGTTCAATTCCACCCCGAAGTGGTACACACACCTTTAGGCGCGCAAGTGCTCAATAACTTCGTGCTGGCAATTTGCCGAGCGCGTGCCGATTGGTCTCCGACGGCAATTATAGATGAACAAGTCGAAAAAATTCGTGGGGAGGTAAAGACGGGCAACGTGGTTTGCGGTCTATCCGGCGGCGTTGATTCGGCGGTCGCTGCGGCGCTGGTGCACGAGGCGATAGGTGAGCGGCAGGTCTGCATTTTTGTAGATACGGGTCTCTTAAGAGAAGGCGAATTTGAAGCTACATGCAGCTTATTCGAGCAACAAATGAAGTTGAATGTCCGGGGCGTTCGAGCTTCCCGGAGGTTTCTGAAAGCCCTGGAGGGCGTTACAGACCCGGAGGAGAAACGTCGAATTATTGGACATCTTTTTGTAGAGATTTTCGACGAAGAGGCCGCGCGTATCGGGCAGGTTGATTATCTGGTACAAGGGACGCTGTATCCTGATGTTATCGAATCGGTGTCGGTTCTAGGCCCCTCGGCCGTGATCAAAAGTCATCATAACGTGGGCGGTTTGCCCGAGCACATGCGTCTGCGTCTAATTGAGCCTCTGCGGGAATTATTCAAGGATGAGGTTAGAATTATCGGTAGACGCCTGCAAGTGCCCCTAGATATTCTGAGTCGCCATCCTTTCCCCGGTCCCGGTCTTGCCGTACGCATTATCGGAGAGATCACCGAAGAACGGCTCCAAGTACTGCGCGCGGCCGACCGCATACTCGAAGAGGAGTTACGCCTGGCCTCCCTCTATGACTCGGTCTGGCAAGCCTTTCCGGTCTTGCTGCCTATCTCTACGGTCGGCGTGATGGGGGATTATCGTACGTATGAGCGAGTAGTTGCGATCCGCGCTGTGACCAGTGTGGACGGAATGACGGCGGATTGGGCGCGCTTGCCGCACGACTTGCTTGCAAGAATCTCGACGCGTCTGGTCTCTGAGGTGCGCGGGATTAATCGCGTAGTGTATGATATCAGCTCAAAACCCCCCGGCACTATCGAATGGGAATAAAACCTCGAACTGGCGACGACTTAGAGAAAGTTCTCTCGGCCTTAAGCAGCAGAAAATGTCGTTATAAACACCTGCTTAATCTTAAGCGATAACTTATGTCCGAGCGGTTGACGTGGAATAGCTACGGTTATTTAGGCACGGACGGTCAATAATTGCTCGATTCCAAGGACGAATTTATGCAGGACAAGGATATAAACGCTTTCGATAAAGTGAAACTGGCGCGACACCCGGATCGCCCATACACGCTCGATTTTATCGAGTTGATGTTTGAGGATTTTGTTGAACTCAAGGGAGATCGTCGTTTCGCGGACGACCCGGCGATGGTTTGTGGTTTTGCGCGCTTCCACGGCTTATCCGTCGGCATCATCGGCCAGCAAAAGGGGCGGGACACTAAACAACGCCGTCATCGAAATTTTGGTATGCCTAAACCCGAGGGCTATCGTAAAGCCATGCGCATTATGAATCTGGCTGAGAAATTCAACCGACCTGTTTTTTCGTTCGTTGACACGCCCGGCGCATATCCGGGTATCGACGCGGAGGAGAGAGGACAGGCCGAAGCCATAGCCAGCAATTTGTTGGAGATGGCGAGCCTGGATGTACGCTTGATTGTTACGATAATCGGCGAAGGCGGGTCAGGCGGCGCTCTGGGAATTGGTATAGGCGATAGGGTGTTAATGCTGGAAAACGCGATCTATTCTGTAATTTCGCCCGAGGGATGCGCGGCAATTTTATGGAAAGATGCTTCTCAGTCGCCTCTGGCGGCCGAGGCTCTGGGGCTGACTGCCGACAATTTACAAAGACTTGGTATAGTGGATGAGGTGGTAGCCGAACCCGGCGCCGGTGCTCACACGTCACATTTGGAGGCTGCAAAACTCCTGGACCAATCTCTTTGGGAAAATCTAGAGATGTTAAAAACTATGACCTCTGCTGAACTTCAGGCAAGGCGTTATTCCAAGCTTCGTGCGATAGGGCAGTGACTCGGAAGTAATTAAGTGACAACGGCACGGGTGGAAAATCTCTAAACGGGAATGTCGGCGCGCCGACATTCCCGTTTAGAACGGAATATCGTCATCGCTGATATCATCTCCACCGGTTGGCTCATTTCGCCCGGACGCGGGTGATTCGGTGCGAACACTAGTTCCTCCGGCCTCGTCGGCTCTCCCGCCGATAAACTGCATGTCGGTTGCGTGAACTTCGAGTGTGTGACGTTGTTTACCGTCCTTATCCGTCCACTCCTCAACACGCAGCCGGCCCTCGATATAGATCGGGCGCCCTTTAGATAGATATTGCGAAGCCGTTTCCGCCTGTCTTCCCCATAGCGTCACACGAAACCATGTTGTAACATCCTGATTTTCACCGGCGCGGTCTTTGCGCCTTTCGTTCGTAGCCAGTGTAAAACTGCAAACCGGGGTGCCTTGCGGAGTATAGCGCAACTCCGGGTCGCGCCCGAGGTTGCCGACAAGGGTGATTTTATTGAAAGACATGTTAGTAGCCACCTCTTAATGTGCCGAAATGTGAAAATCTATGGAATATACTACCTAGATGGGCAGATTCGGTCAAGGCTTAAGGCCAAGCCCGAGCTAATGTTTTGCATTAAAAGTAAAGTATAAATAAATGCTTTGAATTATGTTGAAGTCCCTTAACATAAGTAATTTTGCCATCATCCATTACTTGAACATGGAATTTCACCAGGGATTAAATGTCCTAACAGGTGAGACTGGAGCCGGTAAATCCATCATAGTGGATGCTTTAAGTCTATTGTTGGGAGCGCGAGCGTCTGCCGATGTAGTGCGAACCGGTGAAAGAGTGGCCCTGGTTGAAGGAATCTTTGAACTTGAAGAAATTGATGAGCAGCGCGTCAAATCCGACCTCAGCGAATTGGCCGTCGAAATTGCGGACGACGAATACTTGACGATTCGTCGAGAAGTGCAACTCGGAGGGCGCAACCGTATTTTCATTAACGACAGAAGCGTGACTCTCGCCACCTTAAAAAAGCTCCAGCCATTTCTTGTAGAAATACACGGGCAAGGAGAACAGCGCTCTCTTCTTTCTCCACAGGCGCACCTGTTTTTACTGGATGATTTCGCAGGTTGTAGTGATTTGCGGCGCCAAGTTGCCGTAAAATATGCGCGTTGGCGCAAGTTGGTCGAAGAGTTAGACGCCTTGAGGCGGGATAAGACGGAGAGGGAAAGGCTTCTGGATATACTGAAATTTCAAGTCGCGGAAATCGACCTGCTCGACCCACAAACGGGGGAAGAGGCACGTTTGCTGGAAGAGAAAAAGTTATTAACCTATTCTGAGCAGTTAAGTGAATTAAACGCAAGCGCATACAATGATCTGTATGAGAGCGAGGAGAGTGTCCTCACGAGACTCGGTTCGGTGCGCCGAATTTTGCAAACTTTAGAGACAATTGATAAACGTTTCTCCCCTCTGACGAATGCGCTGGAAGAAGCATCCCTTTCCTTGACAGACGTAGCCGATACGCTGCGTAGTTACGCATCGCGTATCGAATATTCGCCTGTGCGTCTAAGTGAGATTGAAGAGCGTTTGAGTGAGTTTGAAAGGCTCAGGCGGAAGTACATCCGTGGCAGTAAAGAACTAAATGAAATCAGAGAGGACTTATGCCGGCAGCTTGAACAGTTGACGAATTGGGAGGAACATCAAGGGGAGCTGTTGGCGGATATGGAGACCCTTAGAGAAGAGTATCGCATCCTGACCGGGCAATTAACTGCCTGCAGACAGGCTGCGACTGTTGATTTTGGGAGACGGGTCATGGAAGAACTGCGCCAAGTGGCTATGGAGAGCGCACGGTTTAGCGTGTCTATCGACACGGCGAAGGAAGAGAAAGGGTTTGTTTCAGACAGTAAAGTTCAGACGGAAAATCGGCTGGAAGAAGATGCTGACCCCGCAACGACAAACGCCCCCGCATACTGGAGTCCCACGGGAGCGGATCGGGTGGAGTTTCAATTGTCGGCCAATGTTGGTGAACTGGCCCGCCCGCTTCAACGCGTCGCTTCCGGAGGAGAACTGTCCCGTCTGATGTTAACTTTAAGAACAATATGGAGCAGCGGGGCGAAAGCTAAAGTAGAACCTTCACCCGAGACAACACTCGTGTTTGACGAAATTGACGCGGGTATAGGTGGACTTGTAGCGGAAGCCGTGGGACGCAGACTAAAATCCCTCGCTGCCTCTCAACAGGTTCTCTGCGTCACGCATCAGCCGCAGATCGCTCGATTCGCGGATCATCATTACGCCATAGCGAAGCATGTGGAAAAAGGTCGTACGTTGACCCGTATAACGGAGTTGGGTGAAAGCGAGCGTGTTTCGGAGATCGCTAGGATGCTCGGCGCGTCTCAAGAGATAGTGACGGCGCGAGAAACCGCACAATGGTTGTTGGAAACTGCGAGAGAAAATTCTCCGGAAGGAAATTCAAAGAACTCAGGCCGCGCCGGAAGGAAAAGGAAAAAATAGTCGAGACACACCTGAGATGGAACTATTTCGGCGGCAATTTCGCATTTCTGATACACTTCGTCTACATAAGGGAGCAAGCGCGATGTCGAAAGGCAAAGTCTACATAGAAACATTCGGCTGTCAGATGAATATCGCCGATACGGAGAGAGCCACATCGCGTCTGCAAGCCTCGGGTTACGGAATTTCAGGCGAAGCTGAAACCGCCGATGTTATACTTTTCAACACCTGTTCGGTGCGCGCACGTGCGGAGCAAAAAGTCTTCAATCGTATTGGTGAAATACGAAAGGGCGCGGGCGCTTCTTCCGCACCTATCATAGGGATTATGGGCTGTGTCGCGCAGTTGGAAGGAGAAGCGCTGTTCGGGGGCGGAGCAGGGGTGCGTCTCGTGGCCGGAACGCGTGCGACCGACCGTCTTCCGGATTTGATTGAGCGTGCGCTGAACGGCGAGGAACAGGTTCTCGATCTCGGCGAACGTCTGGAAGATGAGCAATGGGATGTGCCTGTCGTCGGCCGTCATTCCCCATACGTCGCATACATCCCGATAATTGAAGGCTGTAACAAATTTTGCACTTACTGCATCGTCCCGTTTTCGCGAGGTCGGGAACAGAGTCGTGCTGCGTCCGAGATCATTGATGAAATACGCAGACTGTCCGATGTGGGTTATCAGGAAGTTCAGCTTATAGGCCAAAACGTCAACAGTTACAGACCTAAAACTGAAGTGGGACTTGAGGGATTTCCGGGGGCGACTCCTTTTTCGAGGCTTTTGCGCGCTGCTGCTGCGACGAAGATGCCGCGCATTAAATTCACCACGTCTTTCCCGCGTGACTTTCATCCGGATATAGTCTCCGCGATGGATGAACATGAAAACTTATGCGATTGGATTCATCTGCCCGTTCAGACAGGCAGCGACCGCATACTGCGCGCCATGCGCAGGGGTTATAAAGTTTCCGATTATCTTTCACGAATAGATACGATCAAGAATGCCGGGCGCAGATACGCCTTGACCAGCGACATAATAATCGGGTTTCCGGATGAGACGGATGAGGACTTTGAAGCGACTCTGCGTTTGGTAGAGCATTGTCGTTTCGATGCCATATATATTTTCAAATATTCCGAGAGAAATGGCACCCCGGCAGCGCGTTTGGCGAACAATGTGTCCGATAACGAAAAAGCCAATCGATTCCTCGCCTTAGAGCAGTTACAGAAAGGCATACAGAAGAAGATTTATGCGGATTACGTGGGCAGAGAAGTTTCCGTGTTGGTTGAGCGGAGAAGTGCGAAATCCGATTTGGACATGAGCGGGCATACTACTTGTAATAAGGTCGTAAATTTTCCCGGCGCAGAAAATTTGCAGGGAAATGTCGTTTCCGTTCGCGTCAGCGAGGCGAAGGCAAATAGTCTCTACGGGAAAATGATCTGAAGGTATTTGATTACAGTTAAAGTGCTGCTTGAGGTTGAGATATGGAAATCGAAGTAAAAATTAGAGGTTTGATGATGGACCCGAATAGCGGTACGCCAATCGTTATTCTCAAAGATGTCAATAGCGAGACACTTCTGCCGATCTGGGTGGGAGCTTACGAGGCAAACGCCATCGCCCTCGAAATCGAGAAAATTGCGACCCAGCGCCCGATGACGCACGACCTGCTGCGAAATTTGATTGTGGAGATGGGCGCACGCGTCGAAAGGGTTGTGGTAACGGAACTGAGGGATAATACGTTTTTCGCCGTTATCGAGATGCGAAGCAATAGCGGCGATTTCATGATGCTGGACTCCAGGCCATCAGACGCAATCGCGCTCGCCCTACGTGCGGATTGTCCGATTTACGTCAACGAGGAAGTCATACAGGCCTCGCACAGTATCAACGGCGAGCAATCTGCAGAGTCCGTCTCCGGTGAAGAGGATGAATGGCCGGATGTCATCGGAGAGGCCGGTGATTTGCCGATGTAGGTCTCTCCGTTCGATCCAAGATGGCTCCGAGGCAGTTTATTGTGGAGGGGATTTAAGCTGAATTTAGTTATCGCTATTGCAAATCAGAAAGGGGGGGTGGGTAAGACTACCACCGCCATCAACCTGGCGGCAGCTTTTGCCCGACGGGGCCAACGTGTCTTGCTCATAGACATGGACCCTCAGGGTAATAGCTCGATCTCGTTCCTTGACTCTGCGACCGTCGAATTGTCAGCTTATGAACTGATGATTGATGGAAAAGAGGCGGAGGATGGCTACATATATAAGACATCTGTAGAAGGACTGGATATCATCCCCGCGCGTATAAGCCTGGCAAAGCTGGAATCGAAGCTGGTGGGTGATTTTGACGCCCCGTTCAGGCTCAAAGATCGGCTCGATCCCCTGCGCTCGCGTTATGATGTGATTCTGATCGACACGCCCCCGACTTTGGGTTTGATCACCGTAAATGCGCTCGTCGCCGCGACACACATCTTAATCCCCATACAATCTTCATATTTCGCTCTCGAGGGAACTGACGATTTGCTTGAAACTATCGAGAAGGTCAAAGCACGGCCTAATCCACAACTCCACGTACTGGGCGTGGTCGTCACGCTCCATGATCGGCGGACGACCTTAGCGAGAGAGGTACATGAACAGATTCGGAGCGTGTTCGGGACGCAGATGTTTGACACGGTCATAACCAAGAGCGTCCGTCTGGAAGAAGCTCCGGCTTACAAGGAGTCGATTTTTACCTTTGCTCCACAATCTTCCGGCGCCAGTGAGTACGCCAGGCTTTGCGATGAGGTGATTGGTCGTGTCTAAGAGAGGACTGCCAACAGGCATCAGGATGCGTCATGATGCGCATTACGTCGAAGAACTTGCTACGCACCAGCCCACCCCGATTGGCCGCCTGATAGCCCTGGATCAGCTTGACCCCAACCCGGAGCAGCCGCGCGTGGAGATCGGTGATTTGAACGACCTGACGGCTTCCATCAAAGAAAAGGGGGTGCTCGAACCTCTCCTCGTCAAGCCTTCACGCATCACCGGGCGCTGGATGATTATCGCCGGCGAGCGCCGCTGGCGCGCTTCGAAAGCCGCGGGATTGAGGGATGTACCTTGCATCGAGATGGAAGTGGATGACAGGGCTGTCGCCGAGATTGCCTTGATCGAAAACATGCAGAGGAAAGACCTCACCGCTTGGGAAGAGGCCGACGGGTTGGCCGCGCTCTGCGAGCGTTTCGGATATACGCATGAAGATGTGGCGCGAAAAGTCGGGAAGAGCCGTAGCACGGTAACGGAAGCACTCTCCATCGCCTCATTACCTGAAGTGATACGTGAGAAATGTCGTCGCGCCGACATAGCCGCCAAGTCTCTACTGTTGCAGGTGGTGCGCCAACCGAATATTGAATCGATGCACGATATATTGGGCGAAATAACCGCTCAAGGGTTGAATCGTGACGGAGCGCGCGCCATGAGGCGCACCAAACAGGAAGGGAAGAAGCCCGATGCGCAGAAGTCGACTTATATCTTTAAATATGCTGCGGATAATGGCAGTTTCCAGTTGGAAATGCGTTTCAAGCGTTCTGATGTGCAGACGCGAGAAGTAGCGGACGCCCTGAGAGAGGTTTTAAATTCGCTTGAAAGCCGCACGGGGGCAGACGACTCCGAGTAATCCCCCTTAGAGACCCTGCCATACGTTCGAGTGATACTTTAAGCGTTGTCCCGATTATCAAGCGCCGGTATTTCTTTTTCTCTCCTTTGCCGCCTGGCGTTGTAGTGATTTGGCCCAGCGCTCGAAAGTAGGCTGCAAAGGTTTAAAGAGCCGTGTTCTGGTGCTGTGTTGGCCTTCCGACCAAATTTTCAGATACTTTTCCGTGTAAGCGCGGACGGAAGGCTCTATTTGCCCCTTTTTTATAGAATGCCGGAGCGTCAGGTAATAGTGTTGGCCGATGAGGGAAAATATCACAGAGGCCAGATTGCCCTTAAAGGAAAGTCTCGGCAGAAGGCGTTTGAAAAACGGTTTTGAAGCCGGAAGCAGGACTGACGTGGAGATTTCCAACCACGCTGCCTTTGTCCCCTGGCGCGGATGGTAGAGTCCGGGTAGTTGGGTCGTTTGTTGAAGCCGTATTCGCGGGTCATTTATTGTATCGACGAGGCGCAGTCGGTCTATACCGCGTTGATGTTCCCTGGGGATCGTCTCAACGATCTTTTCTATTTGCGCAATAGTATTGCGCGGTAATTTTGCCGTCGAGGCATTTTCGATTTTTATTGGCATCGTTTTTTATAACTCTAGGGCAGCAGGCGAATCGTCGTCAAGTCTTGAAGGATCCTGTACTTCGAGCTAGGCGTCTTGAAAGTAGAGTGTCTTGAGATTCAATTATGGAACGTGATTTAGTCGGGGAATATTTTGCTTATCTGAGGGTTGAGAGGGGATTGTCGAACAATACCCTTATAAATTATACGCATGATCTTAACAAATTACAGGCCTTTGCGAGAGAGCGTGGGAAGCCGTTACACTTGTTGGGCAGGCACGATTTATCCGAGTGCTTCAAAACTATGACACAGACGGGTTTATCTCCACGTTCGGTCGCAAGAATGATCTCGGGCGCGCGTGGATTTTATAGATTTTTACTTCGTGACGGTTTTATCAAAGACGACCCTCTGGCAAATGTTTCGGCTCCGCAGACGGATAGACATCTCCCGAATCATCTGACAGAAGATGAAATAGGGCTTTTATTGAAAGCGCCGGATACGGGGAGCCCCTCTGGGATTCGAGACCGTGCGATGTTGGAGTTGTTATACGCTACAGGGCTGCGCGTTTCGGAATTGACCGGCTTGACGGCGACCGATATCAATTTTGAGCGTGGCTTGCTGACATGTCGTGGGAAAGGAAGTAAGCAGCGTTATATACCTATCGGCAGAAGCGCATTGTTCTGGTTGGACGAGTACAACCATGTACGCCATTTATTAATGAAAAGCTCTCCCGCCACAAAAACATTTTTTGTGAGAGACGGAGGAGCACCTTTAAAGCGGCACAACTTCGCGGAAATCTTAAAACGGTATAGCGTCAAACTCGGATTAAAAAACGTTTCTCCACACACTCTACGCCACAGTTTCGCTACGCACCTCATGCAACATGGCGCCGATTCACGCTCCGTACAGGCTTTGCTCGGCCACAGCGATTTAGCCACGACGCAAATATATACTCATTTATCAAAAGAACATCTGCGCCAGACTTACGATAGTTTTCACCCGAGGGCCGGTTTTTTGAAAGGCGACTTGGAGAGGGAGTAATAATAATTCAGACAGGATCACATTATTGGAGTCCGATAATGAATATTATGTATATACCGTTTAACTCAACCAGTAGAGAATCGTTAAACCAACGAATTCCGGCTTATCTTATGCCGAGACGAATGCACAAATTCGTCATAAACGGCCTATGATTCTTGACAGACGATATAGCCGCTGCTACAGTACGCGGTCTTTTGTCTAAATACGTTAGAATAATCCTTTAAGGAGCACTTAATTTTGAGCAACACAGGCACTTACCTTTTTACTTCGGAATCTGTCACAGAGGGTCATCCAGATAAAATCTCAGATCAAATTTCGGACGCGGTCTTGGATGAAGTATTACGTCAGGATGCCACCGGGCGTGTCGCTTGCGAGACGCTCGTCACAACCGGATTGGTCGTCATCGCCGGAGAGATAACGACCGAGGCGCAAGTGGATTTTTCCCGGGTGGCACGTGAAACAATTAGAGAAATCGGTTATACGAGAGCTAAATTCGGATTTGATTGCGATACCTGTAGCGTGTTGACAGCTGTCGGGCAGCAGTCGCCGGACATAGCCATGGGTGTCGATACGGGCGGCGCGGGCGATCAGGGTTTGATGTTTGGTTTCGCCTGTAATGAGACCGCGGAACTGATGCCTCTCCCGATTCAACTCGCGCATCAACTCGCGGAACGTCTCGCGGTAACGCGCCGTTCGGGAGACCTTCCCTATCTGAGACCGGATGGAAAGTCACAAGTTACGATTGAGTACAGGGACGGGCGTCCTTTCCGAGTGGATGCCGTCGTCATTTCCACGCAGCACGATGCCAAAGTGGAAAACAAACAACTGCGGGACGAAGTTCTCGAACAAGTTATTAAGCCTACGATCTCCCCGGAACTGATAGACAAGAACACCAAGTATCACATTAATCCCACGGGACGTTTCGTCACGGGCGGCCCACAGGGGGACGCTGGACTAACGGGTCGAAAGATAATCGTGGATACATATGGTGGTTATGCTCCGCACGGAGGCGGAGCGTTTTCCGGCAAAGACCCCACCAAGGTCGACCGTTCGGCGGCTTATATGGCCCGTTACATAGCGAAAAACGTCGTCTCGGCGGGCCTGGCCGACCGGTGTCTGGTGCAGTTGGCTTATGCGATCGGCGTCTCCGAGCCTGTGTCTGTCTTGGTAGACACGAGCGGCACGGGTCGCGTGAGCGAGGATGCTCTGGCTAAACTGGTGCGGGAACATTTTGAATTGACTCCCCACGGCATCATCAAGAGTCTTAACTTACGCACCCCAATCTACAGAAAGACAGCCGCTTACGGGCATTTCGGGCGACAGTTAGAGGGATTTACATGGGAAGCTACGGATAAAGCCGAGAAATTGCGTGAAGCGGCAGGGGTTTAAATTTGCCTGCTAACAAGCATGCCAAAAAGCATGCCTCGACGGACAGGCTAATACTTTAGGATAAATCAGATCACAGAGGAAAATATAAATGTCTGCAACACCAGCAGTTGAATACGATGTCAAGGATATAGGGTTAGCATCCGACGGAAAACGCCGGATCGAATGGGCGGAACGCGAAATGCCCGTCTTGAGGCTTATTCGCGAGCGCTTCGGCGCGGAGAAACCGCTCGCGGGCGTGCGATTGATCGCGTGCGCGCATATCACGACGGAGACAGCCAATTTGGCGCGAACGTTACAGGCCGGCGGTGCTGAAGCTGTGCTCATCGCGTCGAACCCGCTCTCCACACAGGACGACGTGGCCGCGTCGCTGGTTTCGGACTGGGGAATCCCCGTCTACGCTATCAAGGGTGAATCGACCGAAACTTATAACCGGCACGTGCGTACGGCCTTGGACTTTCATCCGGAAATTATCATCGACGACGGCTCCGACGTGGTCGCGACGCTCATCAAGGAACGCGCGGATCAAGTCAAGGAAGTGATCGGAACAACCGAGGAGACGACCACAGGAATCGTGCGTCTGCAAGCCATGGCTAATGCAGGTGTGCTGACCTTCCCCTCCATGGCCGTCAATAACGCACAAACAAAACACCTCTTCGATAATCGCTATGGCACGGGGCAGTCCACGCTGGATGGCATTATACGCGCCACAAACATTTTACTGGCCGGTCGTACGCTGGTGGTTGTCGGTTACGGCTGGTGCGGCAAAGGGGTTGCCCTGCGCGGACGCGGCATGGGCGCAAACGTCGTAGTATCGGAAATAGATCCTATTAAGGCGGTCGAAGCCGTGATGGATGGGTTCCGTGTGATGCCGATCAGAGAGGCTGCCGCGGTCGGCGACATCTTCGTTACAGTGACTGGGAACCGTCACGTTATCGATACGCCGCACTTCGAGCGGATGAAGGATGGGGCTATTGTCTGTAATAGCGGTCATTTCGATCTTGAACTGAATTTGGTCGGTTTACGCGAATTATCGACGGCTGAACCCGTAACCCTGCGGCCGTTCGTGCAGGAATATCAGGTAAGCGCAAATAATCATCGCATTATTGTTTTGGGCGAGGGGCGTTTGATTAATCTGGCTGCCGCGGAGGGTCACCCGGCGAGTGTGATGGACATGAGCTTTGCCAATCAGGCGCTCTCGGTCGAGTACCTGGTCAAGCACAGGGGAGACCTCGAACCCGGCGTACATCTGCTGCCGCGTGAAGTGGATGCTGAAATTGCCAGTCTGAAGCTGCGTGCGCTCGGCATCTCCATAGACACTTTGACGCCTGAGCAGATCGAGTATATGAACAGCTGGGAAACCGGCACGTAGTCGGAGTAGCAGACATATCTCTAGTCTTTTCCCGAACAAAGTTAGAAAGCCCCGGGATGTGTTTAATAGACACATACCCGGGGCTTTCTAACTTTGTTCGGGAAAAGAAAGAACTTCAAAGCATTCGATTAGGTTCGTGCACGGGAAAATAAGAGCAGCCCGAGCATCGTGAAGATCAGCGGCGTGGCCCAGGCCGCAAGGGCGGCCGGTAAGATTTTGTAGTTCCCCAGTTGTTGAAACGCGCTTGCGCTCCCCCAGAGCAGGAGTCCGATAACTATTGCCGCGCCCAGCGCCCAAAAAGCCGAACGCCTCCCGAAGAAGACGCCAAAAGGAATACCTATGAGGGCAAGGATGGTAGGCGTGGTGATATCCGCGCTCCTGCGGTAGAGTGCTACACGCAGACTATTGATTTCATCGGGCCTGACGTCCTTAAGAGTTCTTATGTATTCGCTTAAGGCCTTGGAATTAAGCTCGGAAGGTTTATTAAGCAGTGGTTTAAATGATTGCGCCGGTGTGGTTTCTGCGACCGTATACCTCTCGGCCAGGTCGATGCTGCTCCCGTTCGACTGGCCGAAATCTCTAACCACGGCCTTGTGAAATTCTAACCCGTTCGTCCCGTTCCACTTACCTTCTTCGCCCAGAATCAAACGTTTTAAGTGGATGCCTTCCGGGTCGAATTCATAGACGGCCGGTGTAAGCAGCGTCTGCCCCCCCTGTCCGTACTTGTAGGAGTAGAGCCTCAGGCCGCCGGGCACTGCCAGCCACTGCACTCCCGTGGGTGTTATTGCCCTGTTTAGTCCGCCACGGATTTGCGCCCTGTAACTTTCCTGGCGCCGGTTAGCTTGCGGGAGAACCTTCTCCTGCAAGAGTGCCAGCCCGCCGCTGACGAAGAGGGAAAAAACGATGATCGGTAGCGACAGACGGTACAGGCTCTGGCCGCTCGCCCACCAGACTATCGCCTCATTTCGTCGCGCGAGGAGCGCATAAGTTATCAGGACTGCGACCAGCAAAGCTATCGGCATCAGGTTCATACTGGCGAGCGGTATCAGATACAGCAGGTATAGGAATACCAGACGCCACTCCGAACTTGAGATAAAACGCAACAACTCGAACAGGGTGAAGATTAAAAAGATGAACAGGAGCGAGATATAGGCCAGTACGAAATTGAAAAAAACGACACGGATCAGGCTTCTGTCCAGGAGTCCGAGGAGCATGGAGTTTCGCGCCCGTCCGGCTTTAGACCGCGTGGGCAGCGTGGTCGAAGTGGTAAGGCGAGTGCGCATGCGGCCTGAGACGTTGTGCTCGTTTATGAACAAAGAGACGAGTCCCGTCACCGCTGCCAGCCCGGTCGCCATCCAGTTGCCGACGTGCGGCGAGAGCATGCCGCCCCGGCTTAACTGCTCTCCCCCCAACATAACCAGATAGTAAAGGAGCATCGCGCCGATAGAAATAATTACAGCCTGTCCCCTGCCGAGTCTCTTGAGGCGTCCGCCGAAACCTGCGCCGAGCAGCGCGAAGGCCAGTGGCGCAAAGCAGAGAGCGACCCTCTTGTTGAGGGCTGTGAGCAGGGCGATCTTCTCCTGCCCTCGTGCTTTCCGCGCCCTGGCCGTCAATTCGCGCCAATCCAGCTCGTCGATTTCCGCGCGTCTCTCCTGAAATTTCTTGACCAGTGCATTCCGTCCGGTATTTAGACGTAGCCGAAATTGCGCGGAACTCTCGGTTACGAGCTGAGATGAATTGGCAGTCTGTCTGCCGACACCTATCACGTCAGCCTGTCTCCCGTTGTTTGAGGGCAGAGTGGTCACGACCGCGTCGGTTAATAACAGTTCCGTCTGTTTTCCGGTCACATCAAGCCGTCCGCCTTTTGCAGTTATCAGACGCGTTCCCTGGCCTTCATCCTGCCAGTGAATAAAGACCCTGCCCCATTGCCCGCGCGCCTTATCCCCGTCCCGCACATAGACGACTTTGCCCGGCATTTCAGTGTTGAAAGTTTGCGGCTGAATCGGCGACTCAAGCTTTGACAAAGTTACTTTAAGCGCGGCATTACGCAGCAGGGACGAGGCTCTCGGAGCTATCTCGAAACCCACGTAAAGCGTCAACAGGGTAAAGACGATACCCAACAGAAGCACGGGCGACACGAAACGCCAAGGACCTACCCCCGCCGCGCGCATCGCGATCAACTCACTATCGCTGCCAAGTTTGCTCAAACCCGTGGCGATGCCGATCAATACGGACATGGGGAGTGTGAAAATCAGTATATTAGGGATCAACCCTAAAGCTATGTCCGCCACAGCATCCAGAGAAGGGTCTGCGGAGCCGAGAATTTCCACAAACCTGCCGGCTTGTTGCGCCAGTATGATGAAAGTCAAGAGCAACAGGGACAGTCCGAGGTACGGCAGAATCGCCGCGACGATATATCTCTCGATCAACCGCCCGCCAAGTATGTTCATAATTAATATCTGCAGAAATTCGTCGAACCCACGAAACGACCGCTCATAGGATCAGTTCGGCAAGTTATTCGACAGCGGCGCGTCCCTTCGGAAGCCTCTCTAGTGCGCGTGTAATCAGCCGTTGCGTGACTTGTGAGAGTTCCTTGAGCACGGTCTCCGAAGCTGTGCTCAAGGTTTTAGACCAATCTCCGGGTGACAGACGTTGCGTCGCACGCAGAAACGCCGTCGCCTCAAAAGAGACCGGCATATCCATCTTGTAAGCGCAATCGAGGCAGCGCAAAGCGCCGTCCGTTCCAAGGTATGAACGTTCCTTGTTTTCGCCCAGGGGCTTCTTACAATTCACACATGAGCGCAGGTCCGGGAGAAATCCAGAGAGTTTTAAGAGCCACACTTCGCTGTAACGTGTGATGTGTCGTAAATCTTCGGGCGTGGATGCGATGGCCTCCAGACACGCTCTAATCATACGGAATATCTTCTCGTTCGGCTCATGCGGCGGGGTGAACTCGAGTATCAGCCCGCCTACATACTCCAGTGCGACGACGATTTCCGTGTTCCTGCTCAATTCAAAATACGAACGCAGAATATCCGTCTGGCGGATGGACACGAGTTCCTGGCCTTCTTTCTCAAAATAGGAGAGACTAATCAGCGTAAATGGCTCCAGTGCCGCCCCGAATTTGCTATTCAAACGTCTCGCCCCGCGTGCCACCCCGCGCATAACCCCGGAATTCTGAGAAAGAAATACGGTTATTTTATCCGCTTCGGCCAGTTTATATGTTCTGAGAACAATCGCTTCGGTTTCAGAGACTCCCATGTTACCAACTCCAAGCCGCTTCTCTGCCCTTTCAATATACTTTGCCCTAGCTCAATATGTTGCGGTGCTACCAGACTTTTGCATCAAAGCCGAGAGTCTACACACGAGGCGTTATCGGACGCATTGCGAGGTAGAGTAGAGATATCGTCAAACCGGTAGCCAATACAAAATCCATGCGAGCGCTATCCCGATGCCCACAAACTCTGCGAAAATTTTGGTTCCATAAGTAAAACGCTCGGAAGGTTTTTCCCGTCCTACTATGCCAAAAATTATCGCGACGAAGGCCGCGAATAAAACCATTAGCAGGAAATGTTTCACTTTTTCCTCCCCGCAGCTATATCGAACGCATCCAGCATGCTTAGATAATTCAGTAGCCCTGCGACCATCAGAAACCTATCGCCGTATTCCGATGTCGCCAAATGTGAATGATCCTTCACGGCGATATCGGCGAGCAGGCTCAAAAGGTAGAGCAATCCGGTGCCCAGATCACAAAAACCAAAGACATATGCGAGAAACCCCGTATCCGCTACATTGTGCAAACCGTATAAATGCCCGCCGAGCAACCAACCGACGACATACATTGCCAAAACAGACCCGCCCAGTAACAGTCCGCGTATCAGATGGCCTTGATAAAAGTGGCCGGCGCCGGGAATCGCCCATGCCAGGCCACCTGCGAGCCAAGCTTCTACACCGGACTTCTCAGCCGACATTCTTATATCTTCCAAAATCCGCTCCTTCCAGCCATCTTTTCACACGCTTTCCTTTCGGGCAGTATCCTTGCTCTCTATAAAATAGCGTCCGTCTCGTAATATGCACCATTTACGCAAGGGAGACACAGGAATTCGCCCCCCTCCCCTCTAACCTCTCGACCGTCGTTGACTCCTTCCAGACACTTGTCGCAAGTCAGACGCGTACGCGGGCGACCGGGCGTGTCCGTCTCCCTCAAAACCACCTTCACGGTCTCTATTTTGAAGAGTTCCGCTTCCGCAGCCTCTCTGTAGGCGGCCATTTGACGCTCTTTTTTGCTTTGGATAGATGCGTAACGAGAGTCCGCCAGCGCCCTCGAGGAATCCAAAGCGGCGAGACGCACGGCGCGGCCCGTCTCCGTATTCAGAAAAGTGGCCGCCACCTTTCCATAATCAAAATATTTCAAACTGCGTCGTCCGAGTCGCACACCCGTGACGGCGCTCAGTGCGTCAGTCATGCAACGGTCGATCTCGACCCAGACGATCAACTTCTTACGGTCGCCGCCGCGCGGGTCGTCCACGCCGATCAACCTGCAACCAACCAGAGCCATGCGCGCGCCCAGCACCTGACCGGGACAGATGTGCCCGTGTAAGGCCTCACATTCACGCAATAATTCATCTAGCGGCGGCAACATAAAACCGTTTCCTGTTAAAGCGATACTTTACCTGTCGGCGGGACGACACTTAATCCGGCACTTAAGGGAATCAGCGACAAATAATTCACTATATTATGGTTAATAAAGCAAAAACCGCGCTCGATCTTCCATAAACGACTCTAATTTTTTATTCCAGCCGGATTGTATATCCTGTAGAGAATCACCTCTCTCCAAAGATTCTCTCAAGCTCGCCGTCCCCGCGATGACATCGAAAGGATTCCGATCGTAGACGTACTCGTAAGGCGGCTGTTTCCAGCGAAACTCTTCCGGATACATGTCATGAGCCGCTTTAACTGCCGCGACGCCCGTTATTACAGGCTCAAACTGCCTGCGGTCAGTTACGTGTATCTGTACGCCGCCGCAGGCGCGCCCAGCGTGCTTCTGAAACGTCGGTTGAAAAGAGTTTGCGCGAAAATGCACCCCTGCCAAATTGAATGAATCGAGTTCGCGTTTGTACCCGGCCGCATCTATGTAGGGCGCGCCGATCAACTCGAAAGGCTTCGTCGTCCCCCTGCCTTCAGACATTTGCGTACCTTCCAGGTGAACCGTACCGGGAAAGACCGTCGCGCTGTCGAGCGTCGGAATATTCGGCGAAGGCAGTACCCACTCGGCGTCCGTCTCGTCGAACCAGAGTTCGCGCGTCCAGCCGTCCATTAAAACCAGTTCCAACTCACAGTTAATGCCCCAATGCTCACGAAACATCTTAGCCAACTCACAGACGGTCATCCCATGGCGAGTCGGGAGCGGAAACTGCCCTACGAAAGAAGCATACTCGGGTTCCAAGACGTTCCCGGCCACCATTTCGCCCCCGATGGGGTTCGGCCTGTCGCAAACTACCACACGCTTTCCATATTTCTGAGCCGCGCGCATGCAATTCGCCAGCGTATAGACGAAGGTGTAAATACGGCACCCGACATCCTGCATGTCGAAGACGAAGGCATCTATCTCTTCCAGCATCGTTTCGGTCGGCTCGCGAGTCTCGCTGTAGAGCGAATAGACGGGCAGGCCGGTCTCCGCATCGATTGTGTGAGGCGTCTCGATCATGTTGTCCTGCGCTTCGCCGCGAATGCCGTGCTGAGGCCCGAAAAGCGCGGTCAGGTCAAATTCGCTCCGGGCGCGACAGATGTCCGCCGAGTGGCGCAATTCGTGGTCAACCGACGCCTGATTGCAAATCAGCCCGACGCGCGCACCGCGCAGCAGATCGCCGCGTTTCGAGACCAGTTCTTCGATCCCCAACCTGATTTTTCGTTTTTCTACACCTCTCAAGACAAATCCCCTCTCCTATGCGACGCTTCCGACGTAAATCCCTTCTCTGCTCTAGCCACACATCTAGCCACACAAAACCGAGCCGCCGTTGACGTTCAACACTTCGCCCGTGATATGTCTAGCCCACGCGCTGCACAAAAAAAGCACCGGCAAAGCAACATCGTCTGGCGTGGCTATCCTCTCGACGGGTATGGTCGATTCCACGCTCCTGCGAAAATTCTCGTCTGTAAACGCTTTCGCGGTCATCTCGGTTTCGACCCATCCGGGTGCGACCGCGTTGACCGTCACCCCGTAGCGCGCCAGCTCTACGGCCAGCGACTTTGTGAAAGCTATTTGCCCGCCCTTCGATGCAGCATAATTTGAGACGTATGCTTCGCCTCTCTGCCCCGCCGTCGAGCTGATTATTACGATGCGCCCCCAGCCCAGACGCTTCAAGACAGGCACTGCGGCACGGCAAACCGTCCAGGTGCCCTTCAGATTAACGTCCAACGCGCGATCCCAAAGCTCCTCTGAGATGTCTTCGACGGCCGCCCCCTCCCAAACGCCCGCATTGCACACCAGTATATCCAGACGCCCGTACTTCTCCACCGTTCCGCCGACCAGACGCTCCGCATCGGACACATCGCAGACATCACTGCGTACGGCCGTCACCTCACTCCCGTACAGTAGTGTGAGCGCCCGCGCGGTATCTTCAGCCACGGCATCATCGCTTCCATAGCTAATAATTACCCGCGCGCCCGCTTCACAAAGACGCCCTGCAATAGCTTTACCGATTCCTCTGGAACCCCCCGTAACTATCGCCACCTTGCCGTCCAAATTTAAACCCGCTACAGCCTCGCTCATTTTTTTACCTTAACAATGATAATTCCCGGATGGAGCATACCACCACCCTGCATTATCGGACGCTTTGGGAGATTTAATTCGTTTCTTCCGTAACTAACGCCCCGATATTGCGTCGAACCGTGTAATCTAGCGCGGCCTCGATGAATGACTTAAAGAGATTTTCGGAAAAATCATCATCTTCCCAATCAATTTCCGGATGCCATTGGACACCGTAGGCCCAACGGTCGGTTCTCTGATCTTCCAGGGCTTCAATCAAACCATCAGCCGTCCAGGCCGTCGCGCGTAACCCTTCGCCGACCGTTTCGATGGCCTGATGATGATGACTATTGACGAGCGCGCTCTCGCCCCCGGCAAGTTCCGCCAAGCCACTCTCCCCCAGCAAGCGCACGCGATGCGAGCGGCGACCCCTCGGCGCTCCCTGTTCGTGCAGTATGGCTTCCGGCATCTGGCTCTCTATGTCCTGTATCAGCGTCCCGCCCCTCGCGACGTTCCATATTTGCAACCCGAAACAGATCGCCAGCAGAGGCATCGCACGGCGTTCGACTTCACGCAGCACCAGCGCGTCCGTCTCATCCCGTAGAGGATGCACAGCCCCTAATTTGGGATGCGGTTCGTGTCCGTAACGCAGTGGATCGACATCGGACGCGCTGCCGGGTAGAAGTACTCCGTCCAGCTTATCCAAAATCGTTTCTATATAATCGGCCTTCGGAATCAAGGATAAATGGACGGGCACGCCGCCCGCGGCCTCCAACGCCTCGCTATAGGCGCGCGCCAGATAGAAACGCTCCGTGTCGAGTTCGTGCCGCATGGTAATACCGATCAGAGGTCTCAAAGCTTTCTCGTCGCTCCACATATGATGCTTCTACGAACATTTACGCACGGGGGCGCGCAAATAGAGGTCGCGCACGGTCGCCGTTGTTCGCTCCTTCCTTATCATAACGCAAAACGCTTCGATGTCCGATTCCGCATCTTTCCGAACCCCTCGTGACCACAAATCCACGCGCATCAAACCTCCTTCCTTGACTTACCTTCGAGCCACTCCCTATATTTCCCCGTTACCATTATGAACAAAGAAACTTCAATGCCACGCTGGCGCAGTACGACCGTCCTCCTCGTGCGCAGGGGCGGCAAGGTCGCCATGGCGGGCGACGGGCAGGTCAGTCTCGGCGAGACCGTGATGAAAAGCGGCGCGCGCAAGGTGCGTCGTCTCTACAACGAACGCATCCTCGCGGGCTTCGCCGGAGCCAGCGCGGACGCCTTCTCTCTGCTCACGCGTTTTGAAAGCAAGCTCGAACAGTATCAGGGCAACCTCGAACGCGCGGCCATCGAACTCAGCAAGGAGTGGCGCACGGACAAAATCCTGCGCCACCTCGAAGCATTGCTGATCGTCGCGGACGACAAGAGTTCTTTTCTGCTCTCCGGCAACGGCGATGTCATCGCGCCCGACGAGCAGGACGGCGCGCTCGCCATCGGCTCGGGCGGCTCCTTTGCGCTCGCAGCCGCGCGCGCACTGCTCAAAAACACGGAGATGTCCGCGCGCGACATCGCACACGAAGCGCTCAACATCGCGGGCGAGATTTGCATCTACACGAATCAAAATATTATCGTCGAAGAATTATGAAAAACAGCGGCCGGTGTTGAGAGGTCGAAAGATCGTGGGTCACATACCCGATTCTTTCCGACCTCCTGCTCCCGTCCTCTCACTTCTCACTTATGGTTATCTATCTCTCAGGCGAAGTTGACGAAGAGGCGCGGCTCGACGACATGACGCCGCGGCAAATCGTCGCGCAGTTGGACAAGCACGTCGTAGGGCAGCACGCGGCAAAACGCGCCGTGGCAATCGCTTTGCGCAACCGGGTCAGACGGCAGAAACTCGCGCCCGAAATGGCTGCCGATGTGATGCCGAAAAACATCATCATGATCGGCACGACGGGCGTCGGCAAGACGGAGATCGCCCGCCGCCTCGCGCGCATGTCGAACTCTCCGTTTCTTAAAGTCGAGGCATCGAAATTCACAGAGGTCGGCTACGTCGGCCGCGACGTGGAAAGCATGATTCGCGATCTCACGGAGATCGCCGTCGAGATGCTGCGCGCCGAGAAGGCCGAAGAGATCGCCGAGAAGGCCGAACTCAACGTCGAGGAACGCATACTTGATCTGCTTCTCCCGCCTAAAACCTCTTCGACCTTTTACAATTTCGACGATGCCGACCCCGCATCCGATTCCGACGCGGCCGCCGCCGCTTCGCCGCAGCGTGACGACCAGTTTCAACGGACGCGTGAAAAACTACGCGAGCAACTACGCGCCGGGAAATTGGAGAATCGCATGGTGGAGATGGAGGTGCGCGAGAAGAATTTCCCGACCATCGAAGTCGCAGGACCGCAGGGCGTCGAAGAGATGGGCATCAACATGAAGGACATGCTCGGCAATCTCTTTCAGGGGCGCACGAAACGTCGCCGCATGCGCGTGGACGAGGCGATGGAGTATCTCTTGCAGGAAGAGGAAGAGCGGCTCATAGACATGGACACGGTGGCGCGCGTCGCCCTCGAACGCGTCGAATCTGCGGGCATCATCTTCCTCGACGAGATAGACAAGATCGCCGGGCGCGAGTCTGGCGGCGGCGGTCCCGACGTGTCGCGAGAAGGCGTGCAGCGTGACATCCTCCCGATTGTCGAGGGTACGACCGTCAACACGCGCTACGGCATGGTGCGCACCGATCATATCCTCTTCATCGCCGCAGGCGCGTTCCACGTCTCGAAGCCTTCCGACTTGATCCCAGAGTTACAGGGCAGGTTCCCGATTCGCGTCGAACTCGAATCGCTGACCATCGAAGACTTCAAGCGGATTCTCACCGAGCCGAAAAATTCGCTCGTCAAACAGTATATCGCGCTGCTCGAAACGGAAGGGATCGATCTGGAGTTCACGTCGGACGCCATCAATTCCATCGCCGAGTTCGCCGGACGCGTCAACGAGCAGACGGAGAACATCGGCGCGCGTCGCCTGCACACGATCATGGAGAAGGTTCTGGACGAGATCAGTTTCGCCGGTCCAGACCTCGAACCGAAGCGCCAGGTCATCGATGCCGCCTACGTCTCCAACACCCTACAGGCCATCGTCAAAGACCAGGACCTCAGCCGCTACATCCTGTGAGAAACCCGAAGCACCCGCGCATGAAATTTCCACGCACTCAACTCGTCTCCGGTCGCTTGCTGTTTCTCACCCTCTCGCTCGGCCTGTCCCTGTCGGTCGCCTGCGGCAAACGTCGCCCGCCGCTGCCGCCCGTCGAGAACGTACCGCAGCGCACGGAATTGCTCTCGGGCGTGCAGCGTGGCAATCAGGTCATACTTAGTTGGCCCGCGCCGCGCCGCAATGCCCCGGAGGGCAGCGTGCAGAGCATACGCCGTATAGACATCTACCGCGTCTCCGAGAGCACGACGGATCCTCTGCCGCTCACGGAAGAAGAGTTCGCGTCGCGCGCAACGCTCATCGGCTCCGTTCCCTTCTCCTCCGGCGCGGGCGTCGCCGAAGATTTGACCTACGTTGACACGCTCACTTTGAACGAACCCGTGCGGCTGCGTTATGCGCTCCGCTACGTCAACGCCACCGGACAGCGCGCCTCTTTCTCCAACTTCCTGCTCATCGAACCGGCGACGCGCGTGAGCCAGCCGCCCGTGCTGCTCGCCGTCACGAACGAGAGCGAGAGCGTCGTCAAAATTCGCTGGCAGACGCCGCCCGCCAACGTGGACAATTCGACGCCCGTCAACCTGCTCGGCTACAACGTCTACCGCACGGATCGTTCGCAGAACGAAACCGCGCAGACGCCGCTCAACAGCGCGTTGCTGACCGCGACTGAGTTCAACGATCAGACTTTCAAATTCGGCGAGGAGTACGTCTATCTGGTGCGCACGGTCTCGCTCGGCACGGGGGGCGCTCAAGTCGAGAGTCTCAATTCAAACGCGCTCGGCATCGCGCCGCGCGACAGGTTTGCCCCCTCCGCGCCGCAAGACATTTCCATCGCCCCGGCCGCCACTCCGCGCCGTCTCTCCCTGTTCTTCCCCGCGAATCCCGAACGCGACGTGGCGGGCTACAACATCTATCGCTCGACCGACGCAAACGCGCCGAAAGACTCCTGGACAAAACTCAACCGCACACTGCTCGAACGCACGACTTTTCAGGACGACGCGGTCGAGTCCGGCACGAAATATTTTTACTACCTGACGGCTGTGGACACGGCGGGTAATACGAGCCAGCCTTCCGAAGTCGTCTCCGAAACGGTGCCTTAAATGAGCAAAACAATCTGCCGCTTTTTATCGCAGGCGAACGGCGCGACGAGCTACGGCTTCATCGACGGCGATATGGTCTTTGCCGTCTCTCCGGCGCAAATCTTCGACGCTGAGACGCACGTCCCGTCCGTCGGAGGTATCGCTTTGTCGGAAGTGAAACTGCTCGCCCCCGTCGAGCCTTCCAAGATCGTCTGCGTCGGGCGCAATTACAGGGAGCACGCAGCCGAACTCGGCAACCCCATGCCCGACCAGCCGCTACTCTTTCTCAAACCGCCCTCGTCACTCGTCGGCCACGGTGACGCGATAGAACTACCCGCCGCCTCCGCACGCGTCGAGCACGAAGGCGAACTCGGCGTGGTTATCGGACGCCGCGCCCGTCTCATCAGCGATAGCGAAAACCCGCTCGATTATGTGCTCGGCTACACCTGCGTCAACGATGTCACCGCGCGCGACCTGCAACGTCAGGACGTGCAGTTCACGCGCGCCAAGTCCTTCGACACCTTCTGCCCCGTCGGCCCTTACATCATGACCGGAATCGACCCTCTTGACTTGGAGTTGGAGACGCGCGTCAACGGCGAGACGCGCCAGCACGGCCGCACGGCCGCGATGGCCTTCCCCGTCGCCTATCTCATACGCTACATCTCGCACATCATGACGCTTGAGCCGGGCGACGTGATCTCTACGGGGACGCCCTCCGGCGTCGGGCCGCTCTCGGACGGCGACATCTGCGAGATAGAGGTCGAGCATGTAGGCGTGCTTCGCAACACCGTGCGCGCGGCCGTGTGAAGGTAGCGGCAATAAGCATGGGAATTGAAAGTTCAGAAGTAGCGGAACGCTTGCAAGGCCGCATCGTGCGCGTCCGCGCGCTCAAGTTCGACGGCAAGATGCACCGCGAATGGCGTGCGCGTCTCGTGTCGCAGGAGAATTCACTTATCTGCGTCGAAGGAGTTTTCGAGGAGGAGATACGGCATCCCCAACTCGGCATCATCGCCCCCGGCACGCTCAGCGCCGAATACTACTGGACTGACCGTTGGTACAGCGTCTTTCGCTTCCGCGAACCGTCGGGCGAATTGCGCAACTACTATTGCAACATCAATCTCCCGGCCGAGTTCGACGGCAGCGTGCTGACATTCGTCGATCTAGACATCGACGTGCTGGTCGCGCCCGATTTCTCCCGGCGCATCTTGGACGAAGATGAGTTCGCGGCGAACGCCGCGCGCTATCAATACCCCGCGCTCGTGCGCGACACCGTGCCGCGTGCGCTCGCGGATTTAATCCGGGTCATCGAGCGCAGGGATTTCCCTTTCGACCCGGTCGCCTGACGGTGCGACATGCCAGCCTTAACGGTTGGTGTACAATCTCTCGCTATCAAAATTTGATTGACGCGAAACCTATGACTTCTACACGAGCTAAGACCGGACAGCCGCAACCACCTTCTAAACTTGATCGCTTACGCGAGCGCGAACGTCGCGCGGAGGCGGGCGGCGGTCAGGCTCGCATCGAACGACAGCACGCGTCTGGTAAGTTGACGGCGCGCGAGCGCATCGCGTTCCTGCTCGACGAGGGGACTTTCGAGGAGTTCGACAAGCACGTAGTCCATCGTTCGCACGACTTCGGATTGGAAGAGCAACTTTACCCCGGCGACGGCGTCGTCACGGGATACGGGTTGATAGACAACCGCCGCGTCTTCGTCTTCGCGCAGGACTTCACGATTTTCGGCGGCTCGCTCTCCGAGACGCACGCGGAAAAGATTTGCAAGGTGATGGACTTGGCGATGCGCGTCGGCGCGCCCGTCGTCGGCCTCAACGATTCGGGCGGGGCGCGCATACAGGAAGGCGTCTTGAGTCTCGGCGGCTACGCGGATATTTTCCTACGCAACACTCTGGCCTCGGGCGTCGTGCCGCAAATCAGTTGCATCATGGGGCCATGCGCGGGCGGTGCGGTCTACAGTCCCGCGATCACGGACTTCAACGTGATGGTCAAGAACACTTCCTACATGTTCATCACAGGCCCCGACGTGATCCGCTCCGTCACGCATGAAGAGGTCTCAAAGGAAGAACTCGGCGGCGCTGACACGCACAATCGCATCTCCGGCGTCGCACACTTCGACGCGGACTCAGACCAGCATGCGCTCCAACTCGTTCGCGAACTGCTCTCGTTCATCCCCTCTAACAACATGGACGAAGCGCCGCGCGTTCGCACGGAAGACCCGGCGGATCGTCGCGAAGAGCGTCTCAATTCCATCGTGCCGGAGGCGTCGAACCAGCCCTACGACATCCGCGACGTGATTCATGCCGTGATAGACGACGGATATTTTTTTGAAGTACACGAGTTTTACGCCCCGAACATCGTCGTCGGCTTCGCGCGAATCGACGGGCGCAGCATCGGCATCGTCGCCAACCAACCTGCCTATCTGGCCGGCGTACTCGATATAGACGCCTCCGTCAAAGCCGCGCGTTTTGTACGCTTCTGCGACTGCTTCAACATTCCCCTCGTGGTCTTTGAAGACGTGCCGGGCTTCCTTCCCGGCGTCCGACAGGAGCACGGCGGCATCATCCGCCACGGCGCGAAACTGCTCTACGCCTTCGCCGAAGCCACCGTCCCCAAGATCACAGTCATCACGCGTAAGGCCTACGGCGGCGCATATTGCGTGATGGCTTCCAAACACATACGCACGGACATCAATCTCGCGTGGCCTACCGCCGAGATCGCCGTCATGGGCGCGGGCGGCGCGGTCGGCGTCCTATATCGTCGCGAGATCGGCGAGGCGACCGATCAGGAGAGCGCGAGACAGGCGCGCGTCGCGGAGTTTGAAGAGAAGTTTGCCAATCCTTACGTCGCCGCCGAGCGCGGCTTCATAGACGAGATCATCGAACCGGCCGTGACACGACTCAAACTCGCACGCGCCCTCGCGCTCCTTGAGAATAAACGCGACACCAATCCCCCCAAAAAGCACGGGAATATTCCTCTGTAATCGCTTTAAAACAATAGCCGCGAACTGGCAGGGCACACATTAAAATAGGCCGTAGAAGTTATACCCTTCTACGGCCTATTTTAATGTGTGCTGTTGAACTCGCTCGCTCAGGCAGCCTTTTGCTGTGCGGGTTTGTTGAGCAGTTCGAGCGCCTTCTTCAATTGCGTGTCCTCAGGTTGCTGTTTCGGGGCTGCCGTCTCCGGCGCGACTTCCCTGCGGTCGCCGGGCTGCGCCGGTTGCGCGATGGCGTCGTCGTCGTTGCCGGTCAAATCATCCGGATCAATCGCGGCGGCCAATTCCGGCCGTTTCACTTCAACCGTCGGCGTAACGCCCGCGCCGATAAACGACTTGCCGGTTGAAGACGCCCACTTGACGGTCGTCAGCAACAGCCCGTCGCCGTTGCGCAGCGGGAACAATTGCTGCTCCGCGCCCGCTCCGAAACTCTTCTCCCCGACCACCTCGCCGCGCTTGAGTTCGATGAAAGCCGATGCCACGACTTCCGCCGCGCCCGCCGTGCCGCGGTCGATCAACACGGCCACGGGGCCGTCGAAGATAGCCAACTTAGGGTCGGCCGTGAAAGTTTTGAGGCTCTTGTTGCCGCGACCGATGGTCTGCGCCAGCGCCCCGTCCTTGATAAAGAGGTTCGACACCCGCACGCCCTCTGCGAGCGAGCCGCCCGCCACACCGCGCAAATCAAGCACCAACTTCTGCGAACCCTGCTTTTGCAATTCCTGCACGCGCTTCTGCACGATGGCCGCCTCGCCTTCCGCCAGACTGTTAATGCGCACCACCCCTATCTTCGACGCTTCCACGCGCGTCTCCACACCCGGAGTTTGCACCGGGGCGCGTTTGATCGATAACGTCAGAGGGCGCGTTCCTGCGCGCAGGATGCGAACTTTAACCTCCGTGCCGGAAGGGCCGTTGAGCAACTGCCGTGCATCGTAGAGCGAGATGTCGCGCGTCGCCTTGTTGTCTATATACTCGATAATGTCACCCGCCTGTACGCCCGCCTGCTCCGCCGGGCCGCCCTTCAACGGCGCGATCACGTAGAGGTAAGAGGCCACCTGCGACAGCTCCGCGCCGATTCCGGCCTGACTCTTATTGACTCCGACGCGGAAATCGCGCACCTGATCAACCGTCAGATAAGTCGAATACGGGTCGAGTCCGTAGGCGAGGCCGCGCAACGCGCCCGCGCGCACTTTGTTCAAATCCGGCTCGTCAACATAATCATCATGAATATGCTGCAGGACGCTCTCGAAAATTCGTAGCTGCGCGCCCGGATCGTTCTGTTGTTGTGCGCGCGTGTACATCAAACCGCCCACTACCGCGTATAGAGCCAGCGTGGCGGAGAATACTACTACGAGAAATTTACTGCGAAATGACATTGTTCACCTCAAAAAAACTTTTAGAGCGCCGCCTGATGCCAACACCCGCGAACCTCATTGCCCGGCAGGCTGGTAGTGATGATACAGTAGCTTTCTGATGCGTCGCAAGACGGTTGAGCCGGTTGGCCTCGCGCCGGACGGCTGCGTTATACTCCGTGCGTTCGCGATAAAATCGAATTTGCCGGATTCAAAATTTCCCAACATCGACGACGTGGCGCGGCCGGTCAACATTAAAGGCCGCTTGCTCGCGCTCGACCTCGGAACGAAGCGCGTCGGAGTTGCCGTCAGCGACGAGTTACAACTTACAATTCAACCGCTGGCAACGCTCAATCGCACTAACTGGAAAAAACTGCTCCGTCAAATCTCAGACTTGCGTCATAGCTTTGACGCTCAGGCTGTGGTCATTGGTTTGCCGCTCAATCTGGATGGTACGGAGGGAGACGCAGCAATTGAAGCGCGCCGCATCGCGCGCAATCTCTCTCTTTCTTTAGCTCTCCCGGTTCTTTTGCAGGATGAGAGGCTCACTTCTCAGGCAGCCGAAGAGTCTCTGCGTGAGGCTGGCGTGAAAGGCATAGAACTAAGAAATAGACTCGACGGCGAAGCCGCCGCGCTCATTTTGCGAGACTTCATCAACCGGCAAAAAGGGTTTTGAATCAGTGCGTGTAATCCCGGTTCGACTAAATTCAATGAAATTTACAAGCAGTATTCGACGCCATTCGCACAAAATAGTCCAATCGTTAACTTCATTAATTTAAGCGTTTACGTTATACTACTTAAACTAACTATTTATGAAAATCTTTCGCTCGTTGGCTATCCTCGCAATCATTTTAGCTTGCGGCGTCGCAGGCTTTAGCCTCTGGCTCTATCGCGAATTACACAAACCCGTCGCACATTCGCACGCGACGCAGTATATCGAAATACCTCGCGGCTCGACTCCAGACCAAACTATAGCGCGTCTCTCATCTTCCGGGATTATCGGACGCGATTGGCCTCTCCGCCTCTATATACGCTTTACAGGTGCGGGCACGCGCCTGAAAGCGGGTGAATATCGCTTCCCCACGCCCATCTCGCCGCTCGGCGTGTTGCGAAAACTGGAAGAAGGCGAGCAACGACTGGCTCGCTTCACGGTGATAGAGGGCTGGACGCGCTGGGACATTGCCGCAGCCATGTCGCGCATCCCCGAACTCAAACTCGCTAATGCGGAAGAAGCCCTCGCGCTGATGAACGACACGAGCGAGATACGCGACCTCGACCCACAGGCCAACAACCTGGAGGGCTACCTCTACCCTGACACTTACAGCTTCCCCCCCGATACCACGGCGCGCGGAATGATCTCTGCGATGGTCAAGCGGTTCCGGCAAGTGTGGCGCGAGCAGTTGGGCGAGCAGTCTCTCCCTCCTGATCTAACCGCGCGAGAGATAGTCACCGTCGCTTCGCTCATCGAGACCGAGGCCAAGTTGAAGGATGAAAGACCGCTCGTTGCGTCTGTAATTTATAATCGCCTCAAAATCGGCATGTCGCTCGGAATCGACTCATCCATCATCTACGCTTCCAAACTCGCGGGTAAATGGAAAAATGACGGAAAAGTTTATCAGAGCGATCTCGACCGCGACTCTCCATATAACACGCGCAAATTGCGCGGCCTCCCGCCCGGGCCAATCGCTTCCTCCGGCGCGCGTTCGATAGAAGCCGCTCTGCGCCCCGCTCAGACGGATTATCTCTACTATGTGCGCGAGCCTTCCCGAAACGACGGCGCGCATAATTTTTACAGTAGCGAAGCCGAATTTCAGAGAGGAGTGCAGGCTTTGCGCGCATGGGAGCGCGACCGCGACGTTAATGCCGCTCCCGCGAATGCAAACAATTAAGTGTGATTTTGTAGAATTCTCCGGCGCATACATGTCTCCAAGCGAATCTCCGTCTTGAAAAGACTCGGGCGTTGTTTTATTCTCAACTCGTCTCCCGTCGAAATCGAAGTAACTTGCACTGAAGGCTCACGCGTGTGAGACCGAAAGGTTAGCGATGAAAAAAGTCTTAAGCCTCTCGATGTTTCTGCTCCTGTCTGTTTGCAGCCTCTCCGCTCAGGAGAAGGGCGTGGACAGACAAAATGATCGCATAAGAGATTCGGGCACCGACCGCGCGCCGGGCGTCAACGGAGTCAAGCAGAACACCGGCACCGGACGCGGCATAGACTTCGGGAAAGGGCGCACGCCCGCGCCGCCTCCCATCGCCAATCCTTATCGCTTCACCATCCGCCGCGACATCGTACTGCGCGCCGTAGAGGAATTGATGGCCGAACGTAAGTTGATCCTGGACACGACCGTCTCGAAGACCGACGAGGGCGTTTTGATCAGCCAGCCTTTCCGGTTCGTCAAAGGCGCGGTCGTCGCCGGGACGGAGTTGAATCGTTACGCGGAGTTGACCGAGGAGAATTCGCGCGGTTGGACGCAGGGACGCTATACCTACATCGTCGAAGTACAACCGCTGGACGGAGTAACGACGAGCATCTCCGTCAACGCGCGGGTCGAGGGTCGTAGCGACGGAGCTTCCGGAGCGGAGTGGGTCAGCCTGCGCAGTTCCGGGCAGGCCGAGCAGGAGTTCATCACCGCGCTGGTCGAAAAACTAACTGGCGGGCCGCCCGTTCCGCAACCTCAGTAAACTTACATTTTCTCCGCATGTGAATTTGTATTCGAAATGCCGGTAACCGTTTAGCCGCGTCAGCCTAAAGTAAATACTTAAGAGACGACTTGTCGGATGCGTAGTAATCGAAGCATTAGAGAGACTTCTTCCCCACAACCATTATTTGAAGGGGGCGAAGAAACGTCCTCAAAATGGGTCAAACTCGGCGCAATCGCTTGCGCTCTGGCCGTGGCCGCGGCGTTGCTCGTCGGTTATAGGCTGATACGCGCGCGACAACTGGCGCGTGTCCGCGCCGCGCAACAGGTTGAACAGGCGTCTAAAATCATAGCCCCGCCCGAGGCGCAAATCTTTGAAGACGAAGCCCGGCTGAGAGGTTCCCAAGCGCTCATTACGGGAACTGTCCGGAATATTTCGGATCAGAGACTCGAAGCCCTGAGCCTCGAAATGGAATTGAAGCGAAGGGATAACCCACAAGCCGCAGACCGTCGCAAGGTACAAGTCGAGCCTGCCGATCTCGCGCCGGGCGAAGAAGGCCGCTACGCTCTGAGTCTGCAATCGTCCGAGTGGAGCGGGGCGCGCGTGTTGAATCTCAACAGTGGACGACGCACGGAAGCGGTCGCGTTTAAATCTGCGGTCGGCTCGCGTCGTCCGGCCGAACGCCCCGCGCCTGATGCTCCCAGGGTCGTCGTCGTCCCCCGCCCCAAGCCGAAGGGCGAGGAATTTATCAACACCCCCGATACTCCGATTCGCATCCCGTAGCGTGTCGCAACTTACTTCAAGTAAAACTTGACGAGTCGGCGCGGCGACTAATCTACAGTAAAACCTTAAGAATAGTTTTCGGGGGGAATAATAGTGCGGCCGTCTAAGTCGCGGCGTGAGACGGAGCGGACAACCGTATCCTGCTTTTTATACGTCACACGTAAGTTCTGTCTATACTTGCCGCCATATCATCCGGCTCGGCTAAAATTGATGCTCTTAAGGCTCTCATTATTTGCGCTTCTGCTCATCCCCTGCGCCGGCTTCGCCGCCCAGGGGCAAACTGCGCCACGACGCCCTGACGGTATCAATAAGAATAAACCATCTGGAAATTCGGCTGACAACACCGAACAAGATTCGCCCCATAGAGAAATGCTCAGGCAGATGGCGCTCAAACGCGAAGAGAAGGATTATATAGAGCATCGCTCGCGCGCCAAAGAAGCCGCTCAACTGGCGCTTGAGTTACAGGAAACCTTCGCGCGACAGAAAACTTTCCAGGGCACGGATTTGAAAAAACTCGGGCGCATGGAAAAACTCTTACGCCAGATACGAAGCGATGCGGGAGGCGAGGAGAACAGGGATGAGTTGAAAGAGCCGCCGCCACAGGTTAAAGACGCTCTGGAGCATCTCGTCGAATTGTCCGGCGAATTGCAGAAGAAAGTCGAAATCACGCCGCGGCAGGTTGTATCGATGGCGATCATCAAACGCGCTAACGAAGTTATAGAGTTGGTCAAACACATTCGCGCCCTTTATCGCTGATAGGATCAAACTCCAGTGGAAATCGCTTCCCTACACACGCGCACGCTTAATACTTTTACGCGATTCGCCGTAATAGCCCTCATCATACTCTCCACAATCTGCCCCGCGCTTGATTCGTCCTCTCGTGCGCAGGAAGCCGTTCAGGATGATGACATCGTCCGCGTGGAGACCGATCTGGTGGTGCTCAACGTGACCGCGACGAACGCGACGAACGAATATGTGCATGGTCTGGAACGCGCGAATTTTAAAGTTTACGAAGACGGACAGGAACAACAGATCACTAACTTCAGCCGCGAAGAGACGCCTTTTGCGGTCGCCCTGTTGCTCGACGTTTCAGGGAGCATGGAGGGACGTATCTCCATGGCGCGCTCCGCCGCGATACGTTTCTTAGACGGTCTGCGCGCAGAGGACACGGCCGCCGTCTATAGCTTCCATAGAAAAGTCGAACAGGTACAGGATTTTTCGCAGAGCCGCGACCTCTCGCCCATGGCATACAACCTCGCTGCGAAGGGCGCGACGGCTTTACACGACGCCATCGTGCAAGCGGCCGCCGATCTGGCGAGCCGACCGGAGAAACGACGCGCCATAGTCGTACTCTCGGATGGGGCGGACACGCAAAGTTCGGCCTCTCCGGATAAAGCCCTCTCGGCCGCGCTCGCGGCGAACGCGACGATCTATACCGTAGACATGGCGGATAAGCTGCCCGCCTCCTATCAAGCCAACCCGGCGGCCGGAGTATTGCGCGACTACGCGAACAAGAGCGGCGGTCGTTTTGTGCCCACGCCCGGCGGCAGAGCCTTACGCGATGCCTTCGGAGAGATACTTGAAGAATTGAGCAATCAATACACCATCGGCTATCGCCCCTCAAATCGCTCACAGGACGGGCGCTGGCGAAGCATCGAGGTCAAAGTGGATCGCGCGGAGGTGAAGGCGCGCACCAGACGCGGTTATCGTCTGGCTAAGAAAGCAAAAGCAAAGAGTTCCGCCTGATCCGAACGGCTTCAAATTGGATATTCGACTTTTTCGAGACGCATATCTTGAAACATCATACTCTTAAGTCATGTTCTACCAATAAGAAAAGCGTTTACAATTCAAGTTATCATTTAAGCCCTGATGCCAGTCTCCAACACTCATACAAAACCCGGTACGGTATGGCTCATGCGTCGCGGAGCGCATTTCATAGGGCGTAAACCGGGCGAGGCTTTTTTGCTCCTGCGCATGGCCGTCTGGGTTGCGCTGCTCTCTTTTCTCATTAAATTCCTGCCCCTGCCGCGCGTCCTCTCTCTCATCGCGGACACGTCACGCGACAGAAAACCAAGATATCCGCGTCTGTCCGAACAGCGTCTGGCGCAATTGGTTGACGCGCTTCTGGGTATGGACGTGCTGTGTTTTACGCCGACGTGTTGGAAGCGCGCTCCCGTACTGCACCGTTATCTGGCGCTACACGGCATCAAGACTCGCATCGTCTTCGGCGTGCGCAAGGAAAATGAAACGATGCTCGCCGGGCACGCGTGGCTCGAAGCCGACGGACGCCCCCTACTCGAAGCATCCCCCCCTCAATACACCCCTACCTATTCATTCCCTGCTTGAATTTTAATTTTTGATTCGACGCACTATGGTCGCGCTGAGCCCGTGCGAAACAGGTTTCTTGAAATGATGTAACCGGCAGCACTTGCGTCGAGGCTTGCCGCAAAATCGAAAGCCCCGGATCGTCTCAGACGATCCGGGGCTTGTCTTGTAGAGACTTTGATTTAAAGTCTGTTGTTATGAGAAGCGTCTAACAAACGCTCTGGCGTTAACGCCGGTTGTCACTACTTTCTGTTCGACTTGATAGTGCCCTGCGTTTTGGTCTGGGCGGCAGGGTTGAAGAAGGACGCTTCCACGTTGACGAAGAAGCGGTAGCTTCCGTTCTGCTGCACGCCGACGAGCAACTGCACGGTCACACTCTGACCAGCCTCCAAAGGTTCCGCCAGGTCGAGCGTGACGGTCGAATTGAGGCCGCCGCCGAGGTTTTGCGTCGGTGGCTGCTCAAGCGTAGTTCCCCTAACCGCTACGTCGCCGGGCGTGAAGGGATTCGAGGGCGTGGCTGTCGTATCCGTCGAACTGAGGAGGCGTAAATCGGCCTGCCCGTTGTTCGGCGCGTAGCCGGGACTATTCAGCGTCGAAATGTTGACGACACGGAAGCGCAGGCGATTCACGCTCTCCTGAGACGTGTTGGTAAAACTGCGACGGAATGAGAGCGTCCCGAACTGTGCTTTAGCCGGGTCGGACGTTGAGCCGTCGCGCACGCGATTCTGGCAGCCCGAGGTGGGAGAGCCGATGGTCGAGCAATTATCAATCAACGAAGCCTTGATTGTAGCGTTGCTCTGGATGGGGCTTTGCGTGTTCTCCGGCCCCGGTGCGCCGAGCACGGCCACCGTCGCACCCGCCGCGCCCGTCGTCGAGATGAGCACGAAATCCGCGGCGTTGTCGTTAGTGTCTTGCGGTAACCCGGTCGTCATCTTGCGGACAAAACTGTATTGATCAGATTCGCCCGGCGTGATGCCGCCCGCGGGCAACAGCCCCGCCCCTTCACGGAAATTCGTCCCGTTGGTCGAGCCGAACCCGACCGAGTCAATTACCGCACCGTTAGCATCGACGAGTCTTGCGCCGCCGTCGTTGAGGAAAACCCCGCCGGCATAAGACGCATCGGGAACGGCGGTAGTTTCATTGCCGGCAGGATAACCGGAGACGCTGTAGTTGCTCGGCGCAACGAGATAATGGCCGCGCGCGGCGATGGTTCCGCTAAGACCATTCGCTGTGCCGCCACCGCCCTCACCGGCCGGCGCGACGATAGTCCAGCCGCTCAGGTTCACGGGCGAATCGGTGTTGTTGTAAAGCTCTATGAACTCGTCGGTCGAGCCGCCAGGCCCGTTGAAACGAAATTCACTGATCAAGACCGATCCCGGCTGCGCCACCGGCCCGGCGAGGGCGAAATACGCGACGGGCATATCGTGATCCGAGTTGCGTTCGGGTCGCGAGGCGTTCGAGGCGAAGGCCGACGCCGGAACCTCCGGGAAGTCTGCATTGTTTCGCGCGAAGGCGAAACGCGTTTTGCGCGAATTCGCCACGTTGTTGACGATGATGTGGTCGAGCGCCTGCGGCGTTCCCTCGAAGATGAAGCTGTAACGCTGATCGACGGGCAGTTCGTCAACCAGATTGAAGAGGTTGGGGTTGACGAGGTCCGGACTCTGATCCACCACGATCTGTTCGTCAGGCGTCGGGATGCCTTTGATGGTGGCGATAGGGTCTGTGTAACCGTCGCTGAACTGGTAGGCGTTGTAATCGCCGACGGAGATAACGCTCGTCCCCGGATTGCCGGTCTGCAATTCCTGTAACAACGCGGCGAGCGATTCGGCCTGCGCCTTGCGCTTGGCGCGCACGCGCGGCCCCTCCACCGCATTATCGATATTGATGAAAGAGCGCAGGTGATTGACAATCGCTATCACGGGCACGTTTGCGCCGGACGGCTGCACGTTCGCGTACAGCACGAGCGGCGGGCGGTCGTTGAGAATTTCCTGCTGCCCGTTGTTCGGGTTGGTATAGGTTTCCGCCGCGTTGCGCTGCACGACGTTGTTGACCTGCACGCGCGCCGTGTTGACGAGGTAGCCGAGGTCTTGATCCGCGTCCCCGCTAGCGCCGTCGGCCTCAACGAGGTAAGCCTGATATGTGACGCCGGGCGAAATAGCGTTGACCTCAGCGGCGATAGCTTGCAGACCGGTGAGTTCAAAGATTTCGATCATGCCGATGATGTCGGGCAGGCGCATCACGTCGCGTATGGCGAGCGCGGCCTTCTGGCGTTGCGTCGCGTTGTTGTTGAAATTCTCGACGTTGAAATGGCCGACCGTGAATTCACCTTCCGTCCGCGTCGGCACTGGCACAGCGCTCATGTTGGCCGATGCCGACGGTGTCTGGTCGGCGACGAGGCGGTACTGAGCGAAGGCGAAATCGAGCGGGCCGGAGACGTTCGTGAACACCACATTCGACGTGTAGAAGTTGAGCGGCGCGCCCGCGCGTGCGTTCGTATCCACGAGGAGGCGTTCGGGGTTCTCGTCCCAGCGAGGGATGCAGCAGTCAGGGGTTCCCGTCGTCGGGTCGGGCGGCACGGGCTGTGAGATTTCGATGCCCGGCTCGCGCACGGGGCGCGGCACGCCCGTGATAACTGTGTACACGTCGTAGAAATTGTCGTTCGGCGTGACCGTTGTGAGCGAAGTGGCGGCGAGGCGCATGCCCTCATACTTTTCGAGTTGAGGCTGTGTGGGCTGCGCGGTCGGGTCGAGGATGGTCGTCGTAAGCGTAACGGGGGTCGGCAACGCGTTGCCCGTGCTGTTGACCGAGACGTTCGAGACCGGGCTGATCTCCGTCATGCCGTTGAACTCGACGACCGTGCCGGTCACGGTCACGGCGTCGCCTACGGCAACGGTCGGGACGGAATTCGTAAAGACTAAAATGCCTTCGGACGTGTTCGGGTCGGAGTCCGCGCCGGCGTCCGGAGCTTGCAGGAAGAAACTGCTGGCCGCGCCGCCATTGTTCGTGCCTGTCTTGATCAATGTGACGATGCCGCTCGTGGTCACGGTTTGACCGGCGAGGGGCGAAGTCGTCCCGCTGCCCTGTATGTCGTGGATTGCGACGGGCGCTGTGCTGATGACTGTGAAGTCGAAAACGTAGTCGGCCGCCATCGGGTCAGCCGTGCCGTCCTGATCCGTAACCTGCGCGGCGACGACGGTGACGGTGCAGACTTCGCCCTGTGTGAAGTCGGTGGTGGGATTGAGCGTGTAGGTGCTCGGGCCGCCGCTGAGCGTGAATGCGTGCGTGCCGCTCGTGGCGCAGCTGATCTGGAATGAAGCGTCCGAGACGGTGACGGGTTCGCTGAAGGTGACGCTGATGTTCGCATCGACGGGGATGTCGGTCGCGTTGTCGGCCGGTACGGTGCCCGTCACGGTCGGCGGATTATCGACGGGTGCGCTGCCCTGCGCGGTGATGTTGAAGTTGTCAACGGCGAGGCCGTCGTCCGAATCGGAGGCATCAGGGTCAGTCCAACGGATGAAGAAGGTCGCGCCGTTGGCAAGATTCAAATTCGTAATGGAACTGGTGATGACCGTGCGGTTGGCGGCGAGGTTGCCGTCCTTCGCACCGGCCGTAGCCGTGTTCGGGGTAGTGAAGTCGAGCGCGTCAACGTTGGTGTAAGTGCCGGTTGAAAGGTCTGTGGCGTTCGTACTGATCTGAAAATCGAGGCGGTCTGTGCGCCCCGCCGTGCCCAGACGCCATTGCTCGCCCGTGTAGGAGATGTCGAGCGACGTGATGGTGGAGCCGGTGTTATTGGTGAATTTCGCACCGAAGACGGGAACGAGCGAGCCGCTGCGCAGACCGCCGAGGGCGCGGTCGGTTGAGCCGGTCGCGCCGTAACTGTAAGTATCGCCGGTGGCGCTACTGCCGGTGTCAGCAGCGTACTGTTCGTTGTCGCGCGTGCCGCCGCCCGTCTCGGTGATATACCACCCCGTGGGCAGGGCGGTGTTCGTCGTCCCGGAAGTGGCGAGCGTGTCAAAGTTCTGCGTAACGGCCGTTCCGATGCTGGTTAGACTCACAGTACCCGTGCCGGTGTCGGCGGAGGCTGGCGAGACGAGAAAAGCAACAGGTTGAAAAACGATAAGAGCGGCTGCCGCGAACGACAGTAGACGGCGGCGACGGGCGGTAAAAGTCCGCCCGATAAATTTCGGTGAAGTCACGTCTGTAAGTCTCCTGATGGGCTGGGTTAGCATCATGCGCACACATGACGCCGTATCTGTAAGAGTGTTGGAACGGAATGTTTGGCTGCGGGCTTATGGGCGACGAAGTTAGTCCAATCCCTTCACTGCCTCTGCGCTTCGAGAGGCGAAAATATCACAAAAGACAAGGGGCAGCAATCGTTGAGACGGCAGGGGCGAAAACTTAACGCGCTGTTAACTCTGCTGGCCGCTATCGGAAGAGAGCAGTTTGCGCGACTGCAACATCGAGAGCAAGTTGTCGAGTGATTGTGCTGCGTGTTCCGATGCCACGTCGTAAATGTCTGTTAAATCACGGATGATCTCCTCGCGCGTGCGTTTCCCTTCAAGCCCGCGCCAGATGATCATCGCCGTTTCGTTCAGCGTGTAGTAGCGTTTTGAGTTCAGGTCAACAAGGACGCCTTCGGTGTCGTCAAACTCTGTGAAGACGATATGTTCGTGCGGGCTGGGTATATTTTCTGACATTAAACGGATTCCTGTTTGAGAAAAACTGCGGGCGGCGCGACGACTGAAATAACGGGCAGCGAGCGCGTCGGCGTCGCCGAGGGTTTGTGCCAGGGGATTTTACCGAAACTTTGCAGGCAATAGAGGCAGGGCGAAGCCGTGTAGAGATCAGGCGAAGTTCCGGAGCGTGCGGCTTCCGCGAGCGCGAGCCTGCGCCGTTCGAGTTGATTCGCCGCCACCTGGCGCAAGCGCGTGAAGCCTTCGGCGAAATCTTCACGCGTCAGGTCGGCCACCACATCGGTCTCTTCCGACGCGCCGCGATAGCCGGACAAATTGCAGCACAACGTCAGCCTGCCACGATAGTCGATGTTACAGCTCGCCCCTTCCAGCGCCTGGCAAGGCGGCGAGGGGTCTAGGTTGTAATAGCCGGTGGCGACGCCGATCTTCATCTTGAAGATGTTGGAGAGCACCCCGATTTCCTGTTCGACATGTGCGCGCTCTTCGAGACTCAAGCCCGATTCAACCTCCGCGCCCGAGGAGGTCGGGAGCAGGTGCGAAAAGTGTATGGCCTGCGCGCCGAGTCGCGCGGCGAGCAGCGCGAACTGTTCGAGCAGCGGGATGGTGTCGCGCCGGATGCCCGTCTTGATGAGAAACGGGATACCCTTCATATAACAGCGCGTGATGGCGCGCATGACGCGCACGAACGAACCGTCGCCGCGCCAGCGGTCGTGCGTCTCGCGCGTCGGGCCGTCGAGGCTGAAAGCGACCATGTGCAGCGCGGCGCGGTTGGCGAGCAGGGTCGGGTAGACGCGATCAAAATGCCAGCCGTTTGTGACGAAGCCGAACTGCCAGCCCTCTTCGCTCACCGCTTCCACGATCTCTTTGAAGCGCGGGTGGATCGTCACCTCTCCGCCCGTGAACGAGACGGCGTTGAACCCACAGGCAGACTGATTCGCGCTGCGCATGATGCGTCGCAGAAGTTCGACGGAGAAGAAGTTGGCGGGCGAATGGTAGAGCGCGTCGTCGTCGCGTGCGCAATAACTGCAATGCAAATTGCAGATATTCGTCAACTCAAGACTGATGTGTCTGAGTTCCGTTTGCGCTGTGCCCGCGACCGTTGTTATTGCCATAAATTAATGTTCGAGGCACGAGGCCAGAAGTTGCGGAGCGAGCGTTGGGTCTTCAAGCAGGTCTAGCCCGGCGTGGAGCGAATAGGAAGTGCTCTGTTTTGCCAGCAGGCCGAGCACGCGCAGGTGTTCGCGTGCCGTGCCTGCGTCGTAACTCGCCCAGGGACATTGTCTGATGAGTCGAGTCATGGCCGCGCCGCCGCTTAGTTTCCCGACACGGCTTTCGGCCTCGCTCGTTAAGATAGGAAACAGTAACACACGCGGCCGACAACTCTCAACGAAGCCGCCGGGAAACACGATTCGCGGTTCGAGTTTGCGCTTGCTCGGGTCGGAGTTGACGGGTGCGCCGAGCGCGGCGTCCAATCCGTTCAAACCGCTATTGGCGAGAGAGGCCGAAGAAACGGAGAAGATGCGGCGAAACGCCCAGGCGTCGATCTTGCCATTCTCTTCTCCGAGCACCAGCATGTCGTCCGACAGGTAACGCCAGCCCGCTCCGGCCAGCCGGATCGTCAAAGTGGACTTCCCGCTGTTTGAATGCCCGACGACGACGACGCCCGTACCCGTCGCAGGCTCTACTACGCCCGCCGCATGCAGCACATAGAGACCTCCGAGACGGAGCGCGGCCTGCAACGCATAGGAAAGCGTATTGACGATTGCGATCGGGTGGCGCGCGTGGGCGGTCGTGCCCAACCAGACGCAGACTAATCCGGAGTTCGCCGCGTAGACAGCGATCCGCGATTCGTCAATATCAAGATAATGCTCGTCGCCGTTCGTATGACATAAGCCGCGCGGCACTTCAAAGGTCTGACAGCACGGCGGCAGGGGCGGCGGGTCGCCGTAGAAGATTTTTACAGTGCAATGAACAAAGCGAGCCGCGCGGGACGGGCAAGGGGTGAAATACATCCCCTCGATAAATTCTCCTGCGACCCGCGCGGCTGCTTCATCACTGAACTGAAAAGCGAGGAGACGCTCCCCAATTGTGTAAAACTTCTCGATTGAGGACTGACTCTGCACTGCAATGAAAGACATCGTCTCCCGGACACCTTCATTCACACGGTCAAGCGAAATTATGTGGTCAACGTCACGATGGTGTCGACGGTGGGGCCTTGAAAGAAAGCGGTCGCCTCCAAAACATCGACAGGTACGGATACTACCGGCTCGACGAAAGGTTTTTTGTCCTGCGCGGGCTGTGTCAATGCGCTGTCGCCCTGTTCCACCTGTTTCAACTGCTCATTGACGGGATTGCTGTTTTTTGTATTCAAGGCTAGTTTGTCTCCTCACATTTTTGTAGTTTGTTGTGCATTGGCCGGCGACATTAAAACGAGGCGCAGCGGTCTGACTTCGTAGCTCGTAAGATTGGTGCGCTGATAAAGACGGATGTTCGGTGAAAGCGTGCGCACAGCCTGCTCCATCGTGAAATTGTTGAAGTCCACATCCACAACTTCGTTAGATTCATATTTCATCTCGAATGGAATGTCAACTTTGCTTGCAATTTCGTAGAGCACCGCAGTCAAAGGCTGCTTGCGGGCTTTCACGCTGAGTTGATTTCTTTCGACCGTCACGCGCAACGGCGTCTTGTCGTCGTCCTTGACGTTCGTCGCGTCCATGCCGTCTTCCGTGTTGCCCTCGATCAGAATTGCCTCCGAGTCGCCCTTCACCACGGCTGCTTCGGCGGGCGGCTGTTCGTTCATGCCCTGCAAAAAGATGCCGACGGCCTTCGGCTGCCCGCTGGCATCGCCGATTTCGTAGTCAATGTAAACCTGCGGCGCGAGCAAGCGCAGAGCGCCTTCGAGCGGCAAGCCTTCAAATTCCTGCGTGATGCGCTGCTTCTGCATCAGCCCGGTCAGGATCACGGGCACTTTGAGTCGCTTGCTGATCTCGGCGGCTATCTCCGTGAGCGGCCCGTTCTTCGATGACAGGCTAATGCTGATCGGCGTCTTCTTCGTAACCTTAACGCTCCACAGGGGCTTGGCCGCGTTAGCCGCTTTGGCCGGAGTGGCGACGGGGCGCGGCGCGGCCGCGGGTGTTTGTTTGCCGGTCGGGGCGGGTGGTTCGGCCGGTGGCGTCGCGGCGCGCGGCTTCGGCTGTTGGCCGGAAACGAGCGCGGGCGACGCAAACACTAAAGCCCCCGCGAGTGTCAGTACAAAACGCTTGTAAATCATAGAGACCATCTTAACTTACCTCTTATTACGAATCCATTAATTGTTGAAAAGTGCAGCACGGCTTGACCAAGCCGCACATTCTTCGATGTGATTGCGATAATTTAGTTGCAACCGGGCTTAAAAAAGGCGAAGCATTCAACATGCTCAAGTCAAAAGGCCATGGGCATTTGCCGTGTCAAGAGAGACGGTTATGCTCTCCTGATAATGGGTTAGTCTGGCTTTATGATTAGTAGACGGCGACGGCCATCGGAAGAGTCAAAGAAGCAAGCATCGGATAGACGCAAGGTAGCACATTTGACTGTAGGCATCAATCCATCAGAGTAAATTAATCGTTCAGTGTTGCAGGTGGCTCGGGCCTCCCGTCCAGAGCATGCGTAGAGGGCGCAGCAGATAGTAGACGAAAGAGAGCGGCGCGGGTAGAGATAACAAGGTGAGGTCTTCTTCGGTCGGGCTGATGACGTAGCGGCAGTAGTTGAACTTGTCCCGCAGTCGGCGTCGCGCGTTGAGTTGGAAGATAAAATAGCCGGCCATACCGCCCGCATCAAGTCCCTCTACAAAAAGTCTCGCGTAAATTTGATTCGCCAGTTGAGTTATACCGGGATCATCACGCATCCGTCCTTTGGCCTCTTCGGGGAGACGCGCGCCGAGCAGGTCTTGAGCGACGTAGAGGCCGAGCAACAGCATGCGTTCCGTGCCGGTGCGTCGTGCGCGTTCGAGCAGGCTCTCCCAGTTCATATCAGGATAGACTTCGAGCAACTGCGCGATGTCCGTGATCCAACTGAGCCGCTCCCACAAATGCTTCGTCCCGTGGACGCAGAGCGAGAGCAACAAATCCTCAGGCGCGAGCGCGTTGATCCTCATCCCCTCGAAATCTTCGTGCCGTAGATTTTCCCACATAGCTTCCTCATCCAATGGCGACGAGAAAAGGCGCGCGCTCACGCGCCAGTGAATTTCCACGACCAGACGATGCGCGTCGCGCGTGAACGGTAGGTTGCATTGCGTGCGCAGCATCAGCGACTTCTGCACGTCGTTTAGCGGCGGGTACAGCGCATAATCTTCCGCGACGAGCAATTCCATCACCCGCAGCACGTCGCGCTGGCGGACGAGAATGTCGAGATCGCCGAAGTGCCGGAGCGCGATGTTGCCGTAGGCTTTCGACGCCAGCGCGGGGCCTTTGTAGGGCACGGCTGCGATGTCATGCGCGGCGAAGAGTTTCAGCAGGCGGCGCAGTTCCCCGCTCAGGTACATGTTGAGCGCGGAGATGCGTCGAAACTTTTCACGCAGTTTTTCATAAACGGCGGCGGGAACGTTTTCCTGCGCGCGTGCATGTAGGTGGGAATAAAGCAGCGGGATCAGGCTGTGACGTTCGGCGAAACTCAGTATGAAATCCCAATCGAGCGCGCCGCCGAGCAGTTGGCGCATCCGCGCGACGTGATCTTCGTTCATACGCGTGCGGGCGCAGCACAGGAACAACTCTATTTCACGACTCACGCCAACTTTCAAGGGCGCAGTTGGGGCGGATATTGTTTGCATTGACGGCAAGTCAGTAAAGATCGCGGGATTGTCTCGAAGTCGCTGCGTCGCGCGGAGGTTGGCGTTGCGTGGCGAATCGCAGCTATCCGAGCTTGATGCCGTAGCCGAGTCCGTCGCCGACGGGTAGAACGACGCTGCGCAGGTTTTTATGGTTCACGAAACGTTGATTGAAACGGCGCAGTCCTTCGGTTGATTTTTGCTGGTCGGGCGCGCTAATTTCCCCGGCCACTTGCCCGCCCCAGAGCAGGTTGTCGGCGATCACGATGCCGCCCGTGCGCAGCAACGGCAGGGAGAGTTCGAGATAGTCCTCATACTCTTCTTTAATCGCGTCCAGATAGATGAGGTCGAACTTGTCTTCGAGCTTCGGAATAACTTCGAGCGCGTACCCGCGTTCGACGCGCACACGTTCCGACATCCCCGCCCTTTGAAAATATCCGCCCGCCAGCGCGATCATCTCCTCGCTCGGTTCAATCGTCACGACCTGCCCTTCGCCACCCATGCCGCGCAACAGATGCAGGACGGCGTAACCTATCGCCATGCCGATCTCCAGAACTTTTCGCGCGCCGATTGACTGCGCCGTGATCTCCAGAAACAGAGCCACTTCGCGGTCGGCGATTGGCACACGGTTCGCCGCCGCATATTGCTCCATTTCCGCTATCAAACCCTCGCTCGCCGGATGCAGACCTTCGAGATAGAGTGCTTGTTCACGGTGAAGAATTGCGTCGATGCGTGTTTTCATAATCTGTTAAAGGAAGATGGCGCGAAAAAAACTGTTTAGAGCGCGCTAAGTCTAACGGTAATGTTCTTGCGGACGCAATCGGGCGCGCGGGCGAATCATGACGCTAAATTGATCTTCGTAATCATGGGCGACTCTATTTTTATGCTTTGAAAGTAATGGCGGCGCTTGTAACGATCTCTAAAGCTTAAGGCACGGCCACCGCGTCCCGCGGGGTTTTTCTGATGACGGGAGAACCTATCGCCCGCCACACGTCGCGAGCGCGCAGATGCGACGGCAGAACGCGCGCGTTGCTCATCACAAAGCCGAAACTCTGCCCCGCGCCGATATTGCCGTGGGTCGCTTGCAGGAAGGCGAACGCGTCGAGCGACGCGCTTCCGGTGTAGTATCCGTCGGCGAAATTCACCAGGACGTTGGCGCGATGCCGCACGCGTTCGCTCGTGCCTTCAAAGACACGACGCATCACGTCCGGTCGCGCGCTCTCGATGGTCGCGGCGAACCAATCCTCGTCCGCGATGAAATCTTCAACGTCAACTTTGCCTTGTCGCCGCAAGGATTCGACGGTCGTGATGAGTTCGAGCGGATCGCCTTCCTGCTGCGCGCGATAGCGAAATCGGTCGCCGCGCCGTTCCAGAGTGGCGGTTCCCCGTGCGTTGACGACATAAACCACGCCGCGTTTTTCGTAAGCCGCAAAATCGACTCCGCGCACGCGCGAGGCGACCGCCGACAGACGTTCCTCGTTACTCTCTCGCGTCCACATCACGGCGCAACCGACGAGTCCGAATTGCGGCAAGACGACGCTGCGCTCGTCCTTGATCTTATCGTCCAATTTGAATCCGGCACGCCGCAACGCGGACTTTAGAGAGACACGACGATAACTTTTGAAGTCGTTTCCGTGGTCGGAAAAGATCGTCACCTCGACGCGGCGGCCGTCTCCCCCATCGCGCACGAGGTCTTTGATCGTCACGTCGAGACGGACGAGAAATCTCTTGAGCAGGCGTTCGCCCCCGAGATGAGCCAGCGAATCGCTCGCCCCCGTGTAGGCGAAGAAGACCGGCTCGCGCGACGCGCGAAACTTCTGTTTCAAGCGCAGCAGATCGGTAAGCGACTCGACGTAGGTGCTCGCCGGCGGAGCAACATAACCCAACCCGCTCTTAAAGGCCGAAGGGTGATAATCGAATAGTTCGCGAAACGTGCCTTTGATAAACCGGCCGCCGCGAAATCGGTCGAGGAGACCGCCGCGCATTTTGTTCTCCGTCGTGTCGAAGTAGTTATCTTCATAGCCGTGCGGTTCAGACGCGCCAACAGGTCGCAAGACCTCGCCGAGAGCGAGGTTCGTAAGGCTGGGAAACGGGGCGATCATGCGCGAGGGCGTACGGAAGAGTTTGAAACGACCTTCGGCGCGCATCTCTTCTATTGTCGAGAATGCGACGCCGTCCACGCAGATGATCAAGTGGCGCACGGTCGCGTCGTTCGACTTAGCGACGATAAACGCCCCCGCCGAAAGTTGCAGCGCGGCCATGTGTGTCAGCAGGAAGAAGAATGTGCATTTAGCAAGACTCCGCGAAACTCTTTTCATCATGTTCCCTTCCAATCAAAGCCTTGTGCCTGTTCGCACGGGTATTCAACAGGCTTCATTGCAAGCAGTGTTCCGCCCGCGCACTGAAGATGAATTTGTTGTGGCGTTCACGACAGAGGATGCGCGAATGAAAGAGAGAGAGAGGTGAACGCGGAAGGAGGAACGATGAACGATGAACTGAAAGACAAGTTGCTTTCAGTTCATCGTTCATCGTTCCTCCTTCCGCGTTACTCCCTCTGTGTCAGCTTCCCGTCAGTTGTCGGATTTATCCGGCGTTTGCGTTGCGGCGTCGCCGTCGAGAGTGACGTAACGGCGCGCGAGGCCGAGTTCGCGCAGTTTATGTTGGAGTGATTGGCGGTGCATGCCGAGGATGGCGGCGGCGCGGGTGACGTTGCCGCCCGTCTCTTCGAGGCAGCGTGTGATGTAGCGTCGCTCAAACTCGCGCCGGTCGGCTCGAAAATCCGCTGTAAACGGGACGGTTAAATCGTTGTTACCGGCCATCTCGACGGGCGCGGTGCGGGGCGCGTCGGCGTTCACGCTATCGAGGCTTGCGTGAATCTCTTCGGGCAAGTCGCGCGCCGTTAACTCGTCGCCTTCGGCGAGCACCATCGCGCGCTCGACGGCGTTGCGCAGTTCGCGCACATTGCCCGGCCATTCGTATTCGACAAGACGACGCATGGCCGCCGGGGCGATAGCGCGCACAGGCATCCGGTACCTTTCGGCGGCGAGCCTGATGAACGACTCCGCGAGCGCCGGGATGTCTTCACGACGCTCGCGCAGGGGGGCGATTTCGACCGTCACGACGCGGAGACGATAAAACAGATCGGCGCGGAAATTACCGCGCTCGATCTCTTGTTCGAGCGCGCGGTGCGTTGCGCTGACGATTCGCACATCGACGGGAATGGACTCCGTGCCGCCGCCGAGCCGTTCGATGCGGCGATCTTCCAACGCGCGCAAAAGCTTCGCCTGCACGTTCGCGCTCATGTCGCCGATCTCGTCCAGAAAGAGCGTGCCGCCGTCGGCCTGCTCGAATTTACCCTGTCGCCGCGCCGTCGCTCCGGTGAAGGCTCCTTTTTCGTGGCCGAACAATTCCGACTCGATCAACTCCGAAGGCAGCGCGGCGCAGTTGACGGCGACGAACGCGCCGCGACGCCGCGCCGTGCCTCGTTCGTGAATCTCGCGCGCCACCAACTCCTTACCCGTGCCTGACTCGCCGCGCACGAGCACGGTCGCATCCGTCTCGGCAACCTTTTCGATGAGCGCGCGCACGCGCCGCATGGATTCGGAAATTCCGATGAGCGAACCGCGCGCTGTGCCTTCGAGTTCGATTCGCTCGCGCAAACGTCGATTCTCGCGTCGCAGCCGGATCGTCTCGACGGCGTTTTTGACGACGAGACGCAGGTCTTCGACCTCGAACGGTTTCGAGAGGTAGTCGTAAGCGCCGGTCTTGATCGCTTCGACAGCCATGCGCTCGGAGCCGTGCGCGGTGATGAGTATGACGAGAGGGGCATCCTTTTGCGCGGCTTCCGCGCCATGCAACTCGCGTAAAAATTCCAGACCGCTCTGCCCCGGCAAATTGACATCGAGGAGCAGTAAATCGGGTGCGCCCTGAGAAAAATGTGCGTGTGCTTCGGCCACGCTCCCCGCCTCTTCGATCTCGTAACCGAGGCTCCCGAGCGCGCGGCGCACGCCGTAGCGCGCGGCCTCTTCATCGTCAACGATCAGCACCTTGATCGCATCGCCTGATCTTTTTTGCGTCATAGTCTCTCTCGCCGTCTCTTTGTATAGCGAACTGCAATCACT